>NZ_CP050948.1:3236410-3870321 GCF_019443745.1 Iamia sp. SCSIO 61187
GGCAGCCGGGCACGAGCGACGGGTCGAGCTTGAGGGCCAGCGGACCCTCCGGGCGGAGCTCGTGGTTGGCCCGCAGCGTCGCGTCGATCGTCCCGGCCAGGCCCCGCAGGATGCGGTCGTGGTCGAGTCGGGCGAGCCCGTCGCACAGGCGGTGCACGGCCTTCGAGGCCGCGGCGGCCCGGGCCGCCCGCCCCCCCGACTCGGGGTCGGCGTCGGCGTCGGGGTCGGCCCCGAAGCGGGCCCGCCAGAGGGCGACGAGCGCCCGGGCGATCTGGGGGTGGCCGACGAGGACCTCGTCCACGTAGGCCTCGTCGTCCTGGGGCGCCACCTGGTGGCGGTAGCGGCGGTAGGCGCGCAGGACCGCGACGTCGGGCCAGTCCAGCTCGGCGTGGAGGACCAGGCGGTTCAGCCCGTCGACCTCGGCCGGACCGGTGACCAGGGCGGCGACGGCCGCTCCGAGCCGGGCCGCGGTGGCCTTCTCGACGAGGGGTCGCGGGCGTCCCTCGCCGGCGACGGCGCGCACCCGCACCCCCAGGTGGTGGACGAAGAGGTCGTCGCCCACCGGCCACCGGGCCTCGTCGGTGACCCACAGCCCCAGGCTCTCGATCGCCGGCAGCAGCCGGGAGAGCTCGAGGTCGTGATCGACCACCAGGCACAGCCGCTCGGGGTCGTCGGTCGCCCGCCGGGCCCCGAACCACACCGTGACCCGGGGCGGCGCCCCCTTCGCCCCCGCCTGGCGCTCGAGGGCGACCACGTCGTCCACCGCGTCGCGGGGCACCACGGTGTCGCGGAAGGCCTCGGGGAGCCGGTCGGCCCACCGGGCGGCCACGACGGCCGGGTCGCCCAGCTCGTCGGCCGCCGGCGAGGCGGCGAGGGCTCCCGCCAGCTGCTCCTCCCAGGATCGGCAGACCAGCCGCACCTCGCGGGCGACGGCGTCGAGCTGGTCGGGCACCGGGCGGCCGGCCTCCACGTGCACGACCATCCGTGCCGTCACCGCCGACGACCCGCCGCCGATGGACAGGGCCACGTCGACCCGCTCGCCGTCGAGCTGCGCCAGGAGGAAGCGCTCCAGCCGCTGCCGGAGGCCCCGGTTCCAGCGGTCGACGGGCACGGTGACGAGGGCGGCCACGGCGTGCGAGCCGACGACGGGCCGGAGCACCACCCGCACCGAGTGGTCACGGTCCTCGGTCAGGAGCTCGCCGACGAGGGCGTGGAGGGAGTCGGTGTCGAGGCCGAAGAGGTCGTCCTCGGGGAGCGACTGGAACAGGAGCGTCACGTGCTGCTCGTCGTAGGACCCGGGGACGACGTCCTCCCGCTCGAGGAGCGCGTCGAGCTTGCGCCGGAGCAGGGGCACCGACGCCAGCGGGGCACCGGCCGCCCGCCGGGCCACGACCCACAGCAGGTGCTCGGCCGTGCCGCCCCCACCGTCGGCGTCCGGCGCCCACAGGTCGAGCCGGAGCATCGGGACCCGACGGTGGAGCGGGCTGAGGGCGGACAGGCGCACGACCCGGATCGGCTCCTCGGGTCCGACCGGGGCCGGCGTGCCCGCCCGGCCCGCCACCCGGGGGTCGCAGCGCAGCAGGCCGAGGTCGTGCTCACCGTCGGCCGCGGGGCCGTCCAGGGCGACGCCGGGCCCACGCCGACCGAGGCCGAGCAGGAGGGCGTTGCCCTCCAGGAGCCACCGCACGGTCCGGGCCGCGTCGGCGACGGCCACCCGGTTCGCCCCGTCCGCCGCCCCGCGCTCCATCAGGGCGTCGAGGGACAGGGCCGTCTCCAGCAGCCGGTCCCGGATCGCGGCGTGGTCCGCGGTGACGGCCCGCAGCAGCCCGAGCGTCACCTGGAGCCGGGCGGAGAGCGCCGCCGCCGTGCCGTCGTCGAGGTCGGCCACCAGCTCGATCTGGATGAGCGCCTCGGTGTGGGCCGCCCCGCGGGCCGGGCCCACCCCGACCAGCGCCCCGGCCGCGTCCCGCTCGGCGCCGTAGGCCATCGGCACGATGTCCAGGGCGCGCTGGCCGGCGGCCCGCAGCTCCTCCTCGACGGAGGTGACGATGAGCGGGCGATCGTCGCCCGCGATCTCGACCACCGAACCGCGCGCCTGGTGGCCGGCCAGCAGGTCGACGCCCGGCGGGCGCACCCGGACGGTCCACGGGTCCTGGTGCTCCATGGCCAGCGCCAGGGCGGCGTCGACGGCCTCGTCGGAGGGCGGCACCCCCTGGCGACGGCGGGCGACGGCCGCCTCGAAGCCGTCGCGCACGGCGGGCGGTGCGGTCACAGGGGTGGGGGACGGTTCGGCGGCCGACGCCAACGGAAGGACCTCCTCGAGGTCGGGGCCGGATCGTAGCCTTGAGCGGTGCCCGAGCTGCCGGAGGTGGAGACCATCCGTCGAGCGCTCGACCCCCTGCTGCGGGGACGGACGGTCACCGAGGCGGCCGCGCACCCGTCGCCGAAGTTCGCCCCCGCCACCGCCGCGGTGGGCGCCGAGATCGGTGCGGTCCACCGGCGGGGCAAGTACCTCCTCGCCGACCTCGCCGGCCCCGACGGGTCGTGGGAGCTCATCGTCCACCTCGGGATGACGGGCCAGCTCGGGCTCGACCTCGACCCCGACGGCCCCTACGCCCGGGCCTGGTGGGCGCTCGACGACGGGACCACGCTGACCTTCCGCGACGTCCGCCGCTTCGGCCGCATCGCCGTCGTGCCGGCCGGCGACCACCGCGCCCTGCCGACGCTCCACGCCCTCGGCCCCGAGCCCTTCGACCCGGCCTTCACCCCCGACGTGCTGTGGCGGGCGCTCCACGTCAGCCGCGCCCGGGTCAAGACCCAGCTCCTGTCGCAGCGCCCCGTCGCCGGGGTCGGGAACATCTACGCCGACGAGGCCCTGTGGCAGGCCGGGATCAACCCTGCGACCCGCCGGGTCGGCCGCAGCCGGGCGGCGCGGCTCCACGAGGCGATCCGCGACGCCCTGGCCCTCGGCCTGGCCAACGGCGGGACCACCCTCCGGGACTACCGCACCGTCAGCGGCGAGGCGGGCCGCAACCAGGCCGCCCTCGCCTGCTACGGCCGGTCCGGGCAGCCGTGCCTGCGGTGCGGGGCCACCCTGCGCCGCAGCGTCCTCGACGGCCGCAGCACCACCTGGTGCCCCCGCTGCCAGGCCCGGTGACGGGCTCCCGGCGTCGCTCCACCGGCGGTGAAAAACGCCGAAGGCACCGGCCGGAGCCGGTGCCTTCGTCGCCGATCAGAGGGTGATCAGTCGGTCAGCGGGACGCCGTAGGCGTCGGTGCGCGCCTGCTCGTTGCCCACGAGGATCAAGATGCCCTCGATCAGGCCCCAGATGCCGGCGATGCCACAGGTGACGATCGTGGCGACGATCTGGATGATGCCCTTCTTGGAGTTGCCGAGGTAGAAGTTGTGGATGCCCCAGGCGCCCAGGAAGATGCCCAGGAGGCCGGCCACCATCTTCTGCTTCGGCGCCCACCCGGCGGGCGGGCCGTCGGTGACGTTCCACCGGGGCGAGAGCAGCCCGGCGTTGCCCGAGGGGACCGGCGCCGGTCCCCCGCTGTAGCCACCTTGCGCGGGAGGCGGGCCGAGCGGTGCGCCACTGGGCGGAGGGATGTTGCTCATGAGCAGGATCGTCCTTGGACGTAGGGATGGAACGGGGCAAGTGTCGCACACCCGGACGGCTCGGTGGTGAGATCCTGCGTGAGGGATGGCTCCCCGGGGCAGGGTGGGGGGTTCAACCCTTGAGCGGGACCCCGTTGGCATCGGTGCTGATGCTCCCGGTGAGGATCATGATCCCCTCGACCAGGCCCCAGATGGACGACAGCCCGCAGGTCGGGAACAGCAGCAGCACCTGGGCGATCCCCTTGCCGGTGTAGCCCAGGTAGAAGTTGTGGACGCCGATGGAGCCCACGAGGATCCCCAGCAGCCCGGCGGTGAGCTTGTCCTTCTGCACGTAGCCGGGCGGGACGCCGGGCTGGACGGCGGGAGGACCGCCGTAGCCCGGCCCCGGCCCGTAGCCGGGCGGCGGGGCGTAGGCGCCGGGGGCGCCGTAGCCACCGGGGGCGGGACCACCGGGGGGCGGGCCGAACCCTCCGGGCGGCGGACCGCCGGGGGGCGGGCCGAACCCACCGGGCGGCGGGCCCGGGGGCGGGGCCGACGGAGGCCCGGGGGGCGGGCCCGACGGCTTGTCGAGCGAGGGACCCCCGGGCGGGGGCCCGGTGGGCGGGAGCGCGCCCCCGGACTCCGGGGGCGGGGGCAGCGACGCCCCCGACGGGATGACCACGGTCCCCCCGTCGTCGAGGATGCCGTCGGGCTTGGTCAGGTCCGGTCCACCGGCGTCGGGCGGCGGGTCCGCCGGCGGCGGGCCGCTGGGCGGTGGGGGTGGTGGGCTGTCGGACACGTGGGTCCCCTTCTGACCGGCGAGAGGGCGGCGCCCGGCACGGGGCCGGGTGGCCGAGGTTACGCGCTGTCGAGGACGCCCACGGACCGCAGGCGCCGCTCGAGGTGGTGCTCGGCGGCGCGGACGGCGAGCCGGTCGACCTCGGCCGTGGCCGGCGACTCGTCGGCGGCCAGGGCGGCGGCGAGCCGACCGCCGAGGACGTCGCGCAGGAGCTCGAGGGCGGCCGACGAGAGGGGCTGACCCCGTCGGTCGTCACGGCACACGACCCCGCCCTCCATGAGGTCGAAGGCGACGAGGCGGTCGGGCGCCCCGCACACGACGCACCGGTCGAGCACGGGCGCCACGCCCTCGAGGGCGAGGAGCTTCCAGAGGTAGCCGGCCACGACGAGCGGCGACGGGGTGGCGGCCAGGGTCCGGAGGGCGCCGAGCAGCAGGCGGTACTGCGCCGGGTTGGGCTCCCGCTCCAGGGCGACCTGCTGGGCGGCCTCGACCATGGTGAGGGCCTGCCCCAGGGCGTGCAGGTCGGTCCGCAGGGCCCGGAAGTGGTCGACCGACTCGACCTGGGTGATGGTGTCGAGCTCGCCCCGGCCGCGGTAGAGCTGGACGGCGACGTGGCTGGGCGGCTCGAGGCGAGCCCCGAAGCGGCTCTTGGTGCGCCGGACGCCCTTGGCCACGGCCCGCACCTCGCCGTGCTGCTCGGTCAGCAAGACGACGATGCGATCGGCCTCGCCCAGCTTGTAGGTGCGCAGCACCAGGGCGTGGTCGCGGTAGAGCCCGACCTGGTGCTCGCGCTCGCCCCGGCTCATCGGCGATCGCGGGGGGCCGGCACCCCGACCACGCTACCGGCGGGCCCCGGGGCCCGGCGGGACGGTGGGTCGCCGGTCGGGGGACGTGGGTAGCGTGCGCTGGTGGAGAGGCTCGAGGCGCTGGGTGAGCGGTGGCCGTGGTTCGGCACGGCGCTCGCCGTGCACGGGCGGGTGGGCGAGACCAACGGCAGCTCGACGGCGTCGGCCGCCACCGTGCAGTTCTTCGTGGCCCTGTTCCCGCTGATCCTCGTCGTCATCGCCGTCGTCGGCTTCCTGTCCTCCGGTGACGACACCATCGCCGCCGACATCATCGACGGCCTCGGCCTCGAGGGGACCGCCGCCCAGAACATGCAGGACGCCATCGCCACCGCCCAGGACAGCCGCCGCACCGCGTCGGTGGTCGGCATCGTGGGGCTGCTGTGGAGCGGGCTCGGGGTCACGACCGCCGTGTCCCTCGCCGTGCGCACGCCGTGGCAGCGCAAGGTCGAGGGCCTCAAGGGCAAGGGCTTCGGGCTGATCTGGCTCCTCGGCGGGGCGGTGACCTTCGGCGGGGCGCTCGGCGCCGGCGCCCTCCTCAACCGCACCCCCGACGTGGTCCCCCGCCCGGTGACGGCGGCGGGCCTGATCCTGCTGGGCGTGGCCCTCGAGCTCGGGTTCTTCCTGTGGACCTTCTGGATCCTCGGCGACCGGCGAGCCGGCTGGCGGGCCCTCCTGCCCGGCGCGGTCGTCGGCGCCCTGGGCTTCGAGGTCCTGAAGCTGGTCGGCACCGTCCTCGTCCCCCGCATGGTCGCCTCGTCGTCGTCGCTGTACGGGCCCCTCGGCGTCGTGTTCGCCGTCCTCGCCTGGCTCACGATCTTCTCCCGGCTGATCGTCTACGCCTCGGCCCTGAACGCCGTCCGCTACGAGGAGGACCACGGCTTCACGACGCTCGAGATCAAGGCCGTCCGCTTCGAGGGCGAGGTCCCCGTCGAGGCCGACCGTGGGGGTGCCGTCGTCGACGTCGAACCCCAGGCCGACCACAGCTGATCCGGCGATGAGCCTCCGCCCCGCCGACGCGGCCACCGCCGTCACGACCTCCCTGGCCCGGGTCACCGCCGCCCTCCCGGGAGGCGGTGAGGAGCGGCCCGGCCAGGTCGCCATGGCCGAGGCCGTCACCCGCGCCATCGCCGCCGGTCGCCACGTGGTCGTCCAGGCCGGCACCGGCACGGGCAAGTCGCTCGCCTACCTGGTCCCCGCCGCCCTGTCGGGCCAGCCCGTGGTGATCGCCACCGCCACCAAGGCCCTCCAGGACCAGCTCGTGGGCAAGGACCTGCCCTTCCTCGCCGACCACCTCGACGAGCCCCTCACCTACGCCGTGCTGAAGGGGCGCTCGAACTACGTCTGCCGCCAGCGGCTGGGCGAGATCGGCGGGTCGGCCCAGCAGCTGGCCCTCGACGGGCTGGTCGAGCGGGCCCCCGAGGAGGAGCTGCGGGAGATCACCACGTGGGCGGCGACCACCGTCACCGGCGATCGGGCCGAGCTGCCCTTCGAGCCCTCGCCCGAGGCGTGGGCGGCGGTGAGCGTCGGGTCGCGGGAGTGCCCGGGCGCCACCCGGTGCCCGCAGGGCGGGTCGTGCTTCGCCGAGTCGGCGCGGACCGTCGCCGCCGACGCCGACGTCATCGTCGTCAACCTGCACCTCTACGGGCTCCACCTCGAGAGCGGCGGGGTCGTCCTCCCCGAGCACGACGTGGTGATCATCGACGAGGCCCACCAGCTCGAGGACGTCATCTCGTCGACCTTCGGCGTCGACCTCACCGCCGGCCGCTTCGCCGCCCTGGCCCGCCTGGCCGGCGCCGTGCTGGAGGACCCCACGACGCTCGGGTCGGTCGAGGCCGCCGGGGCCCAGGTCGCCGACGCCCTGGCCGAGCACGTGGGCCGCCGGCTGCGCGGCCGCCTGGAGCCGGAGATCGCCGACGCCGTGGCCGACGCCCGCATCGCCGTCGACGGCCTGCTGACCTCGCTCAAGAACGTCCCGACCGACAAGGGGGAGGACACCGCGGCGAAGGCCACGCGGGCGTCCAAGGCCGCCGGCCGTCTGGCCGACGAGCTCGACGCCGTGCTCGAGGTGCGGACCGGTCACGTGATGTGGGTCGAGGGCCCCGAGCGGTCGCCGTCGCTGCGGCTGGCCCCGGTCGACGTGGCCCCGACGCTCGCCGAGCGGCTGTGGGCCGAGACCACCGCCGTGCTCACCAGCGCCACGGTCCCGCCGGCCATCGTCACCCGGCTGGGCCTGCCGGAGGACCGGGTGGACGTCCTCGACGTCGGCAGCCCCTTCGACCACGAGGACCACGCCCTCCTCTACTGCGCCGTCCACCTCCCCGACCCCCGAGAGCCGGCCTACGAGCCCGCCACCCATGCCGAGCTGATGGCCCTGATCGAGGCCGCCGGCGGGCGCACCCTGGCCCTGTTCACCTCCTACCGGGCCATGGACGCCGCCGCCGAGGTGCTGAAGCCCCGCCTGTCGGTGCCGGTGCTCACCCAGCGGGACCTGCCCAAGCCGGCCCTCGTGGCCGCGTTCACGGCCGACGAGCCCACGTGCCTGTTCGCCACCATGGGGTTCTGGCAGGGCGTCGACGTCCCCGGCCGGACCCTCTCGCTGGTCGCCATCGACCGCATCCCGTTCCCCCGCCCCGACGAGCCGCTGATGCAGGCGCGCCGCGAGGCGGCCCGGGCCGACGCCTTCCGCCTCGTCGACCTGGACCGGGCGGCGACGCTGCTGGCCCAGGGCGCCGGCCGCCTGATCCGCTCGTCGGAGGACCGTGGGGTCGTCGCCGTGCTCGACCCCCGCCTGGCCAAGGCCCGCTACCGCTGGGACCTGGTCCGGGCCCTGCCGCCCATGCGCCGCACCAAGGACCGGGCCGAGGCCGAGGCCTTCCTCCGCCAGGTGACCGCCCCCTGACCGAGACCACGACGTGCAAGGAGCGCGAGCGGATGGGCGTGGCCACGACGCCGGTCGGTGCGGTCACCCTCGTCGGAACGACGTCCGTCGCCATCCTCGGTTCTGTTCGCGCCAGGCGACACCGGTGTCCGGCAGCGGTGTCAGAACGGCGATGGCCGCCTCGACGGTCGTTCTGTTCGCGCCAGGCGACATCGGTGTCCGGCAGCGGTGTCAGAACGGCGCCGGCGGCCACGACACCGACCGCCGAGCAGACCACCGACACGCCGGCCTCTGCCTGGCCATCGCGCTCCGGATCACCGCCAGGCTGATCGACCACCGCACCCAGCACCGCCGACCCATCCGCCGAACCCCCAGGCACCTCGTGGCCCAGGGCTGGTCGCGGCGGTGCGCCGGGGGTGAGAGCATCGCGGGATGTCGGCGAGCGCCCCCCAGACCATCTCGTACCCGGCGCCCGGCGCGCGCCCGTCACGGGACGCCGGCGAACGGGTCGCCCCCCACGTCGTCACCCTGTTCGGCGCCACGGGGGATCTGGCCCGGCGCAAGCTCCTGCCCGGCCTGGCCCACCTCGACGCCTCATCGCTCGCCCCCGACATCCGGGTCGTGGGCACCTCGCTCGAGGACCACGACGACGCCTCCTTCCGCGCCTTCGCCCGCCAGGCCGTCGACGAGTTCTCGTCCCACCCCCTGACGCCGGCGCAGTGGGACGCCTTCGCCGAGACGCTCGTCTACGTCCCCCAGTCCGCCGGACCCGAGGCCCTCGCCACCGCCGTCCACGAGGCCGAGGCCCTCCTCGGCGACGGCGCCCTCCGGCTCCACTACCTGAGCGTCCCGCCCCGGGCCGCGCTGGCGGTGATCGACACGCTGCGCGCCGCCGGGCTCGTCGACCGATCCCGCGTGGTGATGGAGAAGCCGTTCGGCACCGACCTGCCGTCGGCCGTCGCCCTGAACCACCAGGTCCACCAGACCTTCGGCGAGGAACAGATCTTCCGCATCGACCACTTCCTAGGCAAGGAGGCGGCGCAGAACATCCTCGCCTTCCGGTTCGCCAACGGCCTGTTCGAGCCCATCTGGAACCGCAACTTCATCGACCACGTGCAGATCGACATCCCCGAGACGCTGGGCCTCGACCGTCGCTCCGCCTTCTACGAGGCCACCGGCGCCTACAAGGACATGGTCGTGACCCACCTGTTCCAGGTGCTCGCCTTCGTCGCCATGGAGCCGCCGACGGCCCTCGAGCCCCGGGCGATCAGCGAGGAGAAGAACAAGGTCTTCCGGTCGCTGCTGCCGGTCCAGCCCGGAGACGTCGTCCGGGGCCAGTACGTCGGCTACCACGACGAGGACGGCGTGGCCCGTGACTCCGACACGGAGACCTTCATCGCCCTCAAGGCCGGCCTCGACAACTGGCGGTGGGCCGGCGTGCCGTTCTACCTCCGCACCGGCAAGCGCATGGCCGAGGGCCTGCGCATCATCTCCATCGCCTTCAAGGAGGCGCCCCGGTCGATGTTCCCGGCGGGCTCGGGGGTGGGCGCCGCCGGCCCCGACCACCTCACCTTCGACCTGGCCGAGGACTCCAAGGTCTCGCTCTCGTTCTACGGCAAGCGGCCGGGGCCGGGCATGAAGCTCGACAAGCTGAGCATGCAGTTCTCGACCCACGAGACCGAGCGGGCCGGCGAGGTCCTGGAGGCCTACGAGCGGCTGATCCTCGACGCCATGTGGGGCGACCACACCCTGTTCACCACGGCCGAGGGCATCGAGAGCCTGTGGGAGCGCTCGATCCCGCTGCTCGACGACCCGCCGCCGGTCAAGCCCTACGCCCCCGGGACCTGGGGTCCCAACGCCATCCACCAGCTGATCGCCCCCCACGCCTGGCGCCTGCCGTTCGAGCGGGGCTGGCGCCAGAGCCGGTAGGTCGCCGTGCCGGCCGCGCTCCCCGACGACCTGGTCGACGCCTACCTCCGGCGACTGGGTCTCGACCGGGAGCCGCCGTCGGCCGACGGCCTCGCCCGCATCCACCGGGCCCACGTCGAGCGGATCCCGTGGGAGACGGCGTGGATCCACGAGGGCCGGGACTGGGGCATCGCCACCACCTCCTCGGCCGCCCGCATCGCCACCACACGGCGGGGCGGGTACTGCTTCCACCTCAACGGAGGGTTCGCCGCCCTGGTCGCCGCCCTCGGCTACCACGTCACCCGGCACGTCGGCCGGGTCCACGGACCCGACGGGCCCTCGGCCGACGGGCCGATCAACCACCTCGCCCTGGTCGTGTCCGACCTGCCCGCGGACGACTGCCCCGAGGGGCGCTGGTACGTCGACGTGGGCCTGGGCGACGGCCTCCACTCCCCGACGCCGCTGGTCGTCGGGCCGATCGAGCAGCCGCCGTTCACCATGGTGCTCGCAGCCGTCACGCCCGAGGGCGTCGGCGAGTGGCACCTCGCCCACGACCCCGCCGGCTCCTTCACCGGCATGAGCTTCGGCGGCCCCCCGACCGGGATGGACGTCTTCGGCGAGCGCCACACGTGGCTCACCACCGACCCGGAGTCGAACTTCGTCCGCTACTTCGTCGTCAAGCGACGGACGGCCGACACGGAGGTCGCGCTGCGGGGCCTGAACCACTCGGTCGTCGCCGCCGACGGGACCACCACGACGATCGTCGACGACCGGTCGTCGTGGCTCGACCTGCTGGCCGAGGAGTTCGGCATCGAGCCGCAGGACCCCGACCGTCTCTGGCCGCGCGTCCTGCGGGCCCACCAGGTGTGGACCGCCGCCCAAGGCTGACAGGTGGCAGGCTGCCGCCCGTGACCGCTCCCCACCGCGTCGTCCAGTGGACGACGGGCAACGTCGCCCGCCAGACCGTGCGGGCCGTCCTCGGCCGCCCCGACCTGGAGCTCGTCGGCGTCTACGCCTTCTCTCCGGCGAAGGAGGGCGTCGACGTCGGCGAGCTGTGCGGGCTCGACGCCCCCGTCGGCGTCTCCGCCACGTCCGACGTCGAGGCCCTGTTGGCCCTCGGCCCCGACTGCGTCGTCTACACACCCCTGCACGTCGACGTGGACGAGGTCGCCACGCTGCTGCGCGCCGGGGTCGACGTGGTGACGTCGTCGGAGCTGCTGACCGGGCGCTCGCTCGGGCCGGCCGCGGTGGAGACGTTGTCGTCCGCCGCCCGCGACGGGGGCGCCACCCTGTTCGGCAGCGGCATGAACCCCGGCTTCGCCCAGCTGGTGGCCGGGGTCCTGGCGGGCGCGTCGCTCGACGTGCGCCACGTCCGGGTCACCGAGTCGGTCGACACCAGCCTGTTCGCCGGCGACTCCAACATGGACGACCTCGGGTGGGGCCGGCCGATCGGGGACCCGGGCCACGCCGAGGACGTGGAGCGGGCGGTGAGGGTCTTCGCCGACGGCGTCGACGTGCTCTGCGCCCTCCTCGGTGTCGCCGTGGAGGAGACCCGCTGCGCCGTCACCTTGGCGGCGGCCACCCGCGACCTCGACCTCTCGGGCCGGCCGATCGCCGCAGGCGGCGTGGCCGGCATCGACGTCCGGTGGTCCGGGTGGGCCGGGGGGCGGGAGGTGGTCGAGCTGGCGCAGCGCTGGGTGATGACCCGGGACCTCGAGCCCGAGATGCCGGTCGAGCACGGCTACCTCGTCGAGGTCGACGGCGACCCCCAGGTGCGAGCCAAGGTCGACATCTGGCCCGACCAGGACCTGGCGACCCTCACCCCGGAGGCCATCCACGCCATCGGCATGCGCATCACCGGCGTCCCCGTCGTCAACGCCATCCCCGCCGTCGTGGCCGCACCGCCCGGAATCCAGACCTACGCCACCCTCGCCATGGTCACCCCCCGCCTGATGGTCTGACGTGGGCCACCGGAGACGGCAGCGCCGCGAACCTTGGACGGAAACCGCCGCATGCTGCGGGGTTCCGTACAAAGCTTGGCCCCCCTGGACGGGATCGGGGGCAGAGTTGCGGCCGTGACCATCGAGTGGAGCGCCGATGTGGCGGTGGCGGACTGGATCGGGCCCCGCCTGATGGGCTTCGCCGAGGGGGTCGGCGCCGTCGTGCCAACCGGGTTCGCCGCCTACGGACGGCTCCTCCACCCCATCGACGACCAGTCGGGTGCCCCGACCCGACGGTGGGCCGAGGTGGCGCAGGCGAACGGGCGCATCGTCCACCCGGAGATGCAGCTCCTCCTGATCAGCACCCGCCCCGGCCAGGCCGCGCACGGGTGGGCTCAGCCGTCGACCGATGTGAGCTGGGGGTCGCTCCCGCCCCGGGAGCTGGCCGTCCTGGCCGAGGTGCTCGGCCGCCACACCACCACGCCCGAGCGGTGCTGGTTCGGCGTCTGGGACGGCTTCGGGCAGCTGAACGGCTCGGCGGTGATGCTCACCTTCGACGGCCGGGGCGAACCCATCCCTTCGCCCGTCCCCCGAGAGGTGCTCGACGGACCCCTCCTACGCCTGCCGAACCGCGACTACCTGCTGGCGATCGGTGCCGTGGCCGAGGTCGTCGACCTCGAGGAGGCCCTCGACCACCAGTCCCCCAACCTCTGGTGGCCCGAGGACCGGGCGTGGTGCGTGGCCACCGAGATCGACCTTGCCTGGACTTTCGTCGCCGGGACGACCGCGCTCATCGAGGAGCTGGTCGCCCACCCGGGGCTCGAGGTGCTGGTGACCGAGCCCACCCACCGGGTGACGTTCGACGGCGACCACCTGAACCAGGCTCTGGATGTCGCGCCCCCGGCTTGACGACCCTCTGCGCGACGAGCGACGGAGAGGAGGCTCGCATCAGCGAGCTCATCGACGGCACCCCCCTCCGCCCCGCCTCCTTGCACCGGCTCCTCTGCGGAGCGCACGTCCACCGGTTGGTGATCTCCGCCGACGGCGAGGTCCTCGACGCCGCCAAAGACATCCACGTCCTCCGACCCCGCCCCCCACCCTGAAGGGGCGGCTCCGCCGCGCCTCACCCATCCGCAACCGAGGCCAACGCCGCGCCCTCCGCTTCCGCCACGCGACGCACTGCGCCTTCCCCGGCTGCGACGCGCCATCGGACTGGACCGAAGCCCACCACGTCATCGACTACGACCCCGACCCCACCAACCACCACGTCCGCACCGACATGGCCAACCTGGTGCCCCTGTGGCGGTACCACCACCACAAGGTCCACGAAGGCGGGTTCACCCTCACCCTCGAGCCCGACGGCACCGTCGAGGTCCACCGACCACCCGACGACCACGGCCGACGATGTCGCACCACCCCCGCCCGCCCCTGGCGCCGACCCCTGGTGCCCGTCGGGTGACAGCGCCATGATCCGACCCGTGGCGCCACCTGAGCGGTCGGCGATCGACCACACCCCCGACCGAGCCCAGCACTGGGACGACTGCGATCCGGATGTCCGGCGCTGGGTCGAGGGGATCGTGTCCGGCGTCGTCGAGGAGCTCCCTCGACCGGTGGGCGTGTACCTGCACGGCTCGTTGGCGATGGGCTGCTACCACCGGGCCCACAGCGACGCGGACCTGCTCGTCGTCGTCGACGTCCTCCCGACCGAGCGGGAGCGCCGCTCGCTCGCCCTCCGCCTGCTCGACGTCTCCGAGCAGCGTCCGACGAGCGCCGGCCTGGAGCTCTCGGTCGTCCTCCGCAGCGCCGTGGAGGCGCCCCGCCACCCGGTGCCGTACGCATGCCACTTCTCCGAGAGGTGGGTCGCCGACGTCCGCTCCGGCGGAGCGGGTCCTCGCGGCACCGACCCCGATCTGGCGGGCCACTGCGCTGTGACCCGCCACCGGGGCATCGCTCTCCTCGGGCCGGAGCCGACCGAGGTGGTGGGCGAGGTCGCGCGCCGCGACCTCGTCGCCTCGGTGCTGGCCGATGTGCGCGACACCCTCGCCGACGGGCTCGTCAGCACGCCGGTGTACGGCGTGCTCAACGCCTGCCGGACCCTGCACCTGCTCGCCCACGATCCGGCGCCGCCGCTCAGCAAGGAGGAGGGCGGCGCCTGGGCCCTCGCCCACCTGCCTCCGACCCATCGCCCGGTCGTCGCCGACGCCCTGGAGTGCTACCGCTCGGCCGCCGAGGTCCCGGCCGACCTCCGCCGCACCCACGGCCATCGGTGGGACGAGGAGGCGTTGCTCGCTCTGGCGGCCTTCGTGCGGGACAGCATCCGCTCGGCGCCGGGAAACCGCTTGCCCCGTGGGGCGACCGGCGCGACGGTGGGCCCCTCGCCGAGTGGAGGAGGTGCCGCGTGACCACGACCGCTGCCCACCGCCCCGCTCGCGCGCACCGGACCTAGCCGCACCTGGCTCTCCCGTCGCCGGCCGGGCGGACCTCCGTCCACCTGCGACCGGGAGACCTCCATGCCCCGACCCGACTGGCTCATCGCCGACGACTACGTCGACACCGAGCTCGGCACCCTGAAGACCGGCAAGGAGGCCGAGATCCGCGTGCTCGAGCGGACCAGCCTCGACGGCGCCCGCCGCCACCTCCTCGCCGACAAGCGCTACCGCCCCAAGACCGTCAGCCACAAGGGCGAGCTCGAGGCGCTCGGCTTCACCACGGCCGCCACCTTCCGCAACGACGTCGGCTACCGCGAGGGCCGGGGCCCACGGGACAGCCGCGGCCGGCGGGCGGTGGCGAACATGAGCCGCTACGGCCGCCAGCTCGTCCGGGCCGACTGGGTCGGCCACGAGCACGACGTCCTCCTCGCCCTGTGGGAGGCCGGCGTCCCCGTGCCGTACCCGGTGGGCACGGACCGCCAGACCTCGGTGGTCCAGCAGTACCTCGGCGACGACGACGGCGCCGCCCCGCGCCTGGCCCAGGCCCGGCTCGGCCCGAGCCAGCTGGCCGCGGCGTGGGACCAGCTCGTCGACGCGGTGCGGACGACCACGCGGGCCGGGTGGGTCCACGCCGACCTCTCCGCCTACAACCTCCTCTGGTGGGAGGAGCAGGTGTGGGTGATCGACGTCCCCCAGGCCGTCGACCTGCACGCCGCCACCAACGGCTACGAGCTGCTCCACCGCGACGTCGTCAACGTGTGCCGCTGGTTCGCCTCCCGGGGCGTCGACGGGGCCGAGGACCCCGACGCCGTCCTCGGGACGGTGCTGGGGTGACTAGAAGCCGAGGCGGTTGAGCTTGTCGGGCCGGCGCTGCCAGTCCTTCTCGACCTTGACCGCCAGCTCGATGAACGTCCCCTCGGGGAGCTGCTCGCGCACCCGGGTGCCGACCTCCTTCAGGACGCTCCCGCCCTTGCCGATCACGATCCCCTTCTGGGAGTCGCGCTCGACGAGGATCTCGACGCGGATGCGGTCGTCCTCCCACTCGGTGACCCGGCAGGCGATCGAGTGGGGGACCTCGTCGTGGGTGACGGCCAACAGCTGCTCGCGCACCAGCTCGGCGACCCACACGTCGTCGGGCGTCTCCCGCACCACCTCGTCGGGGTAGAACGGCGGGCCCTCCGGCATGCGGGCGACCAGCAGCCTCAGCAGGGTGTCGACGCCCTCGCCCGTGCGGGCCGACACCGGCACGTACTCGGAGAAGCCCAGCTCGGACACCGCCACCAGCTGGGCCAGGACCTGGTCCTTGGACGCCAGGTCGACCTTGTTGATCACCACGATGCCGCTCTTCGGGACCCGGGCGGCGACGAACCGGTCGCCGGGGCCGACCTTGGCGGTGGCGTCGATGACGAGGCAGGCGACGTCGACGTCGGGGATCGACGACGTGGCCGTGTCGTTGAGCCGCTGGCCGAGCGTCGTGCGGGGCTTGTGGACGCCGGGGGTGTCGACGAAGACGATCTGGACGTCCTCGTCGGCCCCGTCGACCTCGGTGACGGCGTGGAGGACGCCCCGCACCTGCGAGCGCGTGGTCTGGGGCTTGTCCGAGGTGATCGCCACCTTGGAGCCGAGGATCTGGTTGACGAGCGTGGACTTGCCGACGTTGGGCCGGCCCACGAGCGTCACGAAGCCGGACCTCATGGCGCGTCACCCGCAGGGTCGCCGACGGGGTCGACGCCCGGCTCGGCCTCCGGGGTCACCCGGACCCGCACGATGCGGTGGCCCTCGACGCACTCGGCCTGGAGGCGCACCCCGTCGACCACGGCCTCCTCACCCTCGGAGGGGATGTGCCCGAGGGCCTGGACGAGCACGCCCCCGACGGTATCGACGTCGTCGTCCGGGAGCCTGATCCCCAGCACCTGGCGAGCGTCGTCGATCGTCAGGCGGGCGTCGACGCGGTACGACCCGTCGCCCACCGGCTCGGCCCGGGCGTCCTCGTCGTCGAACTCGTCGACGATCTCCCCGACCAGCTCCTCGATGAGGTCCTCCAGGGTGACGATGCCGGCGGTGCCGCCGTACTCGTCGACCACGATCGCCATGTGGAACGTCTCGGCCTGCATCTCCCGGAGCAGCTCGGCGACGCGCTTGGTCTCGGGGACGAAGCGGGCGGGACGCATGGCCGCGGTGACCGGGTCCTGGCCGTGGCCCTCGCGCTCGACCCGCATGAGGTCGCGGGCGAACACCAGGCCGACGACCTCGTCGAAGCCCTCACCCCCCTCGTAGACGGGGAGCCGGCTGAGACCGTGCGCCAGCACCGTCTCGATGGCCTCGGACGCGCTGGCGGTCGACGTCACCGCCACCACGTCGGTGCGGGGCACCATCACGGTGCGGACGATGGTGTCGCCGAACTCGAGGATGCGATGGATCAGCTGCCGCTCCTCGTCCTCGATCGTCTCCTGCTCCGCCGCCTCCTCGGCCATGGCGAGCAGCTCGTCCTGGGTGACGAACGGCCCCTCGCGGAGCCCCTTTCCGGGCAGCAGGACGTTGGTGAGGCCGATGAGCGCCTTGGAGACCATGCGCAGCGGCCAGAGGATCGTGAGGGCCCGGATGGGGCGGGCGGCGAGCAGCCCGGCGGTGTCGGGGTGCTGCAGCGCCCAGGTCTTGGGAGCGGCCTCGGCCAGGACGAACACGACCACCACGTTCACGAACAGGGCGACGGGCACGCCCCAGCTGCCGAAGAGCTCCTCGGCCAGCAACGTCGTGAGGGCCGTCTGGGCCGACTGCACGATGAGCACCACGAGCAGCAGCGGGTTGATGAACGCCTCGGGGCGGCTGACGAGCCACACGAGGGACCCGCCCGCCCGTCGGCCCTCCTCGCGCAGGGCGGTGGCCCGCGCCTTGGTCATGCGGGTCAGACCGGTCTCGGCGATGGCCAGGAAGATCAGCCCGAGGAGCAGCACCACGAGGGCGCTGAGCATGGCCAGGGTCGCCGGGCTCACCCGCCGCTCCACGGGTCGCCGGCGAGGGGGCCGTGGTGGGCCGCCAGCAGCTCGCGCTCGCGCTGCTGCATCGTCTCCCGCTCGTCGTCCTCGGCGTGGTCGTGGCCCAGGAGGTGGAGGGCCCCGTGCACGACCAGGAGGGCGAGCTCGTCATCGTCGGAGCCGGCGTGGCCGGCAGCGCCGGCCCACGCCACGACCGGGCAGATCACCACGTCGCCCACGACACCGGGCGGGGCATCTCCGTTCCCCCCGGTGGCGGCGAGGCCGTCGATCGGGAAGGCGAGCACGTCGGTCGGCCCGGTCCCGCCCATGTGGGCCTGGTTGAGGGCGGCCATGGCCGACGGCGAGACGAAGGTCAGCCCCGCCGCGGCCCCGGCGGGCACGCCCTCGGCGTGGAGCACGGCGGCCAGCAGGGCGCCCCAGCGGGGGCCGTCGACCTCCTCGTCGCTGTCCTCGGTCACGGTGACCTCGACCGACCGGGGCCCGGCCCGGCCGATCATCGTCGCCGGTCGGAGCGGCCCGCCTTGGGCGCGGCTGCCGAGGCCCGGTCGTAGGCGTCGACGATGTCGGCCACGATGCGGTGGCGGACGACGTCGCGCCGGTCCAGGTGCACGAACGACAGCCCCTCGATGCCGCCGAGGGTCGCCTCGAGGCCGTCGAGGCCGCTCCCCCCGCCCTGCACGTCGACCTGGGTGGTGTCACCGGTGACGACGGCCCGGCTCCCGAACCCGATGCGGGTGAGGAACATCTTCATCTGCTCGGGTGAGGTGTTCTGGGCCTCGTCGAGGATGATGAAGCTCTGGTTGAGGGTGCGCCCCCGCATGAACGCCAGCGGGGCCACCTCGACCGCGCCCCGCTCGAGGAGCCGCTGGCTGCCCTCGGTGCCGACCATGTCGTTGAGGGCGTCGTAGAGCGGCCGCAGGTACGGGTCGACCTTGGCCATCAGGTCCCCGGGCAGGAACCCGAGCCGCTCCCCCGCCTCGACCGCCGGCCGGGTGAGGATGATGCGGTCGACCGTCTTGGCCTGGAGCGCCTGGACGGCCATGGCCACCGCCAGCCACGACTTGCCGGTGCCCGCCGGCCCCAGGCCGAAGGTGACGATGTTGCGGGCGATGGCGTCGACGTAGCGCTTCTGGCCCGCCGACTTGGGCTTCACGCTCTTGCCCCGCCCGGCCCGCAGGACCTCGGCGGTGAGCACCTCCGACGGGCTTTCGTGGGCCCGCACCATGTCGATGGTGCGGCCCAGGGTGGCCGGCTCCAGCAGCTCGCCCCGCTGGACGAGCGTGACTAGCTCGTCGACGAGGCGCGCCACCTCTCCGACGTCGTCGCCGTCGATGACCACCTCGTTGCCCCGGACCACGACCCGCGTGCCGGGGAAGGCCGCCTCGATCAACCGGAGGTGCTCGTCGTGGGTCCCGAGCAGGGGCGCCATCAGGTGGTTGCCGGGGACCTCGATCTTCACCTGCGTGGACGCCAACGATCCTCCGGACCGGCGCCCGGCCGATCCGGCACGCCGGGCCCCAGCGTACCGCCGGTGCCCGCCCGGCCGCCCGGTCGTTCCGCGGCGCGTCCCGCGGTGGCCGGGGGCGCGTAGGTTCACGCCATGGGTGAGGACCTGGTCGGCGACATCACCCGCTGGCTGGCCGAGCAGCGGGCCGACGCCGCCGTGGCCTCGCGGGCCCGGGAGCGCTGGCTCCGGCAGGCGGCCGACGAGGAGGCCGTCGTCGCCGGGGTCCTGCTCGACCTGGCCGAGCGGGCCGCCACCGTCGTGGTCCAGGGCGTCGCCAACCGGACCCACCGCGGCCTGGTGCGGGCCGTGGGCGAGGACTTCGTCGCCCTGCGGACGGGCAACGGTGACGTCCTCGTCCCCTTCGACGCCATCGTCGCCATCCGGGCCGAGGGCCAGCCCACCGGCGGTGGGGAGCGGGCCCACGCCCTCGACATCGCCTTCGCCGAGGCGGTGGCGGCCATCGCCGGCGACCGGCCCCGGGTGCTGGCGGTGTCCCGCGACGGCACCGGGCTGTCGGGCCAGGTGCGCTCGGTGGGCCGGGACGTGGCCGTGCTGCGCCTGGCCGACGGGGCCGACGTGGTCTACGTGCCGCTGGCCTCGCTGGCCGAGCTGGCCGTCGTCGAGGGCTAGGGCGACTCGGTCGCGGCGTCGACCGGGACGGCGTCGGGGTAGAGGTGCTCCAGGCTGCCGGGCTCGATCCGGCAGGTCTGGATGAAGGCGTCGACCTCCTGCTCCTGGAGGCGGATCACCCGTCCCAGCCGGTAGGCGGGCAGCTGCCCGCCGTCGATGAACCGGTAGAGCGTCCGGGGTGTGATGCCGAGTCGCTTGGCCGCCTCGGCGGTGCTGAGCCATCGGGGTGAGTCGGTCACGGGACCGATCCTACCCCGCGACGCGTCTCCGACACCCTCGTTGCACGACGGCCCCCTCCGGCCCCTCTGCACGCACCGGGCGATCCGGCCGCCCGCCCGTCGTGCGGTCCGCCGCCGCCGGGGTGGTCACCCCCCGGACCCCGGTGGCGGCGAGGTTTGGCGCCGGGCGTCGAGCGGTACGACCCGGCGGTCGCACCCCACCGAGGGACCACCATCGCGAAAGGACGTCGTGGCCGCCACCCAGACACGACCCCCAGTGCTCGACAAGGGCACGGGCCCCCCGGCGGGGGAGGGTTCGAGCGGACGCAGGATCCGGCCCCGGCGAGGGCTGCCGGGAGGGCGGGCCGTGGTCGGTGGGCTCCTGGTGGCGGTGGCCGCGGTCGGCATCTTCGCCGCCGTCTCCGGCGCCGGCCGCGGGCCCAGCACCCGGTACTACGTCGCCGCCCGCGACATCGCCCCCGGCTCGACGCTCGGCCCCGACGACCTCGAGGCCGTCGCCATCGAGGTCCCCGACCGGCTCGAGGGCCGGGTCTTCTCCGACCCGGACGCCCTCGTGGGGGCGATCGCCGTCGGCCCCCTGTCGGAGGGTGAGCTCATCCAGGCCGGCGGGCTGGCCACCGGCACCGACGCCGAGATCCCCACCTTCTCGGTGGCCGTCGCCCAGGCCGACGCCAACGCCGGGGAGCTGTCGCGCGGCGACTACGTCCACGTCCTCGCCACCTACGGCACCGACACGTCGGCCACGACCGTCACCCTCAGCGCCGACGCCCGGGTGGTGAGCCTCTCCGAGGACGACGACTCGCTCGCCGCCGCCGGCCAGGTCGTCGTCCGCCTCCAGGTGCCGACGGCCGAGGAGCGGATCGCCATCGTCAACGCCAGCACCGCCGGCAAGATCAGCCTCATCCGGGTCAGCGGGGCCGAGGACGTCGACGTGGCCGAGGTCTTCCGGCCGTCGGTCGAGGTCGACCCGGCGACCGGCGGGTCCACCACGACGACCACCGAGCCGGAGGACGAGGGGTCGGGCGGCTGATGGCCGTCGAGCGCTACGTCCTGCTCGGACTGGGCACCAGCCGCTCGCCGTGGTTCACCGAGGTCGCCCGCTGGGCCACCGTCGGCTCCATCCCGGCCGACTTCGTCAAGTGCGTCGCCGCCGAGGAGGTGCAGGTCCGGCTGACGAGCGGCCGCCCCTTCAGCGCCCTGCTGATCGACGCCACCACCGGTGCCGTCGACCGCGACCTCCTCGACACCGCGGCGCGCCACCAGGTCGCCGTGCTGGTCGTCGACGGGACCGCCCCCGGCGCCGGTCCGGCGTGGACCGAGCTGGGGGCCGCTGCGGTGCTGCCCCCGACCCTGCGCAGGGAGCAGCTGCTCGACGCCCTCGGCGAGCACGCCCGCATGATCGGCTCGGCCACCGAGCTCCCCCTCGACCCGGCCGACGTCCCCGACCCCCCGACGGCGCTGGGCACCCTCGTCGCCGTCACCGGCAGCGGCGGCACCGGGGCGTCGACGCTGGCCATGGCCATCGCCCAGGGCCTGGGCCAGGCCGAGGGCACCCGCGCCCTGGGCCGCCCCGTGCTCGCCGACATGTGCCTCGACGCCGACCAGGCCATGCTCCACGACGCCCGCGACATCGTCCCCGGCCTCCAGGAGCTGGTCGACGCCCACCGCAGCCGCCGGCCCCGTCCCGACGAGGTGCAGGCCCTCACCTTCGACGTGGTGAACCGGGGCTACAACCTCCTGCTCGGCCTCCGGCGGCACCGGGACTGGGCGGTGCTCAAGCCCCGCAGCTTCGAGGCCGCCCTGCTCGGGCTCCGCGACGCCTTCGGCGTGGTGGTCGCCGACGTCGACGACGACCTGGAGGGCGAGGCCGAGTGCGGGTCGATCGACGTCGAGGAGCGCAACGTCATGGCCCGGACCATCGCCAGCCGGGCCGACGCCGTGGTGGTCGTGGGCGCCCCCGGGATCAAGGGCATGCACGGCCTCGTCCGGACGGTGAACCGGTTGCGCGAGCACGGCGTCCCGCCCGAGCGGATCCTCGCCGTGGTCAACCGCTCGGCCAAGACGGCCAAGGGTCGGGCCGAGCTGACCCGCAGCTTCGCCGACCTGAGCGGGGCCCGCGTCGGCGGCGTCGCCGTGGTCGGCCCGGTGCACGTGCCCGAGCGCCGGGGGCTCGACGAGATCCTCCGCGACGGTGGCCGGTTGCCGCAGTCGCTCACCGAGCCCGTGACCCGCGCCCTGGCCGACCTGCTGAGCCGGGCCCCGGTCGGCCCGGCGGCGACCGAGCCGACCCCGGTGCCCATCGCCCCCGGCGAGCTGGGCTCCTGGGCCGAGGAGGAGGCACTCGGGTGAGCGTGCGAACCGAGCAAGAGCAACGGGTGAGCGTGCGAGCCGAGCAAGAGCAACGGGTGAGCGTGCGAGCCGAGCAGGAGCGCAACGGATGAGCAGCGACGTGGACGTCAGCCCGCTGGAGGAGATCGAGCGGGCCGTGCTCGACCGGGCCAAGGGCGTCGCCCTCGACATGGGCAGCGCCGACGGGAACGCCCGGCTGCGGGCGCTCATCGAGGACGAGGTGGCCCAGTGGTCCGCGGACCACAAGCGGGGGCTGCGGGCCTTCGACCTGTCCGACCCGGCCACGGTGGTCGAGCGGGCCTACCGCAACCTGTGCGGCTACGGGCCCCTCGCCCCCCTCGTCGAGGACGACGACGTGTGGGAGGTGATGATCAACGCCCCCGACGAGATCTTCGTCAAGCGCCACGTCGGGCCCTCGGGGTACCACGACGAGGTCTTCCACGACGACGCCCACGTCATCCGGACCCTGACCAAGATCATCGACGACGCCTCCGGCGCCCACCGGAAGCTCGACCCCGCCGAGGGGCTGCAGGACGCCCAGCTCGACAACGGCGCCCGCCTCCACATCGTCCACGGCGACATCGCCCGCGGCGGCCACGTCATGGTGAACATCCGGAAGTTCACCGGGGTCGTGTTCCGCAACCTCGACCAGCTCGTCGACCGCGACATGCTGTCCCGCCCCGTGGCCGCCTTCCTCAAGGCGTGCGTGCGGGCCAACAGCTCGGTGATCTTCGCCGGGGCCCCCGGCTCGGGGAAGACGACGATGCTCTCGTGCTGCGCCGCCGAGCTCGACCCCCGGCTCCGGGTGGTGACGGCCGAGGAGGTCTTCGAGGTCGACATCCCGCTCCCGAACGTGGCGTCGATGCAGACCCGGGCGGCGCGGCCCGAGCGGGCGGCGGTCGACCTCCGCCGCCTGGTCGCCGGCTTCCTCCGCATGGCCCCCGACGTGGCCATCGTCGGCGAGGTCCGCGACCGCGAGGCCCTCCCGCTGCTGCTCACCCTCTCGTCGGGGGTGAAGGGCTTCACCACCATCCACGCCGGGTCGGCCCGCCAGGCCCTGTCCCGCCTCCGGTTCATCTGCCAGCTGTCCGACAACGACCTGCCCCTCAGCGCCCTCAACAGCCTCGTCACCGAGGCCATCGACGTGGTGGTCCACTGCGCCCGCACCCCGGAGGGCCCGCGGGTCACAGAGGTCATCGCCGTCGAGGACCTGTCGGCCAGCCCCGACGGCAACGCCTTCACCGTCACCGAGCTGTTCCGCCGCGACGGCATCGACGCCCCGCTCACCTGGACCGGCCAGCTCCCCCAGCGCCTGGAGCGCCCCTTCCGGGACGCCGGCTACGACCTGCGGTCGATCCTGGACGACGCCCGCGCGCACCCGACGGCCGCGGGGAACGGCAGCGGAGGGCGTCGGTGAGCCCGCTCGTCGCCCTCGTCCTCGCCCTCGCCGGCGCCTACGGCGTGCACCTGCTGTACACCGCCGTCGCCCTCGACTGGAAGGGACTCGCCCCCGGACCCCGGGTCGAGCGCCGCACCCGGACCCGGCGGGGCCCGCAGGACTGGCTGATCCAGGCCGGGCTCGACGACGTCCAGCCGGTGGAGTTCGTCGCCGTGGTCGGCGTGCTCGGGCTGGTGGGAGGGGCGTTCGGCTACGCCATCTTCGCCTCCCCGATCCCCGCCCTGGCCCTGGGTGCCTTCGCCGCCAGCTTCCCGATCGCCTCCTACCGGAACCGGCGGCGGACCCGGCGCACGGTGGCCCAGGAGGCCTGGCCCCGCATGATCGAGGAGATCCGCATCCTCACCGGGTCGTTGGGCCGGTCGGTCCCCCAGGCGCTGTTCGAGGTGGGCCAGCGGGGCCCGCAGGAGATGCGGGCGGCGTTCGACGCCGCCCACCGCGAGTGGCTCATCTCCACCGACTTCCCCCGCACGGTGGCCGTGCTGAAGGACCGCCTCGCCGACCCCACCGCCGACGCCACCTGCGAGACCCTGCTGGTCGCCCACGAGATCGGCGGCTCGGACCTCGACAGCCGCCTGCGCGACCTCATCGAGGACCGCATCCAGGACGTGCAGGGCCGCAAGGACGCCCGGGCCAAGCAGGCCGGCGTCCGCTTCGCCCGCACGTTCGTGCTGGTGGTGCCGCTGGGCATGGCCACCGCGGGCGTGTCGGTCGGCGAGGGCCGGGCCGCCTACGCCACCGCCGGCGGGCAGCTGGCCGTCGTCGCCGCCATCGGCATGATCATCGGCTGCTGGGTGTGGGCCGGGGCGATCATGCGGCTGCCCGAGGAGGAGAGGGTGTTCGAGCGATGAGGAGGGGTGGGTCCGCATGACGCGGCTCTTCGTGCTCTCGGGCCTGGTCCTCTGGGTCGGGGCGACGCTGCTGCTGTCGACGACGCGGTGGTTCGCCCGCCGCCCGCTCACCGAGCGCCTGCGTCCGTACACCCCCGGTGGGCTGGCGCCGGGCAAGGGGGGCGGGCTGCTGTCGCTGGAGAGCTTCCGCGACGTCGTCGGCCCCGTGTCGCGGGGCGTGGGCGAGCAGGTCGCCCGGCTGTTCGGCGTCAGCGAGGACCTCGGCATCCGCCTCACGCGCATCCACTCGCCCCTCGACGTCACCGCCTTCCGGGTCCGCCAGCTCGGGTGGGTCGTGGCCGCCTTCGGGCTCGGCGCCCTGGCGTCGGTCGCCCTCGGCCTCCCGGTCCCGGTGGGCATCCTGCTCACCTTCGGGGCGCCCCTCCTGGCGTTCCTCCTGCTCGAGCAGCAGATCTCGGCCGCCTCGAAGCGGTGGCAGCGCAGCCTGTTCCTGGAGCTGCCGGTGGTGAGCGAGCAGATCGGCCTGCTCCTCTCGGCCGGCTACTCGCTCTCGGGTGCCCTGGCCCGGGTGGCCCAGCGCAGCAACGGTGTCTGCGCCCGCGACATCTCCCGGGTGATCGGACGGGTCCGCCAGGGGCTCAGCGAGACCGACGCCCTGCGCGAGTGGGCTGCGCTGGCCGACGTCGACGGCGTCGACCGGCTGGTCCACGTGCTCGCCCTCAACCGCGAGGCGAGCGACCTGGGCCGCCTGATCAGCGAGGAGGCCCGGGCCATCCGCCGCGACGTCCACCGCGAGCTGCTCGAGCACATCGAGCGCCGGGGCCAGCAGGTGTGGATCCCGGTCACGGTGGCAACGCTGATCCCCGGCGTCATCTTCTTGGCCGTCCCCTTCACCCAGGCCCTCTCGCTCTTCTCGGGCTCCTGATCCCCCACCACGGAGGCACACCATGCAGACCCTCAGCTCGACCCTCGACCACAGCGCCCTCGCCACCTACACGTGGGTGCGCTCCGGCCTGGTGCACGCCCGGCACCGGCTCGAGACCGAGGACCGGGGCGAGGGCGTGATCTCGGCCGCCATCGTGGTGCTGATCATGGCCTTCCTCGGCGTGTTGATGTGGGGCGCCTTCAAGCTGCTCTTCCAGGGCGCGTCCACCAAGACCTCCAACCAGGTCGACCAGATCGGCTCGTGACCGTCCCCACGGCGCCGCCCCGCGACCGGGAGCGGGGCCAGAGCCTCGTCACCTCGGTCGCGGCCATCGCCGTGTTCCTCGGGTTCCTGATGTTCGCCGTGCACATCTGCGTGAACCTGTACGCCAACACCACCGTCACGGCCAACGCCTACGACGCCGCCCGGCGGGTGGCCCGGGCCGAGGCCGAGGGCGGGCGGGCCGGCGCCGCCGCCCGGGCCGAGGCCGACCTGCGCGACAACCTGGGGCGCTACTCGTCCCGCATCGAGGACATCGACTGGACGCTCGGCGACGACGTGATCGAGCTGCGCATCGTCGTCGACAACCCCAGCTTCTTGATCTTCAGCGACGCCGACGTGGGGGTCGGCCGGATCGACAAGACGGTGAGGGTCCGGGTGGAGAAGGTCCGGTGAGGGTCGCCCACCACCGCCCGCCGGCGGCACCCGGCGGGGCGGCCCGGGAGCGGGGGTCCGCCGGCGCCGAGGTCCTGCCGTTCTGCGTGCTGATCTTCGTCTTCGGCACGCTGCTGCTGGTCAACGCATGGGGCGTGATCGACGCCAAGTTCGCCGTCACCTCGGCGGCCCGGGAGGCGGCCCGCACCTACGCCGAGAGCGACGGCGGGTTCGCCGGCGAGGAGGCCGCCCGCGACGCCGCCGAGGACGCCATCGCCTCCTACGGCCGGACGCCGAGCCGGATGGAGCTGAGCGAGCCCACCGGCGCCTTCGTCCGCTGCGGCACGGTGTCGTACACGGCGAGCTATCCCGTGCCGGCCCTGCAGATCCCGGTCATCGGGGGCTTCGGCCGGGCCTTCGACGTGACGTCGTCCCACAGCACGCGCATCGACCGGCTCCGGGCCGGGCTCGACGCCGCCTCCGCGTGCTGAGCCACCACCACCCCGACACCGGCGCCGGGACCGGCCGGGACCGGGGGTCGTCGCTGATGCTCATGCCGGCGGCGGTGCTCGTCTTCGTCGTCCTGGGGGCGTTCTGCGTCGACTTCGGGGCCATCCACCTGGGCCAGCGCGAGCTGGTGACGGCGGCCCAGGGGGCGGCCAACGACGCCGCCGCCGCCGGGTTCGACGAGGCCGCGTTCTACGGCGGCGGCGCCGTCACCCTCGACCCCGTCGCCGCCCGCCAGGCCGCCGAGGTGTCGCTGGCCGACAACGCCCCCGGCGCCGAGATCACCCGGTTCTCGGTCGACGAGGCCGAGGCCACCGTCGAGATCGCCGTCACCATCGACGTCGAGACGGTGTTCTCCAAGGCCCTGCCCGGCGGGCCCGACACCGTGGCCGTCACCGGCCGGGCCACCTCCGACCTGGCCCAGTAGGCCCCCTCCTCCTCCTCCTCCTCATGATCTCTCGTGTCATCTCGCGCACGGCGGGGTAGGCCGGTCCCGTGCCCGAGCGTCCGCCCACCACCCACCGCGTCGTCACCGGTGACGACGGCCGGCCGGTGCTGGTGAAGCGGGCGACCGACCCGGCGGCCGCGGCCCGCCTCACCGGCGAGGCCACCATCCTGCGCGCCCTCGCCCACCCCGGCGCCGTGCAGGTCGTCGCCCACCACCGCGGGCCCACCGGCACCGAGCTCCACCTCGCCTGGGTCGGCCCGCACTCGCTGGCCACCGTCGCCGGGCTGCCCCCGCCCGCCGCCGCCGACATCGTCGCCCAGGTCGCGACCACCGTGGCCGACCTGCACCGGGCCGGCATCGTCCACGGCCGGATCACCGCCGACCACGTCCTGCTCGCCGCTGACGGGCGGGCGGTGCTCACCGGCTTCGCCGACGCCTCCCGGTCCGGCGCGGTCGACCCCGCTGTCGACGTCGCCGCCCTCGGGGCCCTGCTCACGTCGCTGGTGGTCCCGTCCGACGGGGGGCCGGTCATCCCCGACCGGCGCCGGGCCCACGCTGGCGACGACGGCCGCCGGGCGACACTGCTGACCCTGGCCGACCGGGCCCAGGCCGACGACCCGGCCGCCCGCCCGGCGGCGGGTGAGCTGGCCGCGTCGATCCGCGACGCCGTCGGCCCGCCCACCCGCTCCCGCCGCGCTCGTCCGCCGCGGGAGCACGAGTCCCGGGCCCGCCGGGTGGCGCTCCCCCGCCCAGGCCGGCGCACCCTCTCCGGAGTCGCCCTCGGCGCCATCGTGGCCGCCACCGCGGCGGCCGCGGCCTGGATCGCCCCGTCGTCGGCGGACCCGGGGCCCGACAGGGCCGTCCCGACCACCACCGCCCCCCCGCCGACGGACCCGCCCCGCAGCACGACCACCCTCGACGTCCGCCCGGCCCCCACCACCACGGCCCCGGCGCCGACCGCCCCGGACACCACCACGACCACCGCCCCGGGGTGCGCACCGGCCGGCGGTGCGGTCACGGCCGACGTCGACGGTGACGGCTGCCCCGAGGCCGTGGTCGTCGAGGGCGAGCGGGTCACCGTCGAAGGCACGACCTGGCGGGCCGGCGAACCCGGCGACCTCGCCGTGGTCGCCGACTGGGACTGCGACGGCCGGGCGACGGTGGCCACCCTGCGGACCCGCACCGGCGAGGTGTTCGTGTTCGACCGCTGGGTCGAGCCGGCCGAGGCCCTGACGGTCAGCGCCGTCAGCCAGGTGGCCGGGGCGACCGGCCTTCGGGCCGCCGACCCCGACGGCGACGGTTGCGCCGTGCTGGTGGCCGATCGGGGCGACCAGGAGCCGATCGTCGTGGACGTGGCCGCATGACCCGCACGTTCGGCCCCACCCCGCCCGCACCGGCCCAGGAGGTCGCCGACCCGGCGTGGCGGCGCCTGCTCGTGGGGGCGGCCTGGATCGTCGGCCTGGTCGCGACCATCCTGATCCTCAACCGGCTGGGGTCGGGCCAGCTGTCGACCCCGCCGCTGCTCGACCGGTCCGAGCTGCAGCTGTGGCTCGACGACCGCGACGTGGTCGTCGCCGCCTTCGCCCTGATCCGGCTCGTCGGCCTGGCCCTCGCCTGGTACCTGCTGGTCGTCACCGTCCTGGGCCTGGCCGCCCGGCTCAGCCGCATCCCCGCCCTGGTGCGGCTGGCCGACGCGGCCACCCTCCCGGCGGTGCGCAAGATCCTCGGCGCCGTCGCCGGGGTGGGCCTCACCGCGTCGGCGGCGAGCCTCATGGCTGCCAACCTCTTCCCCGACCAGGCGCCCGGCCCCGGCGGCGGGTCGGCGATGGCCGACAACCAGGTCGTGCTCGAGCGGCTGCCCGACGGCGACGACGTGATCCTCCGCCGGCTGCCCGACGCCGAGGGGACGTCGACCCTCGAGGTGGAGGACGTACCGGCCGCCGAGTCCTCGGAGCGGACCTGGACCGCCGCCCCCGGCGACCACCTCTGGCACATCGCCGAGGCGACCCTGGCCGACGCGTGGGGCCGGGCACCGACCGACGCCGAGGTGGTCCCCTACTGGACCGGCCTCATCGAGACGAACCGCGACGTGCTGGTCGACCCGTCCAACCCGGACCTCATCCACCCGGGCCAGACGTTCCAGCTGCCCCCGCCCCCGCCCGCCCCGTAGCCCCACGGATGGTGCCAGGCACCTTCCGTGTCCGGCCACGAATGGTGCCAGGCACCTTCCGTGGCCTCTCCGCACCTTCACCAACGCACCGCCCGGCAGGAGATCAGGCATGGGCCGTCCGCACCGCCGTGAGTCCGAGACCGGCATCCATCACGTGATGAACCGCGGGGTCGACCACCAACCGATCTTCCGCACGGACGCGGACCGCATCGAGCTCGGAGAACGGCTGTCAGACATCCACGGGCGGTTCGACGTCGTCACGCTGGCGTACTGCCTGATGGGCAACCACCTCCACCTCGTGCTGCGGGCCCCCGCGGGGGTCCTGCCCGAGGCGATGCACCACCTGACCAGCGTCTACAGCCGCCGCTTCAACGCGCGCCACGGCCGAGACGGGCCCCTCTTCAACGGGCGGTACCGCTCCATCCCCGTCGAGACCGACGGCTACCTGCTGTGGGTCACCCGCTACGTCCATCGGAACCCCCTCGACATCGCCGGCATCCGATCGCCCCGCGAGTACAGGTGGTCGAGCTACCGGGCCTACCTCGGGCTGCGCCCCGCTCCGACCTTCCTCGACGTCCGGCCGGTCCTGGACCTCGTGGGCGGCCCGGAGGAGCTCGCGTCCCTCACCGAGGGAGACGGTCGAGCCCCGCTGCGCGGGACCGGCGACGTCACCCAGCTGGTTCGATGCGGCCTCGCCGTGGCGGACCTGGCCACCAGCGACGCAGACCGCCCCGCCGCCAAGGTCGAGCGGACCCTGCTGGTGCTCCTCGCCGAACGATCTGACGACCCGGAGCTGAGGCGGGCGGTCGCGGCCCAGCTGGGCCCGCGCCGCCCGGAGGCCGCCCGCGAGGCCGTCCGCCGAGCCGAAGCCCGCCGGCTGGACGACCCCACGGTGGCGTGGACGCTCGAGTGGGTCGAGCAGCAGCTCGCAACCGCGTCGTGAGCCACGGAAGGTGCCTGGCACCTTCCGTGCGGGCCGGCCCCCCGTCAGGTAGCTAGGCGAGGGCGGCGGCGGAGAGGGCGTCGGGGCGGCGGCGGCGGGCGCCGACCCGGGCGGTGCCGAGGGCGGCGTGCACCGCGGCGACGGTGCCGGCGACGTCGTCGGGGACGACGGCGTCGACCACGCCCATGTCCCGGAGACGGCTGCTGGTCAGGGCCAGGTGCTCGGCCACCTCCGGGGCGCGCGAGGCGTCGCGCTCGAGGATGACGGCGGCGCCCTCGGGGGCGATGACGGAGAAGACGGCGTGCTCCTGGATCAGCAGCTCGTCGGCCCAGGCCAGGGCCAGGGCGCCCCCGCTGCCCCCCTCCCCGACGCACACGGCGACGGTGGGGACGGGGACGGCGTCGTAGGCGGCGAAGGTCGCGGCGATCTCGGCCGCGACGCCGGCGTTCTCGCTGGCCGGTCCCGGGTCGGCACCCGGGGTGTCGACCAGGCTGACGACGGGGATCCCGAGCCGTCCGGCCAGGGCCACCGCCCGCTGGGCCTGCCGGAACCCCTGGGGTGTGGGCCGCCCGCCGGCGGTGTGGCGATCGGAGGCCACGACCACGACCCTCCGGCCGGCGACCGTCGCCAGCGCGGTGCGGACCGTCGGGTCGGGTGCGGCCAGGTCCGTCCACGACGAGGCCAGGGCGGCGGCCACGTCGATGCCGGTGGGACGGTCCGCCCGGCGCGCCGCGACGACCTCGGACCACGCCCCCGTGGCCCCGTCGTCGGGCGGGCCGACGGCGTCGTCGACGGCCCGGAGCCGGGCCACGGGCGGGGCCTCGCCCAGGCCGAGGGCGGCGTCCACCCAGCGGTCCAGCTCGGCGGCCGGCACCACGGCGTCGACCAGCCCGGCGGCGTGGGCGGTCTCGGCCGAGTGCGAGACGCCGGCCACCGACTCGCCGGTCGTGTCGGCCACGATGCGCGGCCCGGCGAAGCCGATCACGGCGCCGGCCTCGGCCACCCGCAACGAGCACGTCGAGGCGTAGGAGGCGAACACGCCGCCCGTCGTGGGTGAGCGGAGGACGGCGATCGACAGCAGGCCGGCCTCGGCGTGGCGGCGCACGGCGGCCACCGTCCGTCCCAGCTGGACGAGCGACACCATGCCCTCCTGCATGCGGGCCCCGCCGCTGCGGGTCACGCACACGACCGGGAGCCCGAGGGCGGTCGCCCGGTCGAAGGCCCGCACCACCCGCTCGCCGTGCACCACCCCCATGGACCCACCCAGGACGTCGAAGCGGCCCTCGACCCGCACGTGGGTGGCGGTGCGGCCGGTGGTGACCGACTCCTCGCCCAGCCGGTCGGCGTACCCGGGGAAGCGGAGGGGGTCGGCGCTGCCCAGGTCGTCGTCCCAGACCTCGGTCCACTGCACGGCCACGGCGTGCAGCCTGGCGGGAGGAGCCGACGCGACGCCAACCCGCCCCAGGTCAGAGGGGGACGCGGAGCCGCATGGCGACCTCGTTGGCGAGGAGGCGCCCGGCCCGGGTGAGGACGAGTCGGTCGCCGTCGTCCTCCACCAGGTCGGCGACCACGGCCCGGTCGTCGGGGGCGAGGGCCGCGGCCGGGACGCCGGCCTCGGTCCGGAGCGAGAGCTGCAGGCCCTCGAGGACCCGCTGGTCGGGGTCGAGCCGCTCGGACCCGGCGACCGGGTCCCGGCCCTCCTCGACGGCCCGGACGTAGGACTCGATCTTGGGGTAGGTCCACGAGCGGACCCCGTCGCGGTGGCCGTGGGCCGCGCACCCGATGGCGACGTACTCCCCCATCGACCAGTACAGGAGGTTGTGGCGGCACCGGTGGCCGGGCCGGGCCCAGTTCGAGATCTCGTACCACTCGAACCCGGCGGCCTCGAGCCGGCGGGCGACGACCTCGTACTTGTCGGCCTGGTCGTCGTCAGCCGGGTGGCGGGCCCGGTCGCGCGCCAGCGGGGTGCCGCCCTCGACGGTGAGGGCGTAGGCGCTGACGTGGTCGGGCTCGAGGGCCAGGACCCCCTCGACGGTGGTGGTCCAGTCGGCCACGGACTCGCCCGCTCCGCCGTAGATCACGTCCAGGTTGACGTCGAGGCCGGCGCTGCGTGCCGCGGCGACCGCCGGGGCCACCGCCTCGCGCGGGTGCTGCCGGCCCAGGGCGGCCAGGACGTGCGGGACCAGCGACTGCACGCCGAGCGAGATGCGGGTGACGCCGCCGGCGGCGTAGGCGTGGGCCCTGGCCTCGTCGAGGTCCTCGGGGTTGCACTCGACGGTGACCTCGGCGTCGGCCGCCACGGGGAGCGCAGCGGGCACGGCGAGCAGCAGGTCGGGGGCGACCCGCGACGGTGTCCCGCCGCCGACGAAGACGGTGCCGACCGACGCCAGCCCGGGGGCCAGCCGCTCGGCGTGGGCCCGGCACGCACCCATGTACTGCTCGATCAGGTGGTCGCGGTCGGTCCAGGTCGCGAAGGCGCAGTAGTCGCACTGGTGCCGGCAGAACGGCACGTGCAGGTAGGCACCGATGGCTCCGGAGGACGAACCTCCGGACGGCGTGCCCCCCGGCGGCGTGGTCAGCGGGAGTAGCTCAGGCCCAGCTCGTCGAGGCGCTTGACCGCGCCCTCCTCGCTGGTGTCGAGGATGCAGGCGATGGTGCGCAGGTCGTCGCGGCGGATGGTGAGCACCCGGCCGTTGAAGTCCTGGCGCTGGACCTGGATCATCGTGAGGTAGCGGGTCAGCATCTCGGCGGCCACGCCGCTCAGGGCGTCGAGGCGGGTGAGGTCGATGACGACCTTGCGGCGGTCCGGCAGGGTGACGGTGAGGTCGAGGACGTCGTCGTCGGCGTCGCGGTCGCGGGGCAGCAGCTGGTCGACGGGCACGTTGTAGAACCGGGCCAGGCGCTGCAGGCGGGGCACCGAGATGGCTCGCTCGCCCCGCTCGTAGGCGCCGAGGACCGACGCCTTGAACTCCTGCTCGGACGCCTCCTCGGCCTCCTGGAGCGACAGGCCCTTCTGACGCCGGATGGACCGCAGGCGCTCACCGACCTTGCGGCCGTACAGCTGGGAGGCTGCGTCCTCGATCTCGCTGTCGATGATGCTCATCGCCGTGTCTCTCCTGCGGTGGGTCCCGATCGGAACCGACGGGTGGGTGCCGGGGGGATCGCACCCAGACTACGGCTGGCCATCCCCCGGCTCAGCGACCACACTACGTCGTGGGAGCTGGGCGATCAACCACCGTGCGTGCTCGACGGTGCGGGGCCCTCGGCGACGAGCCCGTGGCGGAGGGCCACGAGCAGCCCGCCGGCGGCGACCGCCGCCGTCTCGGCCCGCAGGACGGTCGGGCCGAGGGCGACGCGCGCCGGCGCGGCGGCGCGCTCGGCGTCGGACCACCCGCCCTCGGGACCGACGAGGACCACGGGCCGGGCCAGGGTCGGGACCGACCCCCCCGGGTCGGCCAGGGCCACTCCCTCGCTGGTCAAGGCGTCGGCGACGGGCACGCCGACGCGGATCGCGGGCAGCCGGCAGCGGCGGCTCTGCATGGCGGCCTCGCGCGCCACGCGGGCCAGGCGGTCGGCGTGGCCGGCGCCCCGCGCCCCCTCCCACCGCACGACCGAGCGATCGGCCACCAGGAGCCAGATGGTGTCGACGCCGAGCTCGGTGAGCTTCTGGACGGCCCACTCCGGCCGCTGGCCCTTCACCGGGGCCAGGCCGATGGTGACGGGCGGCTCCGGGGCCGGGTCGTCGACCACGTCGCCGGTCACCTCGACCTCGGCCCCGAACCGGGCGGCCCGCCACCGGCCGGCGCCGTCGGAGACCGTCAGGGCGTCGCCGGGCCGGAGCCGCAGGGCCTTGGCCAGGTGGTGACGGTCGCGGTCGTCGAGCTCGGGCCGCTCGAGGTCGGCCACGAAGACGTGCGGACCGGTGCCCCGGCCGAGCATCTACTTGAAGGCCGAGCGGAACTTGGACAGCAGCCCCGTGTCGGGGGGCGCTACGTCCTCGCCCCCCAGGGCGGCCAGCTGCCGGTAGAGCGCCTCGCGCTCCTCGTCGAGGGTCTCGGGGACGTCGACGACCACGGTGACGAGCAGGTCGCCGCGACCGCGGCCCCGCACCCGCGGGACGCCCAGGCCCCGGAGGCGGAACACGTGTCCGGGCTGCGTGCCTCGGGGGACGGTGATCTCCTCGACCCCGTCGAGCGTCTCCAGGACGAGCTCGACGCCCAGGGCGGCCTGGCTGGGGCTGATGTGCAGGTCGTGGTGGAGGTCGTCGCCGTCGCGGGTGAACCGGGCGTGGGGCGCGACCCGCAGGTGGACGTACAGGTCGCCGGCGGGCCCGCCCCGGGGACCGGCGGGGCCGTAGCCGGGCAGGCGCAGGGTGTTGCCGGCGGCGACGCCCGGCGGGATGTCGACGGGGTAGGTGCGCTCGACCGGGCGCCGCCCCTCGCCGCCGCAGTCGGGGCACGGCGTCGGGATGACCTGGCCCAGGCCGCCGCACTGCGGGCAGGGCCGGGCCGTGACCATCTGGCCCAGCATCGACTGGCGGACCTGGCGGACCTGTCCGGCCCCGTCGCAGGTGGGGCAGGTGTCGGGGTGGGTCCCGGGCGCGGCGCCCGTCGCCTCGCAGGTGTCGCACGGCGACGGCACCTGGGCCGTCACCGGGGCGTTGGTGCCGAACACCGCCTCCTCGAAGGTGAGGTCGATGACGACCTCCATGTCGCCCCCCCGGGGCGGGCCGCCGCGACGGCCGCCACCGAAGCCCCCGCCGCCGTTGCCGCCGAAGAAGGCGTCGAAGATGTCGCCGAGCCCCCCGCCGAAGGCGTCGCCCAGGTCCGGCCCGCCGGGGCCGTCGGTCCCGTAGGTGTCGTAGCGCTGGCGCCGAGCGGGGTCGGACAGCACCTCGTAGGCCTGGGCCACCTGCTTGAAGCGGGCTTCGGCGCCGGGGTCGTCGGGGTTGGCGTCGGGGTGGTGCTGGCGCGCCAGCCGCCGGTAGGCCTTCTTGATCTCCTCGGCGGTGGCGGAGCGCGACACGCCGAGGACGGCGTAGAGGTCATCGGCCATGGGTCACCCTTCGCTGAGCCGACGGCCCAGGCGCTTGCCGACCACGGCGACGGCGGCCAGGGCCTGGGCGTAGTCCATCCGGGTCGGGCCGAGGACACCGACCGTGCCCACCGCCTCCCCCTCGATCTCGTAGGGGGCGACCACGATCGAGCACTCGGCCAGCGTGGTCATCCCGGTCTCGGACCCGATGGCCACCTGGAGGCCCCGGTCGAGGACGTCGCGCAGCAGGCTCACCACGACCAGCTGCTGCTCGAGCAGGCCGAGCACCTCGCGCACCTGCTCGACGGCCTCGAAGGCGCCGGCCATGCGGTCGGTACCCCCGACGTAGAGGTGGTCACCGTCGGGGTCGTGGGCCTGGCGGGCCGCGTCGACGAGGGCGGCGGCCGACTCCGGGGTCCCCTCCGGCGGGGCGGGCAGCGTCGCCAGGGCGTCGAGGTGGTGCCCGACGAGGTGGGTGGCCAGGTGGGCCGTGGCCCGGGCCAGGTCCTCGTCGGACGGCTCGACCCGGTCGCCGCCGAGGTCGACGGTGGCCTTCTCGACGGCCCCGTTCGAGAGCACGACGACGAGCAGGGCCATGCGGGCGGTCAGCCCGACGAGCTGGACCGACCGCACGACGGCCGTCTCGTGGGGCGGCCCGGTGATGACGGCGGCGGTGCCGGTGAGCCCCGACAGGAGGCGGGAGGTGTCGGCCAGCATCCGCTCCAGCTCGCCGTGGGTCCGATCGAAGAACGCCTTGACCTGCTGGGCGCTGGCCTTGTCGAGGGTCGGCCGGGTGGCCAGGTGGTCGACGTAGTAGCGGTAGCCGGCCTGCGTCGGGATGCGCCCCGCGCTGGTGTGGGGCTGGGCGAGGAACCCCTCCTGCTCGAGGCTCGCCATCTCGTTGCGGACCGTCGCTGAGGAGACGGCGACACCGGGGGCGGACGCGACGTGACCCGAACCCACCGGCAGGGCCGTGTGGATGTACTCCTCCACCACGGCCCGCAAGATCGTCGCCTTGCGTTCGTCGAGCATCTTGGCACTCGATCCTACCGAGTGCTGACGCATCCCCTGCCAGACCGTCGTCCGGGTGTCAGGGGGTCAGACACCATCCGACCGTCAGGGGCCGGGTTCGACCTCTTCGGCGCCGGTCGGAAGGTATCTGACCCCGACGCTCGACGACCGCCGGACCGCATGGTGATCACGACCGGCCCGTCGCTGCTCTCCAGCGGCGGAGCGCCTCATCCCACGTCCGCCGACCCCACCCGCCGCCCTGAGGGCGGCGGTCGGCGGACGCCCTCACGCGCGACCGGTGGCCGCACGCCAGCGGCGGAGCGCCTCATCCCTCTCCATGGCATGGTCCACGATGGGGCGGGGGTAGTCGGGGGCGGTGGCGGCGAACAGGTCGCCGTCGAGGCGGGTCGGGTCGTGGATCGCCTTCCCCGGCACGTCGGCCAGCTCGGGGACCCAGCGGCGGATGTAGGTCCCGTCGGGGTCGAACCGCTCCGACTGGGCGACGGGGTTGAAGACCCGGAAGTACGGCGCCGCGTCGGTCCCCGTCCCGGCGACCCACTGCCAGCCGTGCTGGTTGGACGCCAGGTCCCCGTCGACGAGGTGCTCCATGAAGAAGCGGGCGCCCCGGGTCCAGTCGATGTGGAGATCCTTGACCAGGTAGGACGCCACGATCATGCGCACCCGGTTGTGCACCCAGCCCGCCCCCACGAGCTGGCGCATCCCGGCGTCGACGATGGGGACGCCGGTCCGGCCCTCGCACCACGCCGCCAGGCGGGCGTCGGCCTCGGGGCCGGTGTCGAGCTCCATGCCGGCCATGCGCTCGTCGAGCCCCTGGCGGGCGGACTGCGGCTCGTGGAGCAGGACGTCGGCGTAGAAGTCGCGCCAGGCCAGCTCGGTGGCGAACGTCTCGGGCCCGGCGCCCCGGCCGAGGCGGGCGAGGGCCTGGCGGGGGTGCACGCAGCCCCACTTCAGGTAGGGCGACAGCCGAGACGTCCCGTCCGCCCCCGGGCGGTCTCGGTCGTCGGCGTAGCGCCGGACGTCGCCGTCGAGGAACGCGGCCAGCCGACGTCGACCCGCCGCCTCCCCGGGCGTCGGCAGGTCGGCCGTGACCGCCGGCGCCTCAGGGAGCCCGTCGGAGCGGACGCCCTCGACCCACCGGACCCCGCGGGGGGCGTCGACCGGCTCGTCCCACCCGTGGGCCCGCCAGGCCCGGGAGAAGGGGGTGAAGACCTTGAACGGCGTCCCGCCCTTGGTGCGGAGGGTGCCCGGCGAAACGGCGTAGGGCGTGCCCACGGTCTGCAGGTCGACGTCGTCCTCGCGCAGCGCGGCCCGGACGGCGTCGTCGCGCCGGGTGCCGTACGGGCCGGCGTCGTCGGCGCAGCACACGACCTCGGCCCCGACCTCGCGGGCGACGTCCCGGACGGCTCGCTCGGGCTCGTCCCGCCGCACCACCAGGGCGCCACCGGTCCGGTCGTGCAGCTCGGCCAGGCACCCGGCCAGGAACCACCGACGGTTGGCCCCCGACGGCTCCCGTAGGTGGGCGTCGTCCACGAACAGGGCGACGACCCGGTCGGCCCGGGCCGCCTCGACCAACGCCGGGTTGTCGGCCATCCGCAGGTCCCGCCGGAACCACATCACCGCCGTGCTCACGCTGCTCACCGCGGCCGACCCTGCCCCGGCCGTCGGTCCCTACCCTCCCCGGCGTGGGACGGGACTGGGTGGCGTGGCACGAGGCCTACGAGGACGACGACCACCCGCTGCGGGACCGGCTGGCGGCGGTGGTCGAGCTGGTCGGGGAGGCGGTCGCGGGCGCTCGCGACGGACCGGTGCGGCTGGCCTCGCTGTGCGCCGGCGACGGGCGGGACGTGGCCACCGCGCTGGTGGACCACCCCCGCCGGGCCGACGTCACCGCCCGGCTCGTGGAGCTCGACCCGGCCCTGGCCGACGCCGCCCGCCGGGGCCTGGCCGCCGCCGGGGTGGCCGGCACCGTCGTCACCGGCGACGCCGGCGACAGCGCCGCCCTGGCCGACATCGTGCCCGTGGACGTCCTGCTCCTGTGCGGCGTCTTCGGCAACGTCAGCGACGCCGACGTCGAGCGGACGATCGCCGCCGTCCCGTCGCTCTGCCGGGCCGGTGCCACCGTGATCTGGACGCGCCACCGTCGCCCGCCCGACCTGACCCCCGCCATCCGACGGTGGTTCGACGCCGCCGGGTGCCGCCGCATCGCCCTCCGCACCGGCGGGGACGTCGGCGTGCGGGCCTGGACCGTGGGCGCCGAGCTGGTGGGCGTGCCGACGAGCGACTTCCAGCCCGCCCCCCTGTTCCGCTTCCGCGAGGACCTCCGGTAGCCCGTCGCTACGGTGGCGGGTGACGTGAAGCCGACGAGGGTGTCCCGTACCGGCCGGTGCGAAGACGGGGCTCAGGAGGCGTCATGTCCTGGTTCCTGCTCGTCATCGCCGGCCTGCTCGAGGTGGCCTGGGCGTCCACCCTCCCGGCCACCGAGGGCCTGACCCGGCCGGCGCCCACGGCCCTCTTCCTCGGGCTCCTCGGCGCCAGCATGCTCACCCTGGCCAAGGCCAGCGAGGAGATCCCGCTGGGGACCGCCTACGGGGTCTGGGTCGGGATCGGCGCGGTGGGCGCCGCGGTGGTGGGCATCGCCGTCCACGGGGACCCGGCGACGCCGGCCCGCATCGCCTGCCTCGCCCTCCTGGCGGCGGCCATCGTGGGGCTGAAGGTCACCAGCGCCTAGCGCGGCGACCTCGAGGACGCGATGGGCCCGGCACATCGCGTCGGTTCACCCTGTCGTCGACTCGTCGGCGAGGCCGGCCCAGAAGCGGGTCAGGGCCTCAGCCCCGGCCTCGGGGGCGCTCAGCGGCCAGAAGTGGGTGCCGCCCTCGATCACGGCGAAGTCGGCGCCGACGTCACCGGCGATCCGCTGGGAGGAGGCCACGTTGCCGAAGGCGTCGCCCTCGGCGACCAGGACCAGGCCGGGGACGGGCGACGGGCCGTCGGCGGCCCACACGGTGCCGATCTCGGTCGCCGAGCGGTAGAGGCGGAGGATCGAGTCGACCATCACGTCGTCGACGGCGGCGACCATCGCCGGGGCGTCGGCCTCGGGCACCCCGGTGGCGGCCATCGCCGCGGCGGCGTCGGGTGGCGAGGCGAGCAGGCCGTCGAAGAACGCCTCCCCCTCCTCGGGCGTCTGCCAGAGCTTGGCGAAGTCGTGCCACTCGAAGGCGGGGTCGATGGCGCCGGGGGCGTCGCTCACCCAGCTGCGCAACCCCGCCGGCGCGTAGGTCGCGATGCGGGCCACGAGGATGCCGCCCCAGTCGTGGCCGACGATGTCCACGGGCTCGTCGGCGGCCCTGATCTGGTCGAGGAGCCAGTCGAGGTAGGCCTCCATCGAGCCGTCGTGGCCCTCGGGCCGCGGGGTCCCGAACCCGGGGAGCGGGAGCGCCGTGCTGTCCCGGTCGATCAGGCCCCGGACCCGGTCCCAGATGGCCGCGGTCTCCGGCACGCCGTGCACGAACAACGTCGTCATGCCGGCGGTTCTAGTGCCACCTACGCTCCGCCGCATGGTCACCCAGGAGCGCAAGCTCGTCACCGAGATCCCGGGTCCGCGGTCGGCCGAGCTGCTGGCCCGACGCAAGGCGGCGGTGCCCCAGGGCGTGGGCACGGTGCTGCCCGTCTTCGTCGAGCGGGCCGAGGGCGCGGTGCTCGTCGACGTCGACGGCAACCAGCTGATCGACATGGGGTCGGGGATCGCCGTGGTCAGCGTCGGGCACCACGCCCCGGAGGTCGTCGACCGGGCCGCCGCCCAGCTCGACCGGTTCACCCACACCTGCTTCATGGTCACGCCGTACGCCGGCTACGTGGAGGTGGCCGAGGCCCTCAACCGCCTCACCCCCGGCGACCACGAGAAGCGCTCGTGCCTGTTCAGCGCCGGCGCCGAGGCGGTGGAGAACGCGGTGAAGATCGCCCGCCGCCACACCGGCCGGGACTCGGTGGTCGTGTTCGACCACGCCTACCACGGCCGCACCAACCTGACGATGGCCATGACGGCCAAGAACGCCCCGTACAAGGACGGCTTCGGGCCCTTCGCGTCCGACGTCTACCGGGCGCCCATGAGCTACCCGTTCCGCGACCCCGACGGCATGACCGGCGAGGAGGCCGCCACCCGGGCCCTCGCCGTGATCGAGAGCCAGGTCGGCGCCGAGCGCACCGCCTGCGTCGTGATCGAGCCCATCCAGGGCGAGGGCGGCTTCGTCGACCCCGCCCCCGGCTTCCTGCCCGCCCTGGTCGAGTGGTGCCGCGAGCACGGCGTCGTGCTTGTGGCCGACGAGATCCAGACCGGCTTCGGCCGCACCGGTGACATGTTCGCCTCCGACCACGAGGGCGTCGTCCCCGACATCGTCACCACGGCCAAGGCCCTCGCCGGGGGACTGCCCCTCGCCGGCGTCACCGGCCGGGCCGAGATCATGGACGCCGTCACCCCCGGAGGGCTGGGCGGCACCTACGGCGGCAACCCGGTGGCGTGCGCCGCCGCCCTCGGCGCCATCGAGATCATCGAGCGCGACGACCTGGCGGCCCGGGCCCGGTCGATCGGCGACGTCCTGCTGCCGGGCCTGCGCTCGCTGCAGGCCGCGCACCCCCGGATCGGCGACGTCCGAGGGCGGGGGGCCATGGTCGCCATCGAGCTGGTGGAGCCCGGCACCGTCACGCCCGACCCCGTCGAGGCCGGGCGCATCAGCGCCGCCTGCCACGCCGCCGGCGTCGTCACCCTCACCTGCGGCACGTGGGGCAACGTCGTGCGCCTGCTGCCCCCGCTCACCATCGACGACGACCTGCTGGCCGACGCCCTCGGCGTCCTCGCCGACGCCATCGAGTCGCGCTGACCCCCGGCGCGCCACGGATGGTGCCAGGCACCTTCCGTGCGCACGGAAGGTGCCTGGCACCATCCGTGCGCTCTCCCGCAGGGCGGGTCAGGCGAGGGCGGCGGCCCGGCGGGCGACCGACGCCATCTCGGCGACGACCGGGTCGTCGACCTCGCCGGCCAGCTCGTCCAGGCGGTCGGCCACCTCGGCGAGGGTGGCGGGCGAGGGCTCGGGGCTCCGGAGGGCCTCGGCCAGATCCGCGACCGCGGTCACGACCTGCGTGGCCTCGGGGGCATCGTCGTCCCGCGGCACGTCGAGGGGCGTCGTCGTGACCCGCTCGTCACCGCCCGACGGATCGTCCCACCGGAGCTCGACCGAGCCGAGGGCCACGTCGCCGGTCACGCCCGGGGCGGGCTCGACCTCGTAGAGGGCGACCACGCGGTGCCCGGCACCGAGGTCACCGGCGTCGGTGTCGTCCTCGGCGAAGTCCTCGTCGGCGATGTCGCGGTTCTCGTACCCGATGAGCCGGTAGCGGGCGACGGTGGCCGGGTCGAAGGTGATCTGGGCCCGAGCGTCCTCGGCCACCGTGACCAGCGTGGTGGTGAGCTCGTCGCCGAAGAGGCGCTGGGCCTCGTCGATGGTGTCGACGTAGGCGTAGAACCCGTCGCCCCGGTCGGCGATCTGCTCCATGAGCGTGTCGTTGAACCCGTCGAGGCCGAAGCCGACGGTCACCAGCCTCACGCCCCGGTCGGCGTCGTCGCGGATCAGGTCGACCAGCGACCCCGGGCCCGTCTCGCCCACGTTGGCCACCCCGTCGGAGAGCAGCACGACGCGGGTGAGGCTCTCCTCGTCGGTGACGAGGTCCTCGGCCGTCGCGTAGCCGAGCCGCAGTCCGCCCTCGAGGTTGGTCGACCCCTCGGCCGCGAGCGAGTCGATGGCCTCGACGATCGTCCCCGCGTCGTCGACCGGGGTGGGCGGCAGCGTCGGCTCGGCCTCGTCGTCGAAGGTGACGATCGAGACGGTGTCGGTGTCCCGGAGGTTCTCGACCAGGAGCTCGAGCGAGTCCCTGACCAGCCCGATCTTGCGCTCCTCGTCCATCGAGCCCGACGTGTCGACCACGAACACGAGGTTGACGTCGGGGCGCTCGTCGTCGGCGATCTCGGGCGCCGCCACGCCGAGGCGGAGGAGCAGCCGTTCCCCGACCCGGCCCCCCTCGGCGGTGACGCCGAGGCCCTCCTCGGGGGCCTCGTCGACGTCGCTCAGGGCGTTGACCAGCTCCTCGGTGCGCACCGCCTCCGGCGGCGGGAGGGTGCCGTCGGAGACGAAGCGGCGGGTCACGGTCCACGACCCGGTGTCGACGTCGAGCCCGAAGGTGCTCAGCGGGTCGTCGGTCGGCGCCGTCCACGGGTTGGTCCCGTTCTCGGCGAAGGTGTTGGGGTCGACGGCCGGGTCGGGCGGGAGGGCATCGGCGCCCTCCTCGGCGCCGCCGCCGGCGCTCGAGCTGACGTCTCGGACATCACCGCCGGTGGCGTCGTCGGAGCCGCCGGTGCAGCCGGCGACGAGGGCGACCACGAGGGCCAGGGCGAGGGCGGCGGGGATCGGTCGGGTGCGCATGGCCGGTCCGACGACCGCCCCCGGTGCGCGGTTCCCCACCGCGCCGGGGCCCCCACCCCTGGATCGCCGGACGAGTCACCGCCGCTGGGGGTCGCGCTCCTCCATGCCCCACGGTGCGTCGTGCGCCTCGAGGAGGTCGAGGAACGGGACGCTGTCGAAGGCCTCGGGGCCGAGGACGCCGACGCCGCGCCACGTCCCGGCGGCGAGCAGCTCGAGAGCGATGATCGGGTTCACCGCCGTCTGCCACACGACGCACTGGACGCCGTCGCGGGCCATGGACCACTCGTTGTCGACGACGTGGTGGAGGTAGACCTCGCGGCGCTGGCCGTCCTTGCCGGTGCCGGTGACCCACAGGCCGGCGCAGGTGGCGCCGCGCATGCGGTCGCCGAGGGTGGCGGGGTCGGGCAGGCAGGCGGCGACCACGTCGCGAGGGCTGACGTCGGCCGGGCCGTCGGGGGTGCTCACCCGCACCGGGTCGGTCGCGTCCAGCCCGACGAGGTGCAGCGTCCGCAGCACGTTGATGAAGTCCGCCCCGAGCCCGTACTTGAAGGTGACCCGCTTGGCGTCGACCTCGCGGGGCATGAGCACGACCTCCTCGTGCTCGACGTTGACGCACTCGACCGGGCCGATGCCGCCGGGGAAGTCGAACACCTCGGGCTCGCTGAAGGGCTCGGTGGTGAAGAACCCGCGGTCGCGCTCCCAGACGAGCGGCGGGTTGAGGCACTCCTCGATGGTCGTCCAGATCGAGAACGAGGGGGCGAACTCGTAGCCCTCGACCACCAGGTTCGACCCGTCCCGGGTGCCCAGCTCGTCGATGTCGGAGAAGAGGTGGTCGGCGGCGTAGCGGGCGAAGACGTCGCTGAGGCCGGGCTCGACCCCGATGCCGACGAGGGCGAGCCGGCCGGCCCCCTCCCACGCGTCGTTCCGGGCGAACTGCTCGTCGCCCAGCATCACGCCCGGGACCTCGTAGGGGCGGTCGGGGTCGCGCTGCGACAGGCTCATGGCCATGTCGAGGTAGTCGGCGCCGGCGGCGAGGGCGCCCTCGAAGACGGGCATGACGAAGCGGGGGTCGACGGCGTTGAGCACGTGGGTGATCCCGTGCTCCCGACAGAGGTCGGTGACGCCCTCGGCCGAGGAGGCGTCGACCCGTGCCGAGGTGAAGCGTTCGTCGGACAGGCGATCGACGGCGGCCACGGCGCGGGCCTCGTCCTGGTCGGCCACGACGATCTCCGCGAAGAAGTCCCGGCGGGCGGCGATGGCGGCGGCGGCGGTCCCCACGCCTCCCGCCCCGACGATGAGGATGCGCATGGCGGGACACTACGGCGGCCCGCGCCACGGATGGTGCCTGGCACCATCCGTGTGGGCGTCAGTCGAGGCTGGCCATGACGTGCTTGAGGCGGGTGTAGTCGTCGAAGCCGTAGCGGCTCAGGTCCTTGCCGTAGCCGGAGTGGCCGAAGCCGCCGTGGGGCATCTCGGCGACCAACGGGATGTGGGTGTTGATCCACACGCAGCCGAAGTCGAGGCGGCGGGAGACGCGCAGGGCTCGGCCCACGTCTCGGGTCCACACGCTCGAGGCCAGGCCGTACTCGACGCCGTTGGCCCAGGCGACGGCCTCGTCCTCGTCGGCGACCCGCTGCACGGTGATGACCGGGCCGAACACCTCGTTCTGGATGATCTCGTCGTCCTGGTGCAGCCCCGAGACCACGGTGGGCTGGACGTAGAAGCCCCCGCCCAGCCCGTCGACGCGGGAGCCCCCGGCGTCGATCGAGGCGTGGTCGGGCAGGCGCTCCAGGAAGCCGGTGACCCGGTCGAGCTGGGCCTGGCTGTTGACCGGGCCCATGAAGGCGTCCTCGTCGTGCGGGAGACCGACCTTGGCGTCGCGGGCCTGGTCGGCCAGGGCACCGAGGAAGTCGTCGTGCAGCCGCGGCGTGACCAGGACCCGGGTGGCGGCGGTGCAGTCCTGGCCGGCGTTGAAGTACCCGGCCTCGGCGATGCCGGCGGCGGCGGCCTCCAGGTCGGCGTCGTCGAACACGATGACCGGCGCCTTGCCCCCCAGCTCGAGGTGGACCCGCTTGAGGTCGTCGGCCGCGCTGCGGGCGACCTCCATGCCGGCCCGGACCGACCCGGTGATGGCGACCATGTCGGCCTCGCGGTGCGACACCACCGCCCGTCCCGTGTCGCGGTCGCCGGTCACGACGTTGAGGACGCCCGGCGGTAGGAACTCGGCCGCGATCTCGGCCAGGCGGAGGGTCGTCTCGGGCGTGGTGTCCGACGGCTTGAGCACGACGGCGTTGCCGGCGGCGAGGGCCGGGGCGATCTTCCAGACCGCCATCATCATCGGGTAGTTCCACGGCGCCACCTGGCCGACCACGCCGACCGGCTCCCGGCGGAGCCACGACGTGTAGCCCTCCATGTACTCACCCGCGGCGACGCCCTCCATGGTCCGGGCGGCACCGGCGAAGAACCGGAGCTGGTCGACCATCGGCGGGATCTCCTCCGACGCGGTCAGGGCGTGGGGCTTGCCCGTGTTCTCCGCCTCCAGCTGCACCAGGTCGTCGGCGGCGGCCTCGACCGCGTCGGCGATCCTCAGCAGGGCCAGCTGACGGGTCGACGGGGTGGCGTCTCGCCACCCCGGGAACGCCTCGCGGGCGGCGGCGTAGGCGGCGTCGACGTCGGCCTCCGACGACACCGGCGCCGACGCCACCGCCTCACCGGTGGACGGGTCGACGATGTCGGAGCGGCTGTCGGTGCGGGGCTCGACCTCCGCACCCCCCACGAAGTTCCTGAGCTCTCGCATGGCGTGAAACTACTGCCGGCGCGAGCCTGCGGTGATGGGAGACCTGCAGGTCATCGGGACCGGGTTCGGCCGCACCGGGACCCTGTCGCTCAAGCGGGCCCTCGACCGGCTCGGCTTCGGTCCGACGTACCACATGCAGGAGGCGCTGCGGCGGCCGAGCCACCTGCGCGCCTGGCGCGAGTACTCCCGCACCGGCGTCATCGACTGGGACGAGGTCCTCGGCCCGTACCGCTCGACGGTGGACTACCCCACCTGCCTGGCCTGGCGGGAGCTGGCCGACCGGTACCCGGGGGCCAAGATCGTCCACACCGTCCGCGACGCCGAACGCTGGTGGGAGAGCACGGCGACGACCATCTACCAGGGCCGCACCGTCCTCCCCCACTGGTTCCGCGGCCTCTACGGACCCGCCGGCGACTACGGCGAGGTGAACGAGCGGCTGCTGTGGCAGGGCCTCTTCGGCGGCCGCTTCGAGGACCGCGACCACGCCATCGCCGTCTACCGGCGCCACACCGCCGAGGTCGCCAACGGGCTCGACCCCGAACGCCTGCTGATCTTCGAGGTCGCCGACGGGTGGGCGCCGCTGTGCCGCTTCCTCGGGGTGCCCGAGCCCGACGAACCGTTCCCCCACGTCAACGACGCCGCCTGGATGCGGCGGCGCATCACCGCCGTCCGCTACGGCACGCGCGCCCTCCCGGTGGCCGCCGCCGGCGTCGGCCTGGTCGGGTCCCGCCTGGTCAGTCGTCGAGGCGGAGGGCGCTGACGAAGGCCTCCTGGGGGACCTCGACCCGACCGATCGACTTCATCTTCTTCTTGCCCTCCTTCTGCTTCTCGATCAGCTTGCGCTTCCGGGTGATGTCGCCGCCGTAGCACTTGGCCAGCACGTCCTTGCGCTTGGCCTTCACCGTCTGGCGGGCGATGATCCGCCCGCCGACGGCGGCCTGGATGGGCACGTCGAAGAGCTGGCGGGGGATGAGCTCCTTGAGCTTCTCGCACATGCGCCGGCCGTAGTCCTCGGCCTTGTCGCGGTGCACGATCATGCTGAAGGCGTCGACCGGCTGGCTGTTGAGCAGGACGTCGACCTTCACCAGGGCGGAGATGCCGTAGCCCTCGGGCTCGTAGTCGAGGCTGGCGTAGCCCTGGGTGCGGCTCTTCATCTGGTCGAAGAAGTCGGTGACGACCTCGGCCAGCGGCATGCGGTACTTGAGCTCGACCCGCTCGGGCGACAGGTACTCCAGCTTCTGCATCTCGCCCCGCCGGTTCTGGCACAGCTCCATCAGCGTGCCCGTGTAGTCCGTGGGGGTGAGGAGGCTCACGTTGAGCCACGGCTCCTCGATGGCCTCCACCTCGACCATCGGCGGCATCTCCGACGGGTTGTCGATCTCGACGACGGTCCCCTTCGAGGTGTGCACGAGGTACTCCACCGACGGCGCGGTGGCGATCAGGCTGAGGTCGAACTCGCGCTCGAGGCGCTCGCGGACGATCTCCATGTGGAGCAGGCCGAGGAACCCGCAGCGGAAGCCGAAGCCCAGGGCGCCGGAGCTCTCGGGCTCGTAGGTGAAGCTCGAGTCGTTGAGCCGGAGGCGCTCGAGCGCCTCGCGCAGGTCGGGGAACTCGTCGCCGTCGATCGGGTACAGCCCGCAGAACACCATGGGCTTGGGGTCGCGGTAGCCCTCGAGCGGCTCGGTCGCGGGCTTGACGGCGTCGGTGACGGTCTCACCGGAGCGGGCGGCGCCGACGTCCTTGATGCCGGCGATGAGGTAGCCGGTCTCGCCCGGGCCGAGGGCCTCGACGGGCTGGTGGTCGGGGCTCCGGACGCCGATCTCGTCGGCCCCGTGGGTGGCACCGGCCTGCATGAAGCGGACCTTCTGGCCGCTGCGGAGGGTGCCGTCCATGACCCGGACCGAGCTGACCACGCCGCGGTAGGCGTCGAAGTGGCTGTCGAAGATCAGGGCCCGCAGCGGGTCGTCGGGGTCGCCCACCGGGGCGGGGATGCGCTCGAGCACGGCGTCGAGCAGCTCCTCGACGCCCTCGCCGGTCTTGGCGCTGATGCGGAGCACCTCCTCGGCGGCGATGCCGAGCACGTTCTCGATCTCCATGGCGCACCGGTCGGGGTCGGCGGCGGGCAGGTCGATCTTGTTCATGCAGGCGACGATCTCGAGGTCGTTCTCGAGGGCCAGGTAGCAGTTGGCCAGGGTCTGGGCCTCGATGCCCTGGGCCGCGTCGACGAGGAGGATGACGCCCTCGCACGCGGCGAGGGACCGGCTGACCTCGTAGCCGAAGTCGACGTGCCCGGGGGTGTCGATGAGGTTGATCACGTGGTCGCGCCACGGGATCCGCACCGACTGGAGCTTGATGGTGATGCCCCGCTCGCGCTCGAGGTCCATGGAGTCGAGGTACTGGGCCCGCATGTCGCGGGCGCTGACGATGCCGCTCTTCTCGAGCACCCGGTCCGACAGCGTGGTCTTCCCGTGGTCGATGTGGGCGATGATCGAGATGTTGCGGAGGCGGTCGAGGTCCATGGGCGGTCGGTCGATCCTACTGGCCGCCCCCCGCCGCTCCCGCAGCCGGATCCGCTGGTCGCGGTGACGCTCCGCCCCACCCGCATGTGACGGCGGTGGGGTCCCGCCGGTAGGATCTCCCGGTTCCAAGTTCGAGTACCGACCTCAGTGGTGAGGACAGCCTGCCGTGGCCAACATCAAGAGCCAGATCAAGCGCAACCGTCAGAACGAGAAGCGCCGCCTGCGCAACAAGGCCGTGCGCTCCGACATGCGCACGCGCACCAAGGCGGCGGTCGCCACGGCCGAGGCCGGCGGCGAGGAGGCGGCCGAGGCGCTGCGCATCGCCCTCAAGAAGATCGACAAGGCTGCTGCCAAGGGCGTGATCCACAAGAACCAGGCCGCCCGACGCAAGTCGCGCCTGGTCAAGCGGACCGCCGCCGCCGCCGAGGCCTGATCCTCACTGGTTCGGGCGCCCGGCGACGGGGAGGCGCTCGGCCCGTCCGAGCCTCCGCCCGGACCTCGCCAGCCAGGACACCGGTGGACGACAGGACACGGCTCAGCTACCAGGCCGCGCTCATGGCCATGTCGGCCTGGGTGCTCGGGACCCTGCTCCTCGGGGTCTCGTTCCGCGTCGTCGGCCTGGGCGGCATCGCCGTGCTGCTCGTGACCCTGGTAGCGGTGCGCCTGGTCGACCTGGGCGACGAGTAGCGGGTCGGCCATGAAGGCCTTCCCGATCCGTTCTGTCGCGGCCAGCGGTCACCCGTGAGCGCTCAGCGCGACAGAACGATCGGTGGTGCCGTGGCTAGCGCCGCCGGGCCGCCCGCGCCGTGGCCGCCAGTCGGGCCACCAGGACCTCGAGCACCAGCTCGCCGGGCCAGGCCTGGGCGCCCTTGAGGGCCAGGTCGGCCTCGGCCAGCAGGCCGATCACCCGGCGGATGCCGGGCGACCCGAGGGTGCGGGACACGTCGAGGGCCTTGCGGGCGGGGAACGTGGACCCCCGCAGCCCGAGGACCTGGGCCGCCTCCTTCTCGGAGCGGGCTCCGGCCCCGTCGAGGCGCAGCACCCGGGCGTAGTGGCCCTGGAGGGTCGCCATCACCTGGAGCTCGTGGCGCCCGCCGCCGTGCAGCATCCGGTGCAGCCGGTCGAGGGCGACGTCGGCCTGGCCCTTGTCGATGGCGTCGGTCAGCTCCCACGGTGGGACGCCACCGGCCTCGCCCAGCCAGGGCCGGACCTCGTCGACGCCCAAGGCGGCGCCGGGACCGTGCACGCCGACGAGCCGCTCGGCCAGCTCGACCACGGCCCCGGCGCCCTCACCGAGCTGCTGGGCCACGAGCGTGGCGGCGGCCCGGTCGAGGCGCAGGTCGTGGGCCTTCATCTGGGCCGTGACCCACGCCTCGCGGTTCTTGGCCGGCGGGTCGGCGTCGACGACCTCGGCCCCCGCGGCCTTGAGGGCCTTGGTGAGCGTCGGGGGCACGTTGCCCAGCCGGGTCCCGGGCTCGGGGCTGCGCTCCCACACCAGGACCAGGTCGGTGGTGTCGAGCGGGTCGGCCAGGTAGCCCAGCAGGGGCTTGAGGGCGTCGGCGTTGGGGAACCGACCCAGGTGCCGGGCCAACACGATGCGGCGGTCGGTGAGGAACGGCAGCGTGCTGGCCCCGTCGACCACCGCCTCGAGCTGGTAGTCGGGGCCGGTGTGCTCGTCGACGAGCAGGCCCCGGTCGCCGTCGCCCACGAGCGTGTCGACCAGACCGGTGACCAGCTCCTCGCGGAGGACGTCGTCGGCCCCCTTGACCAGGCGGATCGACCCCATCAGACCCGATCCCCCTGGCCGTGCTCGGCCGCCGACGGTCCTGTCGGCCGGTGGGCCTGGATGGCGCGGATCACCGTGGCCGCCCGGCGGGCCGGGCGGCTGTCGTCGACGGGCCCGCCGTCGATGGCGGCCAGGGCGGCGGCGATGGCGACGTCGGCCCGCGCGCCCGGCGCGCCGCCGTCGGCGGCGGCGGGCGGCGGGACGGCATCGGGCACGGTCGAGGACAGTACCCGGCGCCCGGGGTGCCCTCCCCCGCGTCACCGGACCCGGGCGACGGCGGCCCGCTCGCCGTCGGTGGCGACCGACAGGCGCCCGAGCCGGGTGGTGCCCGGGGGGTCGCGGCCCATCCACCACACCCGCCGGACCCGGGCGCGGTGGCGGGCGGCCCGCTCCTCGTCGCCCGCCGTCGGGGCCGGGCCGAGCACGAGCAGGTCGACCCGGGTGACGCCGGCCCGGCGCAGCCCCTCGAGCACGGCGGTGGGTCCGGTGCCCGGAGCGACGACGACGACGGTGGCCCCCGCCCGCCACACCTCGACGCCGGGGACGGGCTCGACGTGCGGGGGCGGGTGCCGGAGGGCGATCGCCGGCGCAGCCAGGGCGGCCGCGGCCACGACGGCGGCGACGAGGCGGGCCGGCCCGGGTCGGGACCAGCGACCGGCGACCACCGCCAGGCCGGCGGCGAGGGCCAGCACCGCCACCTCGACCCCGCCCAGCAGGCCCAGCGGGGCGCTGGCCGCACCGCGGGCGACGGCGGACAGCCACCCCAGGGCCAGACGGGTCGGCAGGTGGAGCACGGCGTCGAGGGGGGCGGGCGCCAGCCCGGCGACGAACCCGGCGGGCAGGCCCCACGTCATGACCACGGCCGCCGACGGCGCGGCCAGGACGTTGGCGACCAGACCGGCGACGGGCACGCCGTCGAAGCTGGCCACCACCAACGGCGCCACGCCGAGCTGGGCTGCGGCCGTCACCGCGACCGGGAGGACGATGGCCGGTGGACCGGGGACGACGGCGGCGAGGCGGGGTCCGATCACCAGGATCCCGAGCGTCGCCGCCACCGACAGGTGGAACCCGACCGACCCGACCAGGAGCGGGTCGACCAGGAGGCACCCGGCCACCGCCAGGCCCAGGAGCTGGAGCCCGGGGGTGGGACGACCGCGAGCGGCGGCGACGGCGGCGCCGCCGGCCATGGCCACGGCCCGCAGCACCGACGGCTCGCCCCTCGTCAGCACGACGAAGAGGCCCAGCAGCCCGGCCACGGCGAGGACCCGCCACCCGATCGTCAGGCGCCGGAGGGCGGGCCCGGCCAGGGCCAGGACGAAGGCCACGTTCTGGCCGGACACGGCCAGGAGGTGGGACAGCCCCGAGCCCCGGAAGTCGTCGGTCAGCGTCGGCGGCTGGTCGCGGTCGTCGCCCAGGACGAGGCCGAGGTAGAGCGATCGGCGATCGTCGCCCATGTGCTCGGCCCCGGCGGCCAGCACCCGCCGGACCCGGTTGGCCACCCGCCAGGGAGGTGCGGCCTCGGCGCCCGGCGCGGCGCGGGACACCTCGACGGCACCGGAGACGTGGCGGACCCGCAGCCACGGGGCGTCGGCCGGCGGTGGTCCCAGCCGACCGGCGACCCGGACCCGCTCGCCGGCCAGCCGGACCGCCACCACGTCGGCGGCGGGACCGTCGGCCTCGACGAGCACCAGGCGCCCCCGCAGCCGGGCGATGGCCTCGACCCGCCCGAACCGGACCTCGGGGTCGCTGACCAGCGTGACCTCGGCGTCGACCGAGGCCCGGTCGGGTGGGGCCAGCCCGGCCTCGGCCCGGGCCCCGAGCGCGGAGGCGGCGAGGGCGGCGGCGACGACCAGCAGCAGGGGCCGCCGCAGGAGGAGGGCCACGCCCCCGACGGCACCGGGCACCAGCAGCGACAGAGGGTGGGCCACGAGGCACCCACCGGCCACGGCTGCGGCCAGGCCGACGGCGCCGGCCGGGGTGAGGGCCCGCACCGGGCCGGGGGCCTCGGGCACCCCGGTCGCCGGCACCGGGTCGCCGCTGCGGTCCGGCTCGGCGGCGCCCATCACACCGTCACCAGGGGCCGGATCTCGGCCAGCTTGGCCTCGCCGATGCCCCGGACGTCGAGGAGGTCGTCGACCGACGCGAAGCCGCCGTTCTCCTCCCGGAACGCCACGATGGCGGCGGCGATGGCCGGGCCGACACCGGGCAGCTCGTCGAGCTCCTCCTCGCTCGCCGTGTTCAGGTCGATCAGGGCGTCGGGGGCATCGCCGTCGGCTCCCGGCGCCGAGGGATCGGGGCCACCGGGCGGGGCCGCCTCCTCGGGCCCGACGACCGGCGGGGCCTCGCCCTCCCCGATGCGGGGCACGTACACCCGCGCTCCGTCGGCCAGCGGCGCCGCCAGGTTGATCCGGGCCGCGTCGGCGTCGGGCGCCAGCCCGCCTGCGGCCCGGACCAGGTCGTCGACCCGCGCCGTGGGGTCGAGCGTGTAGACGCCCGGGTGCACCACCGCGCCGGCAGCGTGGGCCACCACCTCGGACGGCACCGATGACGTCGACGAGGACGGGACGGGGGCCGACGCGCCGTCGGCGGCGGGCGCCGAGCTCGACGCCATGGGCAGCGTCTCCTCGACCGGGGCGGGGGCGGGGCGCAGCAGCCACACCCCGACCGCCAGCGCCGCCACGGCGGCGACGATCCACGCCAGGGCCCGACCGTCGAGGCCCAGGCGACGGCGCGCCGCCTCGAGCCAGGGCGGCAGCCGGGTGTCGGAGGAGGGCGGGAGCCCGAGGTCGTCGGGTGACGGGCCGAGCCCGTCGGGCTCCAGGTCGGGTGGGGACGAGGGTCCCGGCACGGGCACCTCCGGGCATCGGTCGCCGGGCGCGCCGGCGACGACGGTCTGCACGGGGAAGTGCCACCACTCCGGCGTCCGCCACCGGGTGGGTCGGGGGTCAGTGTAGGCGCCCCCTGCGACAGCGGGGCGGCGTCAGCGGACGACGGGGAGGTCGGGCCGGCGAGCCCGCCACTCGGCCTCGACCTCGAACCCGATGCGCCGGTAGGCCGACCAGTGGGGCCACCCTCGGAGGCGCAGGCGGGCGTAGTCGCCGAGGTACCGGACCAGGAACCCGGCCACCCCCCGCTCGGACCACTGGCGGACGTGCTCGGCCTCGTGGCGCAGCAGCCGGGCGTTGCCGGCTGCCGCCCGGCGGACCGACACGAGCCGGCCCAGGGTGATGGCGGCGGCGCCGGGCGGGACGGGCCCCCCGACCCACAGCCAGTGGCCGTCGGCCCGGCGGATCGCCACGGGGGTCAGAAGAGCTTGGCGGTGAGGGCCTTGCGGTACTGGGCGGTGCGCGGGTCCTCGGGACCGAGGACCTCGAGCAGGTCGATCAGCTCCTGGCGGGCGGCGTCGTCGTCGCCGGCGACCTCGAGCAGGTCGTCGAGGCGGGCGTCGACGCCGTCCTCGTCGTCGGGGACGCCGCCGGTGCGGGCCCGGGCCGCGATCTGACGGCTGGCGGACGACTCGGGGATGCGCTGGAGCAGCTCGAGGGCCTCGTCGGCCCGGTCGTCGTCGACGAACGCCGACGCCAGGGCCAGCGTGACCTCCTCGTTGGCGGGGTCGAGCTCGAGAGCGAGGCGCAGGGACGGGATGTCGCCGAGGGCGAGCAGGCGGGCGACCTCGCCCTCCTCGGCCGTGGGGAGCAGGCCCTGCACGAAGGCCGACACGGCGTCCTTGCCCTGGGCTCCGACGAAGCTGTCGATGACCTTGCCGTTGCGCAGCCCGAACACGGCGGGGATGCCCTGGACCCGGAACGCCTGGGACACCTGCGGGTTCTCGTCGACGTTGACCTTGGCCAGGACGACGTCGCCGTCGTGGGAGTCGACCACGTCCTCGATGATGGGGCCGAGCTGGCGGCACGGGCCGCACCACGGGGCCCACAGGTCGACGACGACGGGGACCTCCTTGGACTTCTCGATGACGTCCTGCATGAAGGTTGCGTCGGTGACGTCGACCATGACGAGCTCCCGGGGGTGGCGAACGGGGTCCACGCTATCGGCGGTCGCCGGCCCCACTAACCTGCTCCCGTGCCTGACCGCCTCGGGGGGAGGGGTCGTCCTCTCGATGCACTGCTGACGGCCGTTGACGACGGCGACGAGCCGGCCGCCCGCGAGACCCTGGCGCGCCACCCCGAGCTGGCCGGCGAACGGCCCCGCGGCGCCTCCCTGGTGCGCCTCGCCGCCTACGCCCACATGCCGGGGCTGGTCGCCGACCTGCTCGGCGCCGAGCCTCCGCTCGACGTGTTCGACGCCGCCGCCCTCGGCCACGTCGACGCCCTCCACGATGCCCTCGACACCCAGCCCCACCGGCGGGACGCGATCGCCGACGACGGGTTCACCCCGCTGCACCTCGCCGCCTTCTTCGGGCACGTCAAGGCCACCGAGCTGCTCCTCAACCGGGGCGCGCCGTGCGACCCGGTCTCGACCAACGACCTCGCCGTCCACCCCATCAACGCCGCCGCCGCCGGATCCCACGAGGTCGTGGTCCACCTCCTGCTCGACCACGGCGCCGACGCCGACGCCACCATGAGCGGCGGCTTCCGCCCCTTGCACGCCGCGTCGCACAACGACCGCCCGGCGATGGTCCGCCTGCTGCTCGAGCGGGGCGCCGACCCCAACGCCCGCAACGACGAGGGCCAGACGCCGGCCGACGTGGCCGTCAGCGACGAGGTGCGGGCGATCTTCGCCGAGCTGTAGCGCCGCCTCTCGCCCTGAGCCCGTCCTCCGGGCGGTCGCCGAGAGCATCGGGCAGACCACCGGGCGGTCACCCGGCACCCCACCTGGTGGCTGTTTGACGCTGCGCTCCTCCGCACGAGCCGCACCCGCTGGGGGTCGTGGCGAGCGCCTCGGCACGCCGACGCAGGTGGATCGGCGCCAGCCCACCGGGTCGCGGCTGCGCGCCGCGGATGCTGCCCCATCGTGGAGAGGCACGGCGGTGCAGGGGGGTCCCGGGTGCCGTGTCGGATCACGCCGAACCCTTGTGGGGCAAGGGTTTGCGTCGGCTTGACTGTCACACCCCCGGCGTAGGGTTCGGGGTATGGAGATGGTGTGCGATCCGACGACGGCCGAGGGGCTCGATGCCCTCGACGCGGCCGTCGACCGGTTGCAGACCGCCGGGGTCACCCCCGTCGATGATGCCGATGCCCGGGCTCTGACCATCCGGTTGGAGAACGTGGCCCGCCGGGTCCAGTCCCTCCAGATCGACCTGGTGTCCGAGATCGACCGCACCGGGGTCCACGCCGCCGACGGCCACGCCTCGGCCAAGGTGATGGTCCGCCATCACGCCAACCTCTCGACCCGGGAGGCGGCCCGGCGGGCCGCGTGTGCCAAGGCGCTGCGGTCGTTGCCGTCGGTGCACCAGGCGTTCGCCGATGGGGCCATCGGTCGCTGCCAGGTCGAACGGATCGCTCGCGCTCATGCCAACCCGCGGGTCCGGGATGCGGTGGAGGCCAACGAGGCCTCCTTCGCCGCCGAAGCCGCCGCCGACGCCTACCGGGTCTTCGATCAGAAGGTCCGGGAGTGGGTGAGCCTCGTCGACGAGGACGGCACCCGCGACCGCGACCAGGCCGCCCACGACAAGCGCGACGCCCGGCTGCACCAGAACTTCGACGGCGGCTGGGAGATCACCGGTCGGTGTGGGTCGTTGGTCGGGGCCGAGCTGTGGTCGATCTTCCAGGCCCAGCTCAAGGCCGAGACCCTCGCTGATTGGGACAAGGCCCGCGCCGAGCACGGCGACGCCGCCACCACCGCCGACCTGCCCCGCACCGACGCCCAGCGCCGCTTCGACGCCCTCGAGGAGATCTTCCGCTCCGCCGCCGCCCACCACGCCACCAGCACCGGCGGGTCCCAGGTGGTGACCAACGTGGTCATCGACCAACCCACCTTCGAACACATCGCCGCCCGCCTCGCCGGCATCGACCCCACCCCCGTCGACGACGCCCGGGCCACCTTCCCCGCTGCGGGGCGGCGGTGCTCCACCCTCGACGGCCACCCCGTCGAGCCCACCGCCGCGGTCGCCGCCGCGTTGATCGGCCACGTCCGGCGGGTGGTCGTCGGGTCCGACTCGGTCGTGATCGACCTCGGCCGCAAGAGCCGGCTCTTCACCGGCCCCGCCGCGTTGGCCGTCAAGCTCTCATCGACCACCTGCTACTGGCCCGGATGCCACGTCCCCGTGACCGACTGCCAGAGCGACCACCTCACCCCCTGGAGCACAGGCCGCACCGGCGAAGGCGGAGGGAGTACCAACCCCCGCAACGGGGGACCCGCCTGCGGGAGGCACAACCGACTCCGCACCCACGGCTACACCACCTGGCGCGACCCCACCGGCACCTGGCACATCACCAGACCCGACGGCACCGAGATCACCTGAACCGACGCGCGCCGGTGCGGCGCGATCGGATCGACCGGCGCCCGCAGCCCGACGAGCGTCTAGACCGGCTCCTCCACCAGGGCGGCCAGGCGGGGACGGGAGCGGGCGATCTCGTCGCGGAGGAGACGGTCGGCAACCGACCCGAACAGGGTGCCGCCGTAGTGGAGGCGCATCGTCAGGCGGGTCCCGTCGCCCACCTCCTCGACGTCGGCGCGCAGGATCCACGGCGAGTGGTGGCGGCCGTCGTGCTCACGGCGCTCGAAGGCGACCCGGTGGGGCGACTCGTGCACGGTCCGCACCATGCGCAGCCGCTTGGCCCGGGCGAGGGGCCCGACCCGAGCACGGAGGTCGATCGACCAGGCCGGACCCTCGTCGTTGGCGTGGGCGGCCGCGGGCTCGGCCCGGCTCACCAGCCCGAGCCACTCGGGGTAGAGGGACAGGTCCTCGATCCAGGTGAAGACGGCGACGGGCGCCGCCCGGGCCTCCATGTCGGCGGTGACGTCCACGGCGGCCAGCATGTCAGGACCGGGGGACGTGGCCGGGATCGTCGCGCTCGGGGACCAGGGCGTGCGGGCGCACGACCGCCAGCACCCCGTCGGTCACCCGGACCCCGGCGGGGAGGGCGGCGACCTCGTTGCTGACCCCCCACGTCGACCCGAACGGCAGCAGGGCAGCATCCAGGGGCCACCGCAGGCCGACGGTGGTGACCCCGGCGACCGCGCCCCCGACGGGGATCAGCGACACCAGCTCGCCGACCCGACCCTCGACCACCACCTCGTCCACGGTCACGGCGACGTGGGCGGGGCCCATCCAGGCCTCCACCCGGCGACCGGGCGCGGCGACGGCGGCGAGGGCCCCCATGGTCGCCAGGGCGTGGTCGAGCCGCCCACCGTGCCCGCCCACCAGCACCAGCCGCTCGGCGGTGCGGGCGGGGGCCGAGGCGAGGGCCAGCTCTACGTCGGTGGCGTCCTTGTCTCGCGGGAGGCGGACGACCTCGCCCCCGCCGTCGGTGACGGCGGCGAGGGTGGCGGGGGCGACCGAGTCCAGGTCGCCGACGAGGACGTCGACGCCGAGCCCCAGCGCCACGGCGTGGTCGGCGCCCGAGTCGGCGGCCACCACCACGTCGGCGTCCGGCAGCACCAGGCCCGGGTGCGGCGGGTCCCCCCCGGTCACCACCAGCACCGTGCGCATGACCCGACGACCCTAGGGGCCGATCCGTAGGCTCGTCCCATGACGTCGCCGCTCGATCCCCGAGCCGTGCTCCGGGCTGCGGTGCGGGCCGTGGACCCCGGTGGGGACGGTCCGCCCGCCACCGCCGCCGACCTCGTCGACGTCACCAGCCCCGACCCCGGCCTGTTCGGACCCGACAGCGCCGCGTGGCGCCTGCACGGCGACGCCGCCACCGTGATCGGAGGGTTCCGCTCCCTGCTGCTCCAGGCCCTCCACCCGGCGGTGATGGCCGGCGTCGCCCAGCACTCGTCGTTCCGGGACGACCCGTTCGGCCGCCTGGAGCGCACGTCGCGCTTCGTCATCGCCACGGTCTTCGGCACGACCGCCGACGCCGAGCGGGCGGCGCGCACGGTCCGCCGCGTCCACCGTCGGGTCCGGGGCACCACCGCCGACGGGACGCCCTACGACGCCTCCGACCCCGAGCTGGTCGCCTTCGTCCACGTCACCGAGGTCGACTCGTTCCTCGCCGCCAACCGGGCCTACGGCCGGGACCGCCTGCGGGGCGCCGACACCGACGCCTACTGCGTCGAGATGGCCCGGGTCGCGGCCCTGCTCGGGTCGGCCGAGGTGCCGACCACCGCCGCCGGCACCGAGCGGTGGCTGGCCGACCGCCGCCCCGACCTCCGCCTCACCGCCGACGGCCGGGCGACGGTCCGGTTCCTCCTCAACCCGCCGCTTCCCCTCCTGGCGCGGCCCGCCCACGCCGCCGTGGCCAGCGCCGCCATCGGGCTGCTCCCGTGGTGGGCCCAGAGCGCCCTCCGCCTCCCCGCCGTCCCGCCCGTCGACGCCCTCGTCGTGCGCCCGTGGGTCAACGCCGGCCTGGCCACCTTCCACTGGGCCTTCCCGCCCGGGGCCTCCCAGCTCGAGGCCGCCCGCCGGACGGCGATCGCCGGCTGAGGTCCGCACCGCGCCGCGTACCCTCGCGGCCATGCGCCGCACCCTGTTCGCCGACGAGCACGACCAGTTCCGCTCCAGCGTCCGCACCTTCGTCGCCAAGGAGGTCGTCCCGTCGTTCCTCGAATGGGAGCGTGACGGCATCGTGCCCCGCGAGCTGTTCGCCACCGCCGGCGCGGCCGGGTTCCTCGGCATGGACGTGCCCGAGCAGTACGGCGGCGGCGGGGTCGACGACTTCCGCTTCAACCTGATCCTGGGCGAGGAGCTGGCCTACGCCGGCACCGGCGGCGCCGGCCTGGGGCTGACGCTCCACAACGACATCTGCCTCCCCTACTTCCTCTCGCTGTGCACCGAGGAGCAGAAGCAGCGCTGGCTGCCGGGCATCTGCTCGGGCGAGCTGATCACGGCCATCGCCATGACCGAGCCCGGCATCGGGTCGGACCTGGCGTCGATGACCACCACCGCCATCCGCGACGGCGACCACTACGTCGTCAACGGGTCCAAGACCTTCATCACCAACGGCATCAACGCCGACCTCGTCATCACCGCGGTGAAGACCGACCCCACCCAGCGGCACAAGGGGATGAGCCTGCTCGTCCTGGAGCGGGGCATGGCCGGCTTCGAGCGGGGACGGAACCTGGACAAGATCGGGCTGCACAGCCAGGACACCGCCGAGCTGTCCTTCGCCGACGTCTCCGTCCCGGTCGAGAACCTGCTCGGCACCGAGGGCCAGGGGTTCGTCCACCTGGTGCACAACCTCCCGCAGGAGCGGCTCTCGATCGCCGCCGCCGGGGTCGCCGCCGCCGAGGCCGCCCTGGGGTGGACGCTCGAGTACGTCAAGGAGCGCACCGCCTTCGGCCAGCCCATCGGGTCGTTCCAGAACAGCCGCTTCGAGCTGGCCACCCTCCGCACCGAGATCGACCTGGCCCGGGTGTTCGTCGACCGCTGCGTCGAGGCCCTCGTCGCCGGCGAGCTCACCGCCGAGGAGGCGGCCGAGGCCAAGTGGTGGTGCACCGAGCTCCAGAAGCGCACCGTCGACCGCTGCCTCCAGCTCCACGGCGGCTACGGCTACATGCTCGAGTACCCCATCGCCCGGGCCTACCTCGACGCCCGCATCACCACCATCTACGGCGGCACCACCGAGATCATGAAGGAGATCATCGGCCGCTCCCTCGGCGTCTGACCGGGGGCCAGCCCCACCCCGACGACGGGGGTGCACGGCATTCTCGGCGTCCGGGCCCGTCCGTACCGTCAGGGCCATGGTGCCCGTCCCCGCCCCTGCCCCCCGCCGCGACCGGCGCGTCTGGCTGCGGGTCCTCCTCGCCCTCGGCCTCGCCGGGGCCCTCGTCGTCACCGCCGTGGCGGTCGTCGTCTACCGGGTCTGGGACAGCCGGGAGGTGTCGACGGTCGGCGAGCTCTCCTTCGCCAACGATCTGGCGATCCCGCCGCTCGACGAGGGGACCATCGAGGACGGCCGGCGGGTGTTCTCTCTCACCGCCGCCGCCAGCACGTCGTCGTTCAAGCCCGGCCTGTCCACCCCGACCCTCGGCTACGACGGCCCGTACCTGGGCCCCACCTTGCGCATGCACCGCGGCGAGGACGTCGAGGTGCGCGTCACCAACGAGCTGGACGAGACCACCACGACCCACTGGCACGGCATGAGCCTCCCCGCCGTGGCCGACGGCGGACCCCACAGCCCCATCGCCCCCGGGGACACCTGGCGGCCCCGGTGGACGGTCGACCAGCCGGCGGCGACGCTCTGGTACCACCCGCACCCCCACGAGCAGACCGAGGACCAGGTCCACCGGGGCCTGGCGGGCATGGTGATCGTCGACGAGGAGGGCTCGGCCTCCGACGAGCTGCCCCACGAGTACGGCGTGGACGACATCCCCGTCATCGTGCAGGACCGCTCGTTCGCCGGCGACGGCACGTTCGAGGAGGGCAGCGGCTTCCTCACCCAGACCGGGCGGCTGGGCGACGAGCTCCTCGTCAACGGGACCTGGGACCCGCACCTCGACGTCACGACCGAGCGGGTGCGCCTGCGGGTGCTCAACGCCTCGACCGCCCGGGTCTACGACTTCGGCTTCTCCGACGACCGCCCCTTCCAGCTGGTCGCCACCGACGGCGGGCTGCTGGAGGCACCGGTCGACCTCGACCGCATCCGGCTCTCCCCCGGCGAGCGGGCCGAGGTCGTCGTCGCCGTCGAGCCCGGCGAGCGGACGGTGCTGCGATCGTTCCCGCCCGCCCTCGGGCTGGGCCCGCTCGAGCGCTTCGAGGGCGGCGACGACAGCTTCGACGTCCTCCAGCTGCGGGCGGCCGGGGAGCTGGCGCCGTCGCCCACCGTCCCCGAGGAGCTGGGCGACCCGCCGTCGTTCGGCCCCGAGGACGCCGTGGCCGAGCGCAGCTTCCACCTGAACGGGGTCAGCGAGATCGACGGGCGGGAGATGGACCCCGAGCGCATCGACACCGTCGTGCGGGCCGGGTCGGTCGAGCGGTGGGACGTCCGGGCCGACGGCACCGGCCACAGCTTCCACCTCCACGACGTCCAGTTCCGGGTCCTGTCGGTCGACGGGGACGACCCGCCCCCCGAGCTGTCCGGGTGGAAGGACACCGTGTTCCTGCCCAGCAGCTCCCGGGTCAGCCTGCTGATCCGCTTCAGCCACCACGCCGACGCCGAGACGCCGTACATGTACCACTGCCACCTGCTCCGCCACGAGGACAACGGGATGATGGGCCAGGTCCTCGTCACCGAGGACGGCGAGGGCCCCGATCGGATCGACGGCCCCCACGACCACGGCGGCTGATCGGTCGGGTCTGCCGCCACGTGCCAGGGTTCCCCGATGCGTGCCGCAGGGATGGGGGCAGTGGCGATGGTGGTCGGGGTCCTGCTGGCCGGCGGGTGCTCCGCCGACGGTGACGGCGATCCCGCGACCGGACCGACGACGGAGTCGGAGCCGGCGTCTGCGTCGGAGCCCGGGACGACGCCGTCGGGCGACGGGTGCGCCACCGGGCTCCCGCCCGAGGTCACGACCGACGACGCCGGCTGGCCGTCCCCCAACGTGGACGCGGGCAACACCCGGGCGGTGCCCGGCTCGCCCATCACCGCCGCCACCATCGGCGACCTGGAGGAGGCGTGGACCTACGACGTCCCCGGCGAGGCGGCCTTCGGCAACCTCACCACCGGACCCGTCGTGGTCGACGGCACGGTGTACGTCGGCGCCCTCGACGGCAGCACCCACGCCGTGGCCCTCGCCGACGGGGACGGCGAGTGGTCGGTCGAGCGGCACGTCTCCATCTTCGGCCCGGCCGGTGTCGCCGTCGGCTGGGGCCAGGTCTTCGGGATCTCCGACACCGCCACCGTCGCCGCCCACGACATGGCCAGCGGCGAGGTCCGATGGGAGCGCGACCTGGAGGCGGCCCCGGGCAACCAGGTCGACATGGCGCCCGCCCTCGTCGGCGGGTGCGTGCTCGTCTCGACCCAGGCGCTGGCCCCCGGGTCCCGCGGCACCCTCTACGCCCTCGACCAGCGCGACGGAGCCATCGTCTGGCAGGTCGAGACCGTCCCCGACGACCTGTGGGGCAACCCGGAGGTCAACCATGGCGGAGGCGCCTGGTACCCACCGGCGGTCGACCCCGAGACCGGGACCAGCTACTGGGGGACGTCGAACCCGTGGCCGTCGCCCGGCGCCCCCGGCTTCCCGGCCGGGGCGAGCCGACCGGGGGCCAACGAGGACACGAACAGCGCCCTCGCCATCGACCCGGCCGGGGAGGTCACGTGGAAGCACCAGGTCTTCCCCCACGACATCTGGGACCGCGACATGGTGCTGACGATCCTCACCGCCGACGCCGCCGGGGAGGCCGTGCTCGTCCACACCGGCAAGGGCGGCCGCGTCCTGGGCTACGACCCGGTGACCGGCGAGGTCCGGTGGGACGTCGCCGTCGGCATGCACCAGAACGACGAGCTGTCCACCTTCGACGCCCCGACGACCGTCCTGCCGGGGGTGCTGGGCGGCGTCGAGACGCCGCCGGCCGCCGCCGACGGGGTCGGCTACGTCGCCGTCGTCAACGCCCCCTCGACCTACGACTCACCCGAGGCCCTGTTCAACCTGGCCCCGCAGCTCGGCTCGCACCCCAGCGACCTGGTGGCCCTGGACCTGGCCACCGGGGACGAGCTGTGGGCGACCGAGCTCCCCGGCGACGCCCTCGGCGGGGCCACGGTGGTCGGCGACCTGGTGCTGACGTCGACCTACGGCGGCCTCCTCCTCGCCTACGACCGGGAGTCGGGCGAGGAGGTCTGGCGCCACGACGCCGGCGGCGCCGTCAACGGTTGGCCGGCGGTGGTGGGCGACACCATCGTGTGGCCGATCTCGGGCGGCGAGGTGTCGCACCTGCTGGCCCTGCGCCTGCCCTGACCGGGCCGGGGCGCGACGACGCCCCGCCTGTGCGGAGGCGGGGCGTCGGGTCGGTGACCGGGAGGGCTACTTGCCGGTGAGCTTCTTCTTGATCGAGTCCACGGCCCCGGTGACCTTGTTCTTCACGTCACCCGAGGCCTGATCGACCTTGCCCTCGTTCTTGAGGTCCTTGTCGCCGGTGAGGCTGCCCGCAGCCTCCTTGACACGGCCCTTGGTCTGATCGGCGTTCCCGCTGCTCATGGTGGTGCTCCTTCGGTTGCGAACCCCCGGCCCCTACCCGCCGATCGCGCCCGTGAACGTCACGGCCGGGTCATGCCGGTCACGCCGTCCCCGCCGGGTCGGCCTTCAGGTCTCGTCCCTGACGTCAGCGGCCGCCTCGGCGGCCTGCTGGTACGCGTCGGGGACCGACTCGGGGACCTCGGTCCCGGCGCCCTCGGCGGCGACGAGGGCCTCGTCCTCGTCGTCGGATCCGGCGGCCTCGTCCTCGTGGTCCCGATCGGTCCCGTGCTCGGCCATGTCGTCTCCTCCAGCGGTGGGTCGCGACGCAGGCGCGCCGACGGCCCGGCCGCCCTGCCCCGCACCCGCCGGGGCACGCACCGGGCCGTCGTGGGGCCGACTGATCGCTTCTGTCAATCCCCATGCGCCTCCACGCCCCATGGGGATTGACAGAACGGGTGGGATCAGCGGCGCAACAGGTCCTTGGCGATGTGGGTGATCTGGATCTCGTCGGTGCCGGCGTAGATCTGGAGGACCTTGGCGTCGCGGGCGAGCTGCTCGACGCGGAACTCGCTCATGTAGCCGTTGCCGCCGAAGAGCTGGACGGCCTCGAGGGCGACCTCGGTGGCGGCCCGGGCCGAGTAGAGCTTCATGGCCGACGCCTCGGCGAGGGTCATGCTGTGCCCGGCGGCCGACATCTCGATGGTGCGGAACACCAGGTTCTGCACGTTGAGGCGGGCGACCTCCATGCGGGCGAGCTTGTCCTGGATCAGCTGGAACTCGCCGATGGGCTGGCCGAACTGGACCCGATCCTTGGCGTACTGGACCGACAGGTCGAGGCACTCCTCGATCATGCCGAGGGCCATGGCGGCGACGCCGGAGCGCTCCTGCATGAAGGTGGCCTTGGCGCCCTCGCGACCGCCGGAGGCGACGTCCTCGGTCTCGCCGACGAGGCGGTCGATGCCGACGCGCACGTCGTCGAGGAACAGCTCGCCGGTGGGCGAGGAGTGCATGCCCATCTTGCGGAGGGGCTTCGACTGCTCGAGCCCGGGCATGCCCTTGTCGAGCACGAACGAGAGGATCTTGCGCTCGGAGGGGTCGTTGCCCTCGTCGAGCTTGCAGATGAAGACGATGGTGTCGGCGTAGGGGCCGTTGGTGATGAACGTCTTGGACCCGTTGAGGACGTACTCGTCGCCGTCGCGGCGGGCGCTGGCCTTCATCGACCCGAAGGCGTCGGAGCCCGAGCCCGGCTCGGTGATGGCCCAGGCGCCGATCTTCTCGAGGGTCAGCAGCTCGGGGACCCACCGCTCCTTCTGGGCGATGGTGCCCTTGGACGAGATGGCCGCCGAGGTCAGGCCCATCGACACGCCCATGGCCGTGACCATGCCCGGGCACACCCGGCACAGCTCGATGATGGGGATCAGGGTCAGCGACGAGGCGCCGCCGTCGCCGCCGTCGCGCTTGGGCTTCTCGGGCGGGGTCTCGCCGGCCTCGACGGCCGCCGCGACCCGCTTCTCGAACTCGATGCCCTTGGCGAAGCGCTCGCGGGCGGCGACGTCCATGCCGAAGTCCTTGAACAGCTTGCGCAGGACGTCGTAGGGCGGGGTGTCGCCGTGCTCGAACTCATCGATCCGCGGGCGGATCTCCTTGTCGATGAACTGGCGCACCGCGCCGCGCACCATCTCCTGCTCGTCCGTCCACTGGTACATGGCGCCGCAGGCTACGTGCGCTTGACCGACCGGTCTAGTTGCGGGCGGAGAGGTTGGCGGGGCGCAGACGTGGGAGCGTGCGGCGATGCGCCGTGCCCTGCTGATCATCCTCGCCGGGGGCCAGGGCTCGCGCCTCGACGTCTTGACCGTCGGGCGGGCCAAGCCCAGCCTCCCCGTCGGCGGGACCTTCCGGCTCATCGACCTGATGCTGTCGAACGCGGCCAACAGCGGCCTGACAGACGTGTGGATCGTCCAGCAGTACGAGCCCCACCTGCTCAACGAGCACCTGGCCGGGGGGCGGCCGTGGGACCTCGACCGGGGCCGCGGCGGGCTCCGGATGCTCCCCCCGTTCCAGGGCGCCGACGGCGAGGGCTTCGCCGCGGGCAACGCCGACGCCCTCGCCCGCCAGGCCCGCCTCATCGACGCCGCCGGTCCCGAGGTCGTCATCGTCGCCTCGGCGGACCACCTGTGCGCCCTCGACCTCGAGGCGATCGTCGAGGACCACCGCGAGCGGGGGTCGGACCTCACCATCGTCACCACCGAGCTCGACCGCAGCCAGGACCCGACGCGGCACGCCCTCGTCGACGTCAACGCCCGGGGCCGGGTGACCGCGATGCACGTCAAGCCCGAGGACGCCCCCCACCGCACGGCGGCGACCGAGGTCTTCGTCTACCGCACCGACGTGCTGCTGGGGACGCTGAGGGCCCTGGTCGCCGAGGGGGCGCCGCTGGGCGACTTCGGCGAGGCCCTCGTCCCGACGGTGATCGACGGCGGCCGGACCCACGCCTGGGAGCACCGGGGCCACTGGCGCGACCTGGGCACGCCGGAGGCGTACCTCGACGCCCAGCTCGAGCTGCTGCGACCCCGCCCGCCATTCCGGCTCGACGACCCCGCCTGGCCGATCGTCAGCCCGGCCGTGCCCCGGGTCCCGGCCCGCATCGAGGGGACCGCCCACGTCGAGGGGTCGTGGATCAGCCCGGGCGCGGTCGTGCGGGGCACCGTCGTCGACTCGATCGTCGGGCCCGGCGTCGTGGTCGATCGCGACGCCGAGGTCCGTCGCAGCGTCCTGTTCGACGACGCCCGGGTCGGCCGGGGGGCGTCCGTCGCCCGCGCGGTGCTGGCCGAGGACGTCCGCATCGGGGCCCGGTGCCGGGTCGGCGCCCCCCAGGCCCGGCACCCCGTGCTCGTCGGCGCCGGCCGCCGGCTGGCGGCGGGCACCGTCGTGGCCGCCGGGTCCCACCTCGACCCGGCCAACGCCGAGCCGCCGCTCCGCTGACGCTCGTCCACCAGGACGAGCCGCGGTCGGCGGAGGCGTGACCCGGCGCGGCCGCCGGCACCTGCCACCATGACGCCGTGCGTCGCCGCCCCTCCCCGTTCCTCGTGGCCGCGGCCGCCCTCCTCCTCGTCGTGTCGGCGTGCACCGACGTGGAGCCGACGGCGGTGGTGCGCGACGACCCGGCGGGCGCCGACGCGCCCACGTCGACCACGACCACCGACCCCGACGCCGGTTCCGATCCGCCCCCGCCGGTCGGCGACGACCTCGGCCCCGACGTCCCCGCCGACTTCGCCGCCCTGTCGCCGTGGGCCCCGTGCGCCGGATCGTTCGAGTGCGCCACCCTCACCGTCCCCCGGGACTGGGCCGACCCCGAGGGCGACACCATCGACCTGGCCGTCACCCGGCACCCGGCCGAGGGCGACCGGATCGGCTCGCTCCTGGTGAACCCGGGCGGCCCCGGGGCCTCGGGCGTCGAGTTCACCCAGGGGTTCGTGGGCAGCGGCCTCCCCGACGGCCTGACCGAGCGCTTCGACGTGGTCTCGTGGGACCCCCGGGGCACCGGCGGCGCCAACCGCGTCGACTGCACCACCGACCAGGACTGGCTCGAGCCCGACATCGACCCGACGGTCGAGGACCAGGCCGACATCGACCTCATCCGGACCGAGACCGCCGCCGCCGTCGCCCGCTGCGAGCAGGCCGCCGGCGACCTCCTCGCCGTGGTGGGCACCCGGGCCACGGTGCGGGACCTCGACGCCCTCCGCGGCGTCCTCGGCGACGAGGGCCTGACCTACGTCGGGTACAGCTACGGCACCACGATCGGCATGGAGTACCTGCGGATGTACCCGGGCCGGGTGCGGGCCATGGTCCTCGACGGCGTCTCGGTGCCCGGCGTGGACCCCATCGTCGACGCCCACGTCCAGGCCCAGGGCTTCGAGCGGACCCTCGACGCCTACCTGGCCGACTGCCCCCGCCGGGCGACCTGCCCGCTCGGCGAGGACCCCAAGGCGACCCTCCTCGACCTGGTGGCCCGGCTGGAGGCCGAGCGCATCGAGGCGTCGTACCAGCTGGGCGTCGACGACGCCGCGCCGCGGGACGGCACCGTCGGGGTCGGCGAGCTGTACATCGCCGTCGCCGCGTCGCTCTACGACGACAGCAGCTGGCCCATCCTCGACCAGGGGCTGGAGGAGGCCCTGGGCACCCCGGCCCAGGGGCGCACCCTCCTGGCCCTCCGCGACCAGTACCTCGGGCGCCAGGTCGACGGCACGTGGGCCGACGACGCCGACGCCCGCAGCACGATCCGCTGCGCCGACCAGGCCGAGCGGTCCGAGCAGCCCGAGGGCGACCTGGCGCTGGCCGAGGACTGGGCGGCGGAGCTGCCGTTCTGGGGGGCCTGGTTCGGGACGGGCAACCCCGGCTGCTGGGGCGCACCGGAGGCGGTCGAGCCCCTCCTCCCGCTCGACGAGGCGGCCCTGGCCGGGCTCCCACCCGTCGTCGTCATCGGCACGACCAACGACCCGGCCACGCCCTACGAGCAGGCCGAGGACGCGGCCGAGCTCATCGACGGCTCGGTGCTCGTCACCTACGAGGGCGACGTCCACACCGCCTACCGCTCGCTCTCCGACTGCGTCGACGACGCCGTCACGCCCTACCTCGTCGACCTGGCGGTGCCCCCCTCCGACCTGGTCTGCGCCTAGCCCATCGGAACGGCCTCCGTCGCCATCCTCGGTTCTGTTCGCGCAGGCGACATCGGTGTCCGGCAGCGGTGTCAGAACGGCGATGGCCGCCTCGACGGTCGTTCTGTTCGCGCCAGGCGACACCGGTGTCCGGCAGCGGTGTCAGAACGGTCCGGCGGCCACACCACCGACCGCCGACCGGTGCCAAGCATCGCTAGGTGGGCTCGAGGAGGGCAGTGAGGCCGCGGCGGCCGTCGACGCCGAGCTCGGCGTAGGCCCGGTGGAGGTGGTTCTCCACGGTCCGGGTCGAGATGCCGAGGCGCTCGGCCACCACCTGGTTGCTGAGGCCCTTGGCCGCCAGCAGCACCACCTCGCGCTGGCGCGGCCCGAGGCCGGCCAGCGCCCCGCCGGCCACGTCGGTCTGGTCCGCCCCGCCCTCGCAGCGCGCCGCGGTGACGGCCGCCCGCTCCTCGGCCGTGCGGGCCAGGCCCCGTTGGCCCTGGCGGGCGGCCTCGGCCGCGACCCCGCGCGCGACCACGACCGCGATCCGGGCCGCTCCGGCCGCGGCGAACGCCTCCTCGGCGGCCAGCCGGCCGTCGAGGTCGCGGTCGCGCACGGCGGCGGCGTCGGCGACCCGGGCCTCGTGCAGGACGCCGTCCGCGCTCGGACCGAGGGCGACCAGGTGGTCGGCGGCGACGCCGATGGCCCGCCGGGACGTGCCGGCCAGGACCAGCTCGTGCCACAGCACCACGGCGGCGCCGACGCAGCCGTCGCCCTCCGCCCGCTCGGCGCCCTCGGTGAGGAGGCGCTCGGCCGCGGTCAGCTCGCCGTGGGCGGCGCGCAGCGCCGCCCGCAGCCGCACCTCGTCCCCGGCGACGAAGCGGTCGTCCACCGGGTCCTCGACGTCCAGGGCGTCGAGGGTCGTCACGACCTCCTCGGCATCGGCCGTGCGACCCTGGGCGAGGAGCGCCAGGCCGAGGCCGATCAGCGACCAGCGGCGCCGGCCCCGCGTCTGGAGGTCGCGCTCGAGGAGCCGGGCCTCCCTGAGCCAGCGCTCCCCCGACACCGCCCGCCCGGTCTGCTCCAGGACCCGGCCCCGCGCCCACGCCGACACGGCCTGGCCGGTGAGGAAGGCGGTCCCGACCGATCGCCGGTAGGTCGTCTCGGCCGCGACCTCGGCCTCGTCGAGCCGGCCGGCCTCGGCCAGCCCGACGGTGCGGGTCAGCAGGAGGTTGGTGGTGAAGGTGACCCGGCCGAACCCCTCGGGCAGGGCATCGAGGGCGGCCAGGCCCTCGTCGGACGCGGCCACGGCCGCCGCCGGCTGGCCCACGCCGATGAGGCCGGCGGCGAGGGCGAAGGCGGCGCGGGCCTGCACCCGGGGGGCGAGGTCGGAGGCCAGGACCACCCGGGCCTCCTCGACCGCCGTGCGCGGCGCGCCGGAGAAGGCGGCGAGGGCGGCGGCGTCGGCGGCCAGCTCGGCCCGACGCTCGTGCACGACGGCGGAGGCGGCGCCGGGACCGCGGCCGAGGGCGGCGGACACGTCTTGCAGGAGCTCCCGGGAGTCGCCGTGGCGGCCCAGCCCCCAGGCCCGGTTGAAGGCCATGGCCAGGGCGCTGAGCCCGACGAGCGACGCCTCGGCCTCGTCGCCCCCGCCGTCCGGTCCGGCGCCGGCCCGGACGGGGTCGACGACGCGGGCGAAGGTCGCGTCGGCGGCCTCGAAGCGACCGACCGCGTTCTGGATCTCGCCCAGCAGCAGCAGGCTGGGAGCCCCACCGCCGGCGTCGACGGCCCGGCTGGCCAGGTCCTCGGCCCGGTCGAACTCGGAGCGCCGCCGGGCCTCGCGCGCGGCCTGGGCCAGCAGGTCGGGCGCGACCTGGCCACCGGCGGCGGCCCGCCACGCCACCACCCGCAGCACGTCGACGCCCGAGTCACCCATCGCCTCGGCCGCGTCGGCCAGGCGCCGGGCGTGGTGGCGCCGGGCGATGGGCCCGAGACCGGACCGCAGCGCCTCGCCGTAGAACGGGTGCGACGGCCGGATCACCGGCAGCCCGAGGACGGCGTCGCGCAGCACCAGCCCCGACCGCTCGAGGTCGGCGAGGACGACCGGGCCGACCAGCGTCTCGGCCAGGGTGAGGGGCAGCACCTCCCCCACCGCCACCAGCTCGAGGGCGTCGCGGGCGTCGGTGGCCAGCTGGGCCAGCCGCCCACCGACGAGGTCACCGAGCCGGGCGACGGGCTGGGCCGCGTCCTCCAGCGACCAGATGCCGTCGACGCGCCGGAGGCTGCCGTCGTGGCCGGCCACCGTGAGCGCCTCGCGCAGCAGCAGCGGGTTGCCCTCGGTGGCGGCCGCCAGGCGTCGGGTCATGTCGCCGGCCACCGGCCCGCCGAGCGTCGCCACCAGGACCTCGGCCACGCCGTCGGCGTCGAGGTCGTTGAGGGCGAGGTGCACGACGCCGGGGGTCGTCCACGGCGCCGGCAGGGGCGGGCCCGGGGTGCGGGCCGTGCCCACCACCCGGGCCACCCGACGCTCGACGAGGGCGCGGACGACCTGGTGGGACTGCGGGTCGAGCAGGTTGACGTCGTCGACCACGAGGAGCAGCGGGGCGCCGTCGGCAGCGGCGGCCAGGTCGCCCACGACCCGCTCGACCACGGCCTCGCGGCGGTCACCGGCCCGCACGCCGAGGTGCGTCACGGCGGCGAGGGCGCCCAGGGGGATGTCGGCGGTGGCCGACGTGGCGATCACCCGGAGGACGACCGCGCCGCCGGCGGCCCGGCGTCCCATGACCTCGGTGGCCAGGCGGGTCTTGCCCACCCCGATGGGCCCGCTGATCAGCACGCCCCGCCCCTCCGGCGCGTCGAGCACGGCGGCGATGGCCGCCAGCTCCGGCGCCCGGCCGACCATCGGCGCCGCCGCCAGCGAGACGGGAGGGGAGGCGTCCGGCGGCACGGTGGGAGTCCTAGCCCAGCAGGGAGCGGAGCTGCTCGGTGCCGATGGGGTGGGCGCCGCGCTGGCGGGCACCGGTGCGGACCCGCCGGTCGTCGGACGCCACCACGACGGGCCGATCCGGGGGGAGCCGGTCGACGAGGTCGAGGATGACGTCGTCGGCCTCGACGCCCGCCGGGGTGAAGCGGACGTCGACCCGGCGCGACGCCGAGCGCCGCCACGCCTCCTCGACGCCGTCGAACACGACGGTGGCGTCGACACCGACGCGGGCCTCCAGCTGGTCGAGGGCATCGACCAGGCGCCGCCGCTGCTCGGGCAGGTCGCGCCCGGGCCAGGTCGCCATGGTGGCGTTGTACCCGTCGACCAGCAGGGCGCAGCCGTCGAGGCGGACGAGGTGGGCGGCGGCCTCGGGGGAGTCGTCGTGGAGCCCGCCCGGGAGCGACGGGCGCTGCCGCCGGGCCGGGCCGGGGCCCTCGGGGCGGCGGGGACGGCGGGCCGGCTCGGGCGCCACCGGGCGGAACGTGGCGGCGAGGGCGTCGAGGGCCCGGGCCAGCTCGGCGGCCGACCGGGCCGCCGAGCCGACGGCGGCAGCCGCCGCGCCCCGGTCGATCGGTGGCTCCGCCGGTGCGGCGGCGACGACCGGTGCCGGCCGGTCGGGGTCCGATCCGCCCGCCGGCGGGCGGGCCGCCGCGGTCGGCGCCGCGGCAGGGTCGGGCGCCGGGGCCGGGGCGATGGCCTGGACCGCGGCGGCGCGCGCCGCCTCGGCCGCGGCCAGGGCGGTGCGGGCCTCCCGGAGCTCGGCGTGGGCGCGGGCGTGGAGGGCCTCCTCCCGCTTGAGGGCCCGGACGGCGGCGGCCCGCTCGTCGGCGGCCGCGACGGCGCGGGCCCCGTCCTCCTCGGCCCGGCGGGTGGCGGCCTCGACGTCCTCGCGCAGGGCTGCGACCTCGGCCCGGAGCCGATCGAGGTCGGCCCGGGCCCGGTCGCGGTCCTCCTCGGCCCGGCGCCGGGCCCGCCGCTCGCGGTCGAGGGCGCGTCGGGCGTCGGCCTCGGCGGCGGCGTCGGCCTGGCGCTGCACCAGCTCCTCGAGCTGGTCCTCCCACCCCGGGGGGCGGGTCAGCCACAGCCGCCCGGCGTCGTCGAGCTCCTCGGGGGCGACCGCCTCGGCCACCAGGGCCCGGAAGGCGTCGTCGTCGCCGGCCCGATCGGCGGCGGCGAGGGCCCGGCTGCCGACCCGCGCCATCGACAGCACCGGGCGCAGCCGCCCCGGCACCGGCACGCCGTCGGCGTCGGCCCGCCGGCCCACGGCGATGGCCACCTCGAGCACCTCGCGCAGGAGCGCGGTGCGGGCCGTGCGGTTCGGGGACACCATGGCTGCGCCCCGGTCCCTCTAGCCCTCGGTGAGCGTCTCCACCGCTCCGCTGGGGCCGCACCACCCGCACTCCACCGACTCGACGTCCTCGGCCAGCACCTCGCTGCTCTCGACGGTGAGCTCGCCGCCCACCGTGTAGTGGTGGAACGAGCGGGTGCGTCGCGTCGCGGTGACGTCGAAGCGGGTGAGGTTCCCGCAGGTGGTGCAGCGGTACCGCGTCGCGGTGGTCGATCCGGTCACGCCGGCATCGTACCGACCACCCGTCCCGGCCATTGACGTCGAACGCACGTACCCGTACGTTCGTTCGGGTGTCGCCTCGTCGCCCCTCCGCCGTGCTCGGTCAGGCCAGCCTCGACGACCTCGGGACCCCGCTCCACCAGGTCACCTTCTGCGTCATCGACATCGAGACCACCGGGGGCGTGGCCGCCGACGGCGGGATCACCGAGATCGGCGCCGTGCGGCTCCGGGGCGGCGAGGAGCTGGGGACGTTCCAGACCCTCGTCAACCCGGGGGTGTCGGTCCCGCCCCAGATCACCGTCCTCACCGGCATCACCGACGCCATGCTCGTCCCCGCCCCCCGCCTGGGGCCGGTGCTCTCGGCGCTCCGGGAGTTCGTGGGCGATGCGGTCATCGTCGGCCACAACGTCCGCTACGACCTCGGGTTCCTGAACGCGGCGCTGGAGGCCCACGGCGACACCCGCTTCACCAACGAGTCGGTCGACACCTGCGCCCTGGCCCGCCGGCTGGTCCGCGACGAGGTGCCCAACTGCCGGCTCGGGACCCTCGCCCGGGCGTTCCGCCTCCCCCACCGGCCGACGCACCGGGCCCTCGACGACGCCCTCGCCACCGGGCACCTCCTCCACGTGCTGCTCGAACGGGCCGCCGGGCTCGGCGTCCTCGGCCTCGACGACCTGCTCGGCCTGCCCACCATGGCGGGCCACCCGCAGGCGGCGAAGCTGAAGATGACCCAGGGCCTGCCCCGGGCCCCGGGGGTGTACCGCTTCCGCGACCGCGGGGGACGGGTGCTCTACGTGGGCAAGGCCACCGACCTGCGGTCCCGGGTGCGCTCGTACTTCTCGAGCGACGAGCGCCGGAAGGTCGGCCAGCTCCTGCGCGAGACCGAGGCCGTCGACACCGTCGTGTGCTCGAGCACCCTGGAGGCGGCGGTGCTCGAGCTGCGCCTCATCCGCAGCCTCGACCCCCGGTTCAACCGGCAGGGGCGGGCCCGGGGCCGGCCGACCTGGGTCCGGCTCACGCCCGAGCGCTACCCGCGCCTGTCCGTGGTCAAGGCCGTGCGCGGCGACCCCGCCGACCACCTCGGACCCTTCCCGAACCACCGGGCCGCAGCGCGGGTCGTCGAGGCGGTCCAGACCGCGCTGCCCATCCGGCGGTGCTCGGGGGCGGCCGGCCGGCGCGAAGCGCCGTGCGCCGCCGCCCAGCTGGGCCGGGCCCTGTGCCCGTGCGCCGGCGACCTGGACCCCGCCGTCTACGGCCGCGTCGTGGCCGCCGTACGGGCCGGGTGGGGCCCCCGACCCGACGTCATCCTCTCGCCGCTGGCCGAGCGGATGGACGCCCTCGCCGCCGCCGAGCGCTTCGAGGAGGCGGCCGAGGTGCGCGAGCGAGCGGCCGCCGTCGTGGCGATCCTCCGGCGGCGCCGCCGCATCGACGCCCTCCGGGCCTCGGGACGCACCGAGCTGGCCCTTCCCGGAGGCGCCGGGGCCGTCCTGGAGGACGGGCTGCTGGTGGCGGCGTGGGGCGCCGACGGCCAGGTGCGCAGCCTCGACATCGTGGCCGGCGCCCCGACGCCCGACCCCGTCCTCGACCCCGAGGGGGCCGACGCCGAGCGGCTGTGCGTGGCGGCCTGGCTCGACCGGGCCCTCGGCCGGGTCACGGTGGCGAGCAGCACCGGCGGGCTGGTGTCGCTCTGGCCGCCGCTGCCGGAGATGCGACCGCGGGACGCCGGCCCCGCTCCCCGCCGCGACCGGGCCGACGCCCCCCGCCCGGGCCGCCGCCCCGCCCTGGCCCCCGTTCCGTTCTGAGCCATCGGCGGGCCACCGGTGGCCGACCCCTGCCTCAGAACCGCGGCTGACCGGCACCCGAGCCGTTCTGAGGCACCCATGCGACGCCCGTGGCCGAACCCTGGCTCAGAACGGAGGCGGGTAGCCTGACGCCATGGCCGAGCTGCTCGTCATCCTCCTCGTGGTGATGCTGGTGTCGGCCCTCGTCATGCTGGCCGGCCTGGCCCTGGCGGCCCGAGCGATCCGCCGGCGCAACCGGGTCAGCCCCACCGTCGAGACCTCGGCCCCGACCTCGTGGATGGGCGCCCCCACGGCCGGGGCCCGCCTCCACCGCCGGCTGCGCACGGCCGTCGCCGTGGCCCGGGCGGCCACCGCGGCGGCGCCCTCGGCCGCCCACCTGGCCGACCTCACCGCCGAGCTCGAGCGCGAGGCCGTCGCCCTCGACACCCACGTCGTGATCGCCGCCCGGCTGAAGGGTCGCGAGGGGCGCCTGCGGATGGCCGCCCTGGCCCAGCAGGTCCGCAAGGTCGAGCAGGTCGCCTCGCAGGTGTCACTGCTGGCCGCCCAGGCCCAGGCGCCCATGATCGCCCGCGGCCAGGAGTCCGCCCTCGACGACCTGGCCCGCCAGCTCGACCTGCTGGAGCAGGCCCGGTCCGAGGTCGCCGAGGTCGAGTCCGCCGCCGGCGTCCACCGGGTGAGCCCCTACGCCACCACCACGTCCACCGGCACCGGCGCCCGGGCCACCGGGACCGACCCCACCCGGGTCGCCCGGCCCGACCTGGGCAAGCCCGCGCCGGGCCAGGCGGTCCCGGGGACCTAGAGGCCCTCGGTGCGGGCGGCCACCGAGGTGTGGACCAGGCGGTCGAGGGCCTGGGCCGCCGCCCCCGAGTCGAGGGAGGTCCGGGCCATCTCGATCCCGGCGTCGTAGCCGTCGGCCCGGCCGGCGGCCACCAGCCCGGCGGCGGCGTTCAGCAGCACGATGTCGCGGTGCGGGCCCTGGTCCCCGGCCAGGACGGCCCGGGCCAGGCGGGCGTTGGTGGGCGGGTCGCCGCCCCGGAGGTCCTCGAGCCGGGCCGGGCCGAGCCCGTACGCCAGCGGGTCGACCAGCAGCGGGCGCACGTCGCCGTCGACCACCTCGATCACGTTCGACGTGGTGGTGATGGTGATCTCGTCGAGGCCGTCGCCCCCGTGGACGACGAAGGCCCGCTCGGTCCCGTGCTGCAGCAGGACCTCGGCCATGCGCTCGGCCATGGTGGGATCGCCCACGCCGACCACGTACCTGCGCACGCGCGCCGGGTTGGCGAGCGGCCCCAGGATGTTGAACACCGTCGGCACGCCGAGCTCACGCCGGGTCGGCCCGGCGTGGCGCATGGAGGAGTGGTAGCGGGGCGCGAAGCAGAAGCCGATGCCGGCCTCGGCCACGCAGCGGGCGACGCCCTCGGGACCGAGGTCGATGACCACGCCCAGGGCCTCGAGCAGGTCGGCCGACCCGCACGACGACGAGGCCGCCCGGTTGCCGTGCTTGCACACCTGGCCGCCGGCGCCGGCGACGACGATGGCCGAGATGGTCGACACGTTGATGGAGTGGCTCCGGTCCCCGCCGGTTCCCACGATGTCGACCACGCCGTCGAGGGTGGGCAGGTCCACCCGCTCGGACGCGGCGAGCATGGCGTCGAGCAGCCCGCCCATCTCGCTCGTGGTCTCGCCCTTCATCCGCAGGGCGACGATGAAGGCGGCGATCTGCGACGGCGTGGCCTCGCCGGCGAGGATCTCGGCCATGGCCGAGCGGGCCTCGACCGGCGTCAGGTCCCGGCGCTGGGTGAGGGCGCCGAGCACGCCCGGCCAGCCCCCCACGTCGGCCAGGGGGATCGGGGCGGGCGAGGCGACGGACATGGCGTCCGAACCTAGACGTACGCTCCGGGCGTGGTGACCCCGGTTCGACCTCGGATGATCGCCGTGTGCGGGGTGCCGGGGGCGGGCAAGACGACCCTCGCCCGCGGGGTGGGGGCGGCCCTCCACCTCCCGGTGGTGGTGCGCGACGACCTCAAGACCGGGGTGGCCGCCTCCCGGCCGGACATCGACTGGTCGGACCCCGAGGTGCGGGCCCGGGTCGGCGGCCAGGCCTTCGACGACTTCCACCGGGTCATCGACGCGTACCTCGACGCCGGCAGCGCCGTCGTCGTCGAGGCGGCGTGGCACTGGGGGTTCGCCCGCGAGCGGCTGGCACCCCGCTTCGCCCGGTCCTGCCCCACCATCGTCCACGTCACCGTCGACCGGGCCGTGGCCGCCGCCCGCTACCGGGCCCGCTTCGAGGCCGGCGAGCGCCACCCGGCCCACCACGACGGCGCCTTCGCCGACGAGATGGACGCCGACGGGTACGACTGGCGGCGGTACCTCCCGCCGCCCGACCTGGGCGTCCCGATCGTCACCGTCGACGGGGACCTCCCACCGGCCGACGTCCTGACGGCGACCCTCGCCGCCCTGGGTGAGCCGTGAGCGGCGGGCCGGGGGCGGCGGCATCGACGCCGAGCGAGCTGCGGACCCAGAGGCTGGTCCTGCGCCGCTGGCGCGACGAGGACCGCGAGCCGTTCGCGGCACTGAACGCCGACCCCGAGGTGACGGCGACGCTGGCGGGACCCCTGACCCGGGTCGAGAGCGATGCCCTGGTCGACCGCATCGAGGCCTGCTTCGCCGAGCACGGCTTCGGGCTGTGGGCGGTCGACGCCCTCGACGCCGCCACCGCCGGCTTCGTCGGGTTCGTGGGCCTGTGGCCGGTCAGCTTCACCGCCCCGTTCACCCCGGCCGTCGAGGTGGGGTGGCGCCTGGCGACCCGGGCGTGGGGCCACGGCTACGCCCCCGAGGCGGCCCGGGCGGCGCTGGCCGACGGCTTCGCCCGGGTCGGCCTGGCCGAGGTCGTGTCGCTGACCTGGGAGGGCAACGCGGCCTCGCGCCGGGTGATGGAGAAGCTCGGCATGACCCACGACCCGGCCGACGACTTCCTCCACCCGAACCTGCCGGCCGACCACCGCCTCCGCCGCCACGTCCTCTACCGCCTCCCCGCCCCCGCCTCTGTCAACCCTCGTCCACCGTGACGGTGGATGACGGTTGACAGAACGGGCTCAGGCCCGGAGCGGGAGGCGGAGCTCGACCTCGCGGATGTCGGGGCTGGGCTCGTAGGGCCGCTCGGCGCCGGTGGGGACGAACCCGAGCGACTCGTGGAAGGCCCGGGCGTGGGCGTTGCGCTCCACGAGCCACTGCCGGACCTCGACGGCCCCGGTCCCGACGGACCACTCCCGGACGGTCTCGACCAGCACGTCGGCGACCCCGACGCGGCGGTACCCGGGGGCCGACCACAGCGACGTCATGGTGACGGCGCCGTCGTCGGTGCGGAAGGCGCTGACCATGCCGGCCACGTCGTCGGCGACGCGGGCGAACCAGGTGGCCTGGTCGTCGGCGGTGGCGTGGACCTCGGCGACGCGGTCCCACGCCTCGGCCGGCCGGCCGCGGGCGTCGTCGAGGCGCGTGGTGAAGTCGCCCGGGCTCTCGGCGATGGCGTCGAGCCGGACCCGCCGGAGAAGGTCGCCGTCGTGGGCGCCGATGCGGCCGACGACGGGTCGGGGCGCGCCCTCCTCAGGCGCTCCGCCGCCGCTGCCGGATGATGCGGCGCCGTTCTCGTTCGGTGCACCCACCCCAGATCCCCTCCTTCTCCCGGACTCCGAGGGCATGCTCCAGGCACAGGTCGACCACGGGACACTGGGCGCAGACGGCCTTGGCGTCAAGGCACTCGTCGTCGTCGTCGCTCGGGTAGAAGATCGTCGGGTCGAGCCCCTTGCAGGCGGCCTGGCGGCGCCACGGCGGGGTGCTCGGCAGATCGCTCATCAGATCGGTCACGGAGGTCTCGCTTCGCCCCGGCCCGGGGGCAGATGGTGCAGTTCGGGCCAGAAGGGCGAGCATCGCGTCTGCCCAGGACCCGTGTCCAGAGCGCTGGCGGCTGTTCACATTCCTGACCACTTCGCGCCCGAAGGGCGGTGAGGGGGACCGAGAGGTGCTGACGACGCCCGAACGCCCGCCGGCCGTCGCCGCTGGTCAGACCGGTGTCACGGTCGGCCGCCGGGCAAGGTGGCGATCTCGGCCACCGCCTCGACGATGGGCGTCGGGCCGCCCACGACCTCGACCGTGTGGCCGATGCTGCCCGGGTCGGCCAGGACGTCGGCCACCACGGCGGCGACGTCGGCGCGCGGGATCCGGCCGGGCGGGACGTGGCGCCCGATGGTGATGTGGCCCGTCCCCTCGTCGTCGGTCAGCCCGCCGGGGCGGACGACGGTGACCTGCAGGTCCGACGCCAGGGCGATCCGGTCGGCCTCGGCCTTGGCCCGCAGGTAGACGGAGAAGACCTCGTCATCGTCGGGCGGGTCGTCGGTGCCCATGGCGCTCACCACCACCAGGCGGGGGACGCCGGCCCGCTCGGCCGCCGTCACCGTGCGGGTCACCCCGTCGCGGTCGACGGTGTGCTTGCGGGCGGCCCCGCTCCCGGGGCCGGCGCCGGCGGCGAACACCACGGCGTCGGCGCCGGCGAGGGCCCCGTCGAGGTCCTGGCCCAGGTCCTCGAGGTCGCACAGCACCGCCTCGGCCCCGTCGCCCTCGACGTCGGCGACGTGGTCGGGGTTGCGGACGAGGGCGCGGACCTGGTGCCCCCGGGCGACGAGCAGGCGGGTGAGGTGCCGGGCGACCTGCCCGTGGCCTCCGACGATGGCGACGATCATCTCCCCACCGTAGGACCGCGCCCGCCGGTCCGCGCCGAGCGCCAGCGGCTAGGTGTGGCCACGAAGCCGGCTGGTGCGGTCACGCTCCTCGGAACGACCTCCGTCGCATTCCTCGGTTCTGTTCGCGCCAGGCGTCACGACTGGCCGACAGCGGTGACAGAACGGCGATGGCCGCCTCGACCGCCGTTCTGTTCGCGCCAGGCGACATCGGTGTCCGGTAGCGGTGACAGAACGGTGCCGGCGGCCACGTCCGGGGTCGTGATCGGATCCGCACCCACCGCCAAGCTGATCGGCCACCGCAACCAGCACCACCGACCCATCCGCTGAGCCTCCAGGCACCTCGTGGTCCGACGATCGGTAGGGTCCCGCGCCGTGGACGGGATCGACCTCTTCCTCGACGAGGTGGCCACCGCCCGGCACCGCGACATCCAGTTCACCCCGCACACCGACCGGCTCGACCTGACCTGGGGTCACCCGGACCCGACCCTTCTCCCCGTCGACGAGCTGCGAACCGCCACCGATGCCGTCCTCTCCGATCGCGGCTGGCGAGCGCTGTCCTACGGCACCTCCGAGGGCTCGGGCCGGCTGCGCCACGCCCTCGCCGAGCGGCTCGCCGTGCACGCCCCCACGACCAGCGACGACCTGATCGTCACCTACGGCAGCTCCCACGCCCTCGACCTCGTGCTGGCCCAGACGGGGTACGAGGACGACGTGGTGCTGGTCGAGCAGCCCACCTACTTCCTCGCCCTCGAGATCATCGCCGAGCGACGGATGCGGGCCGTCGGCCTCCCTGCCCGCACCCCAGCCGCCGACTCTCTCGCCGACACGGTCGGCCGGGTCCGGGCCGGCGACCCGCACCGCCGGATCTACCTGTACCTGAGCCCGACCCACGGCAACCCGACCGGTCGGACGATGCCCGAGGACGAGAGGCGCACGCTGGTGGAGGTGGCCCGGGACAACGAGGTCACCATCATCGAGGACGACGTCTACGGCGAGCTGGGCGACGAGCCCGTCACCCCGCTGTGGGCGCTCGACCCCGAGCGGGTGATCCGGCTGGGCTCGTTCTCCAAGACGATCGCCCCCGGGCTGCGCCTGGGGTTCGTCCGCGTGGTGGCCGACGCCGCCGAGATGGCGACCAACGCGGTGCTCCACTCCGGCGGCGGTGCGAACCCTCTGGTCGCCGGGATCGTCGCCGAGCTGATCGAGTCCGGGGCCTACGACCGGATCGTCGGCCGACTGGGACGGACCTACCGGGAGCGGATGGCGGTGCTGCTGGGCCGGATCGACGACGCCCACCTCCCGGCCGGACGACCGACCGCCGGCTACTTCGCCTGGATCAAGGCGACCGAGGGAGACCTGGTGGCCGCCGCCGCCGAGGTCGGCGTGGCCCTCGCCGCCCCCGGGCTCTTCTGCGTCGATCCGGTGGGACCGACTGCGGCTCGGGCCTCGTGCAGCCTGCTCGGGCCAGCCGACCTGGCCGAGGCGTCGGCGCGGTTGGCGGGGGTGCTGGGTTCGGGGGGTCCCGGGGACCGGCCGTAGGCTCGGGGCCATGCTGCACCTGGTCCCCGTCGCGCCCCTCGCCGCATGATCGGGCCGGGCTGGTTCGACCGGGCCGAGGCCCTGCGCCGCATGGAGGCCGACGGCGTCGACGTCCTGGTCGTCGGCGGCGGCGTGACCGGCGCCGGCTGCGCCCTCGACGCCGCGTCGCGGGGTCTGCGGGTCGGGCTCGTCGAGCGGGACGACTTCGCCTCGGGCACGTCGTCGAAGTCCTCCAAGCTCGTCCACGGGGGGCTCCGGTACCTCCAGCAGGGCGAGGTCCGCCTGGTGTACGAGGCCCTCCGGGAGCGCCAGCGCCTGCTGCGCAACGCCCCCCACCTGGTGAAGGTCCTCCCGTTCCTCATCCCCATGTTCACCGGCAAGGGCGGGGTCCTGAACCCCAAGCTCTCCCGCGCCCTGGGCTCGGCCATGTGGATGTACGACCTCACCGGCGGGTGGCGGGTCGGCAAGATCCACGAGCGCATCAGCGCCGAGGAGGCCCAGGCCCACATGCCGACGCTGCGGGCCGACCGGCTGGCGGCGTCGTACCTCTACTACGACGCCCAGGCCGACGACGCCCGGCTCACCCTCACCCTGGCCCGGACCGCGGCGATCGACCACGGCGCCGCCGTCGCCAACGGCACCCGCCTGGTGGGCCTGGAGAAGGACCCGGAGGGTCGGGTCGTCGCCGCCCGGGTCGAGGCCGACGGCCGGGAGCTGACGATCCGCTGCCGGGCCGTGGTCAACGCCGGCGGTGTGTGGGCCGACGACGTGCGGGCGCTCGACGAGGGCCGGCACCCGGACTCGATCCGCCCGGCCAAGGGCGTGCACATCACCGTCCCGTGGGCGCTGGTGCAGAACGACATCGCCGCCGTCGTCCCCGTGCCGGGCGACAAGCGCTCGGTGTTCGTGGTGCCGTGGGGCGACGTCACCTACATCGGCACCACCGACACCGACTACGAGGGCCCGGTCGACGACCCGCAGTGCACCGCCGAGGACATCGGCTACCTGCTCAAGGCCATCAACGGCGCCACCGGCGGGTCGATCACCGAGGACGACGTGGTCGGCACGTGGGCCGGTCTCCGCCCCCTCGTGAAGTCGGCCACGTCGGGCCGGACGGCCGACCTGTCCCGCCACCACAAGGTGGTCCCGTCGGCCTCCGGGGTGGTGTCGATCACCGGCGGAAAGCTGACGACGTACCGCGAGATGGCGGCCGACACCATCGACGCCGTCGTCGAGGGGCTGGGCGACGCCGTGCCCCACCGGGCCCGGCGCAGCCGCACGGCCAAGCTGCGCCTCCGGGGCGCCGAGGGCTTCGAGGCCGTGTCCGTCGGCGCCGACGAGCGCACCCGCCACCTGGCCGAGCGCTACGGCGGCGAGGCCCGCACGATCCTGGCCCTGATCGAGCGCGACCCGGCGCTGGGCGAGCCGCTCGTCGAGGGGCTCCCCTACGTGCGGGCCGAGGCCGTGTACGCCGCCCGCCACGAGATGGCCCGCACCGTCGACGACGTCCTCAGCCGCCGCACCCGGGCCCGGCTGCTGGCCCGCGACGCGTCCGACGCCGCCGCCGACGACGTGGGCCGGCTCATCGCCCCCGAGCTGGGGCTGTCCGACGACGAGGTCGCGGCCCAGGTCGCGGCCTACCGGGCCGACCTGGCCCACGAGCGGGCGGCCAACGCCGCCCACGGCGACGGCCTGGTCGCGTCGGACCCGGTGCCGGAGGTCGACTCCCCCCGGCTCACGGAGCAGACCCGGCTCGCCTGACGCCCGGATCGAGCCCGATCCGGTCCCCGCGCCACCGACGGGAGGTCTTCTCCGGCCAGCGACGCAGGAGCGCGAGGGGCATCGCTAGGGTCCGGCCCCGTGACGGACCTCCGCCCCGGACCGGGAACCCCGACGCCCCCGATCGCCCTGGCCGGGGACCCGGCCGCGGCGACGGCCCGGTTGGGGGGCGCGGTCGAGGTCGACGACGCCTTCGTGGCCCGGCTGGCCGACGTGTGCGCCGAGGTCACCACCGACGCCGCCGCCACCGCCGAGGCCAGCCGGGACTGGTGGCCCCTGGCGATGATCTGGGCGACCGAGAACCAGGTCCCGGCCCGGGCGGCGGTCGTCGCCCGCCCGACGACCACCGACGAGGTCGCCGCCGTCGTCGCCGCCTGCCACGAGGCCCGGGTCCCGCTCACCACCGCCGGGGGGCGCAGCGGCGTGTGCGGCGCGTCGGTCCCGGTGTTCGGCGGTGTCGTGCTCGACACCACCGCGCTCAGCGGCATCCGCGACGTCGACGACGCCTCGCTGGTTGTCGACGTCGCCCCCGGCACCTTCGGCGACCGCTTCGAGGAGGAGCTCCAGGGCACCCACGGGCTGACCGTCGGGCACTGGCCCCAGTCGATGGCCCTGGCCACCGTCGGCGGCTGGGTCGCCTGCCGGGGGGCGGGCCAGTACTCGACCCGCTACGGGAAGATCGAGGACATCGTCCAGGGGCTCGACGTCGTCCTCGCCGACGGTCGCCGGATCACGACCGGCGGCCAGCCCCGCCAGGCCGCCGGGCCGGACCTGACCCAGCTGTTCGTCGGCTCCGAGGGGACCCTCGGCGTCATCACCGGGGTCCGCCTCACCGCCCACCCCGTGCCGACGCACGTGGCCAAGGCGGCCTACGGCTTCGCCTCCTTCGCCGAGGCCCTCGACGCCATGCGCCGCATCCTCCGCCGGGGCGCGACCCCCGCGGTCCTCCGCCTCTACGACGACGTCGAGTCGAACCGCAACCACGGCACCGAGGGCACCCACGACCTGCTGGTGCTCGACGAGGGCGAGCCCGGGCTGGTCGACGCGGGCATGGCCGTGGTGGCCGAGGAGTGCGCGGCGGCGGCCCCGATCGACGTGGGCCTGGTCGACCACTGGCTGGGCAAGCGCAACGACGTGGCCGCCCTCGAGGCCCTGATCAGCCGGGGCTACGTCGTCGACACCATGGAGGTGACCGGCACGTGGGCCGCCCTCCCGGGGATCTACACCGCCGCCACCGAGGCCATCCGGGGCGTCGAGGGCACGCTCGTGGCCTCCGCCCACCAGTCCCACAGCTACCTCGACGGCGGCTGCCTCTACTTCACCTTCGCCGCCAACCCCGGCGAGGGGGCCGACCTCGACACCCGCTCGGCCTACTACCGGGCCGCCTGGGACGCCGGCACCCGCGCCGTCCTCGCCGCCGGTGGGTCGCTCAGCCACCACCACGGGGTGGGCCTCAACCGGGCCCGGTTCGTGCGCGACGCCCTCGGCCCGGCGTTCGAGGTGCTGGCCGCGACCAAGGCCGCCCTCGACCCCCACGGCATCCTCAACCCGGGCAAGCTCGGCCTGCCCTCCCCCTTCGGCGAGCCGTCGTGGCCGTGACAGGAGGGCGAGGCGCCAGCCGAGGCCGACCAGACGGCACAGGAGGGCGAGGCGCCAGCCGAGGCCGACCAGACGGCACAGGAGGGCGAGGCCCCAGCCGAGGCCGACCAGACGGCACGATCGCCTGGTCGCTGGCGGGCAAGGGGGCCCTGAACGGGCTGGTGTTCGTGGGGCCGGCGGCGGTCGCCGGCCTGCTGCTCGCCGACGACGACGGGGACCTGGCCGGCGGGCCGGCGATCGCCATCGCCGTGGTCCAGATCCTCGGGTTCTGCTTCGCGGGGTGGGTGGTGCGCCGTCTGGACATCACCGCCTCGGTCGCGTCCTGCGCCGCCGCCGGCGTCGGGTGCGCCCTCATCCTCCAGGCCGTGGGCATCGTCACCTCGCTGGTGCGGGGCGAGGACCTGAACCCCCTCACCTGGATCGCCACCGCCCTCGTCGCCGGCCTCGCCGGCAGCGCCGGGGGCCTCCTGGCCCGCACCGAGCGGGTCTCCACCCCCCGGAGGGACGCGTGACCGCGACCGGACGTCTGCTCGTCATCGACGTGGGCACCAGCAGCCTGCGGGCCGCCGTGGTCGATCGGACCTCGGCCGTGGGCCACGTCCACGCTCGGCCCCTGCTGCCCGACTCCCCCGCGCCCGGCCTGGTCGAGTTCGACGGTCCGGCGATGGCGGCCGCGGTGCTGGAGGTCGCCCGGGCCGCCCTGGCCCAGGGGGGCCCGGTCGACGCCGTGGGCATCGCCAACCAGCGGGCGTCGACGCTGGTGTGGGACCGGGCCACGGGCGAGCCGGTGGCCCCGGGGCTGGGCTGGCAGGACCTGCGGACGATCGGCACCTGCCTGGGGCTGGCGGGCGAGGGCATCCGGATCGCCCCCAACCTGTCCGCCACCAAGGTCCACGACATCCTCGGCCGCGTCGACCCCGATCGCGACCGGGACCTGTGCGTCGGCACCGTCGACACGTGGATCGCCTGGACCCTGTCCGAGGGGGCCCTGCACGTCACCGACCCCACCAATGCCGCCCTGACCGGGCTCACGACCTTCGACGCCTCGGACTGGAACGACGAGGTGCTGGACCGGCTGCGGATCCCCCGGTCGCTGCTGCCGACGGTCGTCGACTCGACGGGCGTGGTCGGAGCGGCCACCGCCCTCGACGGCGCCCCCCCGATCGCCGGGATCGCCGGCGACCAGCAGGCGTCGCTGGTCGGCCAGGGGTGCTTCGCCCCGGGCCAGGCCAAGGCCACCTTCGGCACCGGCGGGATGCTCGACGTGTGCGTCGAGCAGCGCCCCGACTTCCCCGCCCGCGGCCCGGCCGGGGGCTTCCCCATCGTGACGTGGGGCCGCGGCGGCGAGGTCCACTGGGGCGTGGAGGCGGCCATGCTCTCGGCCGGCACCAACGTCGAGTGGCTGCGCGACGACCTGGGCCTCATCGCCGACGCCGCCGAGTCCCACGCCGTGGCCCAGCGCTGCGACGACACCGAGGGGGTCTGGTACGTGCCCGCCCTCCTCGGCCTGGGCGCGCCGAAGTGGGACTACGGCGCCCGGGGCACGCTCCTCGGCATCAGCCGCGGGTCGGGCCGCCCCCAGATCGTGCGGGCCGTGCTCGAGGGCGTCGCCCACCGGGGCGCCGACCTGCTCGAGGCGGCCGAGGCCGACGGGGCCTGCGCCATCGCCACCCTCCGCATCGACGGCGGCATGAGCGACAACCCCACCTTCGTGCAGGCCCTGGCCGACGCCACCCAGCGCCCGATCGAGGTCTCCCCCGAGCGGGAGGCGACCACCCTCGGCGCCGCCCACCTGGCGGGTCTGGCCGTCGGGATCTGGAGCGACACCGACGAGCTGGCGGCGCTGTGGTCGCCGCGGGCGGCCGTCGAACCCGGTGCGCCGCTCGATCGCGAGCGCTGGGCCGAGGCCATCCGACGGGCCGAGCGGTGGCACCCGGACCTGTCGAGCCTCGACTTCTGACCACCGACGCCTCCGCACTAGAAAGGGCGATCGTGCTGCACCCACCCCGGCCCCAGCCCACCGCCGTCGCGGCCGACGCCCTCGACGGCGATGCGACCCGTCGGTCCTTCCTGAAGAAGGTCGCCCTGGGCGGCGCCGCCGCCGCGGTCGGCACCCAGCTGCTCCCCCTCGACCGCCTGGTCCCCGGCGCCGGCGCCCAGGAGGACGGCGACAGCGGTGGCGACTCGAGCACCGAGACGACCGAGGCGGGCACCGAGTCCGAGACCGGGCCCGAGCTCACCCCGGACCAGGAGCGCATCACCTTCCTGGCCGGCATCGCCCTGGCCGGGGCGGCCGCCTTCCGGGCCGCCGCCGGCGACGAGGGTACCGACGGGGCCTCCGAGGGCGAGGAGTCCGAGGACGCCTCGGGCGACGCGACCACCACGACCCTGCCGCCGATCGAGGTGCCGCCGCTGGCCGAGCCGGTGGTCGAGGTCCTGCGCGTCTTCGGCTCGCACCACTCCCAGCAGGCCACCGCCATGAACGCCGGCCTCGAGGTCGTCGTCGAGGCGCCCAACTCCACCCTCCTGACCGAGGTCCGCAGCGGCCTCTCCTCGGCCGCCGACGAGGCCGCCGTGCTGGAGCTCCTGCGAGACCTGTCCGAGCGCATCGCCGCGACCCACCTCGAGGCCCTCGGCGAGATCGAGGACTCGACCGACGCCCAGCTCGTCGCCACCGCCCTCCCGGTCGTGGCCCAGCACGCCGTCGTCCTCGGCACCGTGGCGCCGACCCCGGTCCCGCTCGAGGAGCTGATCCCCGAGGAGCAGACCACCGACGGAGCCCTGACCCAGGCGGAGTACCCGTCCCAGTCCGGGCCCGACACCGAGGACACCCCGGGCGACACGGGGTCCGAGCAGCCCGAGGGCAGCGCCGGGGGCGAGGGCGCCGACCCCGACACCGACACCGGTGGGACCCCCGCCGACGGCACCGAGGCGAGCGGTGGCGGCGCCGACGACGGCAGCAGCACCGACGCCGGCGGCAGCGCCAGCGACCCCGAGAGCGAGGGCTGACCACCAGTGGCCGAGATCCATCCCGACGACGTGTACCCGGGCCACCCGGCTGGCGCCTCTCCGGCCGCCGACGCCCCGATCGGCCTCGCCGCCGGCGACATCGACGCGCTCGTCGCCGAGGCCCGGCGCGACGCCACGGTGGCGACGTGGCGCGAGCGGGCCACCTCGGTCCTGGCCCGCCGGCGGACCGCCGCCGGTGACGGCCCCGAGGGTCGCCGAGACTTCCTCCGCCTGGGCGCCACCGGCGTCGTCGCCGCGGCCGTGCTCGCCGCCTGCAGCGACGACGAGTCGGCGCCGCCCAGCGAGACGGGCGTGACCGAGCCCGAGCCGGCCGAGACCACCCTGGCCCCGCCGCAGACGACGACGCCCGAGGACGGCGCCCTCCAGGACGCCCTCGTCTTCCGGACCGCTCGCACCATGGAGCTGGCCATGGTCGACGTCTACGACGCCCTCCTCGGCGGCGGGGGCGACCTCGCCCTGCCCGGCGAGGTCACCTACGACGCCGGCGCCGAGGCCGCCCTCAGCCTGCTGCGGGACCGCCACCAGGCCCACTCCGAGGCCCTCGTCGAGCTGATCAGCGAGGCCGGCGGCGAGCCGGTGAGCGAACCCAACAACGGCATCATCGAGGGCGTCGTCACCCCGCAGCTCGCGGACCTGACGACCCAGCGCTCGGTCCTGCTCTTCGCCCGCACCCTCGAGGACGTCGCCGCCGGTACCTACGGGTGGGGCGCCGGCACGCTGACGACGCCGGCCCTGCGGGCGAGCGCCATGACCATCGGCGCCGTCGCCGCTCGCCAGGGCGTGGCGCTGTCCCTCCTGCTCGACCCCAGCGGCGCCGACGCCGCCCAGGGCCCGGTGCTCGACACCTCCGGCCCCGCCCGCCTCCCCGAGCACATGCTCGTCACCGACGGCATGGACGGCGGCGACGCCCTCGCCGAGCCGGCCGCCGCCGGCGGCGAGGAGGAGGAGGGTGGCGAGGAGGCCGAGGACGGCGGTGGTGACTCGCCCGACGAGGGCGCCGACGCCGGCTCGCCCCAGGAGGACGGCGAGGGCTGACCCTCCCCTGGCCGACCGTCCGGCGGGAGGCATGCGGCGGGAGGCGTAGGGTGGTCCCTGGTGGTGAGCTGTCCGGGTGACCGCGGCAGGCCGGACCTCGGTCCGGCTCGCTGAGGAAGGTCGGGGCTCCCCAGGGCACGGTGCTGGCGCGAGCCAGGACGGGGCGACCTGTCGGTTCAGGGCAACAGAGAGCAGACCGCCGATGGCCTCGGAGCGATCCGGAGCACAGGCAAGGGTGAAACGGTGCGGTAAGAGCGCACCAGCGTCGTGGGCGACCACGGCGGCTCGGCAACCCCCACCGGGAGCAAGGCCGAACAGGGACAGGGTGGCCCGCCCGTCACGTCCCAGGTGGGCCGCACAGATGGATGGTCACCGAACCGGACCCCCGCAAGGGACCGGGGAACAGAACCCCGCCTACAGGGCAGCTCACCACCACGCACACGTCGACCGAGGTGACCTCGGCGCTGATCAGGCGGAGGTGACGGTGACGATCTCGCTGTCCTCAGCGCAGTCTTCGTCGATCGGGAAGCCAGGGTTGGTGCACGCCGTGATCGTCACGGACACCTGGCCGGGCTGGATCGCCGACTCCAAGGGGGCCGTCTGGGTCCACACCTTGGGCTCCGAGCACCGCTCGTGGAGCTCGATGCCTGTGTCGATGACGGTCCCCTGCTCGAGGGTGACGAACAGGTCCAACGGTTCCCGGTTGTCCGGGGTCCCACCGGAGCAGGCGACGACACCGGACAACGTCAGGTACCTGTCGCCGCCGCCGTCGACGGTGATGGTCCCGTTCCTGCGGATGGTGAAGTCGATCTCGAGCTGTTGCGGTGGTTGGCACGCAGCGACGATCGACGCGGCCACCAGGATCATGGCGAGACGGCGCACGAGCCCCCCCCTTCAAGCGACCGCTGGACCGTACGTGCGCCCTGCTGTGGTCGGATCCGTCAGAAGGGTGAGGGCGCGTCGCGCTCGGCGGCACCGGCTGGCCCTCGGCCCTCGCCGCCGTGTCCGTGGGGGGCACCCGGGCTGACGCCCTCGAGGGCGCCGACGTCCGCTCCGGACCGGACCCTGCGGGAGGTCGGCTCACCGCCCCTGACCGTCGATCGCCGGACGGCGGACGGCGGACGCCCGTCGAACCCTGCTAGACGTGGCCGACGAGACCTGGGGGGGGGAGCGAGGAGCCGGGATGAGGCAGTGGATGAGGGTTGCGGGAGCGCTCGGGGCCGGGGCTGTGCTGCTCATCGCGTGCGGTGGCGACGACGACGGCGCCACCGACCAGTCCCCGGCGACCGAGGCCTCCACGGCTTCCGAGCCGGACGAGGCCACCACCTCGACCTCGGCCCCCTCGTCGACCGAGGCGGCGACGACGAGCACCACGACGACGTCCCCTCCGACCACGGCCCCGGCGGCCACCGGACCTCAGCCGTGGCAGGACCTCACGGCCGGCGAGTGCATCGGGACCATCCCCGACGGCACCTTCACCGAGGTCACCACGGTCGACTGCACGTCACCGCACGCGGCCGAGGCGCTGACCGGCATCCGGGCCATCACCACCATCGCGGGTGACGACGTCGACGCCTCGGCCCAGGCGACCTGCGACCAGGAGCTGGCGCCCTACGCCGCTCCCGGTCGGGTGGCCTCGTACATCCTCGAGGAGACGCCGGGCACCCTCGTGGTCCGAGCCGTGTGCCTCGTCATCGACGCCTCCGGCGCTCCGCTGACCGCCCCCATCGTCGACGGCTGACCCGCTGCCCGCCGGGGCGGGCCGATGGTGACGGGTCCCAGCCCCTCCCCCTCCGACTCGTCGCCGAGCCGGAGCAGGGATCCGCCACCATCACCCACTCCGGTTCTGCACGTGCCGCCCGGGGCCTGCCTCAGGCGGCGGCGATCACCCGATCGGGTGGGCGAGGGCGAGCGACGGGTGAGGGGCAGCACCGCAGGCGGCGGCACCCGCCGATCCGCGCTCACCTCGCCCGCCCACCCCGGAGTCGCAGCGATCACACCTCGACCACGACGACGTCGACCAGCCCGCGTCGACCGCGCACCTCGACGGAATCGGACCTGGCGCCGGCATGGTCGGCTGCGACCAGGGCGAAGAGCTCCGCCGCCAGCACGACCTCGCCCGGTGACGCGTGCGACTGCAATCGGGCACCGACGTTGACCGCGTCACCCAGCGCGGTGAAGTCCATGACCGCTCCCGATCCCACGTTGCCCACGAAGGCCGTGCCGGCGTTGGCCGCGACGCCGACGGGGAGCTCCTGGACCGATGTCGCCAGGTCCAGCGCGGCGAGAGCGGCACGCCGGCGGTAGTCCGGCCCGGCGAGGCCGCTGACGAAGAGCGCCATCACCTCGTCCCCGACCAGCTTGTCGATCATCCCGTCATGGCGGATCACCACGTCGGTCGCCGTCGCGTAGAAGCGGTTGAGGGCGGCGGCGAACTCGGTCGCGGTGCGCTGCTCCCCCATCGTGGTCGACCCCCGCACGTCGGCGAACACCACGCCGACGTCCAGCTCGATCCCCCCGGGCGGCAGGTGGTCGAAGCAGTACTGGCACAGGTTCGGGTTCTTGCGCGACGGCCGGCGTCCCACGAGGCCCATCAGCCGGCCCCCGACGCCCCCGAACGGGTTCTGGCACAGCTTGCACCGGGGACCGTGGGGAAGCCGCCGGAACACGCGCTGCGCCATCCTCAGGGGCTCGTACCCGTCGACGAGCAGCGCATGCCAGTCGAGTGGCTTCGCCATGCCGAGAACGTATGGCCCACGGCGACCGACGACCAGGGTGCGTCCTCGTTCCCGAGCAGCTTCCCGCATCGGCCCCACGACGCGGCGCGACCCGCGAGACTGCGGGCCGACGCCGAGGGCGGCGTCGCCGCAACCGTCTTGGAGGGCCCCATGACCGACGCCGGATGGCACCCCGACCCGACCGGGCGGCCCGGTCAGCGCTACCACGACGGGTCGCGCTGGACCGAGCACGTCACCGACGCAGCCGGCGCCCAGTCGGTGGACCACGACGGGGCGCAGAGCCTCGCCGCCGGCCCGGGCAGCAGCCCCGGGGGCGGCGGCGACGGCGAGATCCAGATCGGGCCGCCGCCGGCCCGTTCGTCGACCGCGCCCGCCGCCGATCACGAGCCGGCCCAGTGGCCCGGGGACCACGAGGCGGGACCTGCCCCGGCCCCGCCGGCCGGCCAACCGAGCTGGGGCGGCCCCGCGGCCGCCGGGTCCTGGAGCCCGAGCCCGCCCCCTGGCTCCGACGGCGGGGCGTGGGGCGGGGCACCGCCCGCCCCCAAGCGGAAGCGGGTCGACAAGGTCAGCATCATCGGCCTGCTGCTGGCCGTGCTGGGCATCGGTGTCGGCGTGGCGGCCCTGTTCGCCCTCCCGTGGCTCGACATCGGCGGCAACGAGCTCGACTTCGCCGACGCCCGCCGGGACGTCGACGACAGTGGCGTGTTCGGCGCGGTGGCGAGCGGGCTGATGATCAACATCGCCTACTTCATCGTCGCCGTCGGTGGTGTCGTGGCCCTGGCCAAGGCGCTCGGGTCGCGCGCCATGGGGACCATCGGGCTCGTCCTGGCCGTCGTCGGCCTGGTCGCCCTGATCGCCGTCGGCGTGGCCGCCATCCCCGTCGAGCAGGCCGACCCCACCTTCATCGGGGGCGACGCCGCCACGATGCTGGAGTCCGAGGCCGAGGATCGTCTGACCGGCACCGCCGTCTTCACCGGCGTGGTGATGTTCGTCTCCACGGTGCTGGCCGGCGTCGGCCTCCTGCTCCACGGCATCGGCGGGCGCATCCTGGCCTTCCTCGGCCTCGGCCTGCTCGTGCTCTTCGCCCTGGGCGGCATCGTCGTCCTGCGGAACAACGTCGAGGACCTCCTGGGCGGGTTCGCCAGCGTCGACCTCGCCCTGGGGGCGTGGGCCATCGTGGCCTCGGCGGTGCTCCTCGCCCTCGGCGCCGCCGTCCCCGGCGGCCGACGAGAGGTCTGAGGCGGGCGCCCGGCGGCTCGCGGCCTACGGTCAAGTCTCGGCATCCGCAGCCGACGGGAGGTGACGATGGAAGGTTCCTACGATCGACGGATCGGCGACCGCGTCGACGTCGAGTCCGTCCCGGTCCTCTGGCGGGCCCCCGCCCCCGGTGCGCCCCGGTGGAAGCAGATCGGGAAGCAGCGGCCGCAGTCGGGTGCCCTCCTCGACCTGTCGGTCAGCGGCCTGCAGGTCCGGGCCCCGGCGGCCGACGACCTCTTCCGCGGCGTCGTCATCCACATCCAGCTCGACGGCGTCACCGGCGCCGTCGTCATCCGACGGGTGACGCCCGTGCCGGGCACGAAGCTGTGCGACTACGGGGTCCAGCTGAAGGACACCGCCACCGAGCTGACCCAGTGGGTGCACGAGCGCTTGGCCCGGTCGGCCCCGGTCCGGGAGAGCGACTGGAACGCGCCCCGGCGCTGACCTAGGGCTGGATGACGGCGTAGCCGCGCCGCTGGAGCTCGGCGGCCAGCAGGTCGTCGGGCACCCGCTTGAGCTGGTCGGCGAGGGTCGCCCGCTTGCGGTCCGCCGCCGACACCCGCTCCTCCACGGGCTCGGCGATCTCGCCCGTCCCGTCGACACCACCGGCCATGAGCCGGTCGATCAGGGCCTGAGCCTCGTCGCGGCTGAACTTGCCGGCGGCCTGGCGCTGGGTGAGCCCCAGGGGGTGGCGGGCGGCCTTGAACCCGTCGTGGCCGGCCGCCTCGACCAGGGCGAGGAGCTCCTCCACCTGTCGATGCGTCGCCGGGATCCCTGTCTGCTGTCCGAAGGCCATGGGTCGATCCTCCCACGTGGGTGCGACAGCCAGGGGGACACCTGTTCGGTCCATCCCGCCTGCCCGGCCCGGGCACGGGCCCGCGGCGGACGCCGCACCCACGTCCTCCGACCCCACCCACCACCCTGAGCGTGTCGGCTCCGCCGACCCCGTACCCTCTCTGGATGGACGAGCGCCCTTCCTTCGAGCAGATCCGCCGAGCGCCGAAGGTCCTGCTCCACGACCACCTCGACGGCGGGCTCCGGCCCCAGACCGTCATCGACCTGGCCGCCGAGCACGGCTACGACGGCCTGCCGACCACCGACGTCGACGACCTGGCCCGCTGGTTCACCGAGGGCGCCAACCGGCGCGACCTCGTCCTCTACCTCGACACCTTCGAGCACACCGTCGGCGTGATGCAGGAGCGCGACGCCATCGTCCGGGTCGCGGCCGAGTGCGCCCAGGACCTGGCCGACGACGGGGTGGTCTACGCCGAGGTCCGCATGGCCCCCGAGCTGTGCCTCGAGCGGGGGCTCACCCTCGACGAGGCGATCCTCGCCATGCTCGAGGGCTTCCGGCTGGGCTCGGCCGACGGACGGATCGAGATCGGCCTGCTGGTGACGGCGATGCGCCACGCCGCCAACTCGAAGGAGGTCGCCGAGGCCGCCCTGCGCCACCGCGACGAGGGCGTCGTCGGCTTCGACATCGCCGGCAGCGAGGCCGGCAACCCACCCACGCGCCACCTCGACGCCTTCCGGAAGGTGGCCGAGGAGAACTTCCACATCACCATCCACGCCGGCGAGGCGTTCGGGCTGCCGTCGATCTGGGAGGCGGTCCAGATCTGCGGGGCCGAGCGCCTCGGCCACGGCGTCCGCATCATCGACGACGTCACCGTGCTGCCCGACGGCGGCGTGCAGCTCGGACGGTTGGCGAGCTTCGTGCGGGACCGGCGGGTGCCGCTGGAGATGTGCCCCACCTCGAACGTCAACACCGGGGTGTGCGACACCATCGCCGATCACCCGATCGGCCTCCTGCGCCGGCTGCGGTTCCGGGTGACGGTCAACACCGACAACCGGCTGATGAGCGGGACGTCGATGACCCAGGAGATGCACAACCTCGTGCAGGCGTTCGGCTACGGGTGGGACGACCTCGAGTGGCTCACCCTCAACGCCATGAAGTCGGCGTTCTGGCCCTTCGACCGGCGACTCCGGATCATCAACGAGCGGATCAAGCCCGGCTACGCCGCCCTGCGGGCGTCCGGCCTCGGGGTGAGCCTCGCCGGGTAGCCGCGCCGTCGCCCCACCTCACCCGCCGTGGGCCTCGCCCTGGCGCCGGGCCAGCTCGACGAGATCGTCGAGGGCGACGGTCATGTCGACGAGGTGGAGGCCCCACGAGGGGCCGAGGGTCTCGGCCAGCAGGGCGTCGAGGGGGCGGGCGTCGGCCGGGTCGGCGGCGGCGACGGCCAGGTAGTCGTGGGTCTCGGTCGCCTCGCAGGTGACGGCGAGGGCGTCGGGGAGCGCCACGAAAGGCGTCTCGACGCCCTCGGTCCCGGGCACCGCCCCGCCGATCAGGGGGGCCGCGACGGGGGCGACGGCCCGGGACCGGTCCGTGCCGAGCAGCGCCGTGGGGTCGACGCAGAGGGCCCGGCCGTCCTCGCCCGCCCGGCCGAAGATGCCGCTCTCGTCGGGTGGGGCGGTCGCCGGGTAGCTGGACCACGTCACGACGCAGCCGGCCTCGTCGGCCGTGGTGCACGCGGGCACGTCCTGGAACGAGCCGCCGACGATCTCGCCCTCGGGCGCGGTGACCGACCCGCCGAAGAGGTGGGCGGCGACGAGGAGGTCCTGCACGGCCGGGACGCCGTCGACCTCCTCGGCGATGAGCCGGACGAGGTGGCCGGTGCCCTGGGAGTGGCCGACGAGGATCACACCTCGGCCCTGGTTCCACCGGGCGAGGTAGGTCCGCCAGGCGTCGAGCACGTCGGCGTAGGCCGCCTCCCGCTGGGCCTCGTCGGCCGAGCCCAGCCCGGTGAGGCTGATCTGGCGGTAGACGGGGGCGAACACCCGGCAGGACCGGCCGTACTGGGCGGCCTGGGCCACGACGGTCAGCGCCTCGTTGTCCTGCGGCGTCCACTCGAGGTCGCTGACGGGCCCCGGGTCGAGCGACACCGTCGGGTAGACGTAGAAGCAGTCGATGGGCGGGTCGGCGGCCGGCTCCCGCTCCTCGACGGTGCGGCTCCCGTCCGCCCCGACGACGGTGACGTCGAGGTTGCGGCAGACGTCGTCGGCCAGGTCGGGGCGGCAGATCCAGCGGGCGTCGTCGTCGTAGACGTCGCTGGTGTAGCCGTCGTCCACCGCTTCGTCCGTGGCGGCGGTCGTGTCGGAGCCGGACCCCTCGGTGGGCTCGGGGGCCGACGTGTCGGTCGGCTCGGGCGAGGAGGCCTCGGGACCGCCGTCGTCGTCCGAGCAGCCGGCCACCAGGACGGCGAGGACGGCCAGGGCGGCGATCGAGCGGAGCCGGGGCCTCACGAGGGGGCGCCGTCGAGGATCGCCCGGCTCGCCGAGCACCCCAGGCGGCTGGCCCCGGCCTCGACCATCGCCACCGCGGTGGCCCAGTCCCGGATGCCGCCCGACGCCTTCACCCCGAGCCGGTCCCCCACCGCCGCGCGCATCCGGGCCACCGCCTCGGTCGACGCCCCACCGGCGGGGTGGAAGCCCGTGGAGGTCTTCACGAAGTCGGCCCCGGCCGCCTCCGAGATGGCGCACGCCCGCTCGAGCACGTCGTCGCCCAGGGTCACCAGGACCGCCGACTCGAGGATCACCTTGAGGAGGGCTCGCCCCTCGAGGGCCCGGTGCACGGCGGCCACGCCGGCCTCGGCCAGCTCCCACTGCCCGCCGGCGATGGCACCCAGGTCGATGACCATGTCGATCTCGGTCGCCCCGGCCGCCACGCAGTCGGCCGCCTCCCGGGCCTTGGTGGCCGGCGTGTGGGCCCCCGACGGGAAGCCGACGACGGCCGCGACGGCGAGCTCGGGCGGCAGGTCGGCGACGGGCAGGGGGAGGCGCGAGGGCGACACGCACACGGCCGCGACGCCGAGCTCGGCGCCCTCCCGGCAGAGGGCGGCGACCTCCTCGCTCGTCGCCGTGGGGGCGAGGAGGGTGTGGTCGATCAGGCGCGCCACGGCGGAACGGTCGAGCGGCTCGGGCATCGCGGCCAGACTGGCACACCGCAGCCGGCGACGGCTGCGTCCCACCCCACCGGAGGCCCCGTGCACACCACCGTCGTCGACCACCCCCTCGCGGCCCAGGCGCTGGGCCGGCTCCGCGACGAGACCACCGACCGGGCCGCGTTCCGCCAGGCCATGGACGACCTCGCCGGCCTCCTGGTCGTCGAGGCCACCCGGTCGCTGCCGACCGTCGAGGTCGAGGTCCGCACCCCGCTGGCCCCCACCACGGTCGTGCGCGTCGACCCGGCGCCGCTGACCGTCCCGGTGCTGCGGGCCGGGCTGGGCCTGCTCCCCGGCGTGCTCCGCCTCCTGCCCGACGCGCCCACCGGCTTCATCGGCGTGGCCCGCGACGAGGTCACCCTGGAGCCCGTCCCCTACATGGACTCGGTGCCGGCGGACCTCGGCGGTCGCGCCGTGCTGGTGCTGGACCCCATGCTCGCCACCGGCGGGTCGCTGGCGTTCGCGTGCGGCCTCCTCCAGGGTCGGAACCCGGGGCGGGTCACCGCGGTCTGCGTCCTGGCCGCCCCCGAGGGGGTGCGCCGGATCGAGGCCTCGGGCCTGGTCGACGAGCTGGTGGTGGCCTCGATCGACGAGCGCCTCAACGACGTCGCCTACATCGTCCCCGGCCTGGGCGACGCCGGCGATCGCCTCTTCGGCACGGCGTAGTGACGGCAGGGGTCGAGCGAGACGCTCTCCGGGGCGCCCCACCCGTTCCAGCAGGCAGTGACGGCAGGGGTCAGACGCTCTCCGACCCTTGCCACCGACGTGGGCCAGACGAGGACGGTCGGAGTGGGTCTGACCCCCTCAGCGAGCAAGACGCTCGAGAAGGGAGTGTGCCTGACCCCCTCCGAACCGCGACCCGCCCCGCCGACCCCACCTAGTCCAACCCGAGGACGGCGGGGAGGGCGGCGGTGATCTCGGTCAGGCCCTCGCGGGCCCGGGCGCGGGCGCCGGCCACGTCGGTGCCGGGGGGCACGGCCTCCACCACCTCGACGTAGCACTTGAGCTTGGGCTCGGTGCCGCTGGGCCGGACCACGACGCGCGCTCCGGGGAGGGCCAGCCCGACCACGTCGGCCGGGGGCAGCCCCCGGGCCGGGGCACCCTCGGCCAGGTCGCTGACCCCGGCCACCGCCCGGCTGCCGATCATCGTCGGCGGGGTGGCCCGCAGGCGGGCCATGGCCTCGGCGATGCGCTCGGCCCCGTCGCCGCCCTCGAGGCGCACCGACCACTGGCCGGTGAGGTGCAGGCCGAAGCGCCGGGCCAGGTCGTCGAGCCGGTCCCACACCGTCAGGCCCTGCTCGACCAGGTCGCTGATCATCTCGCTGGCCAGGAGGAGGGCGCTGATGCCGTCCTTGTCCCGCACGGTGTCGCCGATGCAGTACCCGAGGGCCTCCTCGTAGGCGAGGATCAGCGGGTGCTCGGGGGTCCCGGCCCGGGACAGCCACTTGAACCCGGTGAGGGTCTCCACGTACCCGCGGCCGGCGGCGAGGGCGATCTCGCGGAGCAGCGTGGACGACACGATCGTGGTGGCGAAGACACCCCCCTCGGGCAGGTCGCCGCGCCGGACGAGGTGGTCGGCGAGGAGCCAGCCCAGCTGGTCGCCGCTGAGCGGGGTCCACGCGCCGGCGTCGCGGTTGGCGCCGACCTTGGGGTCGACCACGGCCATCGCCAGGCGGTCGGCGTCGGGGTCGTTGGCGAAGGCCACCTCCGCCCCGACGAAGGCGGCCGTGCGCACGAGGTGGTCGAGGGCGCCGCGCTCCTCGGGGTTGGGGAACGACACCGTCGGGAAGTCCGGGTCGGCCTCCGCCTGCTCGGTGACCTCGTGCAGGGTGATGAACCCGGACTGGTGGGCGGCGCGGCGCACGACGGGACCGCCCACGCCGTGCAGCTGGGTGTAGGCGACCTGGACCGGGGCCCGCCCCTCCTTGGGCTTCACGACCCGACCGATGGCGTCGAGGTAGGCGTCGACCATCTCGAGGCCGTGGTGCTGGATGATCGGGTTGCTCGCCCCGCTGATCGGGAGCCGGGCCAGCGGTCCGGCCGCGGCCATGGCCTCGGCGATGGCCGCGGCCTGGGTGGCGTCGATCTGCCGGCCCTCGCCGTCGTAGACCTTGTAGCCGTTGTCCGGCGCCGGGTTGTGGCTGGCCGTCACCATGATCCCGGCGGCGACGCCGATGTGACGGACGGCGTAGGCCAGGACCGGTGTCGGGATCGGCGCCGGCAGGACGTGGACGGGGATGCCGGCCCCGGCGACGACCTCGATGGTGTCGGCGACGAAGTCGTCGGAGCGGTGGCGGGCGTCGCGGGCCACGACGACCCCGTGCTCCGCGGTCCCGGCGGCCCGGATCCAAGCGGCGATGCCCGCCGCCGCCCGGCGCACCACCGCCCGGTTCATGCGGTTCGGGCCGGCGCCGACGGGACCGCGCAGGCCGGCGGTCCCGAACTCCAGGTGGGTCCGGAACAGCTCGCGCAGCTCGGCCTCGGCCGCGGCCGCCTTGTCCGGCTCGGCGTCCTCGACGTCGTACCAGAGCTGGCGGAGGTGGCCCGCGGTGCCGGGCTCGGGGTCGTCGTCGATCCAGGCCTTGACGCGCGCGACGAGGGCCTCGGTGCTCTCGTCGGTCGCCGTCATGGGGCTAGGAGTCGAGGAGGTCGACCAGCTGGGCCAGCGACAGGCCGGGCCGAGCTCCGGTGTGCCCGATGACGGCGGCGGCCGCCATGGAGCCCAACGAGCCGCAGCGGTCGAGCGACATGCCCTGGGTGTAGCCGTAGAGGAAGCCGGCGGCGTAGAGGTCGCCCGCGCCCGTCGTGTCGACCCGCTTGGGGACCTCGTGCGGGGCGATGACGTGGGTCTCGTCGCCGGCGATCACCACCGACCCGTGGCGCCCCTTGGTCAGGCAGGCGACCTTGCAGCGGCCTCGCACCTTGGCCACGGCGTCGTCGAAGTCGTCGACCTCGTAGAGACGGGTGATCTCGTCGGTGTTGGCGAAGAGGATGTCGACGCCGCCGTCGATGAGGGCGAGGAAGTCGTCGCGGTGCCGGTCGACGCAGAACCCGTCCGACAGGCTGAGGGCCACGTCGCGACCAGCGGCGTGGGCCGCCTCGGTGGCCACCCGGTAGGCCTCCTTCGCCGCGTCGCGGTCGAACAGGTAGCCCTCGAGGAACGTGACCTTGGAGGCCCGCACCACGTCGAGGTCGACGTGCTCGGGGCCGAGCAGCGACGACGCGCCCAGGTACGTGTTCATCGTGCGCTGGGCGTCCGGCGTGACCACGATGAGGCACCGGCCGGTGGCGGGGCCGTCGGTGGCCCGCGGCGAGTCGAAGTGGACCTCGAGCCCGGCCAGGTCGTGGGCGAAGACGGTGCCCAGGTCGTCGTCGTGGACCCGGCCGATGTAGGCCGCCCGGCCACCGAAGCTCGCCAGACCGACGAGGGTGTTGGCCGCCGAGCCCCCCGACATCTCGGTGCGCTGGCCCATCGCCTCGTACAGCTCGCGGACGCGGTCGTCCTCGATGAGGGTCATCGACCCCTTGGTCAGGTCGTGGCCCTCGAGGAAGGCGTCGTCCTCGTGGCTCAGGACGTCGACGAGGGCGTTGCCGATCCCGACGACGTCGTAGGTGCTGGTCTCCGACACGGAGGACGACCCTACTGCCCGGGTCCCGATGCCCTGGTCTCGACCCCTGCCCGGACGCACGTGGCTACTGTGACGGCGTCCACACCCTCCCCGCACGGAGACATCGATGCCCGTCAGCCCTGCCGGACCGCGCCCGCACGAGCGAGCGCCACGGGCGCGGTCGCGCCGCTGGGCCCTGGGTGCGGTCGTCGGCTCGCTCGTCCTCGCCCTGCTGCCGGCGGCGGCCACGCCGGTCGCCGCCGTGCCCGCCCCCCTCGACCGGGGGGCGGCGGCGCCGGGGTTCGGCGCGCCGGGCATCCCCGTCCGACCGGCGTCGGAGCGGTACGTCCGCGAGGCCTACTCCGCCATCCTCCACCGCGAGGCCGAGGAGGGTGGGCTCCAGTACTGGGGCGAACGGCTCGACGGCAGCACCACCCGGGCCACCTTCGCCCGCCAGCTCGTCTTGTCGTCCGAGTCGGTGCGGGGCCACGTGGCCACCATCTACGAGGTCTTCGGCCGGCCGGCCACCACCGAGGAGCGCGACGCCTCGGTGGCCCGGGTGCGGGCGACCTCCGTCGAGCGCGAGCTGGTCCGCCTCCTCGCCACCGACGAGTTCTACGAGCGGGAGGGCGGGGCCAGCCCGGCCGGGTTCGTGCAGGCCCTCTACAACAGCGTCCTCGACCGGGCGCCCGACGAGGAGGGCAGCGCCTACTGGCTGGGCCGCCTCGAGACCGGCGCGACCCGCGCCCAGGTCGCCCACGGCTTCGTGTTCTCGGGGGACCGCCTGGCCCTCGTCATCGAGGACGCCTACGACCGGGTGCTCGGCCGCACCGCCGACAGCGGCGGTCGCACCTACTGGGCCGGGCGCCTGCGCCGCGGCGACGGCATCCTCGGCATCGACCGCGCCCTGCTGGCCAGCGGCGAGGCGTGGGGCGCCGGGTGCAGCACCCTCGACCGCACCCGCTGCCTCCTGCCCTTCCCCAACGACGAGCTGACCCTGCCGGACCCGTCGACCGACACCGGGCGCCGGGTGGTCCTCAAGCCGCCGTGGGTCCCGGGCACGGCGAACGGCACCCCGTTCGACCCGACGGAGTGGAACCGCCAGGACGGCTTCAGCCCCGGCTCCGCCCTCCTCCTGCACAGCGGCGGGATCGACCCCGAGCAGTCCGGCCTGCCCGGGCTCGACGACATCGGGGCGTCGCTCGCCGAGGACGCCCCCATCGTCATCGTCGACACCGTGACGGGCGAGGAGTGGCCGTACTGGGCCGAGCTCGACGCCAACGCGACCGACGACGCCGAGCGGGCCCTGATCATCCGGCCGGCGCGGAACTTCCTCGACGGCCACACCTACGCCGTGGGCATCGGCCAGATGCGGGACGCGGCGGGCGAGGCCATCGAGGCCCCGGCCGGGTTCCGCACCTTCCGCGACGACCTCCCGTCCGGGGACCGTCGGGTCGAGGACGAGCGGGTGCGGGTCGAGCACGCCATCGACCAGGTCGCGGCGGCCGGGCTCGACCGGTCGACGCTCCACCTGGCCTGGACCTTCACCGTGGCCAGCACCCGCAACCTGGCCGAGCGGGCCGTGCACATGCGCGACGAGGTGCTCGGCGGGCCGGCCGGGATGGCGGCCGCCGACTTCGCCGTCACGAGCCAGAGCGACCAGGGGGACTGGACCCGGGTCGAGGGGACCTACCAGGTGCCGCTGTACCTCACGGGCACGGGCCAGCCCGGCTCCCGCCTGCGCCTCGGCCCCGACAACCTGCCCGAGGCCCAGGGCACCATGACCGCCCCCTTCACCTGCGTCGTGCCCGACTCGGCTCGCACCATCCCGGCGCGGGGCGGGCTGTACGGCCACGGCCTGCTGGGCCGGGGGACGCAGGCCGCCAGCAGCGGGCCGCGCGACCTGGCCCGCGAGCACAACATGGTCTTCTGCGGCACCGACTACATCGGCATGGCCGAGGACGACCTCGACCCGTCGCTCAACATCGTCCAGATCATCGGGAACCTGTCGCGGTTCTCCGAGGTGGCCGACCGGAACCAGCAGGGCCTGCTCAACTTCATGGTGCTGGGCCGGCTCATGACCCTGCCCGGCGGCCTGGTCACGGACCCGGCGTTCCAGGGCGTCGGCGGGGCTCCGGCCATCGCCGGCGACGACCTCACCTACTACGGCATCAGCCAGGGCGGGATCATGGGCGGCGCCCTCGTCGCCCTCAGCACCGACATCACCCGCGGCGTGCTCGGCGTCCCGGCGATCAACTACTCGACGCTGCTCGAGCGCAGCGTCGACTTCGACCCCTTCTTCTCGGTGATGGCGGGCAGCTACCCGAGCGCCCTGGACCGCATCATGATGGTCTCGGTCATCCAGATGCTGTGGGACCGGGGCGAGGGCAACGGCTACGCCAACCACGTCACCGAGGACCCGCTGCCGGGCTCCCCCGAGAACGAGGTGCTGATGCACATCGCCGTCGGCGACCACCAGGTGGCGACCGCCGCGGCCGACGTGCAGGCGCGGACCTACGGCGCCGCCACGAACGATCCGCCGCTCGTCGAGGACCGCTCCTCCGACGTCGAGCCGCTGTGGGGGATCGAGCGGATCGAGACCTGGCCCCACGCCGGCTCGGCCACGATCTACTGGGACAGCGGGGCCCCGTGGCCGCCGCTGGAGAACGTCCCGCCCCGCGACGGTGAGGACCCCCACGGCGACCCCCGGTCGGACCCCGACGCCCGGGAGCAGATCTCGGAGTTCCTCCGCCCCGGCGGCGTCGTCGTCGACGTGTGCGACGGCGGCCCCTGCCTGGTGGGGTAGCCCTCGCGGCTAGCCGACTCCGGTCTGGTAGTCGTCGATCAGCAGGGCGTCGCCCTCCTGGACGAACGTCACCAGGACGTTCTCCGTCGAGCTGCCGTCGCCGGTCTCGTACCGGAGCGTGAGGGCCACGGTGCCGGCGTCGGCGTCGCCGCGGGGCCGGCCCTGGACCTGGACCGATTCGATCTGCTCGCCCCAGAAGTCGTCGTAGGCCTCCCGGCTCGTCTCGGCCTGGTAGCGAGGCGTCAGGAGGTCCCAGGCGGCGTCGAGGTCGCCCGCGGCCACGAGGTCGTAGTAGCGGGTCACCGCGTCCTCGAGGTCCTCGTCCGTGACCTCGGGCGAGGGCGGGGTCGTCGCCTGGGTCGTGGTGGGGGTGGTCGTGGTGGTGGTGCTGGCGGTGGTCTCCTCCTCCTCCGCCGCCGTCGTCGTGGTCTCGGGCTCGGTCGCGGGAGGGGCCGTCTCGGCGGGGGCCGACGTGGTGGTGGTGGCGTCGGTGGCCACGTCGCCGTCGTCGCCGTCGCCGCGGGTGAGGGCGAAGGCCACGGCGGCGGCGATCAGCACGACCGCGACCAGACCGGCGGCGACAAGCACGCCCCGTCCGCCGCGTGGGTCGGACGCCGGGCCCGGCCGCGGTGCGGGCGGCGGCGGGACAGGTGCCGCGGCGGGGACGGGGCTCGGGATCGCCCGCGGGGGCGGGGCGTCGGCGACCGGGGCCTGGACGGCGGTGCGCTCCGGCGGCGGCACCACGGCGGCGGCGGCGACGGTGGTCGCCTCGGGCCGGTCGCCCCCGGTGCCGTCGAGGCCCTCGAGGGCCTCGCGCAGGGCGTCGGCGGTCGGGGGCCGGTCGCCGGGCCGCTTGGCCAGCCCCGCCTCGAGGACGGCGGCGAGGTCGGGAGCCACGCCGTGCGCCCGCAGGTCGGGCGGCGGCTGGGTGAGGACCCGACCGACGCGGGCCATCATGGGCTCCCCGTCGGTGCCGGCGAAGGGGGCGGCGCCGCTCAGGGCGGCGTGGAGGGTGGCGGCCAGGCCGTACACGTCGCTGGCCTCGGTGGCCTGCTCACCGGAGAGGATCTCGGGGGCGGCGTAGCCGATCGTGGCGGTGACCGACCCGGTCGTGGTGGTGGCCGAGTCGACGAGCCGGGCGATCCCGAAGTCGCTGAGCTGGGGCTCGTCGTACTCCGACATCAGCACGTTGGCCGGCTTGAGGTCCCGGTGGAGGACGCCGGCGGCGTGGGCGGCGGCGAGGCCCCCGGCCAGGCGGGCCCCGATGCGGATGGCCTCGTCGCTGCTCAGCGGCCCGGATCGGACGATGCGGTCGTGGAGCGATCCGCCCGCCAGGTAGGGCATGAGCAGGTAGGGGTGGCCGTCGTCGGTCACGCCCGCTGAGTACACGGCGACGATGTTGGGGTGGTTCGACAGCCGGCCCATGGCCGTGATCTCGCGCCGCCAGCGCTCGACCGCCTTGGGGTCGGCCCCCGGCGCGAGCAGGACCTTGACGGCGACGTCCCGGCTCAGCTCCTCCTGGTGGCCCCGGTAGACCACGCCGAACCCGCCCCTCCCGATCACCTGCAGGTCGGTGACACCCGGCACTGCGGGCGCGTCGACGGCGGTCACGTGCGGCTCCCGGGCATGGGTCCCACGGTACCCAGGCGCCGCCGCCGCACTCAGGGCCGCCGCCGCACTCAGGGCAGCCGTCAGCGCGTGGCGGTCACCGACTCCACCAGCTCGGTCACCCGGCACCCCCTGCTGGCCGCCAGCACCACGGTCCGGACGTCCTCGCCCGCCCCCGATGGCGAGGCGACCACGACCGTGGTGGCTCCCACGACCTCGTCGTGGAACGTGCTCGCCCGCAGGGACCGGAGCAGCTCGGCGTCGGCCGCCCCGGTGGTGAGCAGGTCGTGGCCGACGTCACGGAGCACGGCCCGCGTCGACAGCGGGTCGAGCAGGGTGGCGAACGCCGCCACCGGCTCGTCGCGACCGCCCACGCGCACGACGTCCTCCACCACCTCGGTGACCTCCGGACCGCCGACCTCGATGGCGACGACCGAGGCCAGCCAGGTCAGCTCGGGCCCGGTCGCCCCCCGGCCGAGGTGGCGGTGGTCGCCGACCAGGCGCCGCACCTCGCAGGGGGACAGGTCGGGCAGGCAGCGACGGTCGCTCCCCACCACCACCTGGGGGCCGTGGTCGAGCCGGAGGAGGGCCGAGACCGAGGGCATGGTGTGGGTGAGGGCGGCGACGAGCCGCAGGGCGTCGGTTCCGAGCACGGGGGCCTCCGAGCAGCAGGTGTTAGGCATGCTTACCACAGGTCGACGCCGGGGTCAGCAGTAGGGTGAAACAGATCTGACGGGTCGTCAGATCTCTTGCGAGGAGCTGCGCCCATGCCTGCCCCCACCCCTGCCCCGGCCCTCGGGGCCGACGGCTGGTTCACCACCGACCCCGAGCCGGCGCTGGTCGGCCACCGCTGCCCGGCGTGCGGCACGATCGCCTTCCCCCGGCCGCCGCTCGGGTGCCCGAACCCCGCCTGCGGCGGCGATGAGCTCGAGCCCACCCCGCTGTCGCGGCGGGGCACCATCTGGTCCTACACCGACGCCCGCTACCGGCCCCCGCCGCCCTACGTGGTGCCCGGGGACGAGCACGTCCCGTTCTGCATCGTCGCCGTCGAGCTGGCCGCCGAGCGGCTGATCGTCCTCGGGCAGGTCGTCGCCGGGGTGACCGTCGACGAGCTGGTCCTCGGCCAGGAGGTCGAGCTCGTCGTCGACACCCTCTTCACCGACGACGAGGTCGTGCACCAGGTCCACAAGTGGTCACCCGTCTCCCCGGAGGTCCCGTCGTGAGCACGCCCGACCCCGTCGCCGTCGTCGGCGTCGGCATGCACCCGTGGGGCAAGTGGGGCCGCAACTTCGTCGAGTACGGCCGGGCCGCGGCCCGCGCCGCCCTCGCCGATGCCGGCATCGAGTGGACCGACGTCGACTTCGTTGCCGGTGCCGACACCATGCGCAACGGCTACCCCGGGTACGTCTCGGGGGCGACCTTCGCCCAGGCCCTCGGGTGGAACGGCACCCGGGTCGCCTCGTGCTACGCGGCGTGCGCCTCGGGGTCGACGGCGCTGGAGGCGGCCCGCACGCGGATCCTCGCCGGGCTGTCCGACATCGCCCTCGTCGTCGGGGCCGACACCACCCCGAAGGGGTTCCTGGCCCCCAACGCCGGCGACCGACCCGAGGACCCCGACTGGCTCCGGTTCCGCCTGCTCGGCGCCACCAACCCGACCTACTTCGCCCTCTACGCCCGCCGCCGGATGGACATGTGGGGCGCCACCGACGAGGACTTCGCCCGCATCAAGGTCAAGAACGCCCGCAACGGCGTGGCCAACCCCAACGCCCGGTACCGCAAGGAGGTCACCGTCGAGGAGGTCCTGGCCAGCCCCATGGTCGCCAGCCCGCTGCGCCTGCTCGAGATCTGCGCCACCTCCGACGGCGCCGCCGCCGTCGTGCTGGCGTCGGAGGCCGCCGCCCGCCGTCTCGGGCGCGACCACGTCACCGTGCGGGCCGTCTCGACGGTGACGCCGACCTACCCGAACACCATCCCCGACCTGCCCGACATCGCCGCCGACTCGGCCGTCGCCGTGCCCGCCCCCGACGCCCACTTCAAGGCCTCGATCGCCGCCGCCGCCTACGAGGAGGCGGGGATCGGCCCCCAGGACCTGTCGGTGGCCGAGGTGTACGACCTGTCGACGGCGATGGAGCTCGACTGGTACGAGGACATCGGGCTCTGCGGCCCCGGGGAGGCCGAGAAGCTCCTCCGTGACGGCGCCACCGAGATCGGCGGCCGCATCCCGGTCAACACCTCCGGCGGGCTGGCGTCGTTCGGCGAGGCCGTCCCGGCCCAGGCCCTGGCCCAGGTGTGCGAGCTGACGTGGCAGCTGCGGGGCCAGGCGGGCGACCGCCAGGTCGACGGCGCCCGGGTCGGCATCACCGCCAACCAAGGCCTGTTCGGGCACGGGTCGTCGGTGCTCCTGGCCCGCTAGGAGCAGGGTGCTGCAGGGCATCTGTTAGGCGACCCTCATATGTTGTGGCAGGCTCACGCCATGAACAGGGCCGCCACCCCCCGCCTCCGTCTGCTCGCCCTCCTGCTCGTGACCGGCCTCGCCGTCGCGTGCAGCGGGTCGTCCAACGCCGACGACGAGGCCACCGACGCCGACGCGACCGAGGAGGCGGGCTCCGGGACCACGGCCGCCGACGGCCCGTGGACCTTCACCGACGACTTCGACGTCACCCACGAGCTCGACGAGGTCCCCGAGACCATCGTCGCCGAGGTGAGCATGGCGGGGGCCCTGTGGGACCTCGGGATCGAGGTCGACGCCACCTTCGGCCAGCGCGAGCTGCCCGACGGCACCACCGACCCCCTGGGCCTGGCCGACCCCGATGCCATGGAGTCCCTGGGCGACGTCTACGGCGAGGTCAACACCGAGCGGCTCCAGCTCCTCGACCCCGACATCATCGTCGTCCCCTCCTACGAGGAGGGCCAGTACTGGGGCGTCAACGAGGACCTCGTCGACGACGTCGAGCGGGCCGGACCGGTCGTCGCCATCACCATCCCGGGCAAGGACATGCGGGCGATGGCCGACCGGGTCCTCGACCTGGCCGTGACCCTGGGTGTCGACCCCGAGGGCGCCCAGGCGACCGAGGCCATCGAGGCCTACGAGACGGCCGAGGCCGACCTCCGGGCCGCCCTCGAGGCCAAGCCCGGGCTCACCTTCATGGCCGCCAGCGGCACCGTCGACCAGCTCTACGTCGCGGTGCCGTCGGGCTACTCCGACCTGCTCACCTACCAGGAGCTGGGCATGGAGATCGTCGAGCCCGACACCGACGAGCAGTACTGGGAGACCCTCAGCTGGGAGCAGATCGACACGTACACCGCCGACGTCCTCCTCGCCGACTCCCGCGTCGGCTCGGTCGACCAGATCGTCGAGCAGATCCCCGAGGCGGCCCGCTCGATCCCGCCCATCGAGGCCGACCAGGTCGCCCGGTGGGAGGTCACCCTCGCCCCCGGCTACGCCAACCTGGCCCGGATCCTCACCGACCTCACCGAGGTGGTCGAGGCCGCCGACCCCGACGTCGTCTGAAGCCGTGACGTCACCCACCCTCGCCAAGCCGGCGGTCGTGGTCGCCCGCGACCCCGAGGCCCCCGCCGCCGTCCGACCGCCGCGGCGCGGGCTGCTGCGGGGCGGGTGGTCCCGCTCGCTCGGCCTGGCGGTGGCGCTCGCCGTCCTGGTGCTGGCCGTCGGCTGCTCGCTGGCGCTCGGCGCCCGCCCCGTCCCGTTCGGGCGGGTGTGGGACGCGCTCGTCGCCGCCCGACCCACCGACCCCGACGCGGCGCGCGACTGGTCGGTGGTGCGCAGCCTCCGCGGCCCCCGGACCATCCTCGGGCTCCTCGTGGGCGCCGCGCTGGGCATGACCGGGACCCTCATCCAGGGGCTCACCCGCAACCCGCTGGCCGACCCCGGCATCCTCGGCGTGCAGGCCGGTGCCTCGCTGGCGGTCGTCGTCGGCATCAACACGGTCAGCATCGAGGGCGCCATGGGCTACGTGTGGTTCGGCTTCGCCGGCGCCGCCGTGGCCGGCGCGGTCGTCTACGCCCTGGGCTCGCTGGGGCGGGGCGGGGCCTCGCCGGTGAAGCTGGCCCTCGCGGGGGCGGCGATGAGCGCCCTGCTGCTCGCCCTCACCCAGGCCGTCCTGCTGTCGAACCAGGCGACGCTCAACGAGTACCGGTTCTGGGCGGTGGGCTCGCTGGCCGGGCGGGAGAGCGACGTGGTCAGGGCCGTCGCCCCGTTCATCGTCGTCGGCATCCTCTTCGGCCTCAGCCGGGGTCGGTCGCTCAACGGCCTGGCGCTCGGCGACGACCTGGCCCGCGGGCTGGGCCTGAGCCTGGTCTGGGCCCGCATCAGCACCGCCCTGGCCATCATCGTGCTGTGCGGGGCGGCGGTGGCCGGGGCCGGGCCCATCGTCTTCGTCGGCCTCGTCATCCCCCACGTGGCCCGGTCCATCTGCGGGCCCGACTACCGCTGGATCCTGGCCTGGTCGCTGGTGCTCGCCCCCACCCTCCTGCTCGGCGCCGACACCCTGGGTCGGCTCATCGCCCGACCCGGCGAGGTCCAGGTCGGCATCATGACGGCGGTCATCGGGACCCCGGGCTTCATCGCCATCATCCGCCGCAAGGACCTGGCCGGCCTGTGATCGCCACCCCCGCCCCGCAGGAGACCGGCGCCGTCCGCCTGCCCCCCGACATGCGCCCCCGGGGGGCCCTGTGCATCCGGCTGGGTCCGGTCTCGGCCCGGGTCGACCTGCGGGCCGTGGCCATCTCCCTGGGCGCCGGGGCCCTCGCCTTCCTCGTCCTGTGCTGGTCGGTCTCGGTGGGCGACTACCCCATCGCCCTCTCCGAGGTGATCCGCACCCTGGCCGGCCAGGGCGTCGACCCCGAGCGGCTGGTCATCCACGAGCTGCGCCTCCCCCGCGCCACGCTGGCCGCGTCGGTCGGCGCCGCCTTCGGCCTCTCCGGCGCCATCTTCCAGCGCATCACCGGCAACCCCCTCGCCAGCCCCGACCTCATCGGGGTCAACAGCGGGGCGGCGGCCAGCGCCGTCGCCGTCATCGTCGTGTTCGCCGGATCCCCCACCCAGGTCGCCGCCGGGTCGCTCGTGGGCGCCGGCCTGGCCGCCCTCGCCGTCTACCTGCTGGCGTGGAAGGCCGGCGTGTCCACCTACCGGCTGATCCTGATCGGCATCGCCGTCGGCGCCTTCATGAGCGCGGTCACGTCGTGGCTGCTCACCAAGGCCGACATCTACGACGCCGCCCGGGCCGCCCTGTGGCTCGCCGGCGACGTCAGCGGGGCCGGCTGGGACGACGTCCAGCCCCTCTGGACGGCGCTGGCCGTCCTCACCCCGGCGGCGCTGGTCCTCGCCCGCCAGCTGCGGATGCTCGAGCTGGGCGACGACGCCGCCCGCGCCCTCGGCGCCCGCGTCGAGCGGGTGCGCGGCCTCCTGCTCCTCGTCGGCGTGGGCCTCGCCGCCGTCGCCGTCTCGGCCAGCGGGCCGATCGTGTTCGTCGCCCTGGCCGCCCCCCACATCGCCCGCCGCCTCACCGGCGGCCGCACCGTCGGCCTCCTCCCGGCGGCGGTCCTCGGGGCCCTCCTGCTGGGGCTCTCCGACCTGGCCGCCAAGCGGATCATCGCCCCCTCGGAGCTCCCCGTGGGCATCGTCACCGCCATCCTCGGCGCGCCGTACCTCCTCGTCCTGCTGGCCCTGTCCAACCGCATCGGGAGGGGCGCATGACCCGTCACCTGGGCCACTCGGCCGGCGCCTCGCCGGCCGCCGCCCCAGGCCGCTCGACCGGCGCGCCGGGCGGGCCTCCCGACCCCCGGGCCGCCGCCCACGTCCACGCCTCGACCCTGGCCCCGCCGCCCGAGACGTCCGCGGGCGACCTGCGGGCGGCCGGCGTCGCCCTGTCCTACGGCGGCCGGATCGTCGTCCCCGGCATCGACGTGTCGATCCCGACCGGGCAGATCACCGTGATCGTGGGGGCCAACGCCTGCGGCAAGTCGACCCTCCTGCGCGGCCTGGGCCGGCTGCTCAAGCCGGTCGCCGGGTCCGTCCTGCTCGACGGGCACGACATCCACTCGCTCCCGACCCGCGAGGTCGCCACCCGCGTCGGCCTGCTGCCCCAGACACCCACCGCGCCCGACGGCATCACCGTCTCGGACCTCGTCGGGCGGGGCCGCTTCCCCCACCAGCGCTGGTACCGCCAGTGGTCCCCGGAGGACGGGGCCGCGGTGGCCCGCGCCCTCGCCGTGACCGGCACCGCCGACCTGGCCGACCGGGCCGTCGACGAGCTGTCGGGCGGCCAGCGCCAGCGAGTGTGGATCGCCATGACCCTCGCCCAGGGCACGCCGCTGCTCCTGCTCGACGAGCCGACCACCTACCTCGACCTGGCCCACCAGGTCGAGGTGCTCGACCTCCTGGCCGACCTGAACGAGGACGAGGGCCGCACGGTCGTCCTCGTCCTCCACGACCTCAACCTGGCCGCCCGCTACGCCCACCACCTGATCGCCATGGCCGACGGGGCGATCGTGGCCGAGGGGCCACCCTCGGAGGTGGTGACGGCCGATCTCGTCGAGCGGGTCTTCGGCCTGGCCTGCCGGATCGTCCCCGACCCGCTGACCGGCACGCCGCTGGTCCTCCCCCGCCCGCGCCGCTGACCCGTGGGCCCGCGGTCCGGCGACGGAGCGGGCCGGGCCCATCGCCTCGCGCGCGTCGCTCACGTCGGAGGATTGCGCGGGGACTGCTCATGTGCCCGATCGCGCCCGGCCCCACAGTGGGCGCCACGACGCACGACGCACGAAGGGGCGAGCCATGGGGCTGTTCGACTCCATCAGGGGGTTCACAGGAGGGGTCGACAGCGACCTGGTCAGCCGGGGGATCCCGGCGCGGGGGTTGATCGTCGGGGTCGACGTCAACGGGGCCGGGGTGGCCTTCGGGCCCGACCAGTACCGGGTGTGCGACCTCGCCGTGCAGGTCTTCATGGACGGGGGCCAGCCCTACGTGACCCGGTGCCGCCAGCGGGTGCACGAGGTGGTCCTGCCCCAGCTGGGCGGGGGCGTGGCCGTGGCCGTCCGCGTCGACCCCCAGGACGGCAGCCGCATCGCCGTCGTGTTCGGCGAGGACCCGCCGGTGGTCACCATGGGCCCGTCGCCCGACGGCGGCGCCGCCGCCATCCTCGCCACCGGCACACCGGCCGAGGCCGTCGTCGTGGCCAACGCGCCCCTGGGGGTCCGCAACCACGAGGGCCACGACGTGCACGTGTTCACCCTCACGGTGATCCCGATGGACGGCCAGCCCTACCAGGTCCAGGTCGGCAACCCGTTCCCCGCCGCCGCCCTGCCCCTGGTGTTCCCCGGGGCCAAGGTCCCCGTCAAGGTCGGCGCCGCCGGCCCCCACGACGTGGCCATCGACTGGGTCGCGGCCCAGGGTCCCGACCTCACCAAGCAGTAGCGCTCACGGATCGCCTCCGAGGCGATCCGTGCAGCAGCGATCAGGCCAGCCAGCGGGAGAGGGCGTCGACGGTGAGGAGAGGGTCGGCGACGCCGTCGGCCTCGACCCGGATGCGGATCGTGGTCTGGACCCCGCCCCGGGCCTCGTCGGCGGCGGTGATCTCGCCCACGGCCCGGACCCGGGTCCCGGGGGCGACGGGCGCCTCGGCGAAGCGGACCTCTCCGGTCCCGACGTTGAGCCCGGCGCTCACCCCGGTCACCTCGACCATCTCGGGCATGAACAGGTTCGTCATCGACAGCAGCAGCCACGGCGGGGGCGCCCCGGGGCAGGCGGCGGCGAAGGCGTCCAGCCGGTCCCGGGTGATCTCCACCCACGCGGTCGGGCCCAGGGCGGTGCCGGCCGCGGCCCGCACCGCGTCGAGGCCGTCGAGCACCACGGTCGACCCGCTCACGGGTGCTGGCTCGACACGGCCACGACCTCACCGGTCATGTACGACGAGTAGCCGCTGGCGAGGAACACGATGACGTTGGCCACCTCCCACGGCTCGGCGGCCCGGCCCATGGCCTCGCGCTGGGTGAGCTCGGCCAGCAGGTCGTCGCTCGTCACCTTGGCGAGGAACGGGTGCATGGCCAGGCTGGGCGCCACCGCGTTGACCCGGACCCCGAAGGCGGCGGCCTCGACGGCGGCGCAGCGGGTCAGGGCCATGACCCCGGCCTTGGCCGCGGCGTAGTGGGCCTGGCCCTCCTGGGCCCGCCACCCCAGGACCGAGGCGTTGTTGACGATCACGCCGCCCCGCCCCCGGTCGCGCTGGTGCCGGAGGACGGCGCGGGTCACCCGGAAGGTCCCGGTGAGGGTCACGTCGAGGACCACCGACCACTGCTCGTCGGTCATGTCGACCAGGTTGGCGGTCCCACCCAGGCCGGCGTTGTTGACCAGGACGTCGATCCCGTCCAGCTCGGCCGCGGCCGCGGCGACGAGGGCATCGACCTCGTCCTGCACGGTCACGTTGCACAGCGCCGTCGCCGGCCGGGTCCCCGTCTCGGCCTCGAGCCGGTCGGCCGTCTCCCCCAGCCGCCGCTCGTGGAGGTCGGAGATCAGCACGCGAGCCCCCTCCTCCAGGGCGCGGCGGGCCACGGCGGACCCGATCCCGGTGCCGGCGGCGGCGGTGACGACGACCCCCTTGTCCGCGAGCAACCCATGAGCAGGCTCGTAGGGGGGAGCTGAGGTCAGGTCGGTCACGGGTCCTCCTGGCGGGGTTCGCGGGGCAGCCCGAGCCCGCGCTCGCCGATGATGGTGCGCTGGATCTGGTTCGAGCCGCCGTAGATCGTGTCCGAGCGGGTGAAGAGGAACAGCCGCTGGGCGTCGGTCAGCTCGTCGCCGGCCGGCGAGGCGCCAGCCGAGTGGCCAGACGGCTCGGCACCCGCGCGCTCGGCGGCCGCGGGGTCGCCGACGAGGCCCCAGGCCCCGGCGGCGTCCACGGCCAGCTCGCCGAGGGCCCGGTGCCAGGACGCCCAGTAGAGCTTGGTGATGAGGGCCTCGCGGGGCGTGTCGGCCGAGGTCGACAGGACCCGGAGGGTGTTCCACCGCATGATCTCGAGCCCGGCGTGGAGCCGCACGACCCGCTGCCGCACGACGGGATCGTCGAGCCGGCCCGACGACCGCAGCCCCTGGACCACGGCGTCGAGCTCGTTGCGGAAGGCCAGCTGCTGGCCGAGGGTCGACGCCCCCCGCTCGAAGGCGAGCAGGCCCATGGCCACCCCCCAGCCCTGGTCGACGCCGCCGATGAGGTCGGCGTCGGTGGCCCGGGCGCCGTCGAAGAACACCTCGTTGAACTCCGCCGTGCCCGTGACCTGGCGGATGGGCCGGATCTCGATGCCGGGCTGGTCCATGGGCACCATGAAGAAGGAGATCCCCCGGTGCTTGGGGGCCTGCCGGTCGGTGCGGGCGAGCACGAAGCACCACTGGGCCCACTGGGCGAGCGAGGTCCAGACCTTCTGCCCGTGGAGGACCCAGCCGTCGCCGTCGCGCTCGGCCCGGGTCGAGATGTTGGCCAGGTCGCTGCCGGCGTCGGGCTCGGAGTAGCCCTGGCACCACAGCTCGGTGCCGGCCCTGATCCCCGGGAGGAAGCGGGCCCGCTGCTCGTCGGTGCCGAAGTGGATGACGGTCGGGCCGACCAGGCCCTCGCCGATGTGCCCGAGCCGCCCCGGGCCCTGGGCCCGGGCGTACTCCTCGTACCAGATCACCTGCTGGTGGAGGCTCAGGTCCCGGCCGCCGTCGGCCGCCGGCCAGCCCACGCCGACCCAGCCGTGGGCGCCGAGGTGCTGCTCCCACGCCAGGCGTTCGTCGAACAGCGAGTGCTCGTCGCCCGGCCCGCCGCGGCCCCGGACCACGGCGAACTCACCGTCCAGCGCCTCGGTCAGCCAGGCTCGGGCCTCGGCCCGGAAGGCCTCGTCGTCGGCGCTGAAGTGCAGGTCCATGACGGCGGCGAGCGTATCTGACGCCCCGTCAGGTACCGGAACCGTCGTTCGGGTCACGGGCCGATCGGCCGGCCCGGCTCGTCCGGGGGCGAGCCGCCCGTGAGCAGGTCGGGCGCCGGGCTGGCACGCTGAGGCCATGCGCTACGCGGAGTCCGTGATCGACCTCATCGGGGGGACGCCACTGGTGCGGCTGCGGAAGGTGGTGCCGTCCGCCGGCCCCACCGTCCTGGCCAAGGTGGAGTACCTGAACCCCGGTGGATCGGTGAAGGACCGCATCGCCGTCCGGATGATCGACGCCGCCGAGGCCGACGGGTCGCTCCAGCCCGGCGGCACCATCGTCGAACCGACGAGCGGCAACACCGGTGTCGGCCTGGCCATCGTGGCCCAGCAGCGGGGCTACCGCTGCACGTTCGTCTGCCCCGACAAGGTGTCGGGCGACAAGATCGACGTGCTGCGCGCCTACGGCGCCGAGGTGGTGGTCTGTCCCACCGCGGTCGCCCCCGAGCACCCCGACTCCTACTACTCGGTGTCGGACCGGCTCGTCCGGGAGATCCCCCTGGCGTGGAAGCCCGACCAGTACTCGAACCCCAACAACCCGGCCTCGCACACCGCGACCACCGGGCCCGAGATCTGGGCCGACACCGAGGGTCGGGTGACCCACTTCGTGACCGGCATCGGGACGGGCGGCACCATCACCGGCACCGGCCGCTACCTCAAGGAGGTGAGCGATGGGCGGGTGCAGGTCATCGGCGCCGACCCCGAGGGCTCGGTGTACTCCGGGGGCAGCGGCCGGCCCTACCTCGTGGAGGGGGTGGGCGAGGACTTCTGGCCCTCCGCCTACGACCCGAGCGTGCCCGACCGCGTCATCGCCGTCAGCGACCGCGACAGCTTCACCATGACCCGGCGCCTCGCCCGCGAGGAGGGCCTCCTGGTCGGGGGGTCGTGCGGCATGGCCGTGGTGGCCGCGGCCCGGGTGGCGGCGGAGGCCGACGACGACGCCGTGGTGGTGGTGCTGCTGCCCGACGGCGGTCGGGGCTACCTGTCGAAGATCTTCGACGACGGGTGGATGGCCGACTACGGCTTCCTCGACACGAGCCACGGGGAGCCGACCGTCGGCGAGGTGTTCCGGAGCAAGGTCGGGGACCGGCCCGAGCTGGTGCACGTCCACCCGCACGAGACCGTCGGCTCGGCCATCGCCTACCTGCGCGAGTTCAGCGTGTCGCAGATGCCGGTGGTGCGGGCCGAGCCGCCGGTGAAGGCGGCCGAGGTGGCGGGCACGATCGACGAGAAGGATCTGCTCGACCTGCTGGTGAGCGGGGCCGCCACCGTCGACGACAGCATCGAGGACCACATGTCGCCGGTGCTGCCGCTGATCGGCTCGGGCGAGCCCCTCTCGGCGCTGCTCGAGGAGCTGCACAAGGCCGACGCCGTCCTCGTCGTCACCGACGGCACGCCCCGCGGGATCCTCTCCCGCCAGGACGTCCTCGGCTTCATGGCCACCAGCCGATGAGCGAGCGCAGCGAGCGACCAGGCGGCATGAGCGAGCGCAGCGAGCGACCAGGCGGCATGAGCGAGCGCAACGAGCGACCCGAGAGCATGGGCACGAGCGGCGACTGGTCGTTCGAGACCCTCGCCATCCACGCCGGCCAGGAGCCCGACCCCACCACCGGAGCCGTCGCCGTCCCCATCCACCAGACCTCGACCTACGCCCAGGACGGGGTGGGCGGGCTGCGGGGTGGCTACGAGTACTCGCGGTCGGCCAACCCCACCCGCACGGCCCTCGAGACCTGCCTCGCCGCCCTCGAGCGCGGGGCCGTCGGGCTGGCCTTCGCCTCCGGCCTCGCCGCCGAGGACACGCTGCTGCGGACGGTGTGCGCACCCGGCGACCACGTGGTGGTGCCCAGCGACGCCTACGGGGGGACCTACCGCCTGTTCGCCCAGGTGCTCGAGCGGTGGGGCGTCCAACACACCTCGGTCGACCTCACGGACCTCGACTCCGTGGCCGCCGCGTGCCGCTCCGACAAGGGCCCGACCCGCGTGGTGTGGTGCGAGACGCCGACCAACCCGCTGCTCGGCCTGGCCGATATCGCCGCCCTGGCCGAGGTCGCCCACGAGGCCGGGGCGCTCCTGGTCGTCGACAACACCTTCGCCTCGCCGTACCTCCAGCAGCCCCTCGTCCTCGGCGCCGACGTGGCCGCCCACTCGACCACCAAGTACCTCGGCGGCCACTCCGACGTCGTGGGCGGGGCCCTCGTCGCGGCCGACGCCGAGCTGGGCGAGCGGCTGCGCTACCACCAGAACGCCCTCGGCTCGGTGCCCGGGCCCTTCGACTCGTGGCTCGTCCTGCGGGGGGCCAAGACGCTCGCCGTGCGCATGGACCGGCACTGCGACAACGCCGCCGCCGTCGCCGCCTGGTTGGCCGAGCGCGCCGACGTCGCCGCGGTCCTCTACCCCGGCCTCGCCGACCACCCCGGTCACGAGGTGGCCGCCCGCCAGATGCGCCGGCCCGGTGGCATGGTGAGCGTGCGCCTGGCGGGCGGCGAGGAGGCCGCCCTGCGGATGTGCGAGCGGGCCCGGGTCTTCACCCTCGCCGAGTCGCTGGGCGGGGTCGAGAGCCTGATCGAGCACCCGGCCCGCATGACCCACGCGTCGGTGGCGGGCACCGCCCTCGAGGTGCCGGCGGACCTGGTGCGCCTGTCGGTGGGCATCGAGGCGGTCGACGACCTCCTCGCCGACCTGGACCAGGCCCTGGGCTAGCGACGGGGCACCACGTCGGTGCACACGGCGGGCGGCCCGTCGAGGCCGCGGAGGTTGCGCCAGCCGTCGGTGACGTTGACCAGGACGCAGACCCGGACGCGGGGCGCGACGCGCACGTCGCCCTCGTTCGCCACCTCGGCGTCGTCAGAACGCCGTTCGGGCCACGGCGTCACCGTCGCCCGACCGGTGACGGTGCCCCCCGGGGCGACCTCGATCGTGAAGCGTCCGCCGTGGACCTCGGCGTTCACCAGCGAGGGGGACGGGTCCTGGGCCGGGGGCCCCGGCGGCGGCGGCGGAGGGCGAGGTGGACGGGTGGTGCCGTCGTAGACCTCCGGGGGCGATCCCGCCGAGGTCGGTTCCGTCCGGCGGGCGGCGCCGACCGTGAGGACGATGCCTCCGCCCGGCGCCCACGCCCTGAGGGCGGGGACGTCCCACGCGCCCTCGCGTGCCGGCACGCTGACCCGCACCCCGGGGCGGGTCTCGTTGGTCAGCTCGAGGGCGATCCACACCGGGTCGCCGGGGCGGACGTGGACCACGGCGGACAGCTTCAGCCCCGGCACGGCGGGCGGGGGGAGCGGCGGCAGGTCCCAGCGAGGACGGTGCACGGCCCCAGCCACACCGACCGTCGCCAGCGCCACCAGCACGACGGTCAGGGGCATCCACGCCGGGTGCGACCGGCGCTCGGGCACCAGCAGCTCAGTAGGCATCGCGGCGCGGTACGCCCAGCTCGTCGCGGAGCGTGTTCTCATCCAGCCCGGTCCCGCGTCCCTCCTCGCCCGCCGGCACGTCGGGCGTGGTCGGGTCGTGGTCGTGGTCGACCGGGAGCCCGACGGTCACCCGCTCGGTGTTGAGGACCCATCCGTCGCCGGCGTCGACCTCGCCGTCGTCGTCCAGGTCGAGCTCGTCGTCGGACAGGTCACCGTCGCCGTCGTCGTCGAGCACCTCGAGCAGCTCGCCGTGGTCGACCTGCCCGTCCCGGTCCCGGTCGAGGACGACGAGGCGGCCGTCGACCGTCACCTCGGTGGGGATCTGCTCGGCGTCCTCGCCCAGGTAGGCGCCGTCGACCTCGATGCCGTGGGCGTCGTCGTAGGCGTGGACCAGCTCGTGGTGGAGGGCGACGAGCGGGGAGTACGAGAGGACGCGGCCCGGGTCGGCACCGAACCCGGCCTCGTCGTCACCCAGGCGGTAGAGCACCAGGTCGATGTCGCCGTCGAAGGCGTCGGTGGGCATGCCGGCGTCGATCGCCGGGTCGGGGTGGTGCGACGCCACCGTGACGGCGACCCCCCGCAGCCCCTCGAGGAGGCGGGCCCCGGCGACCGTCGAGGCCAGGGTGACGAGGTCGGACAGGATGCGCTGGTAGACGGGGCCCGACGGGGGCTCGACGGTGATGTCGGCCAGCAGCGTGAGGTCGACGGGAGCCTCCCGGACCTCGTCGGTGCGTCCCGCGTCGGCGACCACGTCACCGGGTTCGACGTGGAGGTCGTCGGCGCCGGCGCCGCCGTGCACGTGGTCGGCGCCGGGGCCGGCGTACACCACGTCGGCGCCCAGGCCACCGTCGACCACGTCGTCGTCCATGCCGCCGGAGAGGACGTCGGCGCCGGCGCCGCCGCGGAGGGTGTCGGCGCCGAAGCCGCCGTCGACGTGGTCGCGCCCGTCCCCACCGGCCAGGAGGTCGTCGCCGTCCTCGCCGTGGAGGAGGTCGTCACCGCCACCACCCTCGACCCAGTCGTCGCCGCCGTGACCGTCGACCACGTCGTCTCCCTCGCCGCCGTGGGCCCGGTCGTCGCCGGCGCCGCCCTCGATGCGGTCGTCGCCCTCGCCGCCGAGGAGCCGGTCGTCGCCGGCGCCGCCCCGGACGGTGTCGTTGCCCCGGCCGCCGCGGATCACGGCGGCACCCCGGTGACCACGAGCAGGTCGTCGCCGGCCCCGCCGTCGACCGCGAACCCGTCGCCGGTGGGGGGCGTCACGAACGGCACGTCGCCGACGGTGTCGTTCCCCGTCCCGGTCCGCACCAGCACCTCTCCGCTGGTGCCGGTGAAGCGGTAGCTGCGACCGTTGACGACGACCACCAGCCCGTCGGGGCCGTCGAGGACCCACACCCGGTCGTCGCCGGAGCCGGTGTCGACGACGAGCCGGCCGTCCCGCACCAGGGCCTCGACCTCCGGAGGGGCCCAGCGACCCGGCCCCACGGCCAGCACGCTGTCGTCGAGGGTGAGGGTGCCGCCGGACCCGCCGTCGGCGGCGGCGAAGGCCCGGCTGACCCCGTCGAGCCAGGTCGCCAGCCGCTCCCAGCGACGGCCCAGGAAGGTGAGGTCGAGATCGACCTCGGGGACGTCGGCCAGGAACGTCGAGCGCCCCGCCGAGGCCCGGAAGGCGTCGAGCGCGGCGCGCAGCTCGCCCGCCGCCGCCGCCAGCCGCCCGGTGCCCTCCCCGGCCGCGTCCACGTACCCGTCCAGGTGGCTCGGATCCGCGGACGTCGTCGGCATCGCCGGCGTTCGTTCCCCGCCAGCGACTGCCGGAAACACACGATGTCTGAGTGCATCTCAAGACCTTCCGTGCATCTCCAGGGGCGGGATGGGGTACGAGACCGCCATGGACCCCGCCGGACCGCGACCCCCCGACATCGCCTTCGACCACGCCGCTGCCCAGGCGGCGATCCTCGCCCTCGACCGGGCCCAGGCCGTCGCCGCCGACACCTCGTCGGCCCGGGCGACGGCCGCCCGCCGGGCGAGCGCCGAGTTCCGGGGCGCCTACGCCGACGACTTCACCGCCGCCGACACCGACCTCGGCGCCGCCACCCTCGATGCCGTCATCGCCCTCACCTCCCTCCGCCAGGCGATCGCCGGCGCCATGGCGGCGGCGCGGACCGCCCAGGACACCCGCGCCGCCGAGCAGCGGTCCTGGGACGCCGCCCACCGCCCCGGCCTCCCCCGCCGCGTCGCCTGAGTCAGGGTCGGGGCCACCGGATCCCGACGTAGCGATCGATCTCAGCCGAGTCGGTGACGGCCCGGGTCGCGTTGCCGAGGCGCACGAAGAGGGTTCGCACGCCCTTCACGTCCTGGAAGACCGGGAACCCGGCGGGCTCGACGTGGACCCGCGCCACGTCGCGGTCGTCGACCTGGTGGAGGGCCACGGAGACCAGGCTCGTCGCCGCCTCGCCGAAGGCGCTGATGAGGAGCTGGGTGAGGTGCAGCTGGAACACGTCGGTATCCGAGTGGTCGGGCCGGTCGAACGTGGCGTAGTCGTGCTGGAGCCCGACCACCTCGCCGTGGTCGTCGACGCCGATGAGCAGGACGCCTCCGTGGGGACTGTTGAGGAAGGCGCCGACGGTCTTGATCGACGCCTGCTCGAGCGCCCGGTTCTTGGCGTGGGCCTTCAGGTCCCACCGGAGCGTCGACTTCAGCTCGAGCGTCTCCGACTCGTCCCGGCCAAGCAGCTGCGAGATGGGGGCCGACGAGTCGTGCAGGACGCGTGCCCGCTTCTGGAGCCACGGCCGGAGCTGCGCCTTAGCCGCGTCAGCCAGATCTGGCTCATCGAGCAGCCGGATGAGGAGGGCTTCGTTTCCCTTCATGTGGTCGGCCACGAACTCCGACCACCGGTCCTCCACCACCGATGCGAACTGCCCCTCGTCGTTGGCGACGGCCTGGGCCTGGAGCAAGGGATCCTCGACCATCCTCGCTCCCAGGCCTTCCACCAACAGCCGGTCGGCCTCGGAGATCTGGCCGCCGAACGCCTCGTTGAACCGGGCGATGACCGCCGACAGGGGCTCGAAGCCCGGGAGGTAGCGCGACCCGCCGCCGTCCTCGGGGAAGGCGACCAGGGGCTCGGCGTCGCCGGTGAGCTCGATCTCCTCTCGACCCTTCTCGGCCACGCGGAGGTGGGTGAGGGCGACATCGAGGTCGAGCGCCACTCCGGCGCGGGCCGGGAGGCGAAGGGCGAGCAGCCGGCAGTAGCGGTAGCGCTTCTCCAGATCGGTGTTGGCCAGGGGCACGATCTGGGTGACGAACGTGTAGAGCGACACGAACCGGTCGAGGGCGGCGCGGAAGGCCTCCTGGTCGTCGTCGTCGAGGTCGCGGAACCGGGCGAGCGCCGGGTCGAGGTGCGCGTAGAGCGCCTCGTGGGCGCCACTGCGGGCGCGGTCGACCGGCGGGAGGCGGTACCAGGCCGCGGCCAGGGCGTCGACGTCCACGTCGCGGATCACGTCGTAGCGGTCCAGGTCGACGCGGGCGTCGAAGAGGGCGTTCGGGTCGGTCGGGAGGGCGCTCGACGCGTCGTAGAACGGCTCGAACGCCCGCTTGATGGCCTCGGCGTCGTTGACGAAGTCGAGGACGAAGGTGCTGTCCTTCCCAGCCGTCGTCCGGTTGAGGCGGGAGAGCGTCTGCACCGCATTGACGCCCTTCAGCGGCTTGTCGACGAACATGGTGTGGAGGAGAGGCTGGTCGAAGCCGGTCTGGAACTTCTCGGCGACGACCAGGATCTGGTGCTCGTCGGTGGCGAAGCGGCGGGCCGTCTCGCTCTCGGGGAAGCCGTTGAGCCCGGCCTCGCTGACCGTCGACGCCGTGTCGGGGTCGTCCAGCGTGCCGCTGAAGGCGACGAGCGTGGACACGTCGGTGATGCCGTGGGAGGCGACGTAGGCCCGGATGGCTCGGTACATGTGGAGGGCGTGGGGTCGCGTTCGGCAGACGACCATGGCCTTGGCCCGCCCGCCGATCATCGGCGCGGTGTGCTGCCGGAAGTGCTCGACCACGATGCGGGCCTTCTGGGCGGACACCTCGTCGTGCAGCGAGACGTAGGCGGCGATCTTGGCGGCCGCCTTCTTCTTGTCGACCTCGGGGTCTCCCAGGCCTGCGTTCTCGATCCGGTAGTAGGTGGCGTAGGTCGTGTAGCTGCGTAGGACGTCGAGGATGAAGCCCTCCTCGATGGCCTGGCGCATCGAGTACACGTGCGTGGCGCGGCGGATCGAGGTGCCCTCGGGGGACGAGCCGAACATCTCCAACGTGCGAGCCTTGGGCGTCGCGGTGAAGGCGAAGAGCGAGAGGTTCGCCTGCGGGCCGCGCGCCGCGACCGCGGCGGCGAGGGCGGCGGCCACCTGGTCCTGCCCGTCGGGGGGCTCGTCGGCCTCGGCCTCGACCTCGGCCACCGGGGTCGCGGAACCACCGGTCAGGACAGCCGTCATCGCGGTGGCGCTGTCGCCGCCCTGGGAGGAGTGGGCCTCGTCGATCAGCACGGCGAAGCGGCGCCCGGTCAGGTCGCCGACCTTGTCGACGACGAAGGGGAACTTCTGGAGGGTGGTGACGACGATCTTGGCCTCAGCCCCGCTGAGCGCCTCGGCCAGCTGGTTGGAGTCGGTGTCGATGCGGGCCACGACGCCGTGAGTGCGCTCGAACTGGTAGATCGTGTCCTGGAGCTGGCGGTCGAGCACCGTGCGATCGGTGATCACGACGACCTTGTCGAAGATCTTGTCGTCGTCGCCGTCGTGGAGGTTGGCCAGGCGATGGGCAAGCCAGGCGATGGTGTTCGACTTGCCCGAGCCAGCCGAGTGCTGGACGAGGTAGCGATGACCCGCACCGTGCTCGCGGGCGTGGGCGGTGAGCGCCCGCACCGCGTGCCACTGGTGGAACCGGGGGAAGATCACCTTGCCGTCGCGCCGGGCGGCTCGCCCCTTGCGGCCCGGCTCGGACTGGGCCTCGTGGACGAAGCGGGCGAGGAGGTCGAGCCACGGATCCCTTCGCCACACCTCCTGCCAGAGGTAGGCGGTGGCGTAGCCGTCCCGGCTCGGGTTGCCCGCTCCCCCCGGCTCCCCGGGCCCGGCCGAGCCCTGGTTGAACGGGAGGAAGACGGTTTGGCGGCCGGCGAGGCGCGTCGCCATCTTCACCTGGTCGGGGTCCACGGCGAAGTGGACGACGCAGCGGCGCAGGACGACGTCGGTGCCGTCGCGCTCGCCGTACTGGCGGATGGCGTGATCGATGCTCTGGCCGGTGAGCGGGTTCTTGAGCTCGGCGGTGGCGACGGGCAGCCCGTTCACGAACAGCGTCAGGTCGACCGACTGGCCGGGGTGGCTCGGCAGGTGGAGCTGGCGGACGACCGTCAGCCGGTTGGCTGCGTATAGCTCGTCGAGGGTCGGGTTCAGCCCTGACGAGGGGCGCATGTACGCCAGGCGGATCTGGACGCCGAGATCCTCGACCCCGTGCCGCAGGACCTCGAGGGTGCCGCGCTCGTCGAGCTGGGCCGCCAGTCGGGCCAGGAAGCGGCGCTGCGCCTCGTCGGCCCCGCCGTGCAGCCCGATCAGCCGGTTCCACTCGGGGATCTGGGTCTGCCCGATGAACTCGAACAGCGTCGCCGTGTCGATGCCGAGGACCGGGTCGACGTACGAGGCGGCGCCCGACTGGTACCCGCCGTGGTCGACCAGCCAGGCCTCGATGGCCTCCTCGAACGCCTCCTCCGAGTGCATCCCTGGCATCGCCGCTCCCCTGCTCGCCGAACGGCCGATGCTAGGCGTGAGCTAGGAGCAGCGGCAGCCGCCGTTGACGTTGATGGCGACGCCGCATGAGGCGCAGGTCGTGGTGGGCGCCTTCCCGGCAACCCAGAGCGGCTTGGCGAACGACTCCGGCGCCGGGCGGCTCATGCGCGGTTTCACCGCCGGGGTTCTGGGGCTCGCCCTCTTTGCTACGGGCCGGGTCGACGGAGCGTTCGAGGCTCGCACCTGATGCGCGTAGGCCTCCTGCACCCGCTTCACCTGGGCGACATCCCACCCGAGGTTCTGGGCGAGGTGCCCTCGGGACCCCTTCCCGCGGACGACCATGAGGACTTGCTCGGTGCTCATGCCGAGCCGCCGGGCAGTGTTGGCCGCTCTCGCCTGCACCCGCCCGGTCACGACCCCTTCAGGCTGCTGTCCGCTGACGCCGCTTGGACCCTCCGGCTGCAGCGAAGCGATGGGTGAGCGAGGAGGTCGGCCCGGCTTCGCCGGAGCGGCCGTTGGCGCACTGCCAGCGATCCGTTGGAGGTCGTGCTTCGACATCGACGCCACATGGTTGAGGCTGGGGACGACGGGCACGACTATTCCGCCGGGTCGCTTCCTGGCCGCTCGGTTGCGCTTCCGCCTCGCCAGCTCGTCGCGAGCCTGCGTCGCGGTCACCGGCGGCGGGGTGCGCTTCCTCTTGGCCTTTCCCTTCGCGGAGGTGGGGCTGATCGGTGGACGGCCACCGGCCGGGTCGAAGTCGACCGTCAGCCCTTCGTCCATCATCGAGGCGGGGTCGGCGAAGGGCCGCGAGATCAGCTCGTGGCGAGTCTCCCATCGCGGCGGCGGGATGTAGCCGTCGTCCCGGTCGTACGGGTGCGGGGCGGTGAGCATGTACTCGCCCAGGTCATGGCCGTGGTCGACCATCTCACCCCAGCCGCCGTCCCACCCGACGTCCTTCTCTTCCCCCACTGCGTCCTCCCCAGGTCGCGTCGTCAGTGGGTTCGTCGGCAGTCAACGAGACGAGATGAGCTCTTTGATGCGCCGACGAGCGAGGGCGTGGAGGGGGTCGGTCTCGACGGGCCGACGGTGGGGGCGGGCGGGGGTGATGCGACATCGTCGGCCGGCGGCGTCGGGTGGACGCTCGACCCGGACCTGACCGTCGGGGGTGAGGATCAGGGTGAACCCGCCCTCGTGCACCTTGTGGTGGTGGTAGCGGCACAGCGGGACCAGGTTGCCCATGTCGGTCCGGCCGCGATCGTTCGACGGATCGGGGTCGTACTCGGTGACGTGGTGGGCCTCGGTCCAGTCGGTGGGGGCCTCGCAGCCGGGGAAGGCGCAGTGCCTCGCGTGGCGGAACCGGAGTGCTCGGCGTTGGGCCCGGTTGGCGAGCCTGATGTCCTTGCCGGCGTCGAGGACCTCGCCGTCGGCGGCGATGACCAGCCGGTGCACGTCGGCCCCGCAGAGGAGGCGGTGGAGGGAGGCGGGGGCGAGCGGGGTGCCGTCGATGAGCTCGCAGATGCGGGTGCGGAGGTCCTCGTCGTCGTCGATGGGAAGGCCTTGGAGGGTTCGCTCGTCGCAGATGACCTCGACCGACGGGCGGGGGGCGCCGTGCTTGGTGCCGGGGCGGCCCTTGCGGGCGAAGATCTGGACCACGGCGTACCCTCGCCGCTCGGCCGGGCTCATCCCGTCGACGGCGGAGAAGGTGCCGACCCGGAACAGCTCGTCGACCTCGGCGTCGATGGCGGAGCGGACGATGGTGCCGTCCTCGGCGCAGAGCTCGGCATCGAGGACCCACCGGCCCTCGAAGGTCTGCGACATGTCGACCCGGGCCCGGGGCGCCTCGCCGGGCTCGGGTCCGTCGGGATCGATCCAGCCGATGTGGAGCCGGGCCTGTTGCTGCCAGGCCCGCAGGAACCGGCCGGCGCCGTCGACGCGCAGGCGGGCGACCTCGGAGACCAGGTAGGCCTCGTGCTCGGCGAACACCTCGGCCAGCTCCGGGGTGCACACGTCGACAAGGTGGACGACCTTGGCCCGGCCCAGGCGCCCGGACCGGAAGGCAGCCTCCACGACCGGCATCGACTGCAGCGCCTGAGACATGGTCACGTCGGACGCTCGGTCACGTCGGGCTCGTAGGTGACCGGCACGTCGGGCAGGGGGACGTTCTCGGCGTCGCGCAGGTCGGGGTCGGGCTGCACCACGCCCCTCGCTCCCGTCACCATGGGGGCGTCGGGGTCACGCACGGCGAGGGCGTCGAGCAGCGCCTTCTCCAGCGGCTTGCCCTTGGCGCCGGCGACAGCGAGGAGATCGGCCACCACCGGCGCCACCTCGGCCAGGGACGACCACGCCGAGCCCACCCGCTCCGTGACGGCGGCGAGGAGGGCGCCCCGGGCGTCGTCGTCGAGCTTGGCCACGGGCTTGGCCGCCTCGACGGCTGCCGCGGTCTCGGGCGTGACCTCCCAGCGGAGGCGGAGCGGGCGCTCGACGGTGATGCGCTGGAAGCCGAACGCCGTGTTCGGGAAGACCTTCACCCGCTCGTCGTCGCGCAGCTCGTCGTGGGCGCCGTCGGCGTAGAGCCGGGTGATCTCGGCGATCTGCTCGTCGCTCACCTGCTTGCGCTTGTCGCCCAGGCTCTTGCGCATCTTGACCCACTTGTCGCGGGCGTCGACGAGCATGACCTTGCCCCGGCGAGCGGGCGCCTTCCGGTTGGTGACGACCCAGAAGTAGGTCGAGATGCCGGTGTTGTAGAAGAGCTGGTCCGGCAGGGCGACCACCGCCTCGAGCCAGTCGTGCTCGATGATCCAGCGGCGGATCTCGGACTCCCCCGAGCCGGCGGCGCCGGTGAACAGCGGGCTGCCGTTGAAGACGATCGCCAGCCGGCTGCCGCCGTCGGCGACGGGCTTCATCTTGGCGATCATGTGCTGGAGGAACATCAGCGAGCCGTCGTTGATGCGGGGCAGGCCCGCCCCGAACCGGCCGTCGAAGCCGAGCGTCTCGTGCTCGTCGCGCACCGCCTTCTCGACCTTCTTCCACTCCACCCCGAACGGGGGGTTGGCGAGCATGTAGTGGAAGGTCTCGCCGGCGAGGTGGTCCTCGCTGAAGCTGTTGCCGAGGTGGATGTTGGCGGCGTTCTCGCCCTTCAGCAGCATGTCGCTGCGGCAGGTGGCGTAGGACTCGGGGTTGAGCTCCTGGCCGAAGGTCCGCAGCGTCGCCTTCTCGTTGGCGTCGTGCAACCAGTCGGTGGCGACGGTGAGCATGCCGCCCGTGCCGCACGCCGGGTCGTAGAGGTCGCGGACCACCGCCCCCTGGCTCGACAGCGCCTCGGCGTCCTCGCTGAAGAGGAGGGCGACCATCAGGCGGATCACCTCGCGCGGCGTGAAGTGCTCGCCCGCTGTCTCGTTCGACTGCTCCGAGAAGCGGCGGATCAGCTCCTCGTACACGTAGCCCATCTCCTCGTTGGAGACGGCGTCGGGATGGAGGTCGACCGAGGCGAAGCGCGACAGCACCTGGTAGAGCAGCCCGGCCTTGGCCAGCCGCTCGACCTGGGCGGGGAACCCGAAGTGGTCGAAGGTCTCGGTGACGGTCGGCGAGAACGACCGGATGTACTGCTGGAGGTTCAGCTCCAGGTCGTCCGGGGCGTCGAGCAGCCGGTGGATCGTGAAGCGGCTGTGGTTCCACACGCCCCTCACGCCGGTGATGGCGGACAGCTTGGCGTCGAGCGACGCGTCTCCGCCGGTGTGGGCCTCGTAGGTGTCGTGGACCCGGTCCTTGGTCGGGGCGAGGACGCAGTCGAGCCGCCGAAGGGTGACCAGCGGGAGGACGACCCGCCCGTACTCCGACTGCTTGTAGTCACCCCGCAGGAGGTCGGCCACCGACCACACGAAGGCGACCTTCTCGCTGAACCGCTCCACTCGTCTCCTCCGCCCAGCCGTGCGCCGGCCTCGCAGGCTAGGACACCCGCCGACACCCCTAGCCTGCCGCCATGGGGATCCGGGACAGGGCCATGGCGGCGACGGTGCTCAAGGCCATCGACCGGGCGGTCGAGACCCGGTGGGATGCGGCCCTGAGCCGGGCGGCGGCGGCGACCGGAGACCGAGACGAGCGGGTCGCCCGGGTGACCGACTCCCTCAGCACCGAGCTGGCCGCGGTCGGCGCGGCCACGGGAGGGGTCGCCGCCCTGCCCGGGGTCGGCACGATCGCCTCGCTGGCCGCATCGACCGCCGACGTGGCGTGGACCACGACCCGGGCCTGCGACATCGTGATGGCGATCGGCGCCGTGCACGGCCACACCGACGCCCCGGCCGTGGTGCGCAAGGCATGGGTCGTCGCCGTGCTCGGCTACGGCGCCGAAGCGGCGCCCGAGCTGGCGCGGATCCTCGGCTCGCAGGAGGCGGCCGCCCAAGACCGGGCCCGAGGGAGGCTCTCGGGCGGGTCCCTCGCCGCCCTGAACCAGGGCTTCGGGCGGGCGCTCATCAGCAAGTGGGCTCTGCGGAGGCTGGCCGCCAGCGTGGGCAAGGCGCTCCCCTTCGGGATCGGCGCCGTGTTCGGCGGCGTGGCCAACCGGGCCAGCGCCCGCGCCATCGCCCGCCATGCCGATGGCCTCTTCCGCCAGGTCGGGGACCCGGCCCCCGCCGCCCCGCCCACCTCCGAGCCCACCCCGCAGCCGTAGCCTCGACGCCGTGAGCGACCTCCCCGCATCCAGCGAGGGTCACGGCAAGGGGTGGCGCGACCGCCTCACGCCCGACGAGATCACCCGCACCGTCATCGACGCCGTCCACACCGGCGCCGAGTCCCGGTGGGAGCCGGCCCAGCGGCGGGCCGCGGCGCTGTTCGGCGTGACCCACGAGCAGAAGCTCATCGCCGTCCGCAAGCACTTCCAGAAGGAGGTGGTCGGGCTGGGCACCGCGACCGGTGCGGTGGCTGCCCTGCCCGGGGCGGGCACGGCCACGGCGCTCGCCACCGGCGTGGCCGACATCGGGTGGGTCACGGTGCGCAACGCCGACCTGATCCTCACCGTGGCCGCCATCCACGGCCACACCGAGGCCGAGGTCGAGGAGCGCACGGCGTGGATCCTCGCGGTCCTCGTCTTCGGCGACGACGCCGCCGCCAGCTTCGACCAGCTGGCCCGGGAGCTGGGCAAGAAGGCCGCCTCGGTCGCCACCTCGGCGACGATGAAGAAGATGAACAAGGCCATGGCCAAGAAGGTGTTCAAGAGCTACGGCACCAAGAAGGGCGCGCTGGCGCTGGGCAAGGCCCTGCCGTTCGGGGTGGGGGCCGTCTTCGGGGCCACGTCCAGCTACCGCGGCCTGAAGGCGCTGATCCGCGACGCCGACCTCTTCTTCCGCCAGATCCCCCGCGCCGACGCCACCCCGACGCTGGCGACGACGGTCGACCTGGCCAAGGGCGACGACGAAGCCTGACCAGCGGGGCCGCCGACGCGCCGGTACGGTCGCCGGCCATGACCATCGAGCTGGTTCCCCTCTGCGACGTCGACATCACCCTCTCGGACCAGGTGCTGGTGGGCGAGGGCCCGTCGGGGCTCCGGGTGGTCGCCGAGGTCGGCGGCATCGTCGTCGAGGGCGACCGCCTCCGGGGCGGGGGCAGAGGCACGTCCGGCGCCGACTGGGTGACGATCGTGGGCGGGATCGCCACCGTCGACGTCCGCTTCACGATCGAGACCCACGACGGGGCCGTCGTCTACGTCACCTACACCGGACGCAGCGACTTCCGCGAGGGGCCGGGTGCCCACCCGATCTACGCCGCCCCGAAGTTCGAGACGGGCGACGAGCGCTACGCCTGGCTCAACCTGGTCCAAGCGGTGTCCAAGGGCACCCTCGACGGGGACCACGTCCGCTACGAGATCGCCGAGGTCCGCTGATGGCGCCGATCAGCATGTCCTGCTCCCGCACCTACCCGGTCCCCCTCGAGGACGCCTTCCGCGGCGGCTTCACGACCCCGCTCACCGAGGTGTTCGACCGTCGCTACGGGCCGATCCCGCCCATCGTCGAGGTCGACCAGGGTGACGACTGGGGCACGCCGGGCGCGACCCGGACCATCACGACGTCGGACGGCGGGACGATGGAGGAGCGCCTCCTGACCGTCGACGCGCCCCACTCGTTCTCCTACGAGCTCACCGTGGCCGGCGGGCCGCTCAAGCCCCTCATCGCCCGGATCGAGGGGACCTGGCGGTTCGAGACCGTCGGCACCGGCTCGCGCATCACGTGGGCCTGGGTCCTGCACCCGACCTCGGGGGCGGCGGCCGTCCCCCTGCGCGCCTTCCCCCGGATCTGGCGGGGCTACGCCCGTCGTGCCCTCGACCGCATCGAGGAGCTGATCCTCGCCTCCTGAGCGAACGGGCGAGCGGGAGGTGCCGGGCATATGGTCCTCGCCATGGTCGACGCCCCCACCGCCCGGCACCTGTACCAGAGGCTCGAGCCGCTGCACGGCTTCATCTACTTCTCCTCGGAGGCGGCCGAGGAGTACGCCACCCTCGGGCTCACCGGCCAGGACGGCTACTTCGCCTCCCGCGCCGCCGCGATGGGGGCGGTCGGTCCCGAGGTGGTCATCGCCACCTTCTTCAACTTCCAGCCCCACCTGGTGCGCAACGCCCTCCCGGCGGCGTGGGACATCACCACGCCGGCCGAGGTCCTGGCCGCCCGGCTCCGGGGGGCGGACGCCACCCTGCGCCGGGTCATCGGCGAGGCCGAGGGCGTGTCGATCGACGACGCCGAGCTGGCCGAGGCCGCCGCCCTGGCCCGCACCGCGGCCGAGGCCTGCCGCCACGAGGGGCGGCCCCTCTACGCCGCCCACGCCGCCCTGCCCTGGCCGGTGGAGCCGCACCTCCAGCTGTTCCACGCCGTCACCCTCCTGCGCGAGCACCGGGGCGACGGCCACGTCGCCGCCCTGACCCTGGAGAACCTCGACAACGGCGACGTCCTGGTCACCCATGCCGCCAGCGACGACTTCGGCCTCCCCGACTGGATCCTCCAGCGCACCCGCGGCTTCTCCGACGAGGAGTGGGCCGCGGCCAAGGACCGGGTGCGGGCCCGTGGCCTCATCGACGACGAGGACCGCCTCACCGCCGAGGGCAAGGAGCTGCGCCAGCGCATCGAGGACCGCACCGACGCCGCCGCCCTCCCGCCGTGGCAGGCGCTGGGCGACGAGGGCTGCGCCCGGCTCCTCGAGGTCGCCCGCCCCTACGGCCGAGCCGTGCTCAAGAGCGGCATCTTCGGCGGCCCCCCGGGGTGAGCCCCGAGGTCCTCGTCGGACGGACGGCCGAGATCGACGACGCCCTGCTGCGCCAGACGCGAACCCTGATGGACCGGGCCTTCGATGACTTCACCGACCATGACTGGGTCCACGGCCTGGGCGGCCACCACGTGCTCGTCGTCGAGGAGGGCATGGTCGTCGCCCACGCAGCGGTCGTCCGCCGCACCCTGTGGGTCGGCGACGACGCCGTCGCAGCCGGATACGTCGAGTCGGTGGCGACCGACCCCGACGTCCAGGGGCGCGGGCACGGCTCGACCGCCATGGCGCGGATCGACGAGCTGGTCCGGCGGCACCACGAGCTCGGCGCCCTGGCGACGAGCCGGCACGGGTTCTACGAGCGGCTCGGCTGGGAGCGGTGGCGGGGCCTGACCTTCGTGCGAGGAGCCGACGGCACGGCCCATCGCACCGCCGCCGAGGACGGCGCCATCATGGTGCTCCGCAGCGAGGCGAGCGCCGACATGGATCTGACCGTGGCGCTCACCTGCGAGGAGCGCCCGGGCGACGATTGGTGAGCGCTACCAGTCTGTCGGGCGGTAGTCCTTGAGGAACCGGCCCCAGACGTGGGTGCCGGTGTTGTGGCCGTCGATCACCGGGTCGACGATCCGGGCGGCGCCGTCGACGATGTCGAGCGGTGGGTGGAAGCCGTGCTCGGCCCGCTTGCGCGCCGCCACGTCGGCCGGGTCCTCGTCGCTCACCCAGCCGGTGTCGACGCTGTTCATGTGGATGCCGTCACCCAGGTAGTCGGCGGCCGAGGTCCGGGTCATCATGTTCAAGGCGGCCTTGGCCATGTTGGTGTGCGGGTGACGGGTGGTCTTGAAGCGGCGGTAGAACTGGCCCTCCACCGCGCTCACGTTGACGATGTGCTTCTCGGCTCCCGGCGTCGCCGCCATCAGCGGCCGGAGCCGGGCGTTGAGCACGAACGGGGCGACGGCGTTGACGAGCTGGGTCTCGAGCAGCTCGACCGTCGACACCTCGTGGAGCAGCAGCCGCCAGGAGTTCCGGTCGCGGAGGTCGACCTGCTGGAGGTCCTGGTCGAGGTGGCCCTCGGGGAACAGGCGGCTGTCGTCCTCGCGGTCCTCGGGCAGCAGGATGGCCTGCGAGAGCTCGGCCGCCGCCAGGCCCAGCGCCGGCTCGGGGGCGGCGTCCACGATGTCGACGCCCCGCACGCCGTCGTGCCCGCCGAGCAGGGCCCGGGCCTCGGCCGGCATGTCGAGCGCTGACGCCTGCTCGCGCTCCATCATGTGGCGGTAGAAGGCAGGCGGCCGCCGCACCGTCTGGCAGGCGTTGTTGACGATCACGTCGAGCCGGTCGTGGGTGGAGACCAGGTGGCGGCACAGCTCCTCGACGCTCGGGGTGTGGCGCAGGTCGAGCCCGATGATCTCGAGCCGGTCCGCCCAGTCGGACGCATCGGCCTCGCCCGCGTAGCGGAGGGCGGCGTCGCGGGGGAACCGGGTGGTCACCACGAGCGTGGCCCCGGCGCGCAGGAGCTTGATCCCGGCCTGGTAGCCGATCTTGACCCGCCCCCCGGTGAGCAGGGCGACCCGGCCCCGGAGGTCGGCCGTCTCGGTCCGCTTGGCGAAGTTGAACGCCGCGCACGGCGGGCACAGCTGGTCGTAGAAGTGGTGGACTTCGGTGTAGCGCTGCTTGCACACGTAGCAGTGGTGCCGCTCGTCGGTGTCGGTCCGATCCCGGTCGGCGACGTGCTCGTCCTCGCCCGCCGCGACCAGGTCGGCGTCGAGCCCCTCGGGCGGGAAGACGTTGGGGGTGGTGAACACGGGCTTGGCCCGCAGCGACCGGATCCCGGTGCGGTCGAGCTCCTCGGCGTCGCGCCGCAGCTTGTCGGCCTTCTCCTGCCGGCGCCGGGCCTTGATCCGCTGCCGGCGCTGGTCGACGTCGGGCGAGAAGACGTCGCCGGCGGCGGCGAGGAGGCGCCGCCGCTCGTCGTCGTCGAGCAGCCCGAGCGGCTCCCGGTCCGCGACCAGGGCCTCGAGCACCGCCAGGGCGTCGCGGAGCCGGGCCGCGTCGATGGCGTCGGGGGCGGGCGTCACCGATCCAGGTTGGCAGCCGGACCCGTCCGTCAGAGAACGGCGACCATGAAGACCTCGTCGCGGGTGTCGTCGGGGGCGAGCCGCACGGCTCCAGGGTGCGTGCCGACGACGCGGTACCCGAAGCGCTCGTAGAACGGCTCCAGACCCTCGCCGCCCCGGACGCTCAGGTGGAGGTGCTCCAGGCCGAGGTCCCGACCGAGCCGGTGGAGACCCTCGACCAGAGCGCGGCCGCCCCCGGCGCCCTGGTGGTCGGGGTGGACCATCAGCCGCAGGACGGTCCGCCAGTGGGCGAAGAGGTCGACGCCCCGGGCCACGAGCAGGCCCATGCCCACCGCCTCACCGCTCCCGTCCCGCAGCACCCCGAGGGCGTCGCGCCCGGAGGCCACGTGCTGGAGGGCGGTGTCCAGGGTCGCCGCCACCTGGTCTACCGGCGCCGGCGCCGCGAAGCCGACGCTCCCGCCGGCGTTCGTCACCTCGACCCAGACCCGCAGGAGCTGGGCGCGGAGGTTGGGGTCGGCCGCCTGCGACGCTGGCACCACCGCGAAGGTGGGGCTCACCCGGGCGGGTCGCCGGCGAGGTGGCGCCGGGCGGCGTCGAGGGCGGCGGCTTCGGCCGGGTCGACGACCGTCGCCGCCAGCTTGGCCAACGTCGTCCGCCACCGCTGCCGCACGGCGTCGGCCGTGCGCCCGTCGGCGACGGCGTCGGGGCCCTCGATCCACGCCAGGTCGAGCTCCATCAGCGCCAGCTGGTGCTCGACCTCGGTGTGACGGGCGACGACCAGGGGCAGGCGGTCGGCCTTGGCCGCCGGGTACTCGGTGCCACCCACCAGGTCGTGGGGCTCCAGGTGGAACACGCCGGCCAGCAGGGCGACGGTGCGGGCGTCGGGGGAGCTGATGCCGACCTCCAGGTGCGAGACCGCCACCCGCGAGACGCCCAGCCGGTCGGCGAGCTGCTGCTGGGTCCACCCCCGCTGGGCGCGCAGCGAGGCGATGCGTCCGGCCAGCGTGGCCGACCCGGCGGGCGCGGGCGGCCAGATCGGTTCCCACGTCGGCACCCGACCAGGGTGCCACCTGGGCCGCCCCGATGTGCCAACCCAGTTGGCAGACAGGCCCGGGGCAATCGTCCAGACTCGGCCCCCATGACCAAGCGCGCGCTCATCACCGGCATCACCGGCCAGGACGGCTCCCACCTGGCCGAGCTCCTGCTCGACAAGGGCTACGAGGTGATCGGCATGGTCCGGCGCAGCTCGACGGTCAACTTCGAGCGGATCGCTCACATCCAGGACCGCATCACCTTCGTCCCCGGCGACCTCCTCGACGAGGTGTCGATGATCAGCATCCTCCAGGAGCACCAGCCCGAGGAGGTGTACAACCTCGCCGCCCAGTCGTTCGTCCAGACCAGCTTCGGCCAGCCCGTCCTGACCGGCGAGGTCACCGGCCTCGGCGTGACCCGCATCCTCGACGCCGTGCGCATCGCCGACCCGTCGATCCGGTTCTACCAGGCGTCCTCGTCGGAGATGTTCGGCAAGGTGGTCGAGGTCCCGCAGTCGGAGAGCACGCCGTTCTACCCCCGCTCCCCCTACGGCGTGGCCAAGCTCTACGGCCACTGGATCACGGTGAACTACCGCGAGTCCTACGACCTCCACGCCTCCAGCGGCATCCTCTTCAACCACGAGGGTCCCCGCCGCGGCCTGGAGTTCGTCACCCGCAAGATCAGCCACACCGCGGCCAAGATCAAGCTGGGCCTGGCCGACGAGCTGCGCCTGGGGAACCTCGACGCCCAGCGCGACTGGGGCTTCGCCGGGGACTACGTCGAGGCCATGTGGCTGATGCTCCAGCAGGACAGCCCCGACGACTACGTCGTGGCGACCGGCGAGACCCACCCGGTCCGGGAGTTCTGCGAGCTGGCCTTCGGCCACCTCGACCTCGACTGGGAGCAGTACGTCAAGGTCGACGAGCGCTTCTACCGCCCGGCCGAGGTCGACCTGCTCATCGGCACCCCGGCCAAGGCCAAGGAGAAGCTGGGCTGGGAGCCCAAGACCTCGTTCCCGGACCTGGTGACGATGATGGTCGACGCCGACATGGACCTCCTCAGCGGCAAGCTCGACAAGCTGTAGCCGGCTGAGGCACGGATCACCTCCGAGGCGATCCGTGCGTCAGCCCTGGTCGTAGACCGGTTCGTCCCACCAGGGGTACACGGCGGGCATGTCGGTCGAGGGCTTCATCGTCCACTCCGCCGGGCGCTTCTCCAGGAACGCCATGACGCCCTCGGTGGCGTCGGGCGCCCGGCCCAGCTCGTAGATCGCCTGCGAGTCGACCCGGTGCGCGGCCATGGGGTGGCCCTCGCCCAGCATCCGCCACAGCAGCGCCCGGCTGACGGCGGCCGACACCGGCGCCGTGCCCTGCGCCATCTCCTCGGCCAGCGCCCGGGCCACGGTCAGGACCTCGTCGGCGGGGTGGACGCTGCGCACCAGACCACCGGCGAGGGCCTCGTCGGCCCGGAACACCCGGGCGGTCAGCGTCCACTCCAGCGCCTGCTGGATGCCCACGGCCCGGGGCAGGAACCAGCTGGCCGCCCCGTCGGGGGCGATGCCGCGGCCGGCGAACACGAAGCCCACCTTGGCGTGGTCGGCCAGGATGCGGACGTCCATGGGCAGGGTCATGGAGATCCCGACCCCCACCGCCGAGCCGTTGATGGCGGCGATGACCGGCTTGGTCGAGCGGAAGATCCGCAGCACCAGCAGCCCGCCGCCGTCGCGGGGCGCGGCGCCGGAGTCCCGGGTCGAGACGCCCTGGGCCCCGGCGTCGAATGTCTCGCCGCCCATGCTCAGGTCGGCGCCGGCGCAGAAGGCCCGCCCCCGGCCGGTGACGATCACGACCCGGACGTCGTCGTCGGCGTCGGTGCGGTCGAAGGCCTCCAGCAGCTCGCCGAGCATGGTGGTGGTGAAGGCGTTGAGGTGGTCGGGGCGGTCGAGGGTGATGATCGCCGTCGACCCCTCCACCTCGTAGCTGATCTCGGTGAAGTCGGTCACCCGCCCAAACTAGACCGACCGGTCAAGAGAGGGCCACGGATAGTGCCTGGCACCATCCGTGACGGTCACCCCGGTTCGTCGAGGGTGAAGCTCAGGAGGCGGGGGTCGTCCTCGCCGTGCCAGCCGGGCGAGAACACCCGGTCGGACTGGAGCTCGACGATCTGGCCCGGACGGCCGGCCAGCTCGAGGGTCGCCCGGCCCCGGCTCTCGGTGAGGGTGACCGAGCCCGCCACCTTGCCCCCGGCCACGACCCGGACCCGCTGCACCTGGCCGGGGTCGAGGCCGATGGTCGCGACCGCGATCTCGTGGGGCCCGGGGCCGTCGAGGCGCACCAGCACCCGCGGCCCGGCCCACCGGTACGCGGTCCCGTCCTCGCGGGTCTCGCGGTGCGAGACGCCCTCGACCACGGTCCAGCCCGTCCGGAAGGACTCGACGGTCCGCACCGGCAGGTCCACCCGCTCGAGCCCGGCGGCCGTCGGGGACGCCACGAAGATGTTGATGTTGTCGGCCCGGGTCAGCTCCCAGAGCATGGGGCTCAGACCGTCGACGCTCTGCGGGACCAGCCCGTTCACCGGCCGGAGGAACGCCACGTAGGGCAGACCGGCCAGCTCCAGCATGTCGAGCAGCTGGGCCCGGGTGTAGGGCCGCTCGATGGTGTCGTAGGTCTGCATGATCTCGATGTTCTGCAGGTCCCACTCCGACCCCTTGGGCGGGGCGGCGGCCTCGATCACGGCCACGATCCCGTCGTCGGCCAGGTCGGCCAGGGTGTTGCGCAAGGCGGCGACCGGGTTGAAGAAGTGGTGCAGCGTCGACTCGAACAGGGCCAGTCGGGCCTTGCGGTCGAGGCCCAGCGGGGAGGCCTCGATGTCGTGCTCGCGCAGGTCGTAGGCGAACCCCTTCTCCACGTACGGCGGGTAGGGGTCGTTCTGCATGCGGGTCTCGGCCACCTCGAGCAGCTCGGCCGAGATGTCGAGGCCGATCACCTCGTGGCCCAGTCGGGCCAGCCACTGCACCGTCCAGCCCGGGCCGCAGCCGACGTCGATCACCACGTCCCCGGGCGCCAGGTCGGCGGTCTGGACGACGTCGAGGAACTGGAACACGTCGACCCAGAACGGGGCGTAGTCGGGCCCGCCGACGAAGGGCTTGATGAGGTGGTACCGCTCGGCGGTGGGCCCGCCCGACCGCACGATCTCCCGCAGGTAGGTGACGGCGCCCTGCTTCCAGTCGACGCCCTCGCGCAGATCGGCGTTGAGCTCGGCGAGGAGGTCCTCTTCGGTGCGGGCCATCGCCGGAGACTACCGACGGGCCGGGCCGCGCTCGATGCCGGGACGGTGCCGATATGGTCCGCCGGGTGATCTGCGTCCTGGCCGGCGGTGTCGGCGCCGCCCGGCTGCTGGCGGGCCTGGTGCGGGTCGTGCCGCCCGCCGAGATCACCGTCGTCGGCAACGTGGGCGACGACCTCGTCCTCCACGGGCTCCACATCTCGCCCGACCTCGACACGATCACCTACACCCTCGCCGACCAGGTCGACCCCGACCGGGGCTGGGGCCTCCGCGACGAGACGTGGCAGGCGATGGACATGGTCGGCCGGTACGGCGGGGTGGCCTGGTTCAACCTGGGCGACCGCGACCTCGGCACGCACCTCTACCGCACGCACCGCCTGTCCGAAGGGGCGACCCTCAGCGAGGTGACGGCCGAGGTCGTCGCCGCCTGGGAGCTCGGCTTCCGCCTGCTGCCCGTCACCGACGACCCCATCCGGACCCGGGTCACGGTGGTCGACCCCGACGCCGAGCGCGAGGTCGGGTTCCAGGAGTGGTTCGTGCAGCGCCGCCACGACGTCGCCGTGCGCGCCCTGCGGTTCGCCGGCGTCGAGGAGGCCAGCCCCGCCCCCGGGGTCCTCGAGGCGATCCTCGAGGCCGACGCCGTGGTCGTCGCCCCCTCGAACCCGCTGGTGTCCATCGGCCCGCTCCTGGCCGTCGCCGGCGTCGAGGACGCCGTCCGCTCCGTCCGGGACAAGGTGGTCGCCGTCTCCCCCATCGTCGCCGGGGCCGCCCTCAAGGGCCCGGCCGACCAGCTGATGACCGACCTGGGCCACGAGGCGACGGTCGTCGGGGTCGCCCGCCTCTACGCCGACCTGGCCGGCACCCTCGTGATCGACGAGGCCGACGCCGCCCTCGTCGGCGCCGTCGAGGCCGAGGGGATGCGCGCCCTCGCCACCCCGACGGTCATGTCGACCCCGGACGTGGCGGCCGAGCTCGGGCGGACGCTCCTCGGTGCCGTGGACGTGGCGCCGTGAGCTCGCCCCGCCGGCTCGAGGTGTGGGGCGTGACCGGCATCGGCGAGGTCACCCGGGCCGCGGACCTGGCCGGGATGATCGCCGACGCCGTCGCCGGCCAGGGCGACGAGCTGCGCGACCGCGACGTCGTCGTCGTCACCCAGAAGGTCGTGTCCAAGGCCGAGGGCAAGATGGTCGAGGTCGACGTCTCCGACCCCCGAGCCCACCGGGCGGTCGTCGAGGCCGAGTCGGTGCGGGTGCTCCGCCGCCGGGGCGACCTGTCGATCGTCGAGACCAAGCACGGCTTCGTCTGCGCCAACGCCGGCGTCGACCTGTCGAACGTCGAGGCCGGGTGGGCGGCGCTGCTGCCCGACGACTCCGACCGCTCCGCCCGCCGCATCCGCGACGGCCTGCGGGCCCGCACCGGCGCCGACGTCGGCGTGGTCGTCTCCGACACCTTCGGCCGGGCCTGGCGGCGGGGGCTCACCGACGTGGCCATCGGCTGCGCCGGCATCGCCGCCCTGGTCGACCTGCGGGGGTCGACGGACTCGCTCGGGCGGGAGCTCCACGCCACCGAGGTCGCCCTCGTCGACGAGCTGGCCGGGGCCGCCGAGCTGGTCATGGGCAAGGCCGACGGCGTCCCCGCCGCCGTGGTCCGGGGCGGCCCCGACTGGTGGTTCCGCCCCCGCACCAGCGTCCGGGAGGAGCTGGTCCGACCCCCCCATGAGGACCTCTTCCGGTAGCGACGGACGGGGCCTGACCCCATCCGTCGTCAGCGACCGGGTGGGGGGCGGAGGCGGTCGGCCAGGCGACGGGCCGCGTGGCCGACGGTGCGACCGGTGCGCTCGAGGGCGGCCTCGAGGGCGTCGAGCGGGGTGGGCCGGTGCGGTGGCGCGGTGGCGGGCTCGCCGGGGACGGAGCCGGCGTGCATCCAGTCGGCCACCGGACCCGACGGCGCCGGCGGCGGGACCAGCACCAGCGGCGGGGCGACGGGTTCGGACGCCGCCCGCGCCAGGGCGTCGGCCAGGGCCCCGATGAGAGCCGGGACCTCGGCGTTCTCCAGCCGGACGGTCCCCGTGCACTGCTCGTCGTCCCACAGGCTGAGCGTCACGACGCCCTGGCGCGGGTGCGGGGTGAGGCGCAGCGTCCGGCTGCGGCGGTCCGCGTCACCGAACCAGCTCCGCTCTCGCGTGACGACGCTCGCCGCTCCCACCCCAGCACCCTCCCACCGCACCCACGACCCGGGAAGGGGTACCCACCCCCGGCCGCTCAGCCCCCGGCGAGGAGGCGGTGGTGGGCGTCGTCGTCCCAGCCGGCGAAGAAGGTGGCGAGCACCTCGTGGGCGTGGGCGAAGGAGTCCGCCGCGAACAGCACCGGCTGGTACTGGGTGATGTCGTAGTCGAGGGTCGCCATGGCCGCCACGTCGAGGGGCCGGACCTCGGCCGAGCGGAAGGCCTGCACCTCGCCGTAGGACGACAGCAGCCCGGCGCCGTAGGCCCGCAGCTCGCCGTCCTCCCACGCCACCCCGAACTCGAGGCTGAACCAGAACACCCGGCTGAAGGCCTCGAGGGCGGCGTCGGTCTCGCACCGGAGCGACGCCTGGCCGGCCAGCTCGTAGAGGCCGGCGAAGCGGGGCTCGGCCAGGGCGTTGGCGTGCCCGATCAGCTCGTGCACCACGTCGGGCTCGGGTGTGTAGAAGGGGACCGAGTGGTGGCGGATGTACTGGGTGGAGCAGAAGCGTCGCTCGGCCAGGGCGCCGTAGAAGGTCCGGGTGGGGACCAGGCCGGGCACGGGGGTGATCGACCAGCCCGTGAGCTCGGTCAGGCGCTCGGACACGGGCCCGAGCTGGGGCACCACGTCGGTCGGGAGGGCGAGGGCGGCGACGCCGGACCGGTACGCCTCGACGGCCAGGGTCTCGTGGAGCACGCCCAGCTCGGAGGAGACGGTCCGCCACACGGCGTCCTCCTCGGGGGCGTAGGCCACGGTGGGGATGGGGGCGCCGGGCACGTGGGCCTCGCCCACGGCGGCGATCGCCGCCCGGCGCTGGCGGTAGGCCACGTCGCTGACGCCCGGGTGGTCGTCGGGCAGGGCGAGGAGGCCGGCGGCGGTGGGGGCCTGCATGGGGTCCAGTGTCCTCCTCCCGTCGACGGTCGTCCACGAAGGGCGCCGCCGGCCGGACGGAACGACTCGAGAACGGCACCAGGAGTACGATCCGTCTCGCCACGACCCCGGGAGGCGACACGTGACCGGACAGCCACTCGACGACATCGACCGCCGGATCGTGACCCTCCTCCAAGACGACGGGCGGATGGCGGTCAACGAGCTGGCCCGCCGGGCCGGGATCGGGCGGGCGACGGCCTACGCCCGGCTCGAGGGGCTCCGGGCCCGAGGTGTCATCACCGGGTTCCGGGCCGAGGTCGACCCCGCCGCGGCCGGCAACGGGCTGGCCGCCTACGTCTTCGTCGACGTCGAGCAGCAGCGCTGGACCCAGGCCCGGGCTGCCCTCGTGGAGCTGCCCGGGCTGGTGCACCTCAGCCTGACGAGCGGCGCCCACGACGCCGTGCTGCTCGTCCGCTGCCCCGACATCGACACCCTGCGCGACGTGGTGCTGGTGCGCCTCCACGAGATCCCCGAGGTCCGCTCGGCCCAGACCCTCTTCGTCCTCGACGAGGAGCGCCTCCCACCCCTCCCCCCGGCCTGACCGCCGCCGGTCGGGACGGTCCGCTACGGGGCGAGGTAGGCGAGGACGGCCAGGACCCGGCGGTGGTCGTCGGGCGAGGGCGGGAGGTCGAGCTTGGTGAAGATGCCGGCGACGTGCTTCTCCACGGCACGGGGCGAGATCGTCAGCCCGCTGGCGATGGCGGCGTTGGAACGCCCCTCGGCCATGAGGGCCAGCACCTCCCGCTCGCGCGGGGTCAGGGCGTCGATGGGCTCGCTGCGGCGGCTGGCCCGGAACAGGCGGGTGACGACCTCGGGATCCAGGGCGGTGCCGCCCTCGGCCACCCGCCCCAGGGCGTCGAGGAACTCGCGGACGTGGCCGACCCGCTCCTTGAGCAGGTAGCCCACGCCGGTCGCCCCGCCGGTGAGCAGCTCGGAGGCGTAGCGGGTCTCGACGTACTGCGAGAAGACGAGCAGGCCGACGTCGGGGTCGTGCCGGCGGATCGCCAGCGCCGCCCGCAGGCCCTCGTCGGTGTGGGTGGGCGGCATGCGGACGTCGACGATGGCGACGTCGGGCGGATCATCGGCCACGGCCCGGACGAGGAGGTCGCCGTCGCCGACGGCGGCGGTGACGACGTGCCCGCGATCGGTCAGCAGCTGCACGAGCCCCTCGCGCAGGACACCCGAGTCCTCGGCCACGGCGACCCGCAACGACCGGGAGGCGTCAGCCATGGTGCGCCCGCCGCAGGGGGATCTCGACGGTGACGGCGGTGGGACCGCCGAGCGGGCTGCGGACGTCGAGGCGGCCGTCGACCGGGGCCAGGCGGTCCGCCAGCCCGGACAGCCCCGACCCGGGGGCCGCCGCCGCCCCGCCGTGGCCGTCGTCGGTGATGCGCAGGCGGAGGTCGTCGTCCACGACCGCCAGGTCGACCACGGCCCGCCGGGCGCCGCTGTGGCGGGCCACGTTGGCCATCAGCTCGGCGGCACAGAAGTAGGCGATCGACTCGATGTCGGCCGGGAACCGGGGAGCGTCGTCGGGGAGGCGCAGCTCCACGGTGGCGGCGCTGGTGGCGGCCAGATCCGTGAGCGCCGGGCCCAGGCCGACGTCGAGCACCGGGGGGTGGATGCCCCGGGCCAGGTCCCGCAGCTCGCCGATGGCGGTCATGGAGTTGGCGTGGGCGGCGTCGACCAGGCGGCGGACCCGCTCCCGGTCGATCGGGGCGTCGGGGTCGTCGAGGTCCTCCTGCACCTGCCCGAGGCTCATGGCCACGGCCGCCATGCGGGCCTGGGCCCCGTCGTGGAGGTCGCGCTCGATGCGCCGGAGCCGCTCGTCGGCCCCGACCACGGCCTGGGCCCGGGTGTCGGCCAGGTGGGCGACCTCGACGTCGCGGGCCGAGCGGCTCAGCAGCCAGCGGGCGAGCGCCCGGTCGAAGGCCACCAGCACCCGGATCAGCCAGGGCGAGGCCAGCAGCATCGCCATGCCGGCGATGGACACCAGCAGAGCGCGGGGCAGGGTGTCGGCGTACCACTCGCCGAGCTGGATCCCGGAGCGCCGGACACGGCCCTCGGCGTCGACGTTCTCGGGGTCGAAGGCGGCCCACAGCACGGGGTAGGTGACGCAGACGACCGACGTCGCCACCCAGACCCCGACGGCGTACCCCCCGATGATCACCACCGGCGTCTTGAGGACGTTGTAGGCGAGTGCCCGCCACCCGACGGTGTCGGTCAGCATCGAGCCGATGAAGGGGAAGAAGCCCTTCCGGCCCCGGAACGCCGACGGCGCCGGGATCGACTCGCCCAGCAGGCCGTGGGCCACGGCCCGCTGGGCTCGGCCGAAGAGCCGCCCGCCGAGGACGGCGACCCCGATCAGCGGCAGCCCGACGACCGTGATGGCGAGCAGGGCGCCGGCGTAGAGCAGGACCGCCACGTAGACGAAGCCGACGGCACCGAGCAGGTAGCTCGCCACCAGGTAGCCCGCCTCTCGGCGGGTGCGCGGGGCGGCGATCTCGGTGACGGCGCGCCAGGCGGGGTGCCGCGGCGTCGACGGGGGTGCGGCGGCGCCGGGCTCGGCGGCCGGCGCGGCGTCGGCGGGGGCGCCCGACGCCATCACGGCGGTGGGATCGGTGGTCATGGCCGCATCATCCGCGCCCGATCGTGCCCGACCCAGCGTGGGGCCACCCGGCATGGGGTTCGGCCCACCCCACCCACCGCGGGTCAGAGCCCGAAGCGGCGACGCTCGGCGTCGGTGAAGGGCTCGGTCAGGAACGCGAGGAACTCGGGCCGGCTGCGCCGCAGCCCCGCCTCCAGGGCGTGGAGCTCCTCCCCCGCCGCCACCAGCTCGAGGCCCCGGTGGCTCCGGACCGGGCCGAGGGCGCGGAACATGATCCCGTAGTCCTCGCGGAACAGCTCCAAGGTGAGCGGGTCGACGAGGGTGGCCAGGCTGAGCGCCTCCTGGCGGCGGGCGAAGCAGTACACCGAGCGGTACAGCAGCTCGGTGACGCCCTTGCCCGTGTGCTCGGGCAGCACCGAGATGGCGGGCGCCTCGCAGATGGGTGCGGCGAGGCGCTCCTCGGGGTCGACGAGGTCGGCGATGGCCAGCTCCTCGAGGTTCCCCAGCGTCACGTGCACGCACCCCAGGGCGGTGCCCTCGGCGTCGGTCGCCACGTGGAAGGTGGTGCGCATCGGCGCCCGCCCCTGGGGCTGGTGCACCGGACCGGGGTCCTTCACGCCCGCCGCCGCCAGCATCTCGGCGTAGATCTCGGCGGCCCGGTCGACCAGCGGGTGCCCGTGGACGACCTGCACGCGGATCGCCGGCACCTCGGCTGGGGCCTCGCCCGCTCCGCTCACCCTGGTTCTCCTGCTGCGTCGAGTTCGATCCCCGGAGCCGCCCAACCTACCGGCGGCGCGGCGCCGGTCACCCGGCCACGGTGTTGCGGAGCGTGCCCAGCCCCTCGACCTCGAGCTCGACGACCGCACCCGGCGTGAGCCAGGGCTCGGCCTCGGGGCCGTGGGAGAGCGACAGCTCGAGGATGCAACCGGTCCCCACGGTGCCGGATCCGACGACGTCGCCGGGCAGGAGCCGGGTGCCCCGGGCGGCGTGGGCGAGCAGGTCCCCCCAGGGGTGGTGGATGTCCTCGAGCCGGCCCCGGCTCCGCTCCCGGCCGTCGACGCGGGCGACCATGGCCGCCCGGGGCCGGCCCGAGGCGACGTCGGGCAGCTCGTCCGGCGTGACCAGCCACGGCCCGAGCGAGGTGGCGAAGTCCTTCCCCTTGGCCGGGCCCAGGCCCTGGCGCATCTCGCGGGCCTGGAGGTCGCGGGCCGACCAGTCGTTCATCACGCAGAACCCGGCCACGGCGTCGAGCCAGCCGTCGGCGTCGAGGTCGGCGACCTCCCGCCCCACGACCACGGCGACCTCGAGCTCGTAGTCGAGCTGGGTGCAGCCGGGCGGTGCGGCCACGGTGGCCCCGGGCCCGACGATCGACGCCGGGTTGGAGAAGTAGAAGACCGGCAGCTCGTACCAGTCGGGGTCCATGTCCAGACCCCGGCCCCGGCGGGCGGTGGCCACGTGGGCCTCGAAGGCGTAGAAGTCCCGCACCGACGGGGGGCGGCCGACGGGGGCGAGCAGGGTGGCGTCGGCGAGGCGTACCGGGTCGGCCGTCGGCGGTGGGGCCGACCGCGCCGTGGCTGCGGCGACGAGGGCGTCCTGGGCCCCGCCCACCGCGACGTCGGCGCCCTCGGTCGCGAACGGGACGAGGGCATCGCCGTCGACGGTGGCGGCGACCACGGCCCCGTCGACCTCGGCCCGGACGAACCTCACGGCCGCGGTGCCGTGCCCTCGACCCATGACGCCACGTAGGCGTCGACCTCCATGGACGCCGCCTCGGGGCCGGGGTGCAGGGGCTGGCGGGCGTCGACCATCACCGCCACCTCGTCGGCCATGCGGGGCGCGGAGCCGTTCCCCGCCGCCGCCTCGGCGTCTCGCTCGCGGGCCTGGGGCTGGGGGCCGTGGTGCAGCCCGGTGGGGTGGAACGTCACGAAGCCCTCGCCGATGCCGGCCCGGCTGAAGAACTGGCCCCGGTGGTAGAAGATCACCTCGTCGTAGTCCACGTTGCGGTGGAAGAACGGCAGCCGCAGGGCCTCGGGGTCGGTCTCCATGGGCCGGGGGGCGAAGGTGCACACGACGAACCCGTCGGCCACCCACGTCGTGTGGGCCGACGGCGGCAGGTGGTACCGGGGCGAGACCACGGGCCGGATGGCGTCGACCGGCAGGCGCATCGGCGCCAGGTCGCCCTTCCACCCCACCACGTCGCAGGGGTGGAACGGGTAGGTGATCCGGGTGTCGTGGCCGTCGCGCTTGACCACGACGACGAACTCGCCCTCCTCGTCGATGGCCTCGGGCTCGGGCACCTCGACGACGGCCGGGTCGAAGAGGGCGTGGCGGCCGAGCAGGCCCCGGTCGGGGAGCTGGTAGCGCGAGCGGATCGCCTCGATGCCCAGGAGGTGCGTCGGGGCCGCGGGCTCGAAGCGGAACGTCGTCCCCCGCGGGACCACCAGGTAGTCGCCCGGGGCGTAGGCGAGCGGCCCGTACTCGGTGCGGAGGGTCCCCGTGCCCTGGTGGACGAACCAGCACAGGTCGCCGTCGGCGTCGCGCAGGAACTCGGGACGACCGGTCTCGATGCGCTGGACGCCGATGGCGACCTGGTCGTTGCCGACGATGAGGGTCGGCCAGAGGGCGTCGTCGGTGGGTGGGAGCGCCCCGGTGTCGTAGGCCCGGTGGACCGCGGGCCCCTCCACGCCGGTCCAGCCCGTCGGCGCGTGCAGCCGGTACAGGTGGGAGGCCGGGCCGTAGAAGCCCTCGCGACCGTGCTCCTCCTCGACCGTGCCCGGCGGCAGCCCGACGTGGGCCTGGCGGCTCGTCGTCCCCCGCTCCCACTGCGGCGGCATGTTGGTCATGGTCAGAGGTTGCCCCGCTTGGCCTGGTCGCGCTCGATGGCCTCGAAGAGGGCCTTGAAGTTGCCCTCGCCGAAGCCCCGGGCGCCCTCCCGCTGGATCACCTCGAAGAACACCGTGGGGCGGTCGGTGATGGTCTCGGTGAAGATCTGGAGCAGGTGGCCGTGCTCGTCGCGGTCGACGAGGATGCCGAGGGAGGCCAGGTCGTCCCACGGGAGGTCGAGGTCGGGCATGCGCTGCTTGGCGTCGTCGTAGTACTCGGGCGGGACCTGCATGCAGCGGACGCCGCGAGCGTCGAGGGCCCGCACGGTCGTCACGATGTCGTCGGTGGCCAGGGCGATGTGCTGGACGCCGGGGCTGCGGTAGAAGTCGAGGTACTCCTCGATCTGGCTCTTCTTGCGCCCGTCGGCCGGCTCGTTGATCGGCATCACGACCGAGTCGCCGTTCCAGACGACGGTCGACATGAGCGCCGAGTACTCCGTCGAGATCTGGTCGTCGTCGAAGTGGACCATCTGCTCGAAGCCGAAGACGCGGGAGTAGAAGTCGACCCAGCGGCCCAGGCTCCCCTTCTCGACGTTGCCGACGACGTGGTCGAGCCGGGTGAGCCCGACGGTCGGCCCGGGGACGACGTGCAGGTCCGTGGCCGTGAACCACGGCGCGAACGGGCCGTCGTAGCGGCTCCGGTCGAGCAGCGTGTGCACCGTGTCGCCGTAGGTGGTGACGGCGGCGTGACGGATCGTGCCGTGGTCGTCGTGGTCGTCGGCCGGCTCGCGCAGGCTGGTCGCGCCCCGGGCCACGGCGGCGGCGTGGGCCGCGTCGACGTCGTCGACCAGGAAGGCGACGTCGCGGATCCCGTCGCCGTGGAGGCGCACGTGCTCGGCGATGGGCGACTCGGGGTCGAGGGCGCCCGAGACCAGCATCTGCACGCTGCCCTGCACCAGGAGGTACGAGACCCGGTCGCGGCGGCCGGTCTCGGGTCCGGCGTAGGCCACCGGCGTGAAGCCGAAGGCGGCGGCCAGGAACCCGGCGAAGGTCCGGGCGTTGCCCACCCACCACTCGAGGTGGTCGACGCCCCCCAGCTTCGGCGGGGCGGCGGTCGGGGCGGGCGCGGGAGGGGCGGGGGCCATGCCCGCAGGAGACCGTGTCCGAGCGGATGCGTCAACAGATCGCGTCAATGCTGGTCAAGATGACTAGCGAAAGCCGCCAAATGGTGTACATTGTGCCCATGACGATCGACGGGCTGGATGCACACCTGATCCGGGCGCTGGCCGCCACCCCGCGGGCCGGGATCATGGAGCTGGCGCGCCAGCTCGGCGTGGCGAGGGGCACAGTACAAGCCCGGCTGGACAAGCTGCAGACCCGTGGCGTCATCACCGGGTTCGACCCCGACCTCGACCTCGGCGCCCTCGGCTACGAGGTGCTGGCCTTCGTCACCCTCGACATCGCCCAGGGCCGCCTCGACGACGTCACGACCCACCTGGGCGAGATCCCCGAGGTCATCGAGGCCCACACCATGACGGGGCCCGGCGACCTCCACTGCCGGCTGGTGGCCCGCAGCAACCAGCACCTCCAGGAGGTCATCAACCGCATCCTCGAGGTCAGCGGCATCGAGCGCACCGCCACCCACATCGCCCTCACCGAGCAGGTCCCCTTCCGCGTCCTCCCCCTCGTCGACCAGCTCGGCGACGGCGGCCCGAGCTGACGCCGCCGCCGCCATCGCCACGGAAGGTGCCAGGCACCTTCCGTGTCACCCGCACGTTCTGACACCGCCAGGCGACACCGATGGCCGCTGGCTGTGTCAGAACGCTGACCGGCGCCGGCGGCGGCCCCCACAGCAGGGGTTTGCACTACGTGGGTAGTGCGAACCTGGGGGCGTCTCGTAGCCTGGGGCCCATGCCTTCCGACGCGGCCGATGGAACCACGCCCGTCCTCGAGATCATCGACCTGCGGGCGGCGCCGGCCGAGGGCGGGGACGACATCTTGAAGGGGCTCAGCCTCACCATCGGTCCGGGCGAGGTCCACGCCGTCATGGGGCCCAACGGCTCGGGCAAGTCGACCCTCGCCAGCGTCCTGCTCGGGAGCCCCGAGTACCGGGTCACCGGGGGCACCGTGAAGTACCTGGGCGACGACATCGCCGACTGGGGCCCGGCCGACCGCGGGGCGGCGGGCATGTTCCTCGCCTTCCAGTACCCGCAGACCATCCCGGGCGTGTCGGTGCTCAACTTCCTGCGCCAGGCGCTGTCGGCGCGCAAGGGCATCGATCTGTCGATGCTCGAGCTGCGCCTGTCGATCATGGAGTGGATGGAGCGGCTGGGGATCGACCCGGCCTTCGCCGACCGCCACCTGAACGACGGCTTCTCCGGCGGGGAGAAGAAGCGCAACGAGGTTCTCCAGATGGCCATCCTCGAGCCCGAGCTGGCCGTGCTCGACGAGACCGACTCCGGCCTCGACATCGACGCCCTCCGCACGGTGGCCCGTGGGGTGGAGGAGGTCCGGGCCGACCGGCCCCACCTCGGCATCCTCCTCATCACGCACTACCAGCGCCTCCTCGAGGAGGTGCGGCCCGACACGGTCCACCTGCTGGTCGACGGGCGGGTCGCCGAGAGCGGCGGCCCCGAGCTCGCCCTCCGGCTGGAGGCCGAGGGCTACGCCGAGTTCACCGGGGCGGCCCAGCCATGACCGACCTGCCGACGCACCTCGACGCCACCGACCTCACGCCGACGGCCATCGACGAGGCCGCCGCCCACCCCGACGTGGCCCCGCTGGCGCGGGCCGCCGGCGACGTCCTCGACGTGGCCGCCATCCGCCGGGACTTCCCGATCCTCGACCAGGAGGTCAACGGCAAGCGCCTGGTCTTCCTCGACTCGGCGGCCTCGGCCCAGAAGCCCCGGGCGGTGATCGAGGCCATGGCCACCTTCGCCGAGCACGACTACGCCAACATCCACCGCGGCGTCTACGCCCTGGCCGAGCGGGCCACCGCCCGCTACGAAGGCGCCCGGGCCGCGGTCGCCCGCTTCATCGGCGCCCCCAGCGCCGCCGAGGTGATCTTCACCAAGAACGCCACCGAGGGGCTCAACCTCGTCGCCCAGTCGTGGGGCCGGGCCAACCTGGGCCCGGGCGACGCCGTCGTGCTCACCCAGATGGAGCACCACGCCAACATCGTCCCGTGGTTCCAGCTCCAGGCCGAGAAGGGCTTCGAGATCCGGTGGATCCCGGTCGGCGCCGACCACATGCTCGACCTGAGCGACCTCGACCGGCTGCTCGACGGGGCCAAGCTCGTCGGCCTGACAGCGATGTCCAACGTGCTCGGCACCCTCACCCCGGTGCGCCAGATCGCCGACGCGGCCCACGCCGCCGGGGCCCTCGTGTGCGTCGACGCCTGCCAGTACGTCCCCCACCTGCCCACCGACGTGGTCGCCATGGGCGCCGACTTCGTCGCCTTCAGCGGCCACAAGATGGTCGGCCCCACCGGCATCGGCGTGCTGTGGGGCCGGTCCGAGCTGCTCGAGGCCATGCCGCCGTTCATGGGCGGCGGCGGGATGATCCTCAACGTCGACCTCGAGGGCTTCACCCCCGATGCCCCGCCGGCCCGGTTCGAGGCGGGCACGCCGCCGATCATCGAGGCCGTCGGCCTCCACGCCGCCATCGACTACCTCGACGGCCTGGGCATGGACGCGGTGCGGGCCCACGAGGTCAGCATGACGGCCTACGCCCTGCGGGCCCTGACCGAGCGGGTGGGCGACCGCCTCACGATCCACGGGCCGTCCGAGCCCGCCCAGCGGGGCGGGGTGCTGTCCCTCGCCATCGACGAGGTCCACCCCCACGACCTGGCCCAGGTCATGGACGAGCACGCCGTGTGCGTCCGCCCCGGGCACCACTGCGCCAAGCCCCTGATGAAGGTGCTCGGCTGCGGGGCCACCGCCCGGGCCTCGTTCTACGTGTACAACGACACCGACGACGTCGACGCCTTGGCCGACGCCCTCGCCGACGCGGCAGACTTCTTCGCCCCGTAGGCCCTGTCGGCCTTCCCCGCCCTCCCTCACCCCTGATCCACGCGGAGCCCCCATGCCCGGACTCGAAGACCTCTACCGCGAGATCATCCTCGACCACTACCGCAGCCCCCGGAACCGGGGCGAGCTGCCCACGCCCCCGGCCACCAAGACCGAGGGCTTCAACCCGCTCTGCGGCGACGAGATCGTCGTCTACGTCGACGTGGTCGACGGGGCCGTGGCCGACATCCGCATCGCCGGCCAGGGGTGCTCGATCAGCCAGTCGTCGGCCTCGATGATGTCCTCGGCGGTGAAGGGCAAGACCCTGGCCGAGGTCGAGGACCTCACCAAGGCGTTCAAGGCCATGATGTCCATCCACGAGTCGAGCCTGGGCGGCGAGGCCACCGCCGGCGAGGCCGGGGCCGACGGCGACGCCGTCGAGGCGCCCGAGGGCGTGAAGCTGGGCGACCTCGAGGCCCTCCAGGGCGTGGTCAAGTTCCCCGTGCGCATCAAGTGCGCGACCTTGTCGTGGAACACCCTGGCCCAGGCCATCGACGAGGCCGAAGCCAGGTAGCGGGCCCTCGCCTGGGCTTCGCCGTCGTCGCGGACCGGCCCTTCCCGCCGAAGCGGCTTCGCCGCCGGCTCGGGCTGGCGCCGACTGAACCTGCCTCCGGGGCTGCCGCCAGGCCGGACCGGGCCGACATCGCTCCGAGGAGGCACCTGCGGACCCGCACCGGACGGCTGGCGCAGGGCATCCTCAGGCGGCCGTGCCATGATCGCCCGGTGAAGACCCCCGCTGTCATCGACACCGCCGCCGTGGGCGCAGTCCTGTTCGACATGGACGGGGTCCTCACCGACACCGCCTCGGTCCACTTCGCGGCGTGGGCCCGCCTGTTCGACTCCGCCCTGCCGGTGCTGGCGCCCGACGTCGAGCACGCGCCGTTCTCGGCCGACGACTACCGCCGGCTGGTCGACGGGCGGGCCCGGATCGACGGCGTGGAGGCCCTCCTGGCCGACCGAGGCGTGTCGGTCCCCCGGGGCGAGATCGACGACCCGCCGGGGACCGAGACGGCCTGGGCCCTCGCCAACCGCAAGAACGAGTTCTTCCACGAGGCCATCTCCACCGGGGGCGTGGCCACCTTCGCCTCGTCGATCACCGTGCTCGACGCCGTGCGCGACGCCGGTGTGCGGACCGCGGTGGTGACCGCCAGCCGCAACCGGGCCGACATCCTGGCCGCGGCCGGGCTGTCCGACGCCTTCGACGCCGCCGTCGACGGGATCGACATCGAGGACCAGGGTCTCGCCGGCAAGCCCGCCCCCGACACGTTCCTCGAGGCGGCCCGGCGGCTCGACGTCGAGCCCGCCCGGGCCGTGGTCATCGAGGACGCCGTCTCCGGCGTCGCCGCCGGGAAGGCCGGCGCCTTCGGCCTCGTCGTCGGCGTGGCCCGCCACGACGACCCCGAGGAGCTCCTCGCCGCCGGCGCCCACGTCGTGGTGACGGACCTGGCGGAACTCACGGTCCTCTGATCGGCGCCGCCTGCGAGGGTGGGGCCATGATCGACATCCCGGAGCCCGGCCCCCCGTGGCCGGAGGAGGTCCTGGCCCGACGGCACGTGCTCCCGACGAAGCCGGACCCCGGCGTCGTGCGCACCGAGCGCCTGGAGATCCGGCCCTACGTGCCGGCCGACGCCCCCGAGCTGCACGCCATCTCGAACGGCGAGCCCGTGACCCGGATGGGTCGGCCCGTCGAGGCCTACGACGCCGAGCGGATCGTGTGGCGGTTCATGCCCTGGGGCCCCTTCGCCGAGGCCGACGAGCTGCGGGCCGGTCACGACCACCTCGCCCAGCAGCCCGACTCGCGGACGCTGACGGTCGTCGACGCCGCGACCGGCGCCCTCGTCGGGTGCGTGTCCCTCATCGCCAACCGCCCCCTCGACCTCAGCATCGAGATCGGCGCCGTCTGGTACACGCCGGCGGTCCAGGGGCTCGGGGTGAACCGGGAGGTCACCCTGGGCCTGGGCGAGGTCCTCTTCGGCCTCGGGTACCAGCGCTACGAGTGGAAGTGCGACGCCCGGAACCTCCGGTCCCGCCACGCCGCCGAGCGCATGGGCTTCGCCTACGAGGGCACCTTCGCCGCCCACAAGGTGATCAAGGGTCGCCGGCGCGACACCGCGTGGTTCGCCCTCGTCCCCGCCGACGGCTGACGACCCGTCAGGCGTGAAACCGGCGCCGGCCCCACGTGCGACGATGCGGGGATGCACCTCCGGCGAGCACCCCAGGACGGTCGGTAGGTGGGCGGCGACGGCACGCACCTGAACGACCCGGGCCTCATCTCGCGCACGGGGTGGGCCTTCACCTTCGAGGGGATCCACCCCGAGGTCGAGGGTCGACGGGAGGCCCTCTGCACCCTCGGCAACGGCTACATGGGCACCCGCGGCGCCGCCGCCGAGGCCGTGGCCGACGGCGTCCACTACCCCGGCACCTACGTGGCCGGCGTGTACAACCGGCTGACCACCGAGATGGCCGGCGCCCGCATCGAGCACGAGAGCCTGGTCAACCTGCCCAACTGGCTGCCCCTCACCTACCGGGGCGGCCCGAGCAGCCCGGCCGATGGCCGACCGGCGCCGTGGTTCGGCGCCGGCGCCGGCGACGTGCTCGAGATGCGCCAGACGCTCGACATGAAGAAGGGCACGCTGGTGCGCCACCTCCGGGTGCGCGACGAGGCGGGGCGGACCACCCAGATCGACGAGCGCCGCATCGTCTCCATGGACGACCCGCACATCGCCGCCATCGAGCAGGTCATCACCCCGCTCGACTGGTCGGGCCGGCTCGAGGTGCGGTCGTCGCTCGACGGCCGGGTCTCCAACACCAACGTCGTCGAGGACCGGCTGCTGGCCAACCAGCACCTCGCCCCCGTCGACATCGGGTGGAGCGAGGGCGGCATCGACTGGCTCGAGGTCGACACCTCGTGGTCGCACGTGCGCACCGCCCTCGCCGCCCGCACCCACATGGAGGCCGACGGCAAGGTCCAGGTCCGCTTCGAGACCTCGAGCACCCCCGAGCTGGTCAGCCGGGTGCTGAGCTGCCAGGCGGTCGAGGGCCGGCCGGTGAAGGTCGAGAAGGTCGTGGCCGTCTACAACGGTCGCGACAACGCGGTCGGCCGCCCGCTCGAGTCGGCCCGGCAGGCGCTGGTCGGCGTGGGGACCTTCGACACCCTGCTCTACATGCACGAGCTGGCCTGGAAGCACCTGTGGGAGCGGTGCGAGATCGACGTGGTCGACGACTCCGGCGACGAGTCGGTCATCGCCGCCGTGCGGCTCCACGCCTTCCACGTCATGCAGTCGGCCGCCCCGCACGTCCGCGACCTCGACGCCAGCGTCACCGCCCGCGGCCTCCACGGCGAGGGCTACCGCGGCCACATCTTCTGGGACGAGCTCTTCGTCTTCCCGTTCCTCAACTTCCGGTTCCCCGACACCACCCGGGCCCTGCTCCGCTACCGGGCCCACCGGCTCCCAGCCGCCCGCCGCCAGGCCCGGGAGCTGGGCCAGCTCGGGGCCCGCTTCCCGTGGCAGTCGGGCGCCGACGGGACCGAGCAGACCCCGTCGCAGCTGTGGAACCCCCGCAGCGGGCGCTGGATGCCGGACAACTCCCGACGCCAGCACCACGTCGGGTTGGCCGTGGTCTGGAACGTCTGGCAGTACCACCAGGCCACCGGCGACTACCGCTTCCTCCTCGAGAACGGGACCGAGCTGCTGGTCGAGCAGGCCCGGTTCTGGACGGGCATGGCGACCCAGGACACCGACGACGGCCGCTACCACATCCGGGGCGTGATGGGCCCCGACGAGTACCACGACGGCTACCCGGGATCGCACGACGGCATCGACGACAACGCCTACACCAACGTCCTGGTGAGCTGGCTGCTCCAGCGGGTGCTGGAGGTCCGCCGGGGCTTCAAGGGCCACCAGGCCGAGGTCCAGCTGTGGGAGCGCCTGGGCGTCACCCAGGCCGAGGCCGACCACTGGGACGACGTGTCGCGCCACCTCCACGTGCCGTTCCACGACGGGATCATCAGCCAGTTCGCGGGGTGGGAGGACCTCGACGAGATCGACTGGGACGACTACCGGGCCCGCTACGGGAACATCGGGCGCCTCGACCTGATCCTCGAGGCCGAGGGCGACACGACCAACCGGTACAAGCTGGCCAAGCAGGCCGACGTGCTGATGCTCTTCTACCTGATGTCACCCGACGAGCTGTACGGCCAGCTGGCCGGGATGGGCTACGAGCTCGGCGACGACATGGTCGACCGGACGATCGAGTACTACATCGAGCGCACGGCCCACGGCTCCACCCTCAGCCGGATCGTCTACGCCTGGGTGACGGCTCGGGTCGACCCCGACCGGAGCTGGGAGCTGTTCCGCGAGGCCCTGGCTGCCGACATCGACGACACCCAGGGCGGCACCACCCCCGAGGGCATCCACCTCGGGGCCATGGCCGGCAGCCTCGACCTCCTCCAGCGCTGCTACAGCGGTCTGGAGCTGCGGGGCGAGCAGGTGTGGTTCGACCCGCACCTGCCGCCGGCGCTGGAGAACCTGGCGTTCGACATCGTGCACCACGACCGGACCCTCAGCATCGAGCTCGACCACGACACCCTGCGGGTCGAGGTCGAGCCGGGCCCGGCCGTCCCGGTCCAGATCGGGGCCCCGGGCGGGGTGTGGGAGCTGCGCCCGGGCGAGGTCCTCGAGGTCGCCCTCAAGCCCTGAGCGTCCCCGGGGGCTACGGTCCGGAGCGTGCGAGTCCGGCGGACATGCCCGTTGCTGTCCGCGGCGGCCCTGGTCTCGGGAGCGCTGGCCCTCGTCCCGATCACCGCCGGCGGCCAGACGGCCCCCTGCGAAGAGCCCTACTCGCCGGTCGCGCACGCCGTGGTCTACCCCGTCGAGGCCGAGGCCACCTTCACGGGTTGAACCGCCCCTTCTGCCGATCCCCATCCACCGTGACGGTGGACGAGGGTCGACGGAAGGGGGCTAGAGGAGGGCGTTGATCGCCTCGGCCAGGGCGACGTCGCGCTCGGTGAGGCCGCCGGCGTCGTGGCTCACCAGGTCGATGGTGACGGTGTTCCACGAATTCGACCAGTCGGGGTGGTGGTCCGCCTTCTCGGCGGCGAGGGCCACCCGGGTCATGAAGGCGAAGGCCTCGGAGAAGTCGGCGAAGCGCAGCTCGCGGTGGAGCCGGCCGTCGACCTCCTCCCAGCCCTCCGGTGCGGTCGCGGCGGGGTCGCTCATGATCACCAGTCTGCCCCGGACGATGTCCGACGATCCCTCATCACCGGCACCCGGCCGACCGATGAGGGAGGGTGGAGCGCGCGGATCCCACGCCGGCGGGCGAGCGGCGACGAGCACCCCGGCCCGACCGGCCCAACACGGTGGCGTCCCGGCTGCGCCTCCCGATCACCGTCTTCATCCTCGCCGCCGTCTTCGTCACCGCCGCCGGGGGCGTGTCGCTGGTCGTGGCCGACCGCACCCTCGACGAGATGGTCGACGAGATCGACCCGGTGAGGATCGCCACCCGCGACAGCCTCGATGCCATCCTCGACGCCGACGACCAGTTCCGCGGCTACCGCCTGACCTGGGACGAGAGCTACCTGCCGGCGTACCGCGCAGCGCGGGACCGCTACCCGGCGGCCCAGTCCCGGGTCGAGGGGCTGACCGACGACGCCGTCATCGAGGCGGCCCTCGACGACCAGGAGCAGCTCTTCGCGCAGTGGGTCGCCTTCGCCGACCGGGTCGAGCGCGTCGGCTCCACCGATCAGGAGGCGGCCGAGCGGCTGGTGCGCACCGGTCGCGGACGGTCGCTGATCGACCAGATCCGCACCGCCAACGACCGCGCCGCCGAGCGGCTCGACGAGCTGGACGGACAGGTGGCGGCCCGGAGCCGGCGGACCACCGTCCTGGTCGGCCTGCTCGCCCTCGTCGTCCTCGTCCTCGCCGGCGCCGTGGGAATCGTGGCCACGCGCCGGGCGCGGCGATCGGTCGTCGAGCCGCTGGAGCGCCTGCACGCCACCATCGCCCGCCACCGCGGCGGCGATCGGTCGGCCCGGGCCGACATCGACGGGGCCGTGGAGGTGCGGGTCGTCTCGGCCGCCTTCAACCGCCTCGCCGCCGCCGACGCCGAGCTCAGCGCCCGCCAGGAGGCGCTGCTCGCGCAGGAGCGCAGGGTGCGCCAACTCGGCCGGGAGATCCGGGCGACGCTCGACCCGCAGGCGGTGGTCCGCCTCACGGCCGATGCGCTGGGGCCGGCCACGGGCGCCGACCGGGTCGTGATCCGCCCCGTGGCCGACAACGCCCTCGGCGCCGCCGAGACCACGTGGACGCGCGACGCGGTCACCGCAGCCTCGGGTGACACCGCCCTCGACCCCCATCCCGAGTTGCTGGCGCACGTCTACGACGAGCTCGCAGCCGGGCGCACGATCCTGCTGGAGGACACCTACGACCACCCCACCCTCGCCCCGGAGGCGCTGGCCGTGTTCACCGACGACGGGTGGGGTTCGATCGCCCTCGTCCCGGTCGTCGAGGAGGGCGAGGTCCAGTCGCTGATCGCCCTCGAGGTCCGGGAGCGCTCCCATCGCTGGCCCCCCGACGCCATCCGCCTGGCCGAGGCCGTCGCCACCGAGATGGCCCTGGCCCGTCGCACCGCCCGCCTCTTCGCCCAGGAGCGATCGATGGTCGAGCGCCTCCGGGAGGTCGACCAGGCCAAGTCCGACTTCGTGTCCACCGTGAGCCACGAGCTCCGCACGCCGCTCACCAGCATCCGGGGCTACGTGGAGATGCTCCGCGACGGCGACGCCGGAGCCCTCGACGCCCCCCAGGACCGGATGCTCGCCATCGTCGAGCGCAACACCGACCGCCTGCTCGCCCTGATCGAGGACCTGCTGACCCTGTCCCGCATCGAGTCGGGAGCATTCCGCACCACCGTGGCCGACGTCGACCTGGCCGACCTCCTCCGCTCCTGCGCCGAGGCCGTCGACGTGCAGGCCGCAGCAGCCGAGGTGGCCCTCGACGTGAGCGTCGACGCCGACCTGCCGGGCCTGCGCGGCGACGCCCACCAGCTGGAGAGGCTGATCCTGAACCTGCTCACCAACGCCATCAAGTTCTCCGAGCCGGGCTCGTCGGTGGCCCTGCGCGCCGCCCGGGTCGACGACGCCGCCCGCATCGAGGTCGAGGACCACGGGATGGGCATCCCCGAGGCCGAGCAGGACCGGCTGTTCTCCCGGTTCTTCCGCAGCTCCACCGCCCAGGAGCGGGCCGTGCCCGGCACCGGACTCGGGCTCGTCATCGCCAAGACCGCGGTCGACAACCACGGGGGCACGATCGACGTGGCCTCGACGCCGGGCCAGGGCACGACCTTCACCGTCGTGCTCCCCGGCGTGCCCCGTCTGGCGGTGGCCCGATGAGCGTCCGCCAGGTCCTGATCGTGGAGGACGACGAGGACATCGCCGCCCTCCTGGCCCTCCGCGTGACCCGCCAGGGGCACGGGGCCACCATCGCCCGCACCGGCGCCGAGGCCCTGGACCGGGCCCGGGCCGCCGCCCCCGACCTCATCCTGCTCGACCTGGGCCTGCCCGACATCCACGGCTGGGAGGTGCTCGAGCGGCTCCGCGACGACGAGCGCCTCGCCTCCGTGCCCGTCCTGGTGGTCTCGATCAGCGACGCCGGCGTCTCGACCGAGCACGCCGTGCAGGGCCACATCACCAAGCCCTTCGGAGCCGCGGACCTCGACCGCCAGGTCGCCGACGCCCTCTGTGCCCCCCCTCCCATCACCCGCAGGAAGGCCCGACCATGAGCACCGTGCTCGTCGCCGACGACGATGCCGACATCCGCGAGCTGGTGACCTTCAAGCTCGAGCAGGAGGGCCACGAGGTCCACGCCGTGGCCGACGGCGAGGCCGCGCTGCGCGCCGTCCTCGACGTCTCCCCCGACATCGTCCTGCTCGACGTGATGATGCCGCGCCGCACGGGGCTCGAGGTCTGCGAGGCCCTGCGGGCCGCACCCGAGACGGCCGGGCTGCCCGTCATCCTCCTCACCGCCAAGGCCCAGGAGGCCGACCTGGAGCGGGGCTTCACCAGCGGTGCCGACGACTACATCGTCAAGCCCTTCAGCCCCCGCGAGCTGGCGACCCGGGTCCGGGCCCAGCTGGCGCGCGCCCGCGGATGACGCTCCACGAGGTCCTGGTGGTCACGGCGGTGGCCGTGCTGGGGGCCAACATCGGCCTGCTCCTGATCTCGGCCGGCCACCACGTTGTCGCCACCGTCCGCACCCGCCACCGCGACGCCGTCCGCGCCGAGCTCCGCCCGCTCCTCATCCGCCTCGTGACCGACGAGGAGGCGACGCTGCCGCCCGTGCCCCGCCGTCGGACGGCCGCCCTGGAGGTGCTCGCCGTCGACCTGCTCGGCAAGGTCCGGGGCGAGGCCCGCGACGCCCTGCTCGCCGTCCTCGACCAGGCCGGCGCCCCGCAGCAGGCCGTCCGCCGCCTCCGGCGTCCGGGCCCGGTGGGGCGGTCGGCGGCGGCCGAGCTCCTCGGCCGGGCCGGGCGGGCCGAGCACCTCCCCGCCCTCGTCGCGCGGCTCGACGACCGCGACCCCGAGGTCCGCGCCGTCGCCTGCCGGGCCCTCGGACGGATCGGCGAGCCCTCGGCCGTCCCGCACCTCCTCGCCGCCCTCGACAGCCGCCGCCCCGTCCCCATGGGCATCGTCGGCAGCTCCCTCCTGCGCATCGGTCCGGTCGGCACGGGCCCCCTGCGCGACGCCCTCCAGGGCGGCCGGTCGTCGACGGCCGCCCGCGCCCTGGCCGTCGAGGTGCTGGGCCTGCACGGCGCCCTCGAGGCGGCCGGCGTCCTCGCCACCCGGCTCCAGGACCGGGACGAGGAGCTCGAGGTCCGCATCCGGGCGGCGCGGGCCCTCGGGCGCATCGGCTCGCCGCGCGGGACCGCGGCCCTGTCCGCCGTGGTCACCGACGACGAGCCCACCGGCCTGCGCGCCGTCGCCGCCCGCGCCCTCGGCGAGATCGGCGGGGACGACGCCGCCGCCGTCCTGCTGCCCCTGCTCGACGACCCCGCCCACGTGGTCGCGTCCAACGCCGCCACCGCCCTCCCCCGCTGCGGGGCGCGCGGGCGCGCCCTGCTCCTGCGTCGGGCCGGGGGCGAGGGCCGGGGCGCCGCCCTTGCCCGCGAGGCCCTCGCCTTGGCCGACCTGTGGGTCCACCGCACCGGCCCGGCCGAGGCGGTGTCGTGAGCGACGTCGCCCGCGCCGTCCTCGAGGGCTTCAGCTGGTTCGTGCTGGCGTACTTCCTGGTGCTCAACACCCTGTACCTGGTCCTGGTGCTGACCGCAGCCGGGGACGTGTTCCGCCACGTCCGGCGGCGGCCCTTCGCCGGCGACGACGACGCCTTCGCCAGCCCCCTCACCCCGCCTGTGTCGGTGGTGATGCCGGCCCACGACGAGGAGCCCGTCATCGTCGAGGCCGTGCACGCCATGCTCGCCCTGCGCTACCCGGAGTTCGAGGTGGTCGTGGTCGACGACGGCTCCAAGGACGGGACCTTCGCCCGCCTGGCCGAGGCCTTCGACCTGTGCGAGGTGCCCAAGGTCGTGCCCGAGCTGGTCCCGGTGCAGGGCAAGATCCTCTCGGTGTGGCTCTCCCGCCAGGGCCACCCGCTCACCGTGGTCCGCAAGGAGAGCGTGGGCAGCAAGGCCGACGCCAGCAACACGGGGATCAACGCCAGCCGGTACCCGCTGGCGTGCATGGTCGACGCCGACGCCGTGCTCGACGAGGACGCGCTGCTGACGGTCGTGAAGCCCTTCATCGACGACCCCCTGCGCATGGTGGCGACCGGCGGGTCGGTGCGGGCGGTCAACGGGTCGTCGGTCCACCGGGGCCGCATCGGCGAGACGCGGATGCCGTCGTCGTGGCTGGCCCGCATCCAGGTCGTCGAGTACCTGCGGGCGTTCCTCCTCGGGCGGTCCGGGTGGTCCCGCCTCCAGGGCCTGCTGATCATCTCCGGCGCCTTCGGGGTCTTCCGCCGGGACCTCGTCGTGGCGGTGGGCGGCTACCACGTCGGCGCCATCGGCGAGGACGCCGACCTGGTCGCCCGCATGCACCGCCACCTGCGCGACGAGGGGCGGGAGTACCGGATCCAGTTCGTGTCCGAGCCCGTCTGCTGGACCGAGGTGCCCGAGAGCCTGGCCGTGCTCGGTCGGCAGCGCCGACGCTGGTCGCGGGGCCTGGCCGAGGTCCTCTGGTCGCAGCGCCGGATGGTGGGCAACCCCCGCTACGGCCGGATCGGGACCGTCGTCATGCCCTACTACCTGCTGTTCGAGTGCCTGGGCCCGGTGCTCGAGCTGGCCGGGATCGTGTCGGTCGTGGTCGGGCTGGCCCTCGGGATCCTGGACGTGACCTTCGCCCTGCTGTTCCTGTCCGTGGCGCTGGGCTACGGGTTCCTGCTGTCGGTCGTGTCGATCGCCATCGAGGAGGTCGGGTACCGGCGCTACCGACGGGGCCGTGACCTGGGCATGGCCGTCGTGGCCGCCGTGGTCGAGAACGTCGGGTTCCGCCAGCTCCACGCCTGGTGGCGCCTCCAGGGCCTGTGGCAGGCGATCCGGGGCTCGGAGCACGCCTGGGGCACGATGACCCGGGCCGGGTTCGCCTCCGAGGAGGCCCCGGAGGCGAGGGAGAGCGAGCCGGTGGCCTAGCCCCCGGCCGCCGCCGCAGGCACCTCAGCCAGCAAAGGGGCCGGGGCCGAAGGGGTCCTCCACCACGGGCTCGGCGTCGGCGAAGGAGCCCTCGCCGAAGACGTCGATGCGTCGCGGGGCCGACGCCGCCATCTCGTCCTCGGGGCGGATCCAGGCCGCGTAGCCCTCGTCCTCGAGCCGGTCGGCCAGCTCGGGGCCGCCGCTGTCGCGGATCTCGCCCCGCACGAGGATGTGGACCCGGTCGGCCCGCAGCTCGGCCAGCACCCGGGTGTAGTGGGTGATGCAGAGGACGCCGAGCCCGGTCTCGGTCGCGGCCTCGACCCGCTGGGCGCAGGCGCGCAGGGCGTCGATGTCGAGGCCCGAGTCGAGCTCGTCGAGGATGGCGAAGCGGGGCTCGAGCACGCCCAGCTGGAGCGTCTCGTTCCGCTTCTTCTCGCCCCCCGACAGGTCGACGTTGAGCGGCCGCTCCAGGAACCTCTCGTCGAACCCGATGCGCTCGGCCTCGGCCGCCATGCGGGCACGCATGTCGTCGGTGTCACGGCCCGAGGCCGCGAACGCCGCCGACAGCGAGTCGACCAACGACACGCCCGGGACCTCGGTCGGGTACTGCATGATGAGGAAGAGGCCGGCCTGGACCCGCTCCCACGTGGGGAGGGCGAGCAGGTCGACGCCGTCGAGCGTGACCGTGCCGGCGGTGACCTCGTAGCCGGGCCGTCCCATCAGCACGTGGGACAGGGTCGACTTCCCGGCGCCGTTGGGGCCCATGACGGCGTGGACCTCGCCGGCGCGCACCGTCAGGTCGACGCCCTTGAGGATCTCGGTGCCGCCCACGGTGGCGCGCAGCCCCTCGATGATCAGCTCACCCGGCATCAGGGCACCTCCACGTAGACGGTGTCGTCCTCGACGGTGACCGGGAAGACCGGGATGGGCTTGGTGGCCGGGAGCGCCGAGGGCTCCCCGGTGACCAGGGAGAACACCGACCCGTGCTTCCAGCACTCGATGCCCTTGTCGGTGCACAGGACCTCGCCCTCGGAGAGCGAGATGCGCTGGTGGCTGCAGATGTCGCCCACGGCGTAGACCTCGCCGTCGCAGGCGACGACGGCGATCGGGTGACCGTCGACGACGACCCGGTGGGCCGTGCCCTCGGGGACGTCGGACAGGGAGCAGGCCCGCTCGCGGGTCACGACCCCACCTCCTCGCCGACCAGGACCTGGCGGTCGAGGCGGGCGTCGACGGCGGCGCGGATGGCGGTCAGCACCGAGGCCGGGGCCGGCATGCGGTCCAGGACGTCGCCGAAGAAGCCGGAGACGACGAGGCGCTCGGCCACGTGGGGCGGGACCCCCCGGCTCTCGAGGTAGAAGCGCTGGTCCTCGTCGATCGGCCCGACCGTCGAGGCGTGGCTGCAGTGCACGTCGTTGTTCTGGATCTCCAGGTTCGGCACCGACTCGGCCCACGCCTCCTCGCTCAGCTTGAGGTTGCGGTTGGTCTGGAAGGCGTTGGTGCCGCGGCCCTCGGGGCGCACGGTGATGAGACCGGTGTAGATCGACCGGCTGCGCCCGCCGACGGCGCCCTTGAAGAGCAGGTCCGAGGTGGTGTCGGGGGCCCGGTGGTCCTGGAAGGTGCGGAAGTCGAGGGTCTGGTCGCCCTCGCCGAAGTAGGCGGCGAGGAGGTCGCCGGAGGCCCCCCGGCCGTCGAGGCGGCAGTCGGTGCGGAGCCGGGTGTAGTCCCCGCCGAGGGCCACGGCGGCGGCGACCAGGCTGCCCTCCTGGGCGACCCGGGCGACGACGTTGGCCATCTGCCAGGTGCCCTCGGCGTGCTCCTGGGTGGTGGTGTACGCCAGGCGGGCCCGGGCGGCGACGTCCAGCTCCACCAGGGGGAGGACGAGGCGGTCACCGGCGAGCGAGGTCTGGTGCTCCACCACGCTGGCGGCCGCTCCCTCGGCGGCGACGACCAGGATGCGGGGCGCGCTCAGCGCGTCGGCGGTGGCGCCGACGGTGCGGATGAGGATCGGGGCGGCCACGTGGGCACCGCCGCGGACCCGGATGGTGACCGGCATCGGGGCCAGGGCGATCGACCACTCGGCCATGGCGTCGTGGGCCTCGCCCAGCACCGAGCCCAGGGCGGCGTCGTCGCCGGTGTCGACGGTGAGGGCCTCGTCGCGCACCTCGACGGCGCGGACCCAGCCGTCGACCACGGTGATCTCGGCCGACCACGGACCTTCGGCGTCGGGCAGGGCGGGTGGGGCCCCCGGGTCGTGGTCGGGGGCGGCGAGGACCGGGGCGTAGCGGCCGAGGTCGAGCTCGTCGATGCGGCTGTAGCGCCACTCCTCGGCGTCGGTGCTCGGCAGCCCGGCGGCCTCGGCCCGTCCGGCTGCGGCGGCCCGGGTGGCGGTGTCGCCGGGGAGGCGGGCCAGGTCGTCGGGCGTGGGGCTCAGGGGGATCTCCGGTTTCGTGTGGCCGCCGGGGGGCGACATCGCAGGCTACCGGGGCCTTCCCCCAACACCCCAGCCCCGTGACCGGTGCCCCTCAGCGGCGCCGCCCGCGGCCGGGGGCGCCGGCGAACGCCTGGGCGATGCCGAGCCAGTCCCGAGCTCCCTCGGTGGCCACCAGGGCGGTGTCCTCGTGGTGGCGCCGCTGGGTGACGACGAGGCACAGGTCGAGGGCGGGACCGGTCACCCGTTCGCCGGCGTCGGGCTCGCCCCACGCCCACAGCGTCCCGTCGGGGGCGTCCACCTCGACGCGCACCGGCGACGCCGGCACGTCCCTGCGGCGCAGGCGGTAGGAGTGGGCGCGGGTGGCCACGCCGAGGTGGGCGATGTGGCGGAGGCGGGCGGTCGGGGTGCGCTCGACGCCGAGGGCGTCGGCCACGTCCTGGCCGTGGGCCCAGGTCTCCATCAGCCGCGCCGTGACCGAGCTGGCCGAGCTCATGTCGGGCCCGAACCACGGCAGCCGGGCCGACGGGTCGGCGTCGACGAAGCTCGCCACGAGCGCCTCGCGGGCGCCGACGAACCAGCGGTGCACGGCGGTGGCGTCGAGGGTCCGGGCGTCGGCCGCCACCTGGTCGGGGAAGTCCGGGCCGCGGCCCATCACCTCGGCGGCGGCGGTGCGGAAGCCGTCCGGGTCGACGAGCGCCTGGACCGCGGCGTCGTCGAAGAAGGCGAGGTGGCTCACCTGGTCACGGATCAGCCAGCCCTCGGCCGGGGTGGGGCGGTCCCAGTCGGGCGGCCCCAGCGGGGCGAGCAGGGCGAGCAGGTCGTCGGTCTCGGCCTCGAGGTCGGCGACGAGCGCCGGCAGGTCGACCGGCATCAGCCCCGCCGGAAGAGGCGACGGATCCGGCCCCGGCGCTGCTGACGGGTCCACTCCCGCTCGGCCTCGGACCGGGCCGCCTCGACCGCCTCGCCCACGATGGCCTCGGCCTCGTCGAGCAGGGCGACGATCTCGTGGGGCCGCTCGTCGAGGCCCGGCGGCTCGGCGGGGGGCCGGGTCACGGCCAGGCTGCCCTGGTCCCACCCCACGTCGGCCAGCCGCGGGGCGTAGGCGGCGCACTCGGCGGGGCAGCGCCACGGCGCCTCGGGGGCCAGGTCGAGCTCGCAGGTCCGCATCGTGTCGCCGCTGTCGTAGACCCGGCTGGCGAAGAACCGGCACTGGTGGCGCATGGGCACGCCCCCAGTCTGCCGCCCCGGCCCCGGCGACGGCCGGCGGGTCAGGAGGTGCGCCGGCGGACGACGACGAGCGCGGCGGCGCCGACGGCGAGGACCAGGACCGCACCGCCGACGAGGGCGGCCGCAGGGAGGGCGCGATCGGTCCCCGCCGACCCGTCCTCGTCGATGGCGGCCCCGCCGGGGCCGGGGGTCGCGGCCGTCCCCGGGGCGGGAGCGGGCGGCGCCTCCGGCTCCGGCCCCTCGGCGAGGGGCGCGCTCCCCCGGCCCAGCTCGGCCGGCACGGCCTCGTCGGCGGTGAGGGGGCGCGTCCCCGTGCAGAGGTCGGTGTGGAGACCGTCGTCGTCCTCGAGGGCGAAGACCAGGTACCGACCCTCCTCGAACGCGTACTCGCAGGCCCCCGAGCTGACCTCGCCCCCGAAGACGACCACTTCGGCCGGGGCCTCGCCGTCGTAGAGGCGCTCGACCGCCACCGTGTTGCGCACGGCGTCGTGGACCTCGGTCTCGCCCGACGGCTCCTGGTCGACGACCACGCCCACCAGCACGACGTCGGCGTAGGCGACCTGCTCGGCGACGCCCCACGCCGCGCAGGAGCACGCCCCCGCCACCGTCGGGGCCGGCCCGACGGACACGGCAGCGACGATCACGACGAGGGCGAGGAGGCGGCGCACGGGTGTCTCGACGACGGAGGCGGCCGTCCGGTTCCCGCTCAGCCGTCGGCGGTGGCGACCGGTGGCGGTGAGACGACGGAAGGGGGTCTGACCCCCTTCCGTCGGTCAGCGCCCGGTGTGCGTCAGCCGACGCTGCCCTCCATCTGGAGCTCGATCAGGCGGGACCACTCGACGGCGTACTCCATCGGCAGGGTGCGGGTGACGGGCTCGATGAACCCGTTCACCACCATGCCCATCGCCTGCTCCTCGGTGAGGCCCCGGCTCATCAGGTAGAAGAGCTGCTCGTCGGCCACCCGGCTGACGGTGGCCTCGTGGCCGATCCGGGCGTCGTGCGAGCCCACCTCCATGTAGGGGTAGGTGTCGCTGACCGACTCGGGGTCGAGGATCAGGGCGTCGCACTGGACGTGGCTCTTGCAGCCGTAGGCGTCGTCCTCGACCCGGACCAGGCCCCGGTACGAGGTGCGCCCGCCGTGGCTGGAGATCGACTTGGACACGATCTTCGAGCTGGTCTCGGGGGCGGCGTGGACCATCTTGGCCCCGGTGTCCTGGTGCTGGCCGGCGCCGGCGTAGGCGACCGACAGGACCTCGCCGGTGGCCTTGGGCCCGACGAGCCAGACGGCCGGGTACTTCATGGTGAGGCGGCTGCCGATGTTGCCGTCGATCCACTCCATGTGGCCCTCGGCCTCGACCTTGGCCCGCTTGGTGACCAGGTTGAACACGTTGTTCGACCAGTTCTGGATGGTCGTGTAGGTGACCCGGGCCTGCTCCTTGACGATGATCTCGACCACGGCCGAGTGGAGCGAGTCGGAGGTGTAGGTCGGGGCCGAGCAGCCCTCGATGTAGTGCACCTTCGAGCCCTTGTCGGCGATGATCAGCGTCCGTTCGAACTGGCCCATGTTCTCGGCGTTGATCCGGAAGTAGGCCTGCAGCGGCATCGAGACCTCGACGCCGGGCGGGACGTAGATGAAGCTGCCGCCGGACCAGACCGACGAGTTGAGCGACGCGAACTTGTTGTCGTTCATCGGGATCACGGACCCGAAGTGCGGCTTGACCAGGTCCGGGTGCTCCCGGAGGGCCGTGTCCATGTCGCAGAAGATGACGCCCTGGGCCTCGAGGTCCTCGCGGTTGCGGTGGAACACGACCTCGGACTCGTACTGGGCGGTGACGCCGGCCAGGTACTTCCGTTCGGCCTCGGGGATGCCGAGCTTCTCGTAGGTGTCCTTGATGGCGTCCGGCAGCTCCTCCCACTTGTCGACCTGACCCTCGGTCGGCTTGATGTAGTAGTAGATCTGGTCGAAGTAGATCTCCGACATGTCGCCGCCCCAGTTGGGCATGGGGCGCTTCTGGAAGCGGCGGAAGCTGTTGAGGCGGTACTCCAGCATCCAGTCGGGCTCGCCCTTCATCCACGACATCTCGCGGATGATGTCCTCGCTCAGCCCGCGGCGGGGCTTGAAGACGTAGTCCTCCTCGTCGGCCCAACCGAGCTTGTAGCGACCGAGGTCGAGATCCTGGACGGCCATGAAGGCTGCCTCCTGCCGGGGTGCGGCGTGGCGGTGGTTTCTCCTACGCCGATGGTAGCAACCCCCTCCCCCGATGCCGCGGGTCGGGCGTCACGCCGCTCAGCCGGCGGGAGCGTCGTCCTCGGTGCCGTCGGCCTCGGCGGCCGGGTCGGGGAAGGTCACCGTCACCGTGCGCTCGTCCACGCCCCGGACCAGGGTGACCTCGACCGACGGGCGGTCGGCGGCGGCCTCGAGGGCGTCCCACAGGTCGTCGACCGACGGGACCGGCACGCCGTCGACCGCCGTGACCAGGTCGCCCTCGGCGAGACCGGCGGCGGCGGCGGGCGAGCCCTCGACGACGGCCCGGACCAGGAGGCCGGGGGCCTCGGGCAGCCCGACCCGCCGGCGGAGCTTGGCCGCCTGGGGCCCGGGCACGATCACCACGCCGAGGCGCCGGGACCGCAGGTGGCGCCCGGCGACGAGGGCGTCGACCCGCTGGCGCAGGTCGGCGTCGGCCGGGAGGGCCAGGTAGAAGCCGTCGCCGAGGCGGTGGGTGTTGAGCCCGACGAGCCGGCCCTCGGCATCGACCAGGGGACCGCCCGACGAGCCCCGGGCCAGGGGGGCGGTGTGCTCGACGGCGCCGTTCACCCGGCGGCCCCGGGGGCCGCGGAAGCTGCGCCCCACCCCGGACACGAAGCCGGCGGTGATGCGGTCGCCGCCCCGGCCCCGGGCCAGGGCGAAGACGGCATCGCCGACCTCGGTCTCGTCGTCGGACCACGTCAGCGGGGTGGCGTCGCCGGTGGGGACGTCGAGGACGACGATGTCGTGGTCGGGGTCGGAGCCCACGACCGCCCCCTGGGCGTGTGTCCCGTCGGCGAAGGTGACCTGGGTCGTGCGATCCCGCAGGTTGTGGGCGCTGGTCAGCACCCGGTCGGGGGCGACGACCACGCCGGCGCCGCGGGCGTGGCGGCCGATGGCGACGGTGGCGGGGGCGGCGGCGGCGTGGGCCGCCCGGGTGGCGGTGGCGATCTCGGCGAGGGACATGCTCGGCTCCTACTGACTTGCGATGTGCAAGTGACTCTAGACCCGTCGGCGCCGCCCGCGCCCCCCGACCTCGGACGAGAACCGCACCATCCTGCGGGGTTCCGTCCGCATCTCGGGTGGGACCGGCAAGATGGCGCCATGCCCCGCCCCGGCCACGACCCCCACCCCCGGTCCCGGGGGCGGGGTCCGACCGGTCCCCCGCCCTCGGCACCCGAGCCCGATCTGGTGCGGGCGGTGGAGCGGGTCGGCGACCGGTGGGTCCTGCTGATCGTGGCCTCGCTCCTCGACGGACCCCGTCGCTTCGGCGACCTGGGCGAGGGCCTGGGCGTGGCGCCCAACATCCTCACCGCCCGGCTCCGGCAGCTGGCCGAGGACGGCCTCGTCGTGGCCCGGCCCTACAGCGAGCGCCCGCTGCGCCACGAGTACGTCCTCACCGGGTCGGGTCGAGAGCTGGCCGACGCCCTCACCCTGCTCTCGGAGTGGGGCTCGCGCCGGCGCGGCGGCCGGGGCGCCGCCGCCTTCCACGCCCGCTGCGGCACCGCCCTCGAGCTGCGGCCCTGGTGCCCCACGTGCGACCGCACCGTCGACCCGGCCGAGGCCACCCCCGAGGCCTACGACGTCTGACGTCCCTCAGCCGAGCGGGTGGTAGCCGGGGACGCCGGCGTGGGGGGTGTCGAGGTACACCTTGGCCTCGGGGTGACCGCTGAAGCGGCCGTGGCTCCAGCGGACCTCGACGTGGCCCCGCACGCTCACGTCGGCGCCGGCCTCGCGGTCGGCCACATTGGCCTGCCACCGCACCACGGGCTGGCCCGCGGGCTCGGGCCACACCTCGAAGGCGGTGAGCCGGTAGCGCTGCTGCCAGTCCCAGGCGGTGTCGATGCGGAGGCGCATCGGTGGCGCGGTCGCGGTCGAGGCGCCGAGGACGAAGTAGGGGGCGCCGCCGAGGCGGAGGAGCCGCCACAGGAGGCGTTCCTTGTCGGTGCGGTCGCCGAGCGTGCCCTTCCACCGGTCGGCCGAGCGCTCGGCCACGGCCCGGACGAAGGCGGCGTAGGGCTCCTCCACCGACGCCGGGGTGATGCGCTTGAACGCCGACTTGAGCAGGTCCCGGCCGCTCCGGGCCAGGTCGCCCACCATCTCGGGGACGTGGGCCAGCTCGGCCGCCCCGGCGATCCCGCTGGCGGCCAGCTCGTCGCGCGACGCCTCGTAGTACCGCTGGAGCTCGGTGGGGGCCACGGTCGAGAACCAGTCCCCCGCCCGGGCCACGGGACCGGACAGCCCCCCGTCGAACAGTCCGGTCGGGGCCACGTTGTGCAGCACCTTCGACAGGTACTTGCACGAGACCAGGTAGACGCGGTCGACGCGGAGGTCGGCCGGCACGTCGGACTGGAGCGGCAGCTTGTCGGGCCCCTTCCACTCGACGCGGGTCGGCACCCGGCTGCGCAGCCCGTCGGTGGCCCGGAGGAAGGCCAGGCCGTTGTCCCAGGCCCGGTGGAAGTCGGCGTCGTGGTCACCGGCGGCGCGGGCGGCGACGAGCCGGTCCCACGTGGCGTCGGGGACCCCGACGATCTCGGCCGGGCGGGCGGCGAGGGCCCAGTCGAGGTCGCCCAGGCCCATCATCGCCAGGCCCGTCGTGATCTCGGTGACCTCGGTCCGGAGCGACGGCATCCCCAGAGCGTCGCACGTCCGCCCGGACCCGGTGGCGAGCCGGCGCGCCTCGGTCCGTTCTGTCGCGCTCACCGCTCACCCGTGAGCGCCTGGCGCGACAGAACGAGGTACGCCCGGCACGCCAACGGTTCTGTCGCGCTGAGCGGTCACCGGTGAGCGCCTGGCGCGACAGTACGGGATCGGCCCGACTCGGGCCGCCGTCGTCGGGCCGGGGCGACGATCAGGCCAGGGTGGCGACGGCCTCGACGAGCACGGCCGGGTCGTCGGAGCACACCCCGTCGGCGCCGCGGGCGAAGACCGCGGCGGCCACCGCCGGGTCGAGCGTGTTCCAGCCCACGATGCCGGCACCCGTCGCCCGCACCGCCGCGACCCAGGCCTCGGTCAGCGGGGCCAGGGCGCCGGCGCCGAAGACGTCGTAGCAGGGGTGGACGAAGTCGAGGTCGAGCCCCCGCACCAGGCTGTGGACGTCGATGCCGGGGTCGTGGAACAGGAGGCTGGTGGTGAGGCCGGCCTCGGACTTGAGCCGTCCGGCCAGGTCGGCCCGGAAGCTGGCGCCGACGGCGTGGTCGGCCAGCCCGTGCGCCCGCAGGAGGTCGCCGAGGACGACCGGGCCGCCGGGCAGCAGCTGCTTGACGTCGAGGTAGATGCCCAGGCCGGCCTCGGCCACCACGGCCAGGACGTCGTCGAGCCGGGGTGGGTCCGGAGCCTCGGCCTCCGCCGCCGCGGCGCGCACCTCGGCCTCGGTCATCTGGGAGATCCACCGCACGCCGCCGCCGGCGACCACCCCGTCGTGGACGGCCAGGAGGACGCCGTCGGCGGTCATGTTCACGTCGACCTCGACGTCGGTCGCACCCCGGGCGGCAGCCTGGCGCACCGCCTCGGGCGAGTTCTCGGGGGCGAAGAGCGACGCCCCCCGGTGGGCGATCAGGTGCCGCTCGCCACCGGGCACCCAGTGCCCCGGCTCGGGCACCTCAGCGGGGCTCGAGGTCGTCGGCGCGCCAGAACCCGAGCTCGGGCCGGTCGACGGACCCCGACGCGTAGGCCGCCAGCCGGCGCCGCCCTTCGGGCGAGAGCACCTCGACCACGTCGAACAGGGCGGCGGGGCCGGCCGAGCGGAGGGCCCGGTCGATGGCCGAGCGGGGCCTGGGCGCCGAGGGCACCAGCAGCACCGGCGGGTCGCCGTCGTTGACCCCGGCGATGACGGCGCCCCGACCCACGGCGGCCATGGCCGTGTCGGTGCGGGCCAGGCCCGACGGCGCCACCGTGAACCCCCCGGCCAGCTCGAACAGCCAGCGTCGGCCCGAGGCGTCGACGGCGGTGACCGGCACCGTGAGGCCGACGCCGGCGACGACGTGCTTCTCCTTCACGTCGGCGAAGCCGACCTCGCCGAGCACGGCCATCGCCAGCTTCCGCATGGCGTCGCCCCGCACCCGGGCCTCGGCCAGCGCTGCTTCGGCCGGGTCGGCCACCCGCGCCACCACGGCCGCCTGCTCGACCTCGACCCGGCGGCGGGCGATGGCGACGTAGGCGGGGTCGAGGTCGTAGCCCGCGTACCGGCGCCCGGTGCGCACGGCGGCGACGGCGGTGGTGCCCGAGCCCAGGAAGGGGTCGACGACGAGGTCGTCGGCGTAGGTGTAGAGCTCGATCAGCCGCTGCGGGAGGGCGACCGGGAACGGGGCGGGGTGCTCGACGCGCGACGCCGACTCGGTCGGCATCTCCCACACGTCGAGGGTGGCGTCGAGGAACTCGTCGCCGGTGATGGTGGCGGCGTGGGGCAGCCCCTCGGCCTTGCGTTCGGCCGGCGTCAGGGCCCGCTCGAAGCGGCCCTTGGCCGCGATGACGACCCGCTCGGTGAGGTCGCGCAGGACGGGGTTGCGCGGCTGGCGGTAGGTGCCCCACGCGCAGTTGCCGCCGGCACCGCGGGCCTTGACCCACACCACCTCGCCCCGGATGAGCAGCCCGAGGTCGTCCTGGAGGATCCGGATCACGTCGGCCGACAGCGAGCGGTAGGGCTTGCGCCCGAGGTTGGCGATGTTGACGGCGATGCGGCCGCCGGGTTCGAGCACCCGGACGCACTCGGCGAAGACGTCGCGCAGCATGGCGACGTACTCGACGTAGCTGTCGGGAACCGCCGGGTTGTCGGCGTCGATGATCTCGTAGGCCTTGCCGGCGAAGTAGGGCGGCGAGGTGACGACCAGGGCGACCGAGCCGTCCTTGAGGTCGCTCATGTCGCGGGCGTCGCCGTGGACGAGGGGCTCGTCGGGCGAGTGCCGGACGACGGTGTCGTCGGTGCTCAGCTCGGGGGTGGTGAAGCGGGCGTAGAAGTCGGAGGCGTCGTGGCTCTCGCGCCGGCCCACGCCGAAGGCCGAGGTGGAGGTGGGCCGCCGTGGGCGCCGGGGGGTGTCGGCCATGGGAGAACCGTAACGGAGGGGTGTGACAGTCCGAGCGGAGCGAGGCCGCTCAGGGCGGCGGGCGGGGTCGGAGGACGTGTGACAGCCGAGCCGACGGGCTGCGCCCGGGTGGGGCGGGCAGCCGGAACTAGCCTCGCCGGGCCATGGCCGCCGACGACGACACCACCCCGACCGACCCGGCCAGCGTCATCGACGCGGTGGCGGCGGGTGCCGCCCGCCCCGAGGGCGAGGACGAGCACGACGGCGTCCCCGGCGGGGCCGACGACGAGGTGGCGGCGTGGCGCGACAAGCTGGCCACGGCGGCCATCTCCCCCCGGGCCAAGGAGGCCCTGACCGAGAGCCGCGAGCACCTCGACGCCGCCTGGCACAGCTCCGACGCCGGCACCGAGGCGGCCCCGGCGGGCAAGCTCCGCCACGCCCACCGGGCCGCCCTCGTCGGCATGCGCCACGTCACCTCCCACCAGGTCCCGTTCAACCGGGAGCTGGTCGTGGCGGTCGACCGCCTGACGCGCGTCGTCGAGGAGCTGGCCACCCGGCTGGAGCTGGTGGACACCCTCGAGGAGCGCTACGGCGGCATCCTCCGCCGGGCCCAGGCCGGGGTGGCGACCGCCGGGGTGCAGATCGACGACCTGGCCGGGGAGCTGGCCGAGGTGGTGGCCGGGCTGGAGGACGTCACCGCCCGCCTGGCCGACGTCGAGGCCGACGTCGCCGGGCAGCGCCAGGTGCTCGGGGCGACGCGAGCCCGCGAGGACGTGGTCCTCCGCACCCTCACCGGTGCAGCCGGCACCGGCACCGGCACCGACACGGCGACCCTGGCCGCCGAGGTCGACCGGGCCGACGCCGCCCTCCTCCGCCGGCTGGCCGCCGCCGGCCGGCCCCGCCCCGAGACGGTGCTGGCCTGGGCCCGCCAGCTCGAGCCGGCGGTCGCCGCCGCTGCGGCCGGTGCGCCGGTGCTGGACCTCGACCCCGACCGGGGCGAGTGGCTCGACGTCTGGGCCGGGCTCGAGGGACCGGCGAGCGGCGTCGAGAGCGACCCAGCAGCCGCGGCCGTGCTCCGCGAGCGGGGCCACGACGTCTCCGACGGCGAGCCCGTCGCCCACCTCGCCGAGCTCCCGGCCGGCTCGCTCGGCGCCGTCACGGCCGTGGCCCTGGCCGACGTCCGCCCCCTGGGCGAGCTGGTCGCCGTGGTCGACGCCGCCGTCACCGCCCTCCGGCCGGGTGGGGCCCTCGTGCTGGTGGTCGCCGACCCCGCCGGCGCCGCCACCGGCGACGTCCTCTGGGCCGACCCCCGGCGCCGGCCCGTCCACCCCGACGCCCTCGTGCTCCTCGCCCTCGACCGGGGCTTCGCCGAGGCCGAGGTCGTCGGTCTCGAGGACGGACCCCCCTCCCTGGCTCTGGTGGCCCGCACCGCGGGCGGCGCGCCGCCGCCGGCGTGACCCCTCGCCGGTCGGGGCGCGGCCGCCGCATCGCCGTGCTCAAGCCCGACGTGGGCGTGGCCGGCGGGTTCGAGCGGGTGGCGGCGCGGGTCGAGGCGACCCTGCGGGCCGACGGGCACGACGTCACCCGCCTGAGCGTCGAGCTGCCGTGGGACCCCCGCCCGCGGGTCTTCGGCACCGCCATCTCGCCCGAGGCGTGGTGGTCGTCGCCGGAGTACTTCCGCTACCTGGCCGGGGTGGAGGAGTTCGACCGGGTGGTCACCCGGCGCTTCGACGCCGTCGTGTCCACCCAGCCCCCCTCGACCACGCACCGCCACCCCCGCCACCTGGCGCTGTTCTTCCACCACCACCGCGTCTTCTACGACCTGGAGGACGTGTGGCTGGCGGGCGGGTTCGCCCCCGACCCGGACCTCCATCGCCAGGCCGGCATCCGCGTCCGCGCCCTCGACCAGCCCCGGTTCGAGGCCGTGCGGTGGTTCGCAGCCGGCTCCGAGACGGTGCGCCGCCGGCTCGGGCACTTCAACGGCATCGACCGGGTGTCGCTCTTCCACGCCGGGATGGCCGTGGGCGGCACCGTCGCCGCCGCCGCCCGCCGGGCCGCGGCCGGTGAGCGGCGCGACGGACCCGTGCTCTGCGTCGGCCGGCTCGAGTTCCCCAAGCGGCCCGAGCTGCTCGTCGCCGCCATGCGCCGGCTGCCCGAGGTCCCCGCCGTCCTCGTGGGCGACGGCGGCCGCACCGAGTGGGTCCGGGCCATCGACCACCGGCTCTCCCGCCCCGGGCTCGACCTCGACCGGGTCGACGAGACCGCCCTGTGGTGCTGCCGGGTCGACGACGGCGAGCGGGCGCCGCGCGGGTGGCGGTCGAACGTCGCGGTGGCGGGCCGGGTCGACGACCCCACGCTCGAGCACCTCTACGCCACGGCGCCGTGCGTGGTCGCCCCCGCCCTCGACGAGGACTACGGGCTCACGGCGATCGAGGCCATGGCCCACGGGGCGCCCGTCGTGGTGTGCGAGGACGGGGGCGGTCTGGCCGACCTGGTCGACCACGAGGTCGACGGCCTGGTGGTGGCGCCGACCGGCGCCGCCATCGCCGCCGCCGTCGAACGGATCCTCACCGACCCCGACCTGGCCGCCACCCTGGCCGCCGGCGCCCTCCGGCGGGCGGCGGCGACCACGTGGGCCCGGGCCGACGACCAGATCCGGGCCGCCCTCGCCATCACCTTCGACGAGGCCGAGCCCGATGGCGACCTGGTGACGGTCGGGGGCGACACCGCCGCCGTCGGATCGGTCGACGGGCCGTGAGGGTCGCCGTCGTCGCCCCCCGGTCCGAGCCGCCCACCGTCGGCGGGGCCGAGCGGGCCTGGACCGGGCTGGTCGGGGCCCTCGCCGCCGCGGGCCACGAGGCCGAGCTGGTGACCCGGCCCGTGGCGGAGGGCTCCTTCGCCGAGGTGGCGGCGGGCTACCGCACCTTCGCCGCCCTCGACCTGTCGGGCCACGACCTGGTCATCAGCTCCAAGTACCCGGCCTGGATGGCGCCGCACCCCCGGCACGTGCTCTGGATGTTCCACCCGCTGCGCGGCCTCTACGACACCTACCACCTGTTCCGGGCCCCGATGGACCCCGGGCCGGTGGCGGACCCGACGCGGGCCCTGCTCGACCTCGTCGCCGGCCCGGCCCGCCGCGACCGGGTGACCGAGGTGCTCGACGCCGTCGACGCCGCCGTGGCCGAGCTGGGCGCCGACCACGACGACCTGCGCCTGCCGGGCCCGACGTCGCGCCTCGTCGTCCACTGGCTCGACCGGGTCGCCCTGGCGCCGGGGGCGATCGCCCGGCACACCGCCCTGTCGCGGACCATCGCCGTCCGAGCCGACTACCTGCCGCCGGGCGTCGGGGCCCACGTCGCCCACGCCCCCTCCGACGTGCCCGCCTCCCACCCGCTCCCCGGCGCCCCGGCAGGGGACGCCGAGCGGCCCCGGACCCACCTGTTCACCACCAGCCGCCTCGACGGGCCCAAGCGGATCGACCTGGTCATCCGGGCCATGGCCCACGTCCCCGGCGAGGTCCCCCTCCTCGTCGCCGGCACCGGCCCCGACGAGGAGCGCCTGCGCGCCCTCGCCGCCGAGGACCCGCGCATCCGGTTCCTCGGCCGGGTGACCGACGAGGAGCTGGGCCGCCTCTACGCCGAGGCCATCGCCGTGCCCTTCGTCCCCTACGACGAGGACTACGGCCTCATCACCGTCGAGGCCATGGCCGCCGGCGCCCCCGTCGTCACCGTCGCCGACAGCGGCGGACCCACCGAGGTGATCCGCGACGGCGTCGACGGCCTGATCACCGACGCCACCCCCGAGGCCCTCGGCGCCGCCCTGGCCGGCCTGGTCGCCGACCGGGCCCGGGCCCGGGAGGTGGGCGAGGCCGCCCGGCGCCGGGCCGCCCGCATCTCGTGGCCGGCGGCGGTCCGCACGATCCTCGGCGACCTGGCCGACGACGCCCCGCCTCCGGCCCCGGACCGCCGACCGGGGCCGGGCACCGGTCGGAGGTCGGCGGGCCCGGGGGGACGGCCCAAGGTCGTGGTGCTGACGACGTTCCGGGTGGCCGACCGGGGCCACGGGGGGCAGCTCCGGAGCTTCCACCTCTACGGGGCGCTCGGCCGCCACGCCGACGTCGAGATCGTGAGCCTCACCGACGGCGGCGACGCCGGCTCGACCGAGCTGGCTCCGGGCCTGGTCGAGACGGCCGTGCCGGTGAGCGACGCCCAACGGGCGGCGGCCGAGGAGATGTCCCTCGCCGTGGGGATCCCCGTGAGCGACCTGGCCGCCGGGAGCGAGATCGAGCTCACCCCCGCCTACCTCCGGGCCCTCCGGACCGCGGCCCGCACCGCCGACGTGGTGATCCTGGCCGAGCCCTACCTCCACCCCGCCCTGGCCGCCGCCGGCGTCGACCTCCCCTTCGTGTACGACGCCTTCAACGTCGAGGCCGACCTCAAGGGCGACGTCCTCCCCCCCACCCGGGCCGGGCGGGCCGTCCTCGACCGGGTGACCGCCCTCGAGGCGCGGGTCTGCGCCGAGGCGGCCGCCATCACCGCCTGCAGCCGGGCCGACGCCCACGCCCTCGCCGCCGCCGGTGGCCGGTCGAGCCGGGTGGCCACGGTCGTGCCCAACGGCACCGACGTGCGGGCCCACCCGATGCCCGACCCCGAGACCCGGCGCCGCCGCGGGGCGCGCTGGCTCGAGCGCTACCGGGCCCTGGACCCCCGGCCGAGCCGCCTCGAGGCCATCGCCGTGTTCTTCGGCAGCTGGCACCCGCCCAACCTCGACGCCGCCGAGGCCGTGCTGTGGGCGGCGCCCGCCGTGCCCGAGGTCCTCTTCGTCCTCGGCGGGCGCCACGGCGATGCCTTCGAGGGGCGACGGTTGCCGGGCAACGTCGTGTTCACCGGCGTGGTGCCCACCTCGGCCAAGGACGCCCTGCTGAGCGCGGCCCACGTCGCCCTCAACCCGGTGCGGCTCGGGTCGGGCACGAACCTCAAGATCATCGAGTACCTGGCCGCCGGCATCCCCGTGGCGTCGTCGACGTTCGGGGTCCGGGGCCTCGAGGTGGCCAACGGCGTCCACGCCGTCATCGGCGACGACGTCCGGACCGCCGTCCAGTCCGTCCTCGCCGACCCCGAAGCCGCCGACGAGCGGGCCCGGGCCGGCCGGGCGCTGGTTGAGGAGGCCTACGACTGGTCGACCCTCGGGGAGCGGCTGTGGGCCGTCGTCGCCGACGTCATCGGGACGGCGAGGGGCCCGTCGGCCCCGGCCCGCCGGGGCTGACGGGGCGGGGCCACCGCCACCGCCGATCGGGTCCGCGAGCAGGCGCCCGGTACCCTTGTCCGGCACTCCGAGGAGACCGATTGACCATCGCTGGCACCGACCCCCACGACATCGAGGACCGGACGATCGATCGCGAGATCGGTCCGGCCACCGAGATCTCCAAGCGGCCGAACCCCGTCCGGCGGCTGATGAACGTCTGGGCCTACCGGGAGCTGCTCGGGAACCTCGTCCGCAAGGAGCTGAAGGTCAAGTACAAGAACAGCGTCCTCGGCTTCGTGTGGACGCTGCTCAACCCGACGCTCTACCTGGTCGTGTTCTCCCTGGTGTTCCAGGAGGTCCTGCGGGTCCAGGTCCCGTACTACGCCATCTTCTTCCTGTCGGGCCTGCTGGTCTGGAACTTCTTCTCCACCGCCCTCGGCTCCGGCACCGGCTCGATCACCGGGAACGCCCAGCTGGTGCAGAAGGTCTGGTTCCCCCGCGAGATCCTCCCGCTGGCCGCCATCGGCGCGGCCATGGTCCACTTCGCCCTCCAGGCCATCGTCCTCGTGGCCGCCCTGGGCATCTTCCGGCGGGCGCCGTCGGCCGAGTACGCCATCGCCCTCCCCCTCGCCATCCTCGTGCTGGTGGTGCTGGCCGCGGCGCTGGCCATCGCCCTGTCGGCGGTCAACGTCTACCTGCGCGACACCGAGCACCTGCTCGAGCTGGCCCTGCTGGCCTGGTTCTGGTTGTCGGCCGTCGTCTACCCGTACCGGCAGGTGGCCGAGCGGCTGGGCCCGAGCCGGGAGTGGATGGCGTCGCTGAACCCCATCATCCCCATCGTCCTCACCTTCCAGCGGGTCCTCTACAACCCCGAGGACACCACGCTCGGCTGGTACACCAACGGCGGTCGGGAGGGCTCCCGGTTCGACCCCACCAACGCCATCCCCGACCAGCCCGTCCCGGCCCTCATCCACCACCCCCTGGAGTGGTACCTGACCCGCCTCGGCCTCGTCGGGCTGGTCTCGATCGGGCTCCTGCTCGGCGCCCTGTGGCTCTTCGGGCGGCTCGAGGACGACATGGCCGAGGAGATCTGAGCATGGCCGAGGTCATCACCATCGACTCGGTCAGCAAGGTGTTCAAGCTGGCCAAGGACAAGCCCAAGTCGGCCAAGGAGCGCGTCATCCGGGCCGGGCGGATCAAGTGGGAGGAGTTCCGGGCCCTCGACGACGTGTCGTTCGCCGTCCAGCAGGGCGAGACGCTCGCCATGCTGGGCCACAACGGCAGCGGGAAGTCGACCCTCCTCAAGTGCGTGGCCGGCACCCTGCGCCCCACCACGGGCACCATCACCCACCGGGGCCGGCTGGCCGCCCTCCTCGAGCTGGGCGCCGGCTTCCACCCGGACCTCACCGGCCGGGAGAACGTCTTCCTCAACGGCTCGATCCTCGGCTTCTCCAAGGCCCAGGTGGAGGGCATCTTCGACGACATCGTCGACTTCGCCGAGCTCGAGGAGTTCATCGACCTCCAGGTGAAGCACTACTCCTCGGGCATGTACGCCCGGCTCGGCTTCGCCGTGGCCATCAACGTCGACCCCGACATCTTGCTGGTCGACGAGGTTCTCTCGGTCGGCGACGAGGCCTTCCAGCGCAAGTGCATCGACCGCATCCGGCGGATGCAGCGCGAGGGCCGCACGATCCTCGTCGTCTCCCACGCCACCGACCTGGTCCGCCAGATCGCCGACCGGGCCGTCGTGCTGGACCACGGGAAGATGGTCGCCGACGCCGCCCCCGGCGAGGCCATCCGGGCCTTCCGCGAGGCCCTGGCCGCCCGAGGCGTCGACATCCCCCTCCACGCCGAGGAGACCGACCACACCCCGCCGACGCTCGCCGACCCCGTCACCGGTGAGATGCCCATCATCGTCAGCCCCAACGCCCTGGTCGACGACCCCGGCGCCACGGTGAGGATCCGCCACGTCATCGCCGAGTACCCCGACGAGGACGCCGGCCACATGCTCCCGGGCCAGCCCCTCAAGCTGCGGATCGGCTACACCGCGACCGGGATGATCACCGACGTGGCCTTCGCCGTCGAGATCTTCGACGAGGACGGCACCCGCCTCATGGGCACCACCACCGACGTGCTGGAGCAGTACATCCACGCCGTCAAGGGCGACGGCGAGGTCAACTTCGTCTTCGACAACATGCCCCTCCTCGACGGCACCTTCCCGCTCACCGTCGCCATCCACTCCCACGACGGCGGCACCATCTACGACGAGCGCGAGTTCGAGGACACCTTCTCGGTCATGAACCCGGGCCGCACCCGCGGGATCGTCAACTTCCCGGTCAAGGTCGAGCACCTCTTCAACTTCTGAAGCCAGGTCGCAGACGCGGTCGTCTGCCGAACCGGGGCGCTGCCCGACCCCTTCCCGCCGAAGCTCGCTGCGCTCGCCGGCTCACTCCGACGCAGGCCGGGTGAGGGGGCTGCCGCCAGGCCCACCGGAACGCTTCGCGGGCGGTCGGCGCCCGCCTGCGTTCTCGGTGGCAGATGTCGGACGTACGTCCCACATATCCCACCGAGTTCGGCGTCAGGGGGTGGGAGGCTGGCCGACATGGCCGTGGTGAGCGTCGACGGGGCGGCGTTCGCCCACCCGGGTGGGGCGCCGCTGTTCGAGGACGTGGCGTTCCGCGTCCGGTCGGGCCAGCACGTGGCGCTCGTCGGGGCCAACGGCGTGGGCAAGTCGACGCTGCTGCGCTGCATCGCCGGCGAGCACGCCCTCACCGAGGGCACCATCCACTGCGACGGCACGGTCGCCCTGATGCCCCAGGCCATCGGGACCGGCGCCGAGGGGGCGGCGACGGTGCGGGACCTGCTGGTCCGCTTCGCCCGCGCCGCGGTGCGCGACGCCGCCCTCGCCCTCGACCGGGCCGAGGCGGCCAACGCCGCCGCGCCCAGCGAGGCGACCGGGCTCGCCCTCTCCGACGCCGTGATCGGCTGGGCCGACGTCGGCGGCTACGACCAGGAGAGCCGGTGGGACGCGGCGTGCGACGCCATCCTCGGCGGCGGGCTCGACGCGGTCGGCGGGCGGGCCGTCGCCACCCTCTCCGGCGGGGAGCGCAAGCGGCTGGTGCTCGAGTCGCTGCTCGCCAGCGACGCCGACGCCCTCCTGCTCGACGAGCCCGACAACTTCCTCGACATCCCGGCCAAGCGGTGGCTCGAACGCCGCCTCCGGGCCTCGCCCAAGACCGTCCTCGTGGTGAGCCACGACCGGGAGCTGCTCGCCGACGCCGCCGACGCGGTCGTCACCGTCGAGGGCAACGGTGCGTGGACCCACCCCGGAGGGTGGGCCACCTACAGGGCGGCGCGGGAGGCCCGCAACCAGGCGCTCGGCGACGCCCGCGCCCGGTGGAAGGCTGAGGAGCGGCGCCTCTTCCAGCTCTTCAAGGAGCTCAAGCAGCGGGCCTCGGTCAGCGACACCAACGCCAAGAAGGCGGCCGCCGCCGAGCACCGCTGGGAGCGGTGGGTCGAGGCCGGACCGCCCCCTCCCCCACCCAAGGACCGCGCCGTGCGGATGAGGCTCGCGGGGGCCGACAGCGGCCGCATCGTCCTGCGCTGCGAGCGGCTCGCGCTGACCGGCCTGACCGACCCCTTCGACCTCGAGGTGCACCTGGGCGACCGGGTGGCCGTCCTCGGGCCCAACGGGACCGGCAAGAGCCACCTGCTGCGCCTGCTCGCCGGGGACGCGACCGTCGGGAGCGCCGGCACCTTCCGCCTCGGCGCCCGGGTCGTGGCCGGCCTGTTCCACCAGACCGACGAGGTGGCGGCCTTCGCCGGCCGCACGCCGTTGGAGGTCGTGCGGGACGAGCACGACCTGGTGGAGGGGCCGGGGATGGCCGCCCTCGGTCGCTACGGCCTGGCCGAGTGCGCCCGGCGCCCGGTCGAGACCCTGTCGGGCGGGCAGCAGGCCCGGCTCCAGGTCCTGGGGTTGGAGCTGTCCGGCGTGAACTTGCTGCTCCTCGACGAGCCCACCGACAACCTCGACCTGGGATCGGCCGAGGCCCTCGACGCCGCCCTCGCCGGGTTCGTGGGGACGGTCGTCGCCGTCACCCACGACCGCTGGTTCCTGCGGGCCTTCGACCGCTTCGTGATCCTCGACGACGACGGCTCGGTCGTCGAGGCCCTCGACCGCGACGCCGCCCTCCACGCCGTCACCGGCGACCCCGCCTACCCCACCAGCAAGTCCGCCCTCGTCCCCCTCAGCGACGAAGCCCGGCAGCGGAGCGTCTAGATGTCGCTGATGCCCGAGGAGGTGCTGGGCGGCGTCACCTCGCGGAAGATCTGGTCGTACATCGGGACGAGGGCGGCGAGGACCGTGGCCAGGCCGCCCTCCGGTGGCCCGTGGAAGAGGTCGAGGACGTAGGTGTCGGACGCGTTCCACCCGGAGACGAGGGTGATCTGGCCCACCGGCACCCCGCCCATCAGGACCGGCCGAGGGGCCTTCCGGCCCGTCCCGATCCGCTGCCGGCGGAGCTCGATCGGGACGTCGATCCCCAGGCAGTGGACCAGCCACGGCTTGTGCGACCAGGTCTCGGCCCGCACCCACGCGACGGGGGCCAGGTCGGGCCCGACGACGACGTACCCCCACGGTCGCAGCGGAGGCCAGCCGAAGGTGGCACAGGTCTGGTCGACCAGGTGGGGGTCACGGGTCAGCCGGAGGACCTCACCCCCGTCCTCGTCGTAGAGGTCGAGGGTGGCGGCCCGCTCGCCCGGGTGCCGGCCGTCGACCGGGGGCCGCTCGACCATGGTGCCGATCAGGACCCCGTCGCCGTCGTAGTAGGCGTACGCCGGCCCGCCGATGCTCCGGGGCCGGAGCTGGGCGACGACGAGACGCGACCTGCCGACCAGGTCCGAGCCACCCGGGTCGGGCGGCGGCACCGGCGGTGGCGCCGACGCCCCCGCCTGGACCCCGCGGGGATGCTCCGCCCGCACGTCGTCGCACCACCGGTCGCCGTCCCACCACCGCACCCCCCGGCCCACCGAGGGGGTCGGGGTACCAGTCGGCCTTGGGTCCTCCCGGCACGGCCATGCGGTGAGCCTCCCGCTCGCCTCGTGCTCCCGGCGAGGGGCAGGCGTCCCCGCGGTCGCGCCGCTAGTTGAAGCCTCGGTTGTCCTGCTTGAGGGCGGTGTCGATGCTGAGGGCGGCGGCCACCACCAACGAGCGGAGGGGGTCCTCCAGGGGCCGGTGGATCGTCACCACGTAGTTGTCGGCGGTGGTGAAGACGGCCTTGGCGAAGCCTTCCCACGTCTTGGTGATGCGGGCCACCTCGGTGTCGGTGTGGTCCCTGATCGAGAAGTTCCACGCCCGCCAGTTCTCGGCGTTGAGCGAGCCCACGGCGTGGCCGCCCGAGCTGAGCCCGAAGCGGATCTTGCCGAAGACGTTCTCCTGGGTGATCTCGCCGACCGGCTGGCCGTCGCCGCGCTCGATCTGGAAGCGGGACTTGAACACCTTCGCCGGCCGGGTGATGCGCAGCAGGGCCGTGCCGTGGCCGTCGACGATCTCGAGCCGGTGGGTCATGAACTGGTCGTAGGAGGTGAGGGCCCGGACGACCTTCTTCGCGGTGGTCTGCCCGACCTGGCGCACGGCCGCGATCTGCTGGCCGTGCTGGTCGTAGACGGCGTACTCGTTGGTGATCTCGATCAGCTTGGCCTTCTGGTTCACCACCAGGACGGGCTCGGTGAAGATCGTGCCCCCGCCCGACGACGCCGCCGGGGCGACCTGCTGGTGCGGGACCTGCTGGCTGGCGAAGGGCCCTCCGGCATGGCGGTCGCTCGCCGCCCGGGCCACCTGGGCCTGGACGTCGTGGGGGGCGTCGGTGCCGGCGGGCACGGCCCAGTCGTCGCTGGACTCGACGGCCGGGGCGCCGCCCCGGACGACGTTGGGGGTCCAGGTCGCACCGTCGAACCAGCGCTGCTCGGCCCGGCCGTAGGGGTCCGGGTACCAACCGGCCGGCGTGCCTCCGGGGGTGCTCATGGCGGTGTCCTCTCTGCGCGTCTCGCCCGCGCTCGACCGGGGCGGGCGGCCATCATGCCGCCTCCCCGGCCCCCCTCCGACACCCGTCCGCCGGGCAGCCCGCCCCCCCGCGGGGACGGGCTGCCGGAGGTGGGGTCAGGCGCTGTAGGTGAGCTTCCCGCCGTCGAGGACGACGCGGCCGTCGTCGCCGGTGGTCTGGAACAGGGCCTCGCCGGTGCCGGTGTCCCACATGCGCACGGTCAGCCGCTCGCCGGGCAGCACCGGGGACGAGAACCGCCCCTCCATGGTGCGGAACCGGGCCGGGTCGCCGCCGCAGAGGCGGTGGAGCAGGGCCCGGCCGGTGAAGCCGTAGGTGCACAGCCCGTGGAGGATCGGCCGGTCGAAGCCGCCCATGGCCGCGAAGGTCGGGTCCGAGTGGAGGGGGTTGCGGTCGCCCGAGAGCCGGTAGATCAGGGCCTGGTCGCTGCGGGTGACGTAGGCCTGCTCGTGGTCCGGGTCCCGCTCGGGCGGGGGGTTCTTGGGGCCCGACGGTCCGCGCTCGCCGCCGAAGCCGCCCTCGCCCCGGATGAACGCCGACATGGTGGTGGTGAAGAGGGGCGCGCCCGAGCTGGTGTCGGTCGAGACCGAGCGGACCTCGACGAGGGCGCCCTTGCCCTTGTCGTAGATGCCGGTGATCTCGCCCACGGTCTCGACCTCGCCCTCGACGGGGATCGGCGAGTGGAGCTCGATCGCCTGCTCGCCGTGGACGAGCATCGCCGGGTTGAACGACCCGATGGAGGCGAAGGCCCCGCCCCCGCCGACGCCGAGCACCACGGCCATGGTCGGCAGCACCTGCTGGTCGATGCCGTTCGAGTTCTCGGTGGTGAACTGGAGCTCGTCGAGCGGGTCGACGGCACCGGCCCCCACGCCGAGGGCGTAGAGGATGGCGTCCTTCGACGTCCAGGAGTGGCGGACCGGGTCGCTCTTGGACCCGACGGCGTCTGGGTTGATGGCCATCGTCGTCCCTCAGCTCTCGTCGTAGCCGAACATGTTGGCGTTGGGCCGGGCGTCGGCGACCAGCTGCATGGCGATCTCGCCGATCAGGGCCGGGTCGAGGACCGGCTCCGCCGTCGGTCCTCGGTGCCAGCCCTCCGACACCGACAGGGCCTGGCCGGTCACGTCGAACACCCGACCGGTCACGCTGCGGCTCTCGGGCGACGCCAGCCACACGACGATCGGCGCGATCCACTTCGGCGACATCTTCTCCTTGGTCTCCTCGTCGGCCTGCCCCATGCCCAGGTTCTCGGTCATGCGGGTGAGCGCGGCGGGGGCGATGGCGTTGACGGTGACCCCGTACCGGGCCAGCTCCTTGGCCGCGATGATCGTGAAGGCGGCGATGCCGGCCTTGGCCGCGCCGTAGTTGGTCTGGCCCACGTTGCCGTAGATGCCCGAGGGCGACGAGGTGTTGATGATCCGGCCGTCGACCTCCTCGCCGGCCTTCGACCGCTCGCGCCAGTAGGCGGCGGCGTGGCGGGCCGGGGCGAAGGTCCCCTTGAGGTGGACCTGGATCACGGCGTCCCACTCGGCCTCGGACATGTTCGTGAGCATCCGGTCCCGCAGGATGCCGGCGTTGTTGATGAGGACGTCGAGCCGTCCGAAGGTGTCGACGGCCTGCCCGATGAGGTTCTCGGCCCCGGCCCAGGTGGAGATGTCGTCGCCGTTGGCGATCGCCTCGCCGCCGGCGGCGACGATCTCGTCGACCACGTCGTGGGCCGGGCCCGTCGAGTTGCCGCTGCCGTCGATCTCGCCGCCGAGGTCGTTGACCACGACCTTGGCACCCTGCTCGGCGAGCATCAGCGAGTGCTCGCGGCCGATGCCCCGGCCCGCTCCCGTGACGATGCACACCCGTCCCTCGCAGATCCCTGTCACCTGGTCGACTCCTGTCGTCGTGCGTCATGCCGGCCGATGGGTGGCCGGCGGCCCGCCATGATGCACCACGACGGGCCGCCGCGGATCGGTCCCTCCGGATCGATGGCAGACCTCCCCCATCGGGGCGAGGTGCCGCCTCGATCCGAGCGTCACCTGGCAAGGTGGGAGGGTGCGACGCCCCCGGACTCGGTCGATCATCGGCACCGGCATCCCCGTCGTCGTCGTCATGCTGTTCTTCGGCGCCTGGGCGTTCGACACCAGCGCGGCGGCCGACGGCACCCTCCGCAACGTCGAGCTCGACGGCCGCGACGTCGGCGGTCGCAGCGAGGCCGAGGTGGTCGAGATGGTCGCGGCGATGGCCGAGGACTTCGGCGCCCGGCCGGTCGAGATCGACACCGGCGCCCGCACCCTCGAGTCCACCGCCGGGGAGATGGGCCTGTCGTTCGACGTGGCGGCCACCGTCCGGGCCGTGTTCGACGAGGGCCGGGAGGGCGCGGCGCTGGCCCGCCCCTTCGCCTGGGCCGGCTCGTTCGTCTCGCCCTACGAGGTGAGCTCGCGGTTCTCCCTGCGCGACGACCAGCTGGCGCTCGTCCTCGCCAGCCTCGAGGGCGAGGACGCCCGGGCTCCGGTCGAGCCCGTCGTGACCCCCACCCCCGAGGGGATCACCGTCGAGCCCGGCCAGCCGGGCGAGGCCCTCGACCCGGATGTGGTCGCCGAGCGCCTGATGGAGGCCGCCCGCGCCGGCGAGGACCCGCTCACCATCGAGGTCGTCCCCGAGCAGCGCGATCCGGTGATCTCCGACGCCCAGGCCCAGGCCGTCGCCGATCGGGCCGCGGCCTACACCTCCGACCCCCTCGTCGTCACCGTGGCCGGCCAGCAGGTCACCTTCGAGCCGGCCGAGCTGCGGACGTGGCTGGGGGCCCAGATCACCTCCGACGGCATGGCCCTCGAGTTCGACGGCGAGGCCATCACCGCCGCCCTGACCGAGCGCATCGGGTCGCTGGGCGACGCCGAGCCCCAGGACGCCCGCTTCGACGTGGTGAACGGGACGGTGCAGCTGATCCCCGCCGTCGTGGGCCTGGCGTGCTGCGCCGACGACGCCGCGTCCCGGGTGGCCGACGCCCTCCGCGGGGGGCAGCCCACCGTCGAGGTCGAGGCCGTCACCCAGGAGCCCGAGCTGACGACCGCCGAGGCCGAGGCTCTGCGCATCCACGAGCCGGTCGGCACCACCACCGAGTGGAACGGCCAGGCCCAGGTGAAGTCGTTCACCACCTACCACGCCCCCGGCGAGGCGCGCGTCACGAACATCCACCGGATCGCCGACCTCGTCCGGGGCGCCCTGGTGCTGCCGGGCGAGACCTTCTCCGTCAACGGCCACGTCGGCCAGCGGACCGTCGAGAAGGGCTTCGTGGTGGCCGGCGCCATCGCCAACGGCGAGCACGTCGACGAGGTCGGCGGCGGCGTCTCGCAGTTCGCCACCACCTTGTTCAACGCCGCCTTCTTCGCCGGGCTGCCCTTCGGCGAGTACCAGGCCCACTCCGAGCACTTCAGCCGGTACCCGCGGGGCCGCGAGGCCACCATGGGCTGGGAGCACCCCGACCTCCAGTTCGTGAACGACACCCCCTACGGCATCCTCATCTGGACCAGCTACACCGACACGAGCATCACCGTCACGCTGTACTCGTCGCAGCACGCCTTCGGCGAGCAGGTCGCCCAGACCGAGGAGCCGGCGGGCAACTGCACCCGGGTCACCACCACCCGGCGCATCACCTACCCGGACGGCACCACCGCCACCGACACCGTCGGGGCCCGCTACCGCCAGGGCGGCGCCACCAGCTGCTGATCGGGTCCCCGACGTGAACGTCGTCCGGGTGTCAAGGGGTCAGACACCATCCGACCGTCGGGGGACGCGGCTGGCCTGTTCGGCACGGTCGGAAGGCATCCGACCCCGGCACGTACGATCTGCCGATGGGTGAGCTGCGGTACGAGGACCGGATGAGCGACTCGGACGCGCTCATGTGGACCATCGAGAAGGACGCCATGCTGCGGTCGACGATCACGGCGGTCGCCGTGCTCGACCGGGCCCCCGACCACGACCGCCTCCGCCACCTGCTCGAGCGGGGGACCCGCCTGGTCCCCCGCCTCCGGCAGCGGGTCCGGGCCCACCCCCTCTCCATCGCCCCGCCCCGATGGGAGATCGACCCCCACTTCGACCTCGACTACCACCTCCGCTTCGCCCGGGCCGCCGGGACGGGCGACCTGCGCAGCGTCCTCGACATGGCCCAGCCCATCGCCATGGCCGGCTTCGACCGGGCCCGGCCCCTGTGGGAGGCCACCTTGATCGAGGGGATGGAGGACGACCGGGCCGCCCTGGTGATGAAGGTCCACCACGCCATCACCGACGGTGTGGGCAGCATCAAGCTGGCGCTGATCATGTTCGAGCTCGAGCGCGACGGCACGGCCGAAGACATGCCCGCCGCCCCGGCGGCGAAGGTGATGTCGGAGGTGTCCCGCTGGGTCGACGCCATCGCCCACGAGCAGCGCCGGGCCCTCGGCATCGCCCGGCGCTCGGGGGCGACCGTCGCCGGCTCGGCGGTGACGGCCGCGACGTCCGTCGTCGGCGACCCGGCGGGGACCGCCGCCCGCGTGCGGGAGACGGTCGAGTCGGTGGCCCACCTGGTCGCACCGGCCACCGCCCCCCTCTCGCCGGTGATGACGGGTCGCTCGCTCTCGGTCCGCTTCGACAGCATCGAGGTGCCGCTGGCGGCGGTGAAGGCCGCGGCCAAGTCCGCCGGAGCCACGCTCAACGACGCCTTCGTCGCCGCCACCGCCGGCGGGTTCGCCCTGTACCACCAGGAGATGGGCGCTCCGGCCGACGCCCTCCGCATGACGATGCCCATCAACGTGCGCACCGCCGGGACCGAGGACGTGGCCGGGAACCAGTTCGTCCCGGCCCGGTTCCCGATCCCGCTCGACGTCGAGGACCCGGTGGAGCGGATGCGGGTCCTCCACGAGCTGGTGCTGCGCCAGCGGGGCGAGCCGTCGCTGGGGTTCGTCGAACCCATGGCCGGACTGCTCCGCCGGCTGCCCACCACCCTCACCACCGGGTTGTTCGGCTCGATGCTGAAGGGCGTCGACCTGGTCACCAGCAACGTGCCGGGCGCTCCCCTCCCGATCTACACCGCCGGCGGCCGGGTCGAGGCCATGTACGCCCTCGGACCGCTGACGGGGGCGGCGGCCAACCTGACCCTCCTCAGCTACCTCGACGACCTCCACATCGGGGTCAACGTCGACCCGGCGGCGGTGACCGAGCCCGACCGGCTGGTGCGGGCCCTGCGGACGGCGTGGGACGACCTCCTGGCCGCGGGCGCTCCCGCCCGCGCGGCGCGGCGGCGTCGCTCCTCGTCGCCGGCGTGAGCGAGAGCGACCTGGACGTCGACGTCCTCGTGGTCGGCGGCGGGCCCGGGGGCGCGGCGGCGGCCGTGGCCCTGGCCCGGGCCGGGCGCGAGGTCGTCGTCGTCGACAAGGCCACCTTCCCCCGGGACAAGATCTGCGGCGACGGGCTGACCACGGGCGCCCTGCACCACCTCGAGCACATCGGCGTCGACCCCGGCCGGGTGGCCTCGTGGCGCACGGTCGACACCATGGAGGTGGTGACGCCCTCCGGGGAGGTGCGGACCCTCCCGTTCCCCCAGGGGCAGGGCGCCTACGCCGCCGTGGCCCGCCGCATCGACCTCGACGCCGAGGTGCTCGACGCCGCCCGGCGGGCGGGGGCGACGGTGCACGCGGGCCACGCCCTGTGCCGCGTCGCCGCCCCCGGGTCGGCGGACGAGCCGTTCGTCGGGTCCGTCACCGGGTTGGGCACCGTGCGGGCCCGCCACGTCGTCGGCGCCGACGGCATGTGGTCCCCCCTGCGCAAGGCGATGGGCCTGGCCGTGCCCGGCTACCGGGGCGACTGCCACGCCTTCCGCCAGTACCTGCGCGGCGTCGACGCCGCCGCCCTCGACGCCCTGTGGGTCTGGTTCGAGCCCGACGTGCTGCCCGGGTACGCCTGGTCGTTCCCCCTCGGCGACGGCTCGGTCAACGTCGGCTTCGGCATCCACCGGGGCGGACGGATGGGGGTCTCGGAGATGGGCGAGGTCTGGCGGTCGCTGCTCCGTCGGCCGGCGCTCACCCGGGTCCTGGGCACGGGGTGGGAGGCCGAGGGGCCGCCCCGGGCCTGGCCCATCCCGGCCCGACTGGGCGCCCTGCCGCTCGCCCACGGGCGGGCCCTCTTCGTCGGCGACGCCGCCGGCGCCTGCGACCCCATGACCGGCGAGGGCATCGGCCAGGCCCTGGCGTCGGGGCTCGACGCCGCCGCCGCGGTGCTTGCAGGCCGGTCCTGCGACCCGGCCGGCATCGCCGCCGCCTACGAGACGACCCTGCGGCGGGGCCTCGTCCGCGACAACGCCATGGCCGCCCGGCTGCTCCCGCTCCTCCGGCGCCGCCAGGGCGCCGAGGCCGCCGTCCGCGTCGCCAGCGCCACCCCCTGGGTCCGGCAGAGCTTCGCCCGCTGGCTGTTCGAGGACTACCCGCGAGCCCTCGTCCTGACCCCCCACCGCTGGCACCGCGGCGCCTTCACCGGCCCGGGTTCCTACCGCTGACCGGCACCTCCTCGGGGCGGACGGGGTGTACCGGGCCCGGAAACTGACCCACCGGTCAAGTCAGCGGCCTAGGGTGGGCCCATGCGCACGCGCCTGACCGAGATCCTCGACGTCGAGCACCCGATCATGCTCGCCGGGATGGGCGGGGTGTCCTACGCCGAGCTGGTCGCGGCGGTGTCCGAGGCCGGCGGCTTCGGGTGCATCGGCGCCTCGACCATGGCCCACCCCCAGCTGGTGGAGGAGATGGCCGCCGTCCGGGAGAGGACGGCCAAGCCCTTCGGCGTCGACCTCCTCACCGCCGCCCCGCAGGACTTCGAGGCCAAGATCCGCGACATCGCCAAGGGTGGGGCGACCATCTACGTCGCCGGCCTGGGCGTCCCCCGCGACGTGGTCGACCTCTGCCACGAGCTCAACCTCCTCGTGGTCAACATGTGCGGCAAGGTCCGCCACGCCGTCGCCGCCGTCGAGGCCGGCTGCGACCTGGTCGTGGCCCAGGGCACCGAGGCGGGCGGCCACACCGGCCAGGTCGCCACCTTCGCCCTCGTGCCCCAGATCGTCGACGCCGTCGGCGACAAGATCCCCGTGGTCGCGGCCGGCGGCATCAGCGACGGCCGGGGCCTCGCCGCCGCCCTCGCCCTCGGCGCCGACGGCGTCTGGGTCGGGACCCGCTTCATCGCCACCCCCGAGGCCCACACCGTCCCCGGCTACAAGGACGCCCTGCTCGGCCTGGGCGAGGACGGCACCATCGTCACCCGCGCCTACACGGGCAAGACCTGCCGGGTCGTGCGCAACTCCTACACCGAGGCCTTCGAGGAGGCAGGGGGCACCCCGGAGCCGTTCCCGTACCAGGTGCTCAAGTCGATCGAGGACGGCGCCAACCACCTCGGCGGCGGGCCCGACACCGAGGTCGACCCCGACCGCGAGTTCATGCCCGCCGGCCAGGGCGCCGGCGCCATCACCGAGCTGGTGCCGGCCGCCGAGCTGGTCGAGCGCTTCGTGGCCGAGGCCGAGGCCGCCCTCGCCCGCGCCACCTCCCCCGTCTGACCGTCCTCGGCACGGAAGCGCACGTCTGCGGTGCCCGTCCGGGCCGAGTTCGCATCGCGGCGATGACCTGGCACGCTGGGGGGGCATGTCGAACATCCCCACGCTCCAGCCGGCGCGCACCGACGTCGACGTCGACACCCGCATCGACGAGCGCACGACCGACGACGGCGACCACGAGAAGCTGGCCCACATCGTCCTGCCCAAGTCGGCGGTGACCGAGGCCTACATCACCGGCACGCCGGTGACCGCCCTGTGCGGCAAGTCATGGGTGCCCACCCGCGACCCCGGCCGCTACCCGGTCTGCGAGACGTGCAAGGAGATCCTCAACGCCGCTCGCGGCCGCCAGGGCAAGCCCCCGATCTGAGCCCGGCGAGCGCCGGTGGCCGACCGCCGTCAGCCCAGGGGCTGCATGAAGCTCCAGAAGCCGCCCTCGGGGTCGAGGGACGACCACTCCCGGTACCCGTAGGGCTGGTCGACGGGCTCGTAGCGGACGTCGGCGCCGTGCTCGGACGCGTGGCGGAAGTGGGCGTCGCAGTCGTCGACCATCACCGCGGTCATCGCCGTGCACGTCCCCGCGGTCCGGGGCGAGCTGTAGCCCATGTCGGGGTGGGCCGGGTGGAGCCAGAGCACGCCGTCGCCGGCCTGGACCTCGACGTGGATCGGCCTCCCGTCGTCGTCCCGGCTGATCACGGCCGGGCCGAGGCCGTAGACCCCGACCAGGTGGTCGTGGATCGCCTCCAGGTCCTCGTACACGAGGATCCCGATCCGGCGTTGGACTGCGGTGTCGAGCATGGTCATCTCCTCGAGGACCCTGAGCAGGTCCTCGGTCGGCGGCCCGCCGTCGTCTCCGTCCAGGGACTCGATGCGGACCAGGTGGGTGCGGAGCCGCGCCTCGGCGGCCATGCGCCGCTCCAGCTCGAGCCGGTGGCGGACCAGGGCGGAGCGGGTGTCCCACCCCGGGTCGTCGAGGACCGAGCCGATCTCGTCGAGCGGCAGGCCCAGGCGGCGCAGCAGGCAGATGCGGTAGAGCCTCTCGATGTCGGCCGGCGCGTAGAGGCGGTGGCCGCTGGGCGTGCGCCCGGACGCGACCAGCAGCCCGATCTCGTCGTAGTGGTGGAGGGTCCGGACCGTCAGGCCCGTCGCCTCCGCCACCTCACCGACCTTGCGGCCCTCGTCTGCCATGCGGGGGACGGTACGACCTCCCGTCGCGTGAGGATCAAGCCCTCCGGTCGTCTCGCCTGCGGCTCGTCTCCGTGGCCGTCTGCCAAGATCGTCCGGCCACGGGATGTCCTCGCGGCGGCGGTGTCGGACCACCCGCCTCACCAAAACCGGAGAGACCCGTGACCGCAGTCGACATGGGGGCGCCCGACGCGCCCGCCGGGCCACCCCTCGAGCCCACGCTCACGATCAGCCGGGTGGCGGTGGTCGCCGTCGCCGCCTACGCCGGGGCCCAGGTCATCGCCCAGGTCACCAGCCTCAAGATCGGCCGGGTGTGGGGTGAGAGCGTCGACATGGGGACCTTCGTGTACCCCATCACCTTCACGCTGCGCGACGTGGTGCACAAGGTCGCGGGCCGCTCGGCGGCCCGGGCCCTGATCCTCGCCACCGCGGCGGTGAACCTGTTCCTCGCCGCCTACCTGGGCTGGACCGCGAGCGTCGACAGCGACCCGAGCTGGGGCCTGGGGGCCGAGTACGAGACGTTGCTCGGGCCGATCTGGCGGATCGTGCTGGCGTCGCTCGCGGCCATGGTGATCAGCGAGCTGATCGACACCGAGGTGTACCACCTCTTCGTCACCCGCATCACCCGACGGTTCCAGTGGCTGCGGGTGCTGGTGTCGAACGCGGTCAGCGTCCCGGTCGACAACCTCGTCTTCGCCGTGGGCGCCTTCGCCCCCGTGACCCTGCTCGGCACCGACGGCCTGCCGTGGGCCACGGTCTGGAGCATCTTCTGGGTCAACCTGTGGGTGAAGGGCCTGGTGTCGGTGGCGTCGATCCCGCTGATCTACGCCAGCAAGGACCGTCGCATCGACGAGTGAGGCCGTGGCCTACGAGCCGACGTTCACCTCGGCCCGGTCGTCGAAGAAGCTGAGCATGCCGGTGATCCCCCGGGCGGCCTCGTTGGGCTCCTCGTAGCTCCACGCGATGCCGTCGTGGGCGGTCCCGTCGAGGTCCAGGGTCCAGTACGACGCCGTGCCCTTGAACGGGCACACGGTGGTGAGGGCGATCGGGCGGACCAGGTCCATGCGGACGTCGTCCCTCGGGATGTAGTACCGGGTCGGGATGCCCGTCTCGTGGAGGAGCACGGGGCGGTCGGTGGCCGCGACCACCTGGCCGTCGACCACCACCTCGACGTGCACGTCGCCCGGGTCGGTCGTCACGGTGTGGCCTGCGCTCATGGGATCGAGGCTACGAGCGCCCACCCGCGACCGGACCGTCAGCCGACCCGGGACGCGACGTGCCTGGCCCGTCGCGTCCCGGCGCGTCTGGGAACCGCTACACGTCCTGGCACCACTCCTTGACCATGGACACCACGTCGTTCTGGGTCTGGTCGCCGGTGGGGACGGGGGTGATGTTGAGGTGCGTCACCCCTGCGACCGCGAACGAGGCGATCCTGTCCTTCACGTAGCCGGCCGGCCCGCACAGGGTCGTCGCCTCGAGCAGGGCGTCGGGCACCTTGGCCGCCGCCTCCTGCTTCTTGCCGTCGAGGTACAGGTCCTGGATCTCCCCCGCCTCCTTCTCGAACCCGTACCGGCAGACGAGGTCGTTGTAGAAGTTGCGGCCCTTGGCGCCCATGCCGCCGACGTAGAGGGCGATCATGGGGCGGGCGAAGTCGCGGATCGACTTCACGTCGTCGCCGATGGCCACGATGCCGCCGGCGCTGATCATCAACGGGTCGAGGTCGGCGGCCCGCTTCTCGGCCCCGCGGGCCAGGTCCTCGCCCCAGACCTCCTGGGCCTTGTCGGGGTGGAAGAACAGCGGCATCCAGCCGTCGGCGATCTCGGCGGTGACCTCGACGTTCTTGGGCCCGAGGGAGGCGATCCAGATCGGGATCCGGGGGCGCACGGGGTGGGCGATGATCTTCAGCGGCTTGCCCAGCCCGGTGCCCTGGCCCTCGGGCAGGGGCAGCGGGTAGAGCGGGCCGTCGGCGGTGAGGCGGTCCTCGCGGGCCCACACCTTGCGGCAGATGTCGACGATCTCCCGGGTGCGGGCGAGGGGCTTGTCGTAGGGGACGCCGTGCCAGCCCTCGATGACCTGGGGGCCGGAGGCGCCGAGGCCGAGGTGGCAGCGGCCGTCGGAGAGGGCGTCGATGCCGGCGGCGGTCATGGCCAGCAGCGTCGGGGTGCGGGTGTAGATCGGGAGGATGCCGGAGGCGATCTGCACGGTCTCGGTGCTGGCCGCCAGGTACCCCATCAGGCTCACGCCGTCGAAGCCGTAGGCCTCGGCGACCCAGGCCAGGTCGAGCCCGGCCTTCTCCAGCTCGGACACCTGCTGGGCGGACTCCTTGAAGCCCCCTGCGTAGCTGAGCTGCATGCTGACCTGCATCGGAACCTCGAGATGTCGGGGGGCGGGACCGCCGTTGACCCTCTCATCCCTTGACCGGCCGGTCAAGGAACGACGCTAGGCGCCCAGACGCTCGCGGGCGGCCTTGGACCGGTCGATGAGGAGCTGGGGCACGAGCACGCCGGCATGGGTGTAGCCCCCGCCCCCGCCGTCGTCGGCGCCGGCCTCGGCCGCGTCGCCGCCGTCGGCGGCCTCCTCGGCCTCGTCGCCCCGCTCCAGGCGGCGCCGCCACTCGGCCGGGGTGGCGAGGTGCTTGCGGTTGACGGAGCCGACGGCGACGCCGTTGTCGAAGGCGACCCAGTAGCGGATCCAGCTCAGCCCGACGACCAGGACGACCTTGCCCTTGGTGCCGGCGGGGACCGAGCGCAGGTCGGTGGTCAGCACCACCCGGTCACCCTTGCGGAGGATCTCGGCGCTGTCGTCCTTCGTGGCCACGCCATGAATGTACGCGGCGGGCGGCGGGCGCTCCGAACCGTGGGCCCACCCCGGCGAGCGCCGCAGTGACCGATGCGACCCCGATCTCGGGGGGAATGCGCGGGCCAGATCGTTAGTTTGGTGAACTGATGACCACGCCGACGGCCCCGCCGCTCACCCACACCGCCGCCGCCCTGCGGCTCGCCGTCGGCCGACTCTCGCGGCGCATGCGCCAGGAGTCGACCCTGGGCCGCAGCCTGACCCAGATCGGGATCATGGTGACCCTCGACCGCCGGGGCCCGACGACCCTGGGCGACCTGGCCGCGGCCGAGCGGGTGGCGCCGCCCACCATCACCAAGGCGGTGGCCACCCTGGTGGCCGAGGGTCTGGTCGAGAAGGTCGCCGACCCCGACGACCGCCGGGTCCACCGGGCCCGCCTCACCGCCGCCGGCCGCCGCGACATCGAGGCCATCCGCCGCCAGCGCGAGGCCTGGCTCACCACCCGGCTGGCCACCCTCGACCCCGAGGCCGTCGACCAGCTGGTCGCCGTCCTCCCCCTCCTCGAGGCCCTGTCGGCCGACGAGGACTGACCACCCCACCCCACGACCCTCCCGATCACGACACCGACACGAGCACGCGCATGACAGAGAAGCTGGGCACCGCCGCCCGCGACACCTTCCGATCCCTCCACGTCCGCAACTTCCGCCTCTTCTTCTCGGGCCAGCTGATCTCCCAGACGGGGACCTGGCTCACCATGGTCGCCCAGACCCTGCTGGTCCTGAAGCTGACCGACTCCGGGGTGGCCATCGGCCTCCTCACCGCCTTCCAGTTCGGCCCCGTGCTCGTCCTGGGCGCCTGGGCCGGCAGCGTCGCCGACCGGGCCGACAAGCGCCGCCTGCTCATCCGCATGCAGACGCTGGCCATGGTCCAGTCGCTCGTGTTCGCCGCCGTCGTCTTCAGCGGCCACGCCACCGTGGCCGTGATCTACGCCCTCGCCTTCGCCCAGGGCATCATCACCGCCTTCGACAACCCCGCTCGGCGGGCGTTCGTCGTGGAGATGGTGCCCAAGGACATCGTCGCCAACGCCGTCAGCCTCAACAGCACGGTGATGACCGGGTCGCGCATCGTCGGCCCTGCCGCCGCCGGCCTCCTGGTCGTGACCGTCGGGTTCGGCTGGGCCTTCCTCGTCGACGGCCTCAGCTACATCGCGGTGATCTACGGGCTGCTGCTGATGCGCTCCGAGGAGCTCCACCCGTCGACGCCGACGGCCAAGGCCAAGGGCCAGGTCCGCGAGGGCCTGCGCTACGTCCGCTCGCAGCCGGACCTGTTCGTGCCGCTGGTGATGATGGCCGCCATCGGGACCTTCGCCTTCAACTTCCAGGTGACGATCCCGCTGCTCGTGACCGGGCCGCTGGGCGGCGGCGAGGGCACCTTCACGGTGCTGTTCTCGGTCCTCAGCCTGGGTTCGATGGCCGGGGCGCTGTGGACGGCGCGCCGGACCGAGGTCGACGGCCGTCAGATCATCGTGGCCGCCGCCGGCTTCGGCGCCACGATGCTGCTGCTCGCCCTGGCGCCGACGCTGTGGGCCAGCTTCCCGGCGGCGATCCTGCTCGGCATCGCGTCCATCGCCTTCATGACGACCTCGACGGCGATCGTCCAGATGCGGGCCGCCCCCGAGTACCGAGGCCGCGTCCTCGCCCTCCAGGCGATGGTGTTCCTGGGCAGCACACCGATCGGCGGGCCGACGGTCGGCTGGATCATCGACGTGTTCGGGCCCCGCGCCGGTGTCGCCGTCGGCGGGCTGGCCTGCCTCGGCGCCGCCGCATGGGGCCACCGAGCCCTGCGCCGGCCCGACGAGCCCGTCGTCGTCGACGACGAGCAGGCCGAGGCCCCCGCCCTCACCCTGACCGACTGACCCCCAGCGCACCGACGGTGCCCGGAGCGCGAGCGGATGGGCATGGCCACGACGCCGGCTGGTGCGGTCACGCTCGTCGGAGCGACCTCCGTCGCCATCCTCGGTTCTGTTCGCGCCAGGCGACATCGGTGTCCGGTAGCGGTGTCAGAACGGTGCCGGCGGCCACACCACCGACCGCCGACTGGTGCTGGCCACCGGTCGGCGGTCAGCCGATCGCGGGCTCCGGGGGGAGGCCGAGGATCTTCTCGCCGAGGATCGAGCGCTGGACCTCGCCGGTGCCACCGCCGATCGTGAGCGCCGGGGCGAAGAGGTAGCCGAAGGCCCAGGTCGGGTCGGCCACGCCGCACGGCCCCCCGGTGGGGAGCATGCCGTCGGCGCCGGCGAGGTCCTTGGCCACGGCCATGACGGCCTGGCCGTGCTCGTCGGCCAGCACCTTGCGGATCGACGCCTCCGGTCCGGGCTGCTCGCCCTTGATGGCGGCGGTGACGGTGCGCAGGCGGATCAGCCGCAGGATCTCGGACTCGATGTGGAGCCGGGCCAGGCGCTGGCGCAGGTGCGGGTCGGTCGTGCCCCCGGCCCCCCGCACGACGTCGAGGAGGTCCGACGCCTGCGGCCCCATGCCCCACAGGGCGCCGCCCGACGACAGCGACACCCGCTCGTTCCCCAGCGTCACCTTGGCCAGGCCCCAGCCTTGGTCGACCTCGCCCACCAGGTGGTCGGCCGGCAGCCGGACCTCGTCGAGGAAGACCTCGTTGAAGGTGTGCCCGCCCGTCATCTCGATCAGCGGGCGGATCTCGATCCCGGGCGCCTCCATGTCGCAGACGAAGTAGGAGATGCCCTTCTGCTTGGGGGCGTCGGGGTTGGTGCGGGCGATCAGGATGCCCCAGCGGGACAGGTGGGCCATCGAGGTCCAGACCTTCTGGCCCTCGATCACCCACTCGTCGCCGTCCCGGGTGGCCCGGGTCGACAGCCCGGCCAGGTCGCTGCCGGCGCCGGGCTCGCTGAAGAGCTGGCACCAGATCTCCTCGCCCGAGAGCAGCCGGGGCAGCCACCGCGCCTTCTGCTCCTCGGTGCCGGCGTGGAGCAGGGTGGGCCCGCCCCAGCCGATGCCGATCATGTTCGCCGGCCGGCGCACCCCCGCCCGGCGCAGCTCCTCGTCGATGATGATCTGGTGGATCGGGTCGGCGTCGAGGCCGTAGGGCCGGGGCCAGTGCGGGGCCACGTAGCCGGCGTCGGCCAGCTCCCGCCCCGACGGGGTGGGGTGGTCCGCCAGCCACCGTCGCACCGCCTGGCGCCGCTCGTCGTCCTCACCGGGGAGGTCGAAGTCCACGCGCTCCGGCCGCCTCAGCCGGCGGTGACGGTGTCGGCGGCCCAGGCCTTGAGCCGCTTGTAGTCGACCTTGCCGTTGGGCGCCCGACCGATGGTCTCGATCGGCAGCACCCGCTTGGGGGCCTTGTAGCTCGCCAGCTTGCCCTTGACGTGGGCGATGACGTCGGCCTCGTCGAGCTCGGCGTCGGGGACGAGCTCGACCACGCCGGTGATCGACTCGCCGAACTTCTCGTCGGGCAGGCCCACCGCCACGGCGTCGGCGATGGCCGGGTGGAGCTTGAGGACCTCCTCGACCTCCTCGGGGAAGACCTTCTCGCCCCCGGTGTTGATGCACACCGAGCCGCGGCCGAGGAGGGTGATCGACCCGTCCGCCTCGACCTGGGCGAAGTCGCCGGGCACCGAGTAGCGCTTGCCGTCGAGGACCAGGAACGTCGCCGCCGACTTGGTCTCGTCCTTGTAGTAGCCGATGGGCTGGAACCCGCCCACGGCCACCCGGCCGATCTCACCCGAGCCGGGAACGACATCGGTGCCGTCCTCGCCGATCACCCGGGTGTTCTCGCCCACGGTGAACTTCGCCGTCTGGACCTCGGCACCGGCCGAGCTGATCGACTGGCCCATGCCCACCGCCTCCGACGAGCTGAAGGCGTCGATGATCATGGCGCTCTTGGCGTGGGTCAGCAGCTCCTGCTTCACCGGCTCGGAGAACATGACGCCCGAGGAGGTGATGGCCAGGAGCGAGGCCAGCGACCAGCGGTCGGGGCTGGCGGCGAGGGCCCGGTTGATGGGCTTGGCGAAGGCGTCACCGACGATGGCGATGAGGTTCACCGCCTCGCGGTCGATGGTGTCGAGCAGCTCGGCCACGTCGAGGGTGCGGGACTCGAGGGTCACGCAGCTGCCGCCGCCCGAGAGGGTGATGAGCTGGGTGAAGCACCCGGTGCCGTGCATCAGGGGGCAGGCGGGCAGGCCCACCATCCCCGGCTTGGTGACGCGGGCCCGCACGCTCTCGAGGTCGGGCTCGCCCTCCCGCACGGTGGCGTCGATGGCCGACCCGATGAGGTTGCGGAACAGGTCGTCCTGGCGCCACATGACGCCCTTGGGCATCCCGGTGGTGCCGCCGGTGTAGAGCATGTAGAGGTGGTCGCCGCTGCGCCCCCACGGGCCCATGGCCCGCTCGGGGTTGCTGGTCGCCGCCTCCTCGTAGGGCGCGGCCCAGTCGGGGCACGGGCCGGACCCGTCGTCGACCCACAGCCACAGCCGCACCCGGGGGACCCGGTCGCGGATCCGCTCGATGGTGTCGACGAACGCCCCGTGGAACACCACGGCGACGGCGTCGGCGTTGTCCCAGAGGTAGACGAGCTCGTCGTCGGCGTAGCGGTAGTTCGTGTTGAGCGGGGCCAGCCCGGCCTTCCACGACGCGTACACCGACTCCAGGTACTCGGGGCCGTTGTAGAGGTACTGGGCCACCTTGTCCTGCTCGGACACACCCGAGGCCAGGAGGGCGTGGGCCACGCCGTTGGCGCGCTCGTCGAACTGCTTCCAGGTGTACCGCCGCTCCCCCTGGACCTGGGCCTGCGCCTCAGGGATCTGCTCGGCGATGACCTCCCAGACCTCAGCGAAGTTCCAACCGTTCGTGGGCATCAGGCTCTGGCTCCCGAGGGGGTCGCGGACGGAGGCGGAGCGTACCGTCCGGGCGCCGTGGGTCGGCAGCCGGCCGCGGCGACGGGACCGGGCTTCGCGCTGGGGCACCCGGTCGAGATCGCGGCATGATGGGTCACATGAGCAACCCGTTGCTGAACCCGGACAAGTTCGGCCCCGCCGCCGGACCGCCCACGGCGTGGCCGGGTCAGCCGGGGGCCCCCGTGCCGCCCGCCCCCGACAACGTGCCCGGGTCGCCCTGGCCGCCTCCCCCGCCGCGACCCGGGGTGGGCACCACCCTCGGGCGCCAGGGCGTGGCCTCGGCCACCGCCGTCCTGCTGGCGATCATCGCCGTCGTCGGGGTCGTGGGCTGGAACCTTGTCACCACCGAGACGACCGTCGGCCTGAACGACCAGGGCCAGGTCGTCGAGCAGACCTCGGTCAGCATCCCGCCGTGGATCTTCGCCGCCCTCTTCGTCGGGCTCGCCCTCGTCATCGCCACCTACTTCAAGCCGGCGTGGGCGCGGGTCACCGCACCGCTCTACGCCGTGGCCGAAGGCCTCCTCATTGGCGCCATCTCCAAGGCCTACGAGGTCCGCTTCGAGGGGATCGTGCTGCAGGCCGTCGGCCTCACCCTCGGCATCTTCGTGATGATGCTGGTGCTCTACGCCACCGGCCGCATCCGGGTCACGCCCCGGTTCCGGCTCGGGATCATCGCCGCCACCGGCGGCATCCTGCTGATCTACCTGGCCACCTTCGTCATGAGGCTGTTCGGTGGCGACATGCCGTTCATCCACGGCACCGGGCCCGTCGGCATCGGCTTCAGCCTGGTGGTCGTGGTCATCGCCGCCCTCAACCTCACGCTCGACTTCGACTTCATCGACCGGGCCGAGCGGGCCGGCGCCCCCCGCCAGCTCGAGTGGTTCGCCGCCCTGGGGCTCGTCGTCACCCTGGTCTGGCTCTACCTGGAGCTGCTGCGGCTGCTGGCCAAGCTCCGGAGCCGGTAGCCCCGAACCCCCGGTCGTGCCCTGGCGACCGGACGACATCGGCGACCTGACGGGACGGGTCGCCGTCGTCACCGGCGCCACCAGCGGGCTGGGCACCGTCACCGCCCGCGAGCTGGCCCGCCACGGCGCCCACGTGATCGCCACTGCGCGCGACGAGCGGCGCGGGGAGCGGGCCCTCGAGCGGCTGCGTGCCGACGTCCCCGCCGGCTCGATCGAGCTGCGGGCGCTGGACCTGGCGTCGCTGGCGAGCGTGGCCACCTTCGCCGCTGACGTGGGCCGCGACCACCGCCGCCTCGACGTCGTCGTCAACAACGCCGGGGTCATGGCCCCGCCCCGCGGCCGCACCGAGGACGGCTTCGAGCTCCAGATCGGCACCAACCACCTCGGCCCGTTCGCCCTGACCGGGCGCCTCCTCCCCCTGCTCCACGTCGCCCCCGCCGCCCGGGTCGTCACCGTGGCCAGCCTGGCCCACACGTGGGGGACGATCGACCTCGCCGACCTGACCTACGAGCGGCGCCGGTACCTGCGCTGGCCGGCCTACGGCGCCAGCAAGCTGGCCAACCTCCTCTTCGCCTTCGAGCTCGACCGGCGTCTCCGCGCCACCGCCTCCCCGGTGGTGTCGCTGGCCGCCCACCCCGGGCTGGCCCGCACCCGGCTGGGCCGGTCCGGCGGCGGGCCGCTGGCCTGGCTCCAGTCGATCGGCGTCGTCCTGGCCCGGCCCACCCACCAGAGCGCCCGCCGGGGCGCCGAGCCCCAGCTGCGGGCGGCCACCGATCCCGACGTGCCGGGCGGGGCCTACCTGGGTCCCGGCGGCCCGGGCGAGGCCCGGGGCCCGGCCGTGATCGTGGGCTGCTCGCCCGCCGCCCGCGACCCGTCGTGCGCCCAGGCCCTGTGGGACCTCAGCGTGGCCCTGACCGGCGTCGACCCCGGCCTCGACCCGGCTTTCGCTCCGACCGCAGGGCGTCGGTAGGTTCGATCCCCGCACGCACCCCAACGAGGAGAGAGCCATGGCCGATCTCGGCTACGACGGCAAGGTCGCGATCATCACCGGCGCCGGAGGCGGCCTGGGCCGCTCCCACGCCCTCGAGCTGGCGAAGCGGGGCGCCCTCGTCGTCGTCAACGACCTGGGCGGGTCCGTCGACGGTCAGGGCGGGTCGCACACCGCCGCCCAGCAGGTCGTCGACGAGATCAAGGCCGCCGGCGGCGAGGCCGTGGCGAGCTACGACAGCGTGGCCACCCCGGAGGGCGGCCAGGCCATCGTCCAGACCGCCCTCGACGCCTACGAGCGCGTCGACATCGTGATCAACAACGCCGGCATCCTGCGTGACGCGGCGTTCAAGAACATGGACGCCGAGAAGCTCGAGCCGGTCCTCGACGTCCACGTCAAGGGTGCGTTCTACGTCACCCAGGCCGCCTGGGCCTCGATGCGCGAGAACAACTACGGCCGCATCGTGAACACCTCGTCGGCCGCCGGCCTCTTCGGCAACTTCGGCCAGACCAACTACGGCGCGGCCAAGGCCGGCCTGGTCGGGTTCACCCGTGTGCTCGCCGTCGAGGGCGCCAAGAACAACATCAAGGCCAACGCCATCGCCCCCGTCGCCAAGTCGCGCATGACCGAGGACCTCCTCGGCCCGCTGGTCGACAAGCTCGGCCCCGAGTTCATCACCCCCGTCGTGGCCTGGCTGGCCCACGAGGACTGCCCCGTGACGGGCGAGGTGTACAGCTGCGGCGGCGGCCACGTGGCCCGGGTCTTCACCGGCGTCACCCCGGGCTGGACCGACACCGAGAGCCTCACCGTCGAGGACATCCGGGACCACTTCGACGAGATCCGCGACGAGGACGGCTACATCGTCCCCGCCAACCTCACCGAGGAGCTCCAGCAGACCCTCAAGGCCCTCCAGGGCTGAGCCGCCCGGCCCGCGCCATCCTCGCCGGGGTGGCGCGGGTCCCGGACCGGGGGCGGGCGCCGGCTGCGGCCGCGCCCCTCCCGGCGCACCGGATCACCCGCAGCGGGAGGGGGAGCGCGCCCAGGCCGCGAGCCGACGACGGGTGTCCGCCGTCGCGACGCGTCGGCCCGGGCGCCCGATGGCAGGATGCTCGGGGACACGGGCGCGCGCCGCTGGTCGGCGGCCGCCCCGGGCCGCGACCCCCGTCCCACCCGAGGAGGCGCACCGCATGAGCGACGCCGGATGGCACCCGGATCCCCACGGCCGGGCCGATCGCCGCTACCACGACGGCTCCCGGTGGACCGAGCACGTCGCCGACGCCGAGGGCACCGCCACCGTCGACCCGCTGGGGGCTGATGCCGCGCCCGGCCCGCCGGCGGGACCGGACGAGCCGACGTCATCGCCGGCCATCGTCATCGGCCCGCCGCCCCCGCGCCGACCCCGGGGCGCGACGCCACCCGCCGAGGCCACCTCCGACGTCACCGTCGCGCTTCCGGCGGCGCCACCCACCGCCGCGCCGGCCACCGCTCCCCCTCCCGTGGCGTCGCCGCCCGTCGCCCCCGACGAGCCGACCACCGCCGACCTCCCTCCGGCCGCCCACGCCGACGCTCCCCGGACCCAGCGCATGGGTCCCGAGGACGTCGCCGCCGCCGCCGCCCTCGCCGACGCCACCGGCCGCAACCCGCGCCCCGACGGCCTGGCGCCCGGAGCCGGCCCGGGTGAGCCGACGGCCGACCGAGCTGCCGCCCAGGCCCGGCTGAGCGTCCTGGGGCTCATCGGCTCGCTCGTCGGCATCGGCCTCGGTCTGGTCGCGCTCCTGGGGCTGCCCTGGCTGTCGGGCGGCGCCGGTGTCGACGATGCGTCGTACCTCGACCTGCGCGAGGCGGTGACCCGGGCCGGTCCCGACATCGGCGCCATCGCCAACGGGTTCATCGTCTCGGGCGCGATCTTCGTCGTGGCCGTCGGGGGGATCATCGCCGTGGGGCGGTCCCTCGGGCTGGCGGCGGCGCGGGTGCTGGCGACCGTCGCCGTCCTCGGGGGCCTGGCCGCCCTGTCGGTGACGGGGTTCCTGGCCATGGACCTCGACGACGGCGCGAGCGGCGCGGCCGGGACGGAGGACCCGGTCCCCGCCCCGGCGGGCTCACCTGTCACCACCCCCACCGGCGACACGATCATCGACCCGGCGACCGGCGCACCGGTCACGACCCCGGACGTGGGCCAGGGCGAGACCACCCCGGCCGAGGGCCAGGAGGTCGCGGTCGACCCGTCGGCCGCCGAGGACCGGTTGGCCGCTGCCGCCGTGCTCGCCACCGCGGTCATGGGCGTGGCCGCCGCCCTGGGCGTGATCGGCCTCCTCCTCAGGCACGCCACCGGCCACCTGGTCGCCGGCGTGGGGCTCCTGGTGGGGTTCGTGTGGGCGGTCGGCGCCGTCGGCGTCCTGTCCACCGAGGACGACGTGGGGGACCTGGGCCTCGGCCCCTACGGCGTGGTGGCCAGCGCCCTGCTCCTGGCCGTCAGCGCCGCCGTCCCCGGCCGCCGCCGCCCGGCCCCCTCCTAGCACCCCCTCTCCTGCGGGGCGACCGCTCGGTGGTAGGAAGCGGCCGTGCCTGACCGCCCCCACGATCGGCCCCTCGTGGCCGCCGGGCACCCCGCCGTCGTCGCCGCCGCCCACGAGGTGCTCGCCGCCGGGGGGAGCGCGGTGGACGCCGTGGTCGCCGGCGGGCTGACCGCGGCGGTGGCCGAGCCCTGCCTCACCAGCCTGGCAGGCGGAGGGTTCGCCCTCGTGCGGACGGCCGAGGGCGAGGAGGTCCTCGTCGACTTCTTCGTCGACACGCCCGGCCGCAGCCTCGTCGACCCGCCGGCGCCGCACTTCACCGAGGTCGAGGTCCGGTTCGAGGCGGCCCGCCAGACCTTCCACTGCGGTCCGGGGTCCATCGCCGTCCCCGGCTGCCTGCCCGGGTACCGCCACCTCCACGACCGGTTCGGGCGCCTGCCGCTGGCCGACGTGGTCGCCCCCGCCGCCCGCCTGGCCGCCCGGGGGGTGGCCCTGGCGCCGCGCCAGGCGGGGATCGTCGCCCTCCTCGAACCGATCCTGCTGCGGACGCCGGCGGGCCGGGCCCTGTTCGCCCCCGGCGGCCGCCTCCTCGGCGCCGGCGACGTGCTGACGAACCCCGACCTGGCGGCGGTGCTGGCCGCCCTCGGCGCCGGCGACGACGTGGCGTTCGCGTCGGGGCCCGTCGGTGACGCCCTCCTCGCCACCACCGCCACCGACGGGCTCGTCACCGCCGAGGACGTGGCCGCGTACCGGGTGGTCGAGCGCCCCCCGCTCGCCCTCGCCTGGCGGGGCCGGCGGATCCTGACCAACCCGGCCCCGTCGTTCGGCGGCACGTTGGTGGCGGCGGCCCTGGGCCGGGTCGACGCGGAGACCGCCGGCCCCGGGGACCCGGCCTGGGTCGATGCCCTGGTCGGTGCGTCAGCCGACGTCGACGCCCGGCGCGTCGCCATCCTCGCCGCCGCCGGGCGGCCGGCGTCGGCCCGGGGCACGACCCACATCAGCGTGTGGGACGGGGCCGGCGGGGCGGCGGCGATGACGACCTCGAGCGGCGAGTGCTCGGGGGACGTCCTGCCCGGCACCGGGATCCTCGCCAACAACATCCTCGGCGAGGAGGACCTGCACCCCGACGGGTTCCACGCCGCCCCGCCCGGCGTCCGGGTGGCGTCGATGATGTCGCCGACGATCGTCGTGGGCGCCGACGGCCGGACCGAGGTGGTGGTGGGCAGCGGCGGGTCGAAGCGGATCCGCTCGACGATCGCCCAGGTCCTCGTCAACGTCCTCGTCCACGGGCTCGACCCGCGATCCGCGGTCGACGCGCCCCGGGCCCACTGGGACGGCGACCACACCGAGGTCGAGCCCGGGCTCCCGGGCGCCGCCCTCGAGGCCCTCGCCGCCCGGGGTCCGGTCAACGCCTGGCCCGGCCCGAGCGTCTACTTCGGCGGGGCCCACCTCGTCGTCCCCGGCGTCGGCGCCGCCGGTGACCCCCGCCGCGACGGCGCGCCCTGACCCCTACCGACGGGCGACGACCTCGTGGGCCTCGCGGAGGACGATGCCGGTGGCGAGGCGGACGAGCGGCTCGACGTCGCCCTGCAGCACCACCAGGGCGTCGGGGGCCACGCCGTCGACCACCTCGGCCCGTCCCCGCCCGACCCGGACGGTGGCACCCTGCCCGCCCGAGCGGAGGCCGACGGCCACGACGACCGGCGAGCCCAGCACCACGGCCCGGACGACGGCGTTGCCCAGCAGGACGGGGACGGCCTCGGCGGCGAGGGCGCCGAGCAGCCCGACCTCCGGGTCGTCGGCCCCCGCCACCTCGGGCACCGGTGGTGCCAGGCGGGCCAGGGCGCCGAGGGCGATCCCCGTCGCCAGGGCCGGGGCGGCGGTGGCCAGCCCCACGGCGGCGAGCGGGAGGTCGACCACCAGGTCGGCGGTCGGGCGTCGGTCCCGCACCGCCCCCAGGACCCGTCGGGTCCGGGCCTCGACCTCGGACTCCACCCGGCCCCGGGCGACGACGGCCCGCACGCCCCGCACGGCCCGCTCGGGCAGGACCTCGGCCAGCTCGTCGGGCTCCACGGGGTGCCCGGCGCGGGCGCAGCGCTCGGCGTGGGCGGCGAGGGCCAGGCGCACGTCGCCGTCCGGGGTGGTGCCGGCGTAGGCCCGCCACTCGGAGTGCACCCACGCCACGCCGGTCGCACCCTGGGCGTGGGCGGTGGCGACCAGCACGTCCTCGCGCAGGGCGGCGGGGACGGGGGCGCCGGGCACGAGCGTGCGCAGCCCCGCGGGCGCGGTGACGACCCCCTCGACGGCCCACGCGGCGGCGGCCCGCAGGCCCCGGAGGCGTGGCATCTGCGAGCTCACCGGGGGCCGAGGATTGCGTGCAGCAGGGCGGTCAGGACCTCCCGGGCCCCGTCGACGTCGCGCCCGTCGAGGGTCCGGAGCTGCTCCCACGAGGTCCAGCTGGCGGACACGTCGAGCATCGAGAGCACGACGGCGCGGTCGCGCGGGTGGGCGTCCAGCTCCCGGCCGAAGACGGCTTCGACCTCGGTGCGCAGGAACTGGTGGCCGGCGGCGACGCGGGCCTGGATGCCGGGTGAGAACGGGGCGTGGACGGCGGCGGCCCGCCGGATCGGCGTGACCGCCTCGAGCAGCTGGGCCCGCTGGTGGACGAACAGGTCCACCCGCTCGGGGAAGGGCAGCTCCGGGTCGATGGGTTGGACCAGCCCGGCCAGGCTGCTGATCGCCCGCTCGGCGACCAGGCCGAACAGCGTCTCCAGGTCGTCGAAGTGCTGGAACACCGAGCGGACCGAGACCCCGGCCTCCTCGGCGATGCGGGGCGCCGTCGGCCGGTAGTCGCCGGCGTCGACCAGGGCCACGCAGGCGTCGACGATGGCGTCCCGGGTGCGGTGGGCCCGGGCCGTGCGCCCGTCGACCGGCGGCGCGGCGACCGCGTCGACGGCGCCCTGGTCCGCGCCGGAGCCGATCACCCGTCCACCTGCATGGGGCGAACACTAGGGGAGGCGTCGGTCGGGGCGACCACGACGGCGACGTCTCCGGGCCGCCCGGCGGACACCGGCGGGGACCCCTAGGTTCACCGGCGGCCCGACACCGTGAGGAGCGCTGTGACCGACCTGCTGGACCTGTCCGACCGCATCATCGCCGGCGAGGCCGCCATCGAGGACCACCATCCGTTCTCCCCACCGAACGAGCTCCAGGAGGTCGGCGACGGCACCGCCTTCATCCAGTCGTTCGCCAACGTCTCGGCCCTGCGCGCCGACGACGGCCTGGTGCTCGTCGACACGGGCAGCCCGTTCGTGGCCCCGATGATCCACGGGCTCGTGCGGGGGTGGGACCGGGCCCCGCTCCACACCGCGGTGTACACCCACGGCCACATCGACCACGTCTTCGGCACCGGGCCCTTCGAGGAGGAGGCCGCGGCCGCCGGGGGACCCGCGGTCCGCGTCGTCGCCCACGAGGACATCGAGGCCCGCTTCGACCGGTACTGCGCCTGCGCCGGCTACAACGCGGTGATCAACCAGCGGCAGTTCCAGGCCCCCGGGCTGACCTGGCCGACCGAGTACCGCCGGCCCGACGTCACCTACCGCGACCGCCTCGACCTCGAGGTCGGCGGCCTGGGGCTCGAGCTCCACCACGCCCGGGGCGAGACCGACGACGCCACCTGGGTGTGGGTGCCCGAGCAGCGGACGGTGTGCACCGGCGACCTGATCATCTGGTGCACCCCCAACGCCGGCAACCCCCAGAAGGTGCAGCGCTACGCCCGGGAGTGGGCCGTCGCCCTGCGGGCCATGGCCGCCCACGCGCCCGAGCTCCTGCTCCCCGGCCACGGCCTGCCGGTGCGGGGCGAGGACCGGGTGCGCGCCGTCCTGGAGGACACGGCCACGGTGCTCGAGGTCCTGCACGACCGCACCCTGGAGCTGATGAACGAGGGCGCCCGCCTCGACGACATCGTCCACGAGGTCCGCGCCCCCGCGGACCTGCTGGCCAAGCCGTACCTGCGCCCCATCTACGACGACCCCGAGTTCGTGGTCCGGGGGGTGTGGCGCCTCTACGGCGGCTGGTACGACGGCGACCCGTCGCACCTCAAGCCGGCCCCGGCCGGCGCCCTCGCCGCCGAGCTGGCCGCCCTCGCCGGCGGGCCGGGCGCCCTGGCCGACCGGGCGAGCCGGCTGGCTGCGGCGGGCGACGACGCCTCGCTGCGGCTCGCCGGCCACCTGGCCGAGCTGGCGACCCAGGCCGCCCCCGACGACCCCGCCCTCCACCGGGTCCGGGCCGAGGTGTTCCGCACCCGCGCCGCCGCCGAGCACGCCCTCATGGCCAAGGGCGTCTTCACCTGGGCCGCCAACGAGTCCGACGCCAAGACGACCGACCACCCCGAGGACTAGGAACGACGCAGACGACGTCTGAGGCCAACCCCGACCCGATCCCCGCGAGGCCCGCCGCAGCCGCCGGGGGGGGGTGCGGGGGTCTCCACCCGCAGAGGAGCCGTGGCGCCGAGGCACGAGGCGTCCGGCTCCGGGAAGGTGTTCAGCCCCGAGCGGAGCGAGGGCCCGTCAGCTCGAGGAACGGCGTGAGCGTCAGCGGACGAGTGACGAGATCACTCATCAGGGTGGCCCACCACGACCGACCCGTGGTGGGCCGTGACCTTCCAGTCGCCGTCGATCCGCCGCAGGACCTTCAGCGCCGCGACGGTGGTGCCGGCGGGGTCGCTGCCGGCGCCGAGGAGGTTCTCGTCGAGCGTGACCCAGGCGGTGTCGCCGTCGACCCGCACCCGCACGTCGGTGGTGAAGACCTGCATGGGGTCGGACTGGTCGAAGATCCCGAACCACGAGGCGGCGATGGCGCCCCACCCGTGGAGGGTCGCCCACCCCGGGTGGGTGCAGGAGGCGTCGTCGCCGTGGGCCCAGATGTCCGACATGGCGTCGAGGTCGCGGGCCTCGAAGGCGGCGTAGAAGCGGTCGACCACCGCACCGACGGCGTGGGCATCGGGGGCGGCGGGCTCTGACGTCGGGTCGATCCCCTCACGGTAGCGGCCGACCTCTGTGACCAGGGCCGGTGCAAACGCTCATGATCCGTTTGGCCCATCCGATGGAGGGGACCATGGCCTGGCCCCGACGACACGGACCCGAGGACCTGGCCCGCGCCCTCTCCGAGCTGCCGGACGCCTTCACGGTCCGCCCCCTCGGCCCCGCCCACCTGGTGCTGGGCCCCACCGGAGCCCAGGTCGTGGCCCTCGACGACGGGTCGCCCGAGGCGCCGCGGGCCACCGCCCGCCTGGCCTCGGTGGTCCGCTCGGCCCTGGCCGAGGAGGTGCCGTGGACGCCGTTCGTCCACGCCCTGCTGGTGACCGACCGGGCCGACCCGTGCCCGCCCGCCACCCGCATCGCCGCCCCGCAGCTGCTGCGGGCGGTCGCCGACGGGCCCGAGGCATTGGACCCCGACCTCCTGCGCCGCCTCCGGGCCGCGGTCGAGGGGGGCGCCCTCGACGGCCTGGCGTCGATGCCCCGCGACGGCGCCATCTCCACCAGCCACTGAGGCGACGGGCGCGTCCCCGCGGGAGCGTCCACCGCCACTGTCCTCCAGCCCGACCCCACCACCACCCTGAGGGCGACGGTCGAGCGGGCGCCTCCGGCGGGAGCGTCCACCGTCACTGTCCTCCAGCCCGACCCCACCACCACCCTGAGGGCGACGGTCGAGGGGGCGCCTCCGGCGGGAGCGTCCACCGCCACTGTCGTACCCCCGGCGTAGGGTCGGAGGCATGTCGCTGCCCGTCCCGGTCACGTTGTCGCCCTCGAAGGTGACCTCCTTCCGCGACTGCGCCCTGGCCTTCCGCTTCTCGGCCATCGACCGCATCCCGGAGCCGACCACGCCCGCCATGGCCAAGGGCACCCTCGTCCACGCCGCCCTCGAGCGGCTCTTCGCCGTCGACCCCGCCGATCGCACCGTCGAGGCCGGCCTCGCCTGCCTCGACGCCGCCGTCGCCCACCTCTCCGAGCCCGGGCGCGACCTGGCCGATCTCGACCTCGACGCCGACGGCCACGCCGCCCTGCGGGCCGACGCCGAGCGCCTGGTGCGCAACTACTTCCTGCTCGAGGACCCCCGGCAGATCCGCCCCATCGGCCTCGAGCTGCGGCTGCAGGCCCCCGTCGGCGACCTGCAGCTGGTCGGCATCATCGACCGCCTCGAGCTGGACGCCGACGGTGAGCTGGTCGTCACCGACTACAAGACCGGCAAGGCCCCGTCGGACCGGTACGAGCAGGCGAAGCTGGGCGGCATCCACTTCTACTCGCTGCTGTGCGAGGAGCTGTTCGGCAAGCGGCCGGCTCGGGTCCAGCTGCTCCACCTGAGCGAGCCGGTCACGATCACCGCCATCCCCACCGACCAGTCCACCCGAGGCCTGCGCACCCGGGTCGGTGCCATGTGGGACGCCATCACCCGGGCCTGCGACCGCGACGACTTCCGACCCAAGCCGGGGCCGCTGTGCGGCTGGTGCTCGTTCCAGACGTGGTGCCCGTCCTTCGGTGGCGACCCGGCCCGGGCCGCCATCGACGCCGGCGTCGCCCCCCGTCCCGAGGCGCCCGCCCCGGACCCGGCGACGGCCGGCGTCGAGCCCGGGAACGTGGTCGACCTCGTGCCCCGCCTCGTCGGCTCGGGTGCCGGGCCGGCAGCCCCGTAGCATCCGATCCCATGTCCGCCGCCGAGACCGCCCCTGACGACGCCCCCGGCGCGGACGACGAGCACACGCCGGTCGACACCGTCATCGAGGTCGTCGACGAGGCCACGTCGGGCCCGCCCCCACCGTGGTCGCGATCCCTCACCTCCCACCTGGCGGGCTTCGACGAGGCCGTCGACGCCCGGTTCGACCGGCACCTGCGGGGCCGGGCACCGGTCGACCGGGTCATGTACTCGGTCACCGAGCTGGCCGACTTCAGCCTCCTCTGGCACCTGCTGGCCGCCGCCCGGGGGCTCCGCTCGGATGCGGACCTCACCGCCGCCGTGCGGGTCTCCGCCGCCCTGGCCGCCGAGTCGACGCTGGTCAACGCCGGCATCAAGTCGCTGTTCCGCCGCGAGCGGCCGATCCCCGACTTCGAGCGCCCCCACCACCTGCGCATCCCGCTGACCACCAGCTTCCCCAGCGGTCACGCCAGCGCCGCGTTCTGCGCGGCGACGCTCCTGGCCGACGGCCGGGGCCGGGCCGCCACCGTGGGCTGGTTCGGGCTGGCCGGTCTGGTCGCCTCCAGCCGCGTCCACGTGAAGATCCACCACGCCAGCGACGTGCTCGGCGGGGTGGCCGTCGGCCTCGTGGTCGGCCAGGTGGCCCGGCGCCTCTGGCGCCTGCGCTGACACGCCGGCGAGGCGGAGCCGAGTGGCGGAGGAGACACGCCGGCGAGGCGGAGCCGAGTGGCGGAGGAGACACGCCGGCGAGGCGGAGCCGAGTGGCGGAGGACGCGGGAAGCCCTCGGCCGGCCCCGGGGTTGCACCAGCCATGACGGACTTCGCCGTGACCTGGGACTACCGCTGCCCCTTCGCCCGCAACGCCCACGAGCACGTGCTCGCCGGCCTCGCCGCAGGGGCCGGCTGGGACGTCCGGTTCGTGCCCTTCTCGCTGGGCCAGGTCCACGTCGAGGACGGCGAGAGCCCCATCTGGGACCGGCCCGAGGACGACAGCGGCATCGTCGCCCTCCAGGTCGGCGTCCACGTGCGCGACACCGCCCCCGAGGCGTTCCTGGGCGTCCACGGCGCCCTCTTCGCCGCCCGCCACGACCAGGGCCAGGACCTGCGCGACCGCGACGTGCTGGCCAAGGTGCTGGCCGACCACGGCGTCGACGCCGACGCCGCCTTCGCCGGGGTCGACGACGGCTCGCTGCTGGCCCAGGTCCGGGCCGAGCACGAGGCCGCAGCGACCGACCACGACGTGTGGGGCGTGCCGACGTTCATCCACGACGGGGCCGCCGCCTTCGTCCGCCTGCTCGACCGCCCCGGCGAGGACGGCGCCCACGCCCGGTCCACCATCGACCGCGTCGTGGCCCTCCTGGCCGTGCCGAACCTCAACGAGTTCAAGCACACGAGCGTGCCCTTCTAGGAGCGCCTAGGTTCGGCTCGGTGGAGGAGAGCCGGCACCTGACCGACGTCGAGGCCCTGATGTGGACCCTCGACGCCGACCCGCACCTGTCGTCGGCGTTCGCCAACATCAGCCTGTTCGACCGCCCGCCGGACCCGGACCGGTTCCGGGCCACCATGGAGCGGGCCGTCCGCACCGTCCCCCGGCTGCGGCGCCGCGTCGAGGGTGGGCTGGCCGGCATCACCCCGCCCCGGTGGGTCGACGACACCGAGCTCGACCTCGATGACCACGTCCGCCACGTCGTCCTCGACGCCCCGGGCGACATGCGCCAGCTGCTCGACCTGGCCACCGCGACGGCGTCGGCCCCGTTCCCCCGCGACCGCCCGCTGTGGGACTTCCTCCTCGTCGAGGGGCTCGCCGACGGCGGCGGCGCCATGATCCAGAAGCTCCACCACAGCATCACCGACGGCGAGGGTGGGGTGCGGATGTCGGTCGAGTTCATCGACTTCGAGCGCAACCCGCCGCCCCGGCCCGACCCGGAGCCGGTCGCCACGGGTGACGCCGAGGGGGCGCCGCCACCGTCTCCGGTGGAGTCCGCCATCAGCTCGCTGGCCCAGCTCACCCGCACGCCCCGTGACCTCATCCGCCAGGCGGTCGGGGGGGCGGTCGAGATGGGGGTCCACCCGTCCCGGCTGGCCGCGCTGCCCGGCGATGCGGCGGCGACAGCCCGATCCCTGGCCCGTCAGATCGGCGTCACCGGCGAGGCGCTGTCGCCGCTGTGGCGCGAGCGGACCCTCGATCGGCGCCTCGAGCTGCTGCGCATCCCCCTCGCCGACGCCAAGGCGGCGGCCACCGCCCTCGGCGGCAGCGTCAACGACCTGTTCGTCACGGGCGCCGCCGGCGGTGCCGGTGCGTACCACCGGGCCTTCGACGTCACCGTCGACGAGCTGCGGATGGCCATGCCGATCAGCACCCGCTCCGACAAGTCGTCGGGCGGCAACGCCTTCGCCCCGACCCGCGTCCGGGTCCCGGTCGACGAGGACCCCCGCCAGCGGTTCCGCGAGGTGCACGACCGCCTCGGCATCACCAAGGGCGAGCGGGCCGTGGGCTTCGCCGGCGCCGTCGCCGGGCTGGGGAACCTGCTCCCCGCGCCGGTGCTGGTCCGGATGGTCCGCCAGCAGACCGCCACGGTGGACTTCACCACCTCGAACGTGCGGGGGGCGCCGTTCCCCCTCTACATCGCGGGCGCCGAGATCCTCGGCAACCACCCGATCGGCCCGCTCGCCGGCACGGCGTGGAACCTGACGACGATGTCGGTCAACGGGAACCTCGACATGGGCCTGCACATCGACGTCGGCGCCGTGGCCGAGCCGGTGCTGCTGCGGACCTGCATCGAGGCCGCCTTCGACGAGCTGCTCGCCCTGGCCTGAGCCGAGGGGGCGACGGGGCGGACGAGCCGCCGTCGAGCTCCGCTCAGGCGGGTGCGCCCTCGCCCACGGGCTCGTCGACGGGACCGGGGTCCGAGGCCATGAGGAGCAGACGCAGATCGAGCAGGAGGTCGGACATCTCGGTCGACGACACCAGCTCACGAGCGGCCAGCTGCGCAAGGGACCGATCGATGACGGTCAGCGCTTCGGTGATCACGGTGGGCTCGGTCGTCTGTGTCACAGACGCCACCCTACCCCTGGTCCGCGCGTCAACCACGCGCACCCCCCGGGGCATGGGTCACCCACCCCGCCGGTGGGGTGGGGCGGCGGCGGGCTCGGCGGTGCCGGCCCGTAGGGTGCGGACGTGCAGTACCAGGTCGTGCGTCGCCTCGGCCGGGGGGGCATGGGCGTGGTCGACCTGGCGGTGGCGCCCGACGGCACCGAGGTGGCCCTGAAGCGGCTGTCGCTCCACGGCACACCCGACGAGATCGCCCGGGCCCGGGCCCGCATCCGGCGCGAGGCCGAGGTCCTCCGGTCGCTCGACCACCCCGGCATCGTGCGCCTGCTCGACCTCCTCGACGACGGCGACGACGTCGTGCTGGTGATGCCGTACCTGTCCGGCGGCAGCCTCCACCAGCGGGTGGCGACCCAGGGGCCGATGGAGCCCGAGGCCGTGCAGGTGCTGGCCGACCGCCTGCTCGACGCCCTGGCCGCCGCCCACCGCCAGGGGGTGGTCCACCGCGACATCAAGCCCGAGAACGTCCTGTTCACCGCCGACGGCGACCCCCGGCTGGTCGACTTCGGCGTCGCCAGCACCCAGGACCACACCCTCGGCCTGACGGCGACGTCGATGGTCGTCGGGACCCCCGGCTTCATGGCCCCCGAGCAGGCGCGGGGCGAGCCCGCCAGCGCCGCCGCCGACGTGTTCGCCCTGGGCGCGACCCTGCTCTTCGCCCTCACCGGCGCAGGGCCGTTCGGTCCGGTCGCGGCCGACCCGCGGGTGCTCATGCACCGCGCCGCGTCCGGCAAGGTCGACCGGCCACCCCGGGACCTGCCCCCCGAGCTGCGCGCCGTTCTCGTCACCGCCCTCGACCCCCGGGCCGACCGGCGACCGTCGGCGGCCCGCCTGCGGGGCTCGGCGGCGACGGGCGCCACGAGCCCGCTGACCGGCCTGGCCGACGTCGTGCTGCGCAACCGGGTGCTGGTGGGCGGGGTGGCGGCCGTCGTCGCCCTCCTGCTCGTGGCCGGGCTGGTCGCCGTCGTGACGGGTGGCGACGACGGGCGCGCCGCCGGCGAGGCCCTGGCCCCGCAGGCCACGACCACGTCCACCCCGCTGACGACCACGACGGCGCCGTGCACGGACCTCCCCTACTGGCCGTGCACCGACGGCGTGCGGATCGGCACCCCGGCCCCGAACACCGACGGCCACGTCTGCGACACGGGCTTCGCCGACTACGACGACGAGCCGCAGAACGGGTGCGAGGCCGAGCCCGACGACCTCGACGACCCGGAGCTCCTGACCGACGACGACGGCGAGGTCGAGGGCACGATCGTGCCCCGCGACGACGTGGACACCTTCGTCCTACCGACCGAGGACGGGGGGTTCCTCTGCAACGGGGACGTCACGGTGACGCTCTCCGCCCCCGAGGGCATGGACCTGGAGGTGGTGGTCCGCCGCGACGTCGACGGCCAGGTGGTCGCCATCGAGCAGGTCGACGGGGGCGACCAGGTCGAGGTCCGCGTCGGCGAGCGCTGCCTGGAGTCCGACGGCGACATCGGCGTCGTGGTCCGGGCCGTCGGCGAGGGCCGGGCCGCCGCCGCCTACACCCTCGCCCGCGACGGCTCCTTCTGACGCGACCCACCACCCACCCCGCGTTCTCGCGTCACGGACGGGAGGACTTCTCGGCGACGCAGGAACGCGTCCGAGAGGTCAGCCGAGAGGTGGGGTCGTGCGGACGACGAGGCGGTCGGGGCCAGGGTGGGCGCCGGGCACGAACCAGGTGCTGCCGCTCCCGGCCAGGACGGGGACCTCGCCGGTCGCGCCCCCCAGGGCGTCGCGCCACGCCGCCAGGCGGGGCTCGACCACGAGGGCGGCCGGCTCGAGGTCGTTGGGCCCGGCGGCGGTGGGCCCGCCCAGCTCGTCCCACGCCGCGTAGACGGCCGGGGTGGAGCAGCCGAAGGGCGGCACGACGAGCGTGAAGGTGGCGTCCTCGGGCGGGAGCGGGTCGAGGACCTCGCCGATGCCGGTGACCCGGGCGCGCCCGCCCCGCAGGCAGAAGGGCACGTCGGCGCCGAGGCCGGCGGCCAGGTCGACGTCGTCGGCCCGGCCCGCCCACCGGAGCACGGCGGCGGCGTCGGCCGACCCCCCGCCCAGCCCCCCGCCGGCGGGGATGCGCTTCACCAGGTGGACCGACGCCCTCCGGCCCACGGCGACGAGGGCCCGGCGGACCAGGTTGTCGTCGGTGGCGGGCACCGGCAGCCCGGTGCTCGCCTCCTCGACGGTGAGGTCGTCGCCGGGTCCGAACGTCAGCGTGTCGGCCAGGTCGAGCGACACCATCACTGCGTCGACCAGGTGGAAGCCGTCGTCGCGCACCCCGGTCACCCGGAGCGACAGCGTCAGCTTGGCCGGAGCCGTGATCACGTCGGGCACGGCGGCGGACGGTAGCGGTCCCGACGGGTGCACCTGATCTGACGGAGTGTCAGGTCGGTTCCTACGCTGCGGGGATGGCCGACGACCGCCCCCTCGACGAGCAGGTGCAGCACCGGACCGACGGAGGGGTGGCGTGGATCACCCTGAACCGCCCCGAGGTCGGCAACGCCATCACGCCCGACCAGCGGGACCGCGTCATCGACCTGCTGGCGGCAGCCTCGTCCGACATCGCCGTCCGGGCCGTCGTCGTGACCGCCACCGGCAAGGCCTTCTGCACCGGGGCGGACCTGCGGGCCTCGCGCCCCGCCGCCGCTCGCCCCGAGGGGGCGCCCGACCGGGCCGTGGGCGACATCAGCCGCACCATCCGCGACGGGGCCCAGCGCCTGGTCGCCGCCGTGCTCGACTGCGAGGTGCCGGTCATCGCCGCCGTGAACGGCACCGCCGCCGGCATCGGCGCCCACCTGGCGCTGGCCTGCGACCTGGTGGTCGCGGCGGACACGGCGAGCTTCATCGAGGTCTTCGTGCGTCGGGGGATCGTCCCCGACGGTGGCGGCGCCTACCTCCTCCCCCGCCTCATCGGCCCGCACCGGACCAAGGAGCTGATGTTCTTCGGCGACAAGGTCCCGGCCGCCGACGCCGAGCGCCTCGGTCTCGTCAACCGGGTCGTCCCCGCCGACGAGCTCGAGGCCGCGGCGGCCGAGTGGGCCGCCCGCCTGGCCGCCGGCCCGACCCGCGCCCTGGCGCTGACCAAGTGGCTGGTGAACCGGTCGCTGGAGTCCGACCGGGCCGGCGCCTTCGCCGACGAGGCGGTCGCCCAGGAGCTCACCATGCACACCGCCGACGCCCAGGAGGGCATCGCCGCCTTCGTCGAGCGCCGGGATCCCACCTACCAGGGCTGGTAGCCGCACGCCTGGGTCGCCTGTGAGGCAGGGATCGGCCACCGATGGCCGATCGGTGGCTCAGAACGGCCCGGGGGGCAACGCCTCCACGACCACCGAGCCGGGCTGGACCCGACGCCGCGGCGCGGGGACCGCCGGTAGGGTCGGCCGGTGGCCGAGACCAACCCGCACCGCCTCCCCCGCACCGTCCTCCCCCGCCGCTACGACCTCCGGTTGGCGCCGGACCTCGAAGCCGCCACCTTCGCCGGGACGGTGGCCATCGAGGTCGAGGTCCAGGAGCCCACGGCCGAGGTGGTGCTCAACGCCATCGAGCTCGAGGTCGACGAGGCGTGGCTCGAGGTCGGCGGCGCACGCCGGGACGTCACCGTGACCCTCGACGAGGAGCACGAGCGGGCCACGCTCGCCGTCGACGGTGGGCCCCTGGCCGCCGGGCCGGCCATCGTCCACCTCGCGTTCCGGGGGATCCTCAACGACAAGCTGAGGGGCTTCTACCGGTCGACGTTCACCGACGACGACGGCACCGACCGGGTGATCGCCACGACCCAGTTCGAGGCCACCGACGCCCGCCGGGCGTTCCCGTGCTGGGACGAGCCCGACCTCAAGGCCACCTTCGCCATCACCCTCGACGTGCCCGAGGACCTCTTCGCGGTGAGCAACGCCGCCGAGGCCGGCCGCGAGCCGATCGAGGACGGCCGCCACCGCGTCACCTTCGCCGAGTCGATGCTCATGTCGACCTACCTCGTGGCCTTCGTCGTCGGCCCGCTGGAGGCCACCGACCCGATCGACGTCGACGGCGTGCCCCTCCGCATCGTCCACCGTGCCGGCCAGGCCGACCTCACGGCGTTCGCCCTCGAGTCGGGCGCCTTCGCCCTCCGGTACTTCACCGAGTACTTCGGCGTGCCGTACCCGGCCGACAAGCTCGACCTGGTCGCCGTGCCCGACTTCGCCTTCGGGGCCATGGAGAACCTCGGGTGCGTCACCTTCCGCGACGCCCTCCTCATCGTCGATCCCGAGCGGTCGACCCAGTCCGAGCTCCAGCGGGTCGCCGACGTCATCCACCACGAGATCGCCCACATGTGGTTCGGCGACCTGGTGACCATGGCGTGGTGGGAGGGCATCTGGCTCAACGAGGCCTTCGCCACGTTCATGGAGATGCGCTGCACCGACGCCTTCCGACCCGAGTGGGACCGGTGGACGGACTTCGGGATCTCGCGCACCGCCGCCTACGACACCGACGCCCTCACCACGACCCGGCCCATCGAGTTCGAGGTCGTCTCCCCGGCCGACGCCGAGGGCATGTTCGACGTCCTCACCTACGAGAAGGGCGCCGCCGTCGTCCGCATGCTCGAGCAGTACCTCGGCGAGGACCGCTTCCGCGACGGCATCCGCCTCTACATCAGCCGCCACGCCCACGGGAACACGGTGACCACCGACCTGTGGGACGCCATCGAGGAGGCCACCGGCGAGCCGGTGCGGCGGATCATGGACAGCTGGATCTTCCAGGGCGGACACCCGGAGCTGGCGGTCACCGTCGAGCCGGAGGGCGAGACCGCGACCCTGCGGCTGACCCAGCAGCGGTTCCTGTACGACACCGGTGACGGCTCCGGGGACGACGCCACCCGGTGGGTCGTGCCCGTGCTGGTCCGGTGGGCGCCCGGGGCGGAGGCCACCACGTCGAGCGTCACCCTCGAGCGCGTCCTGGTCGAGGGCACCACGGCCGAGGTCACCCTCGCCACCCCGCCGGCGTGGGTCATCACCAACAGCGGCGGGTCCGGGTTCTTCCGGGTCCGTTACGACGCCGCCGGGCTGGCCGCCGCCGCTCGGGCCCCGGGCATCTCCGCCGTCGAGCGCTACGCCCTGATCGACGACGCCTGGGCGTCGCTGCTCGCCGGGACGATCGGGATCGGCGAGGTCCTCGAGCTCCTGCGCGGCTACGCCGACGAGACCGACCTGTCGGTGTGGCAGCGCGTCCTCGGCGTCGTGAGCGCCCTCGACCGGCTGGTCGACGACGACACCCGCCCGCACCTCCAGACCTGGGTGCGCGCCTTCGCCGGCCCCGCGCTGCGCCGCGTCGGCCTCGACCCCGTCGCCGGGGAGCCCGACCGGACCGCGGCACTGCGGGGCGCGCTCGTCACGGCCCTGGGGACCACCGGTGCCGACCCCGAGACCCGCGCCCGGGCCCAGGCCCTGCTGGCCCGGGCCGACGAGGGCGAGGAGGTCGACACGGACCTGTTCGACGCCGCCCTCCGGGTCCTCGCCGCCGAGGGCGGCGCCGAGCGCTTCGCCGCCTTCCGCCAGCGCTCGGCCACCGGCGCCACCCCGCAGGAGCGCCTGCGCTACCTGGGTGTCCTGGCCGACTTCCCCGGCGACGCCGAGAACGACGCCTTCCTGGCCATGTGCCTCACCGACGACGTCCGCACCCAGGACGCTCCCTTCGTGATCCGGCGGGCGATCGCCAACCGCACCCAGGCCCGGCGGACGTGGGACTTCCTGACCGCCCACTGGGACGAGGCCCTGGCCCGGTTCCCGTCCAACAGCATCAGCCGCCTGCTGGAGGGGATCCGGTCCGTGACCGACCCCGCCCTGGCCCATGCCGTCGAGGGCTTCCTGGCCGAGCACCCCGTCCCCCAGGGCGACAAGCCCATCGCCCAGCACCGGGAGCGGATGCGGGCGGGGGTGGCCCTGCGCGGCCGGGTCGCCGGCGACCTGGCCTCGGCCCTCAAGGACGGGCCGTCGTGACCGACGGGTAGTCCATCGGAGGGGTGTGCCCATCACCCCGACGTGCCATGTCAGGGACGTGGCGTCCGGCGACCCTCCCTCCCCCCGTGGCTCCCACCTCCTCGACCACCCGCACCAACACCCGCCCCTGGGAGCCCGAGTCGACGCGCGCCAGCCGGCAGCGACGGGTGCTCCCCTTCCTCGCCCTCGTGGCCGCCGCCCTCGTGGTCGTCGCCCTCCCCCCGGGCGAGCCCGGGCGCTTCGGTGCCATCGCCCTGGCGTTCCTGGGGTTCGCAGGGTGCGGTGCCCTCATCGTCTTCGTGCCGTGGGAGCGCCTGCCCGACTGGCCTCGCCTGGGCATCGTGGCGATCTACTGCACCAACGTCGGCCTCGTCCGTGACGCGACGGGCGGTGGTCGGTCGGGCTTCTTGTTCATGCTCCTCCTGGTGGTCATGTGGCAGGCGGCCTACGGCAGCCGGCCCCAGATCGCCGTCACGCTCGTGATGTCGGTCCTGACCGCGATCGTCCCCATCGTCACCGTGGGCGGCGACGAGTACCCGGGCTCGGAGTGGCGCAAGGCCCTCATGTTCAGCCTCGTCGCCGCCGTCATCGGCATCGTCGTGCACGAGCTCGTCCGGCGGACGACCCAGGAGCGGTGGGCGGTCGATCGGGTGGCGCGACTGGGCCGGGCCGCCGCGCACCACGACTCCCGCAGCGACGTGTGCCAGCTCGCCCTCGAGCTGACGGGGGCGGACCTGGCCGTGCTCCTGGAGCCGGCCGAGCGGGGGATCACGGTCACGGCCTCCGCCGGGCGGGCGGTGCCCCTCGTGACGCTCACGGCCGACCTCGTCCCCCCCGCGGTGCGGCGGGCCCTCGAGAGCGCCCGCACCCAGGTCATCCTCGACGTCGACGCCGACGGGGCGACGCGGGGCGGCGTGTCGGCCGCCCTCGGGGTCCGCGCCTGGGTGCACCAGCCCGGCATCAGCCCCGGCGGTCGCGCCACGATCGACCTCGCGGTCGGCTGGGCCGAGCCGCGCCGCCGCGTCCCCGCCCTCGCCTCCTACTCGCTGCCGCTGCTCGCCGACGAGGCCGCCGCCATCGTCGACCGGGCCGAGCTGGTCGAGCGGCTCGAGACCATGACCCGGCAGGATCCCCTCACCGGCCTGCTCAACCGCCGGGGGTGGGACGACCACCTCACCCGCGAGCTGGCCCGGGCGGCGCGGACGGGGCGCCCCCTCTCGGTCGCCGTCCTCGACCTCGACCGGTTCAAGCGGTTCAACGACGCCCACGGGCACCTCGTGGGCGACCAGCTCCTGAAGGCGGCGACGAGCGCCTGGACGGGAGCGCTCCGGACCTCCGACGTCCTGGCCCGGTGGGGCGGCGAGGAGTTCGCCGTCCTCATGCCCGAGACGGGCACCGAGGACGCCATCTCGGTGATCAGCCGGATGGCCAGGCGGACCCCGATGGAGCAGACGTTCTCGGCCGGCATCGTCACGGTGGACGCCGGCGTCGACCCCGACGCCCTGATGGTCGCGGCGGACGACGCCGTCTACGTGGCCAAGGACCGCGGCCGGGACCGCATCGAGATCGGCACGGCCCCACCCCCGGTCGAGCCGACCGGAGCGGCATCGACCGTGGACCTCACCTGAGGGCTCAGCGCAGGGTGTAGGCGAGGGCGCCGCGGGCGTCGCGCACGCGGACCTCGACCTCCCGGGTCTCGTCGCCGTCGACCGCCTCGCAGGCGAAGGTGGCCTCGGGCTCCTCGATCCGCACTGCGGGCCCGTCGCACGTCACCGTCACGTCGTCGCGCGCGAAGCGGTCGGCGAGCGTGGCGGCGATGTCGGCCTCGACGCGGGGCGTGGAGAGGATCGCGGCCCGGGCCTCGACCTCCAGCGTCCCCTCACCGTCGGTCTGGCGGACGTCGACCTCGACCCGCCCGTCGCCGACCTCGGCCCGGCAGGTGAAGGTCGCCCCCTCCTCCACCTCGACCTCGTCGGGGCAGGTCACGGTGTCGACGGTGACGTCGTAGGTCTCGGCCAGGCGCTCCCGGATGCGCACCTCGGACCGGTCGACGTCGAGCACGGCCGGCTTCCCGCAGCCGGCCAGCACGCCGAGCACGACGAGGGTCGCCATCCGGGCCCGCACGGGTCAGCCCACGATCGAGGGCACGAGGCCGAGCCGCGCCAGGTGGACGCCCGGAGAGGCCGGCCGGATGCCCCGGCACCTCCGAGTCATCCGACGAGGCTCAGGACGAGGCCGAGCCGGCGCCAGGTGGACGCCCAGCGAGGCCGGCCGGTACCTCCGGATCATCCGACGAGGCTCAGGACGAGGCCGAGCTGGGCCAGGTGGTACGTGACCATGACGGCGACCTGGAGCAGGCGGGACGGGGTGACGAAGCGGTTCCAGGCCAAGATGGCGTCGGAGGTCCAGAAGGACAGGGCGCCGAGGATCCCGACGATCGAGCCCCGGCCGAAGGCGAACACGACCATGGTCGAGATCACGGCCATGTAGGCCAGCACCGGGCCGGTGAGCTCGGGGCTCGCCTCCCGCACGCCGGCCACGACGCGGGGGGCGACGAGGGCGCCCACGGCGGCGACCACCAGCAGGCCGACCATCACGAAGCCCCACGAGTCGAGGTCGCTGGCCATGCCGACCACGTAGGCGACGTGACCGAGGAGGAAGGCGCCCAGGCCGAGGAGGAACGGAGGCACCGGGAGGTCGGTGTCGTCGGGGATCATCAAGAAGACGTCGCCGGCCAGCGACAGCAGCAGGCCGATCACGAACCAGACCCGCACCGTCGGGTCATCGGCGTCGAGGGCCACCGCCGCCAGCACGAGGAGCACGAGCGTGGTCGGCTTGGCCGCCCACACGAGCCGGCGGTCGTCGCGCGCCACCCCCACCCAGTTGACGAGGGCGACGGGCGCGGCGAGCAGGAGGAGGACGAGGGCAGGGCCGGTCATGGCGCCGAGCACCCTAGGACGGAGCCACGGGGGGCAGCACCAGGGCGACGCTGTCGGGGCAGACCGGGTGCTCGGCCACCCAGCGACCGAGGTCCTCGACCGCGACCCACGCCACCTCGACGACCTCGCCGTCGGGGCACGTCGGCGGGTCGTCGGTGCGGGTCGTGAAGATGGTCGCGACCTCGGCGACGTCGGCGTCCTCGTAGGTGCCCTCCCCGACCAGGGCGAGGGGCGAGCCTAGGCCCGCCTCCTCGGCCAGCTCGCGGACGGCCGCGTCGCGCGCGCTCTCGCCGACGGCGCAGATCCCGCCGAAGGCCAGGTCCCAGCGGCCGGGCCACACGTCCTTCCACGCCGCCCGGCGGTGGACGAGCAGGCGGGCGCCGGGCGCGTCGAGCACGGCGACGAAGACGGTGCGGTGCCGGACCCGACGCCGGCGCACCTCGGCCCGGGTGACGACGCCGAGGACGCGCCCGGCGGCGTCGACCTCCTCGACCAGCTCGGCGGCCGGGTCCCCGCTCACGCCTCGGCGGGCGCGGTGGCCTCGTCCCAGCCGACGCCGTCGGCCAGGCGCAGGCGCCAGCGGGCGAGGGGGGCGGGCCGGTTCATGCCCAGGGCGGCGACGACCTGGTCGCCGCGGCGGTAGAGGGCGACGAAGCGCCGTTCGGCCAGGCTGCCGTCGACCACCCGCACCTCGTCGGCGCCGGCGGGGCGGCCGGCCAGCATGATCTTGCGGTCGTACTGGTCGGACCAGAACCACGGCACCGGGGCGAAGGGGCGGGCGCCGTCGCCGGCGAGGAGGGTCTCGGCGGCGTGGCCGCCCTGGGCGATGGCGTGGTCCCAGTGCTCGACGCGGATGTCGCCGTGGACGGGGTGGCTCCAGCGGGCGACGTCCCCCGCGGCGACGATGCCGGGGGCGACCCGGCAGGTGGCGTCGGCGACCACCCCGTCGGCCACCGGGAGGGTCGATCCCTCGAGCCACCCGGTGCTGGGCACGACGCCGATGCCGACCACGAGGACGTCGCAGGCGATGACCGACCCGTCGGTCAGGCGGACCCGTTCGACGCGGTCCCCACCCTCGACGGCGTCGACGGCGACGCCGAGGCGGAGGTCGACGCCCTGGTCGCGGTGGACGGCGGCGACCGTCTCGGCCACCTCCCCGCCGAGCACCCGGCCGAGCGGCACCGGCAGCGGCTCGACCATGGTGACGGCCAGCCCCCGGCCCCGGGCGGTGGCGGCCACCTCGGCGCCGATGAACCCGGCGCCGACCACGACGACGCGCGCCGGGGCGGCGTCGAGGTCGGCCCGCAGGGCCAGGGCGTCGTCGAGGGTGCGCAGGACGTGGACGCCGGCGAACGACTCGGTGCCGGGGAGGCGCCGGGGCGCGGCGCCGGTGGCGATGACGAGCCCGTCGTAGGCGAGCGCGGTGCCGTCGTCGAGGGCGACGGTGCGGGCGCCGACGTCGAGGCGGGTGGCCGACCGACCGAGCGTCCACCGGAGGTCGAGGTCGGCGTCGCGCTCGGTCAGGAGGCCGGTGCGCCCGGCGTCCCAGGTCCCGGCCAGGACCTGCTTCGACATCGGCGGGCGGTCGTAGGGCTGGTGGGGCTCGTCGCCGACGATCGTCAGCGTCCCGTCGAAGCCGTTGCGGCGCAGGGCCCGGGCGGCGTGGAGGCCGGCGAGGGACGCGCCGACGACGACGACGTCACGCATCGCCGTCACCGCCCCGCCCGGGTCGGGCGCTCAGTCCTCGAGGCGGATCGCCTGCTTCGGGCAGCGGACCACGGCCTCCTCGACCTTGCTGCGCAGCTCCTCGGGCGGGGTCTCGTCCAGCACGTAGAGGAAGTCGTCATCTCGGACCTCGAACACTTCGGGGGCGACGGCCATGCAGACCGCGTTGCTCTCGCACAGGTCGTAGTCGACGACGACGCGCATGGGTGGATCCTCTCGTCTCGGACGCAGGGCAGCCGCACCCTACCTGGACAACCGTCCAGGAGGCGGACGACCCGGGTGGCCGGCGGCGGGGGGTGGGGCCGTATCCTCGCTTCCGACCCCGTCACCCACCAGGAGCCCCCGGTGCCCCGACTCGTCTCACCCCGCCCCCTCGCCGCTGCCCTCGCCGTCGTGGCCGCCCTGGCCCTGGGCGCGTGCGGCGAGGACGGCGACGTGAGCAAGGCACAGTTCCAGGCCGACCTGGTGGAGCGCACCGAGGTGCCCGAGGACGTGGCGGCCTGCCTGACCGACCGCATCTTCGAGGACTACGACCAGGCCGAGGTCAACCGGATCTACCGGGCGGCCACCGAGGACGAGCTGGGCAACGAGCGGCGCGACGAGCTCGACACTTTGAACCAGGAGTGCTTCGAGGCCCAGGGCTGAGCCCGACCGCCGGACGACGTCCGGCGGAGGTCGGCGTGCGGGTCAGGTGCTGCTGTTCATGACCGCGGCCACGAGCGCCACCGCGCCCAAGCCGGCGGTGGCCAGCCGGGCCATGCCCCGCACGACGATCGGGGGCGACGGGGTGCACGAGCGGCACTCCCGGTCGACGGGTACCTGCTGGCCGCACCGGCCACATCGCTGGGTCACGCTGATCACGACGCCCGCCTCCCCCCAGGTGACGATCCGAAACCGCCCACGGGCTCGTGGGGGCGTCGTCAGCGCTCTCCGACGGGGCCGAGCCGGGGCTTGATGTCGACGACGGGGGTCCCGTCGACGGCCTCGAGCCCGCTGACCTGGATCCGGAGCCCGTCGACGGCCAGCACCCGCACCTCGTGGAGACCGATGGGGTTGGGCCTGTCGGGCGAGCGGGTGGCGAAGACACCGGTCAGGGGGGCGAAGGGGTCACCTCGGGGCTGGGTCACCTGGACGTCTCGGCGTGCCCGGTCGAGCCAGGTGAGGACGACGAGCTCGTCGCCCACGGCGAGGTCGTGGGCGGCCTCGGCGTAGCCGGCGTCGACGACGAGCCAGGCGTCCGGGGCGCCCTCGTCGCCCTGGCGCGGGGCCTGGGCCGGGTCGGTGAGGGGCGACTCGACCCGTCCGACGGGGCGGAGGTCGATCGCCGAGGCCGAGCTGGCGCGCACGGGCCGAGGCTACCGAGCGCCTGCGCCGGCCGAGGCCGACGGTTCGTCCCAGGAGCGCGAGCGGATGGGCGTGGCCAGGAAGCCGGTTGGTGCGGTCACGCTCGTCGGAACGACCTCCGTCGCCATCCTCGGTTCTGTTCGCGCCAGGCGACACCCCTGGCCGAGAGCGGTGTCAGAACGGCGATGGCCGCCTCGACGGTCGTTCTGTTCGCGCCAGGCGACATCGGTGTCCGGCAGCGGTGTCAGAACGGTGATGTGCCGCCGGCTCCTCGCCGGGAGCTGATCGACCCGGGGCGCGTTCAGCCCCGTGCGGTGCGGCCCACCGCCGTCGGCGGCACCTGGTGCCGCGAGCGTGATCGCACCGTCGCACCGGTGAGGCGCCCGAGACGGCGGGCGAAGCGGGCGCCGGAGATGACCCAGGGGTGGCCGCGCCGGTCGTCGAGCGTCGACCATCCCGCCACCTCGGTGAGGGCCCGGAGGCAGACGACGCCGCCATGCCATGCGAGCGCCTCCCTGTCGACCGTGCCGCCGTGGGCCCGGTACGAGCGGAGGAACCGGCGCGAGAGGGCCCGGCCGGCGCCGCGCAGCAGGGGTCGGACCGGGCCCGGCACCACCAGGGGTGGCTCGGACAGGAGCACGGAGGTGAAGGCCAGGTCGAAGGCGGCCGGGGCGATGACCGCGACCGACCAGTCGATCACCGACGCCTTCCCCTGGTCGTCGACCAGGACGTTGAAGGGGTGGAGGTCGCCGTGGCACACCACGAGCGGACCGGGCGGCGGGGGGTGGGTGAGGAGCCAGTCCGCGGCGGCGACCAGGTCGGGCCGGTCGGCGGCGAGGGCGACGGACCGGAGCCCGACGACGATGGCCTCGCTCCCGCTCTCGGTGCGACCCACGCCGGCCAGGCGCTGCTGCACCGGGGCGACGTCGAGGCGGTGCAGGTCCGCCATGACCCCTCCCAGGAGAGTGGGCAGGCGCCGGACCACCGATGGGAGGGTGGTGAGGGCGGCGGCGCCGGAGAGGCCACCGAGGAGCGGCCGGCCGTCGACGTGGTCCATCACCAGGAAGGCGCGCCCGTCGACGCCGGGGTGGGCGTCGCCCGCGCCCCGGACCCTCGGGGTCGGGAAGCCCTGGGCCGCCACCTCGGCCTGGACGATCGTCTCCTTCGCCGCGGTGTCGGGGTCGGGCATGATCCGCGCCACCAGCCGTCCCTCCCAGCCCGCCGGCGGGTCGGCCAGCTCGAAGGCGAGGAGGTCGGCCCAGAACCCGCCGGCCAAGCGGGTCGGGGGCCCGGCGTAGGCGAGGTCCGCGCCCGTGGTGCGGGCCAGGGCCCCGAGCAGGGCGGCGGCCAGCGGGGCGGCGGTGGTGTCGGCATCCTCCATGACAGTGAACACTGTAACGCTCGATGCCGGTAGAGTCGAGGGCATGGTGGACCAGGCGACCGGGCCCGACGACGACGGGCTCTCGATCGACCAGCTGGCGGCCGCGTCCGGGGTGCCGAGCCGCACGATCCGGCAGTACCAGACCCTCGGCCTCCTCCCCCGCCCCGAGCGGCACGGCCGCCTCGGCGTCTACCGGTCGACCCACCTGGACCGGCTCCGCCTGATCGGTCGGCTCCAGGAGCGGGGCTACTCGCTCGCCGGCATCAGCGACCTGCTGGCGTCGTGGTCGGAGGGCGCCGGCCTGGCCGAGGTCCTGGGGCTGGAGCCGGGCGCGCTGGACGCCATCGACGAACCCGGCGCCGCGGCCACGGTCGGGCAGCTGGAGGCGGTGCTCCCCGCCCTGGTGCCGTCCCGGGTCGACGAGCTGATCGCCACCGGGGTCGTCGGCCGGCTCGACGGCGACCGCCTCTGCGTGAACAGCCCGTCGCTGCTCCAGCTGGCGATCGACGTCATCGAGGCCGGGTTCTCCCCCGAGGCGGTCCTGGAGCTCCTGCAGACCATCCGCACCTCCACCGACGCCATCGCCTCCGCCGTGGCCGACCTCCTGGCCGACCCCCCCGACGGGGTCGCCGAGGCCGGCCTCTCCGCCCTCGCCCGGCGCGGCCGGGGCCCGCTCGCTCGTGGCACCGGCCGCCTCACCATCCACCGCCTGGGCGATCTGCTCGCCGCCCGCGGCGGGCTCGACGGGCGGGGCGGCGACGGCCCGACGACCTGAGGCGCCGATCGACCCCGTCGATCGACCGGCGCCACGGTGGGCCGCATGTCACATTGATAGTTCCTATCGAACGGTTCGGAAACAACGATCGACAATACCTATGTATCGAGGTCAGAAGCCTCTACGGTGACGGTCTCACGTCCCCTGCACCACGAGAGAGAGCTGCACCGTGTCCCTCGTCAACACCGAGATCAAGCCGTTCACCGCCACCGCCTACCACAACGGGGAGTTCGTCGACGTCAGCGACGCCGACCTCAAGGGCAAGTGGTCGGTCGTCTTCTTCTACCCGGCCGACTTCACCTTCGTGTGCCCGACCGAGCTGGGTGACCTGGCCGACAACTACGGCACCTTCAAGGAGCTCGGTGTGGAGATCTACTCGGTCTCCACCGACACCCACTTCACCCACAAGGCCTGGCACGACACCTCGGACACGATCGCCAAGATCGAGTACCCGATGATCGCCGACCCGACCACGGTGATCAGCCAGAACTTCGAGGTCCTCCGCGAGGGCCAGGGCCTGGCCGACCGGGGCACCTTCCTGATCGACCCCGACGGTGTCATCCAGTTCACCGAGACCACCGCCGAGGGCATCGGCCGCAACGCCGTGGAGCTCATCCGCAAGGTCCGCGCCGCCCAGTACGTCCGGGAGCACCCGGGCGAGGTCTGCCCGGCGAAGTGGGAGGAGGGCGAGGACACCCTGGCCCCCTCCCTCGACCTCGTCGGCAAGATCTGACCCACCCCACCCGTTCTGTCAACCCTCATGCGCCTCTACGGCCCATGAGGGTTGACAGAACCGGGTTCGCCCGCCCACCCGCTCACCCGCTCCCCGGAGAACCCCTGTGCTCGACGCGCCCATCGCCACCCAGCTGAAGACCCACCTCGCCAAGATCACCGAGCCGATCGAGCTGGCCACGTCCCTCGACGACGGGGCCAAGTCGGCCGAGCTGGAGGAGCTGCTCCGGGAGATCGCCGACATGTCGGACAAGATCACCCTCGTCCGGGCCGACGACGACAACCGGCGCCCCTCGTTCGCCATCCGCCGGGTCACCGGCGACGAGCAACGGGTGCGCTTCGCCGGCATCCCCATGGGCCACGAGTTCACCTCGCTGGTGCTGGCGCTCCTGCAGGTCGGGGGCCACCCGTCGACCGCGGACGAGTCCGTCCTGCAGCAGGTGCGCGACCTCCCCGGCGAGTACGCCTTCGAGACCTACTTCTCGCTCTCGTGCCAGAACTGCCCCGACGTGGTCCAGGCCCTGAACCTGATGAGCGTCATCAACCCCCGCATCACCCACGTCGCCATCGACGGGGCCCTGTTCCCCGACGAGGTCGAGGCCCGCCAGGTCATGGCCGTCCCGTCGGTGTTCCTGAACGGTGAGCCCTTCGAGCAGGGCCGCATGAGCCTCGAGCAGATCGTGGCCAAGCTCGACACCGGCGCGGCCGAGCGCACCGCCCGGGAGATCGACGAGAAGGACCCCTTCGACGTGCTCGTCGTCGGTGGCGGGCCCGCCGGCGCGGCCGCCGCCGTCTACGCCGCCCGCAAGGGCATCCGCACCGGCGTCGCCGCCGAGCGCTTCGGCGGCCAGGTCCTCGACACCATGGCCATCGAGAACTTCATCTCCGTGCCCCACACCGAGGGCCCCCGCATGGCGGCCGCCCTCGAGGAGCACGTCAAGGACTACGACGTCGACGTCATGAACCTCCAGCGGGCGACCGGGCTCGTGCCCGCCACCGACGAGGGCGGGCTGGCCACCGTCGAGCTGGCCAGCGGCGCCACCCTCCAGGCCCGCACCGTCATCCTCGCCACCGGCGCCCGCTGGCGGCAGATGGACGTGCCCGGCGAGGCCGAGTACCGCAACCGCGGCGTGACCTACTGCCCCCACTGCGACGGCCCGCTGTTCAAGGGCAAGCGGGTCGCCGTCATCGGCGGCGGCAACTCGGGGGTCGAGGCGGCCATCGACCTCGCCGGCGTCGTCGGCCACGTCACCCTGATCGAGTTCGACGACAAGCTCCGCGCCGACGAGGTCCTCCAGCGCAAGCTGCGCAGCCTCCCCAACGCCGAGGTCATCGTCAGCGCCCTCTCCACCGAGGTGCTGGGCGACGGCGAGAAGGTCGTGGGCCTGCGCTACACCGACCGCACCACCGACGAGAGCCACGAGCTGGTGCTCGACGGGATCTTCGTGCAGATCGGCCTGCTGCCGAACACCGAGTGGCTCGAGGGCACCATCGAGCTCTCGCCCCGGGGCGAGATCGTCATCGACGAGCGGGGCCAGACCTCGGCGCCCGGCGTGTTCGCCGCCGGCGACGCCACCACGGTGCCGTACAAGCAGATCGTCATCGCCATGGGTGCCGGGTCGATCGCCAGCCTCAGCGCCTTCGACAACCTCATCCGCACCTCCGCCCCCGCCGAACCGGCCCTGGCCTAGGGGCCGGGCGTGGCCGGACGGGCGGGCGGCCTCGACCTGCCCGGGCCGGGCGCCGCCGGTGACCTAGGGTCTCCTCCGTGACCTCCGTCACCGGGCCATGAACCTCCGCGACCTCCGGTACCTGGTGGCGGTGGGCGAGCACCGCCACTTCGGCCGGGCCGCGGAGGCGTGCTTCGTCAGCCAGCCGACCCTCTCGACCCAGATCAAGAAGCTCGAGCGCGAGCTCGGCGTGGAGCTGGTCGAGCGCACGCCGGGCAACGTGATGCTGACCGCCGTCGGCGAGCAGGTCGTGGCCCGGGCCCGGCTGATGCTCGACGAGGCCGACAGCATCCGGTCGATCGCCCGCCGGGCCCAGGACCCCCGCTCGGGCACCCTGCGCATGGGCCTGTTCCCCACCCTGGCGCCCTACCTGCTCCCCCACGTGGTGCCGCCGATCCACGAGCGCTTCCCGAACCTCGAGCTCCTCCTCGTCGAGGAGAAGACCGAGATCGTGCTCCAGCAGCTCAACGCCGGACGGCTGGACGTCGGGGTCCTGGCCGTGCCGGTCGACGCCCGCCTCCACCAGGAGAACCTGTTCCAGGAGGACTTCCTGCTGGCCGTGCCGAGGACCCACCCGCTGGCGGCGCGGGGCGACGAGCCCGTCGACGTCGGTGTCCTGGTCGACACCCACGTCCTCCTGCTGGAGGAGGGCCACTGCATGCGCGACCAGGCCCTGTCGGTCTGCCGGCTCTCCGGCGCCGCCGAGATGGCCGGGTTCCGGGCGACCAGCCTGGAGACCCTCAGGCAGATGGTCTCGGCCGGCGTCGGCGTCACGCTGCTGCCCGAGCTGACCGTGCGGCCGCCCGTGCCGCCCTCGGACGGCATCGCCCTGCTGCGCTTCGCCGACCCCGTCCCCCGGCGCCAGATCGCCATGCTCTGGCGGGAGACCAGCGTCTACGGCGACCTGCTCCGCGAGATGGCCGAGGTCATCCGGACCGTCGTCTCCGGCCTCCTCGGCCCCGACGCCGTGGCCCTCCCCCCTGCCCTCGTCGACCCGGCCCGGGCCGGCTGACCGGTTTCGAGCGACACCATCCGGGCCAGTGCGACGCCGGTCACCGGCCTGCCCGTCGCGCCGGTGCTGCGACCTCAGGGGGTCCCGATGCCCGTCCGCGCCGTCACCATCCCCGCCCTCGTCGCCCTGGTGGCGAGCCTGCTGCTCGGTTCGTGCACACCGCCGCCGAGCTACGTCGCCCTGGGCGACTCCTTCACCGCAGGACCGCTGATCCTCCCCCAGGACGCCGGGGTGCCGGGGTGCCTGCGCTCCGACGCCAACTACCCCAACCTGGTCGCCCCGGACCTGCCCCAGCCCGCCTTCCGGGACGTGAGCTGCAGCGGCGCCCGCACCCGCGACATGACGCAGGCCCAAGACGTCGAGCCCGACCCGGACAACCCGCCACAGCTCCAGGCCCTCGACGGGGCCACCGAGGTCGTCACCCTGGGCATCGGGGGCAACGACATCGGCTTCACCGAGATCGCCGAGACGTGCGTCCGCCTCGGCCTGCGCGACCCGCAGGGCTCGCCGTGCCGCGACCACTACACCGCCGGCGGGGTCGACCAGATCGCCGCCCGCATCGCCGCCCTCCGGCCCCGGCTGCGGGCCGTGCTCGACGAGATCGCCCGTCGGTCGCCCCGCGCCACGGTGTTCGTCGTCGGCTACCCCGCCATCCTCCCCGAGACCACCGCTCTGTTCGACCTCTGCCGGCCGAGCCTGCCGATCGCCACCGGCGACGTCGCCTACCTCCGGGACCAGGTCCAGAAGCGGCTGAACGCGGCGATCCGGGCGGAGACGGTCGGAGGGGGCGACGTCTACGTCGACACCTACACGCCGAGCATCGGCCACGATGCCTGCCAGCCCCCCACGGTGCGCTGGGTCGAGCCGCTGATCCCCGCCGCCGACGCCGCCCCGGTCCACCCCAACCGGTCCGGCATGGCGGGCATGGCCGCCATCGTGCGCTCCTCCATGCGTGCCCACGGCGTGATGGCCTGACCCCCCGCGCCACCGACCATGCCGGCCGACGCGGGCTACTTGGTTGTTCCAAGTTCGACCTTGACTCCTCCAAGCACGAGGCGTAGACCGCTGGCATGGGCTCGTTCGTCCTGGTCCACGGCGCGTGGCACGGCGGCTGGTGCTGGGACCGCGTGACGACACGCCTGGTCGGCGCCGGCCACACCGTGATCGCCCCCGACCTCACGGGGTTGGGCGCCGACGCCGCCGCCCTCGACCGCCACGTCGGTCTCGGGACCCACGTCGACGACGTCACCGCCGTCCTCGAGCAGGCCGTCGAGCCGGTGGTCCTCGTGGGGCACAGCTACGCCGGGTTCGTGGTCCGGCAGGCGGCCGACCGCCGGCCCGAGGCCGTCGCCCAGCTCGTCTTGCTCGACGCCTGGTTCGGCGCAGACGGGCAGTCCCTCTTCGACCGGGCGCCGGCCTGGTTCCGCGACGCCCTCTCCGCCTCGGCCGCCCGCGACGGGGACGGGTGGCGGCTGCCCCCACCTCCCCCCTCGCTGGTCGGGGTGGACGACCCCGCCGACGTGGCGTGGGTCGCGCCCCTCCTCACCGACCACCCCCTCCGCACCTTCACCGACCCGACCGTCCTCTCCGGCGCCGTCGATGCCGTGCCGACGAGGGCCATCACTGTCGCGCCCGAGTCGCTGCCGTTCCGCGCGTGGGCGGCGGAGGCGGGCTGGGCGGTGACCACGTTGGCGACCGGTCACGACGCCATGGTGACCGCCCCCGACGCCCTGGCCGCCGCCCTCACGGATGCCGCGTGACCCCGCGCCGGGCCCCGAGCGACCCCGGCGGGACGGGGCGGCTGGAGGCCGTGTACGTCGGGACGCCCCAGCCGATGATCTCGAGCCGTGGGCCGGTCCGCTCGGCCATCGCCAAGCGGCGGGTCAGCGATCCCGAGGTGCGGGTCGGGACGCTGAACATCGACGGCGACCGCCAGGCCGACCTCTCCGTCCACGGGGGCCCGGACAAGGCCGTGTACGCCTACCCGGTCGAGCACTACGCGGCCTGGGTCGCGGCCGGGTTCCGCCTCGCCATCGGGGGCGTGGGCGAGAACCTGGCCGTGGGCGGCTTCTCGGAGCAGGACGTGCGCATCGGTGACGTCTGGGAGTGGGGCGACGCCGTGCTCGAGGTGTCCCAGCCCCGCTCGCCGTGCTTCAAGCTCGCCATCCACGCCGGGCGCCGGGGCGCCGGCCGGCACCTCGTCGCGACCGGTGCGTGCGGCTGGTACCTCCGGGTCCTCCGGACCGGGTCCGCCCCGACCGAGGGGACCATCAGGCGCGCCGCCACCCACCACGCCGAGCCCACGGTCGCCGAGGCGTTCGTCGCCCCCCGCCCGGGCGCCGATCCCGAGGTGCGGTCCCGGGTGCTCTCGAGCGCCCGGTTGGCCGACCAGTGGCGGGCGGCGGTGCCGGACCACCGGACCGGGCGCTGATGCTCGTCAGGCGAACAGGTTGGCCAGCGCCGTGACGGCTGCGGGCTCGCCCTCCACCTCCACGTCCCCCGAGGCGATCAGGTCTCGCGCCCGCGCCGGGTCCATGGCCACCGCGAGGGCCTCGACCTCGCCGGTGAGGGTCACCGCCGCCGGCTCGTCGTCGGGTCGCGCCTCGACGGCGTCGGGCGTGATGCGCAAGGTGACGGAGCCCTCCGGCGTGCAGAAGCGTGCCGTCAGGTCGACGCCCGGGCGATCGTCGCGGATCAGTGCTCGCACCGCCCGGCCCAGCCACTCCGGGTGGAGCACGTCGTCGGGGTCGCGCTCCTCGATCAGGGCCCGGCCCCATCGGGCATAGGCGACGATCACGTCCTCGAGGCCGGCGCCCGCCGGGGTGAGCGAGTACACGCGTGCGCCCGACGGTGGCGGCTGGGTCGAGCGCTCGACCAGCCCGGCGGCCTCGAGGTCCCGGAGCCGGCTGGCGAGGACGTCGGTCGAGACGCTGACGAGGCCGTGCATCAGGTCGACGTAGCGCTTGGGGCCGTCGAGGAGCTCGCGGACGATGAGCAGGGTCCAGCGCTCGCCCACCAGGTCGAGGCTCTTGGCCAGGGCGCAGTGCTGGCGGTAGCGGCGACCCGTCACGGCCGCACGCTACTCACTCCGGGGAACCAAGTGGGGACTCTGGCCACCAGAGCGAGTACGGGAGCGGGCGCCGCGGCGACGCGGTCCGAGCGGCCCCTACAGCGTCTGGGCCTGGAGCCGGGCGGCGCGCACGCGACCCTCCTCGCCCCGGTCCCCGGTCGCCTCGTCCTCCTGCTCCCGCTGCTCGGCCAGGGCGGCATCGACCTCCGGCAGCACCTCGGCCGCGAAGTAGGTGTTGGCGCCCTCGATGCGACGGTCGACGTCGGCCACCGCGGCCGCCAGCTCGGCGTCGGGCGGCCGGATGGTCACCGTCTTGCCCTTCAGGGTCGGGGTCGCGGAGTCAGAGCCGCCGTCGACGGGGTTGGCGAACCGCTCGGCCCACTCCACGGGCGGCACGGTCGAGAGACCGATCTGGACCTCGAGCCGGCTGTCGTCATCGGGGTCGATGCCCACGACGTCGGGGTGCTCGCGGGTGACGGGGAGCCAGGGGGATGTGGTCATGGACCCGACACTGCGCGGAGCCGCCGACCCTGCGCTCCCCCGTTCGGGGGTTTCCCTCGTCGGGCGAGCGGCGGTGCTCTCGACTGCCCGTCCATCAGAACCGACGCACTGTTGACTTTTGGGAGACGGTCCGTATGGTGACCGACATCACAGCCACCGACCACCCGGGGTGATCCGCGCCATGACGTCCATCTCTCGTCCGCTTCGTCGAGTCCTCCTCGGCTCCCTGCTGGCCCTGGCCCTGGCGATGACGGCGATCGCCGCGCCCGGAGGGGCGGCCTCGACCATCGAGACGACCTACAAGGCGACCGGGACGTGGACGGTCAGCACCGTCGCCGGCACCGACGCCCAGGGACGGCCGATCACCATCGTCCACCCCACGAACCTCGGCGCCAACGGCTTCGACCACCCCATCATCACCTGGGGCAACGGGACCGGCAGCACCCCGTCGAACTACACCGCCACCTTGCAGCACCTGGCGTCGTGGGGGTTCGTGGTCGTCGCGTCCAACAGCGGCTCGGTCGGCTACGGGGGCGAGGTGTGGGCGGCGGCCCAGGCGATGATCGCCCTGAACAGCAACCCGTCGAGCCCCTTCGACGGCAAGCTCGACACCACCAAGATCGGCGCCGCCGGCCACTCGCAGGGTGCCACCGGGGCGGTGAACGCCACCATCATGTCGAACGGCGCCATCACCTCGACCGCCCCCATCGCCTTCGTCGACCCGTTCTGGTTCTTCGGCAACACCGCCCAGATGCCCGACTGGACCAAGGTCACCAAGCCGATCTTCTTCATCTCCGCCACCGGGGACTGGCTGGCGAGCCGATCCCAGCAGACCACCTACTACAACGGCATCGCCGGCCCGGCAGCCAAGGCCGCGACCAAGGGCGGCGACCACAACGTCATCCAGCAGCCGGCCAACGCCCAGCTCGGCTACCTCACGGCCTGGTTCATGTACACGCTGCGGGGCGACACGACCGCCCGCCAGGCCTTCGCCGGGACGGCGCCGGAGCTCCTCGGCAACACCGGGTGGACCAACGCCGCCCGGAAGAACCTCCCCTGAGGCGTCGCCTCCCGGCGCGGCGTCAGGGGCGCCGCGCCGGGAGGTGATAGGACTTCCGCGGCATGAGCCCGGCGAAGAAGAGGGCGCTCGACACCCCCGCCCGCGCCGGTCGGCGACGAGGCCCCACCAAGGGCGACCTGAAGGAAGCGGCGATCCTCGACTGCGCGTGGGAGCTGCTCGGGACCAAGCCGGCCACGGAGATCACCATCGAGGAGCTCGCCCGAGGGGCGGGCATCTCCCGGCCGACCTTCTACTTCTACTTCGCGTCGCGGGACGCGGTGGTCCGCGCCCTGGCCGCGCGGGTGGGCCAGGAGCTCTACGACACCTTCGGCGCCCCCCTCGTGTCATCCTCCGACGACCCGCAGGGCGTCGTCCGGGCTGCGGTCGCGGCCTACATGGATCGGTGGCGCACCGAGGGCCGCGTCCTGCGGGCCATGGTGCCGCTCTCCGAGGGCGACGGCGGGCTGCGCGACTTCTGGGAGCCGATCAGCGACCGGATGGTCGAGACCATCGCCGCGTCGATCGAGGCCGAGCGGGAGGGCGGGCGGGCCCTGCCCGGACCGCCCAGCTCGCAGGACCTGGCCCGCGCCCTGGTGGCGATGCTGTGGCGCAGCGGCTACGAGCTGTCGGTCGATCAGCCCTCAGCGGCCGAGCGACGCCGCCGGGTCGACACGCTCACCACCGTGTGCCTCCGCGCCGTCTACGGCGCCTCGCCCGGCTGAGGTGGACCTCCTCCGCCAGGAGAAGGAGTGGAGGTGATGGGATTCGAACCCACGGCCTCTTCGATGCGACCGAAGCGCTCTAGCCAACTGAGCTACACCCCCGGAGGGACCGCCACCCTACCCGTTCCCTGGTGGCGGCTCCGCACCGTTGCCGGCACGGGCACGACGGGCGTCGCGTCGGCTGCCGACGTGCGTCCCCGGCGCCCACGGACGGGTGAAAGTCGGAGCTCCCACTCACTGCGGCCACTTTGCCACCGATGGTGGTTGCATGCGCACGAAGCTCCGCCGACGGACCATCCAGGTGGCCGCCCTCGCCGTGGCGCTCGTGGTGGTGCTGTCCGGCTGCATCTCCTCCGGTCAGACCGCGGTCCAGAACGAGCTCAACGCCGACCGCAGCGCCTACGCCCTCCGCCGCCTGCCGACCCACGGCCAGCTCAACACCAAGGCCCAGGCCTGGGCCGAGAAGCTGGCCCGTGACGGGGTGCTGTCGCACTCGAACCTCACCTCCGGCGTCCCCGGCTGCTGGCGCGCCCTGGGCGAGAACGTGGGCTACGGCAGCTCCGCCGCCGGCGTCCAGGACGCCTACATGCGGTCGACCAAGCACCGAGACAACGTCCTCGACCGCCGGTGGAGCTACGTCGGGGTCGGCTACGCCAAGGCCGGCAGCCGGGTCTACACCGTCCAGGTCTTCATGCAGGGCTGCTGAGCCCGACGGGCTCCACCCGTCCTGGTTCGGCCGGCCTCCTGGCGGGGGGTCGGCCGAGCCGCGTCAGGGCTGCGGCGGCTCCGCCGTGGCGTCCGGTCCTGCCGCACCGCCCCCGCCCTCCCGGTCACCGGCCACGATCGCCCGCTGCAGCCGGGTCTGGAGCACCGTCGTGGTGACGTCTCCCCGGCTGCGCTCGAGCACGGCCCGCAGCTGGTCGAGCGAGCGCCGCAGGCCGTGGGTGAGGGCATCGGGGTAGTCGACCAGCGACAGCACGTCGTAGACGTCGTCCATGGCGACGAGCAGGGCCTCGCCCCGGGCCAGGTCGCCCTCGCGCAGCCGGTCGAGCAGGTTGCGCCGCAGCTCGCTGGCGGCCTCGCACAGCCCCCGCATCCACGCCGTGGGGTCGACGCCCAGCTCGTCGGGACCGGGGACCGGCTCACCGGCGACGAGGGCGGCCGTGAGGCGGGCCTCGGCCAGCTCCTTCTCGGCGTCGTGGAGGAACCCGCCGTGGGCGACGGCAGGGAACGGCGCCAGCGTCCGCTGGGCGACGCGCAGGGAGGCCTCGGCCTCGGCCACGTGGGCGCCGGCGGCCGCGGCCTCGCCCCGGTGGATGGCGCGGATGGCCCGCGACGCGCTCCGGATGGTGGCCCGGCACGCCGGGAGGGCGGTCTCGCGGGCGTCGTGGGCCGCGCTCAGCCCCACCCGGATGGTGTCGGTGATGCCCTCGAGCCGGGCGCGGGTCGAGGGCGGCTCGGCCACGGAGCAGCGCCGGGGCCCGGGCGGGCTCAGCCCGAGGCGGTGCGCCGGACGGCGACCAGGCGGGGCTGGCTCTGGGCCGGGGCGGCCAGGTAGCGCACCTTGACCGCCTGCTCCTCGGCCAGCTTCCGCATCTGCACCAGGAGGTAGACGTAGGCCCCGAGGGCGACGTCGACGGCGAGGTGCAGGAGCAGCATCGGGCCGCCGAAGGCGAGGGCCAGCAGCAGGGTGAAGCCGGCGGCGCCGCCAAGGGTGAAGAGCACGTCGCGGCGGCGCTTGCGGGCGGCGGACCGGCCGGCGGGCGTGCCGGCCAGGGGGGCGCCGGACGCGGCGCGGGTCGTGCTCGACCCGATGGGGGCGAGCGACGGCGGCCGGAGCGAGCTGGTCGGCGTGGTGCGGCCGATGACGGCCAGGTCCTGCCGGAAGCTCGAGACCGATGATCCGGGACGGAGGTCAGCGCGGTTCCGCACGAGCGGCGGGACCAACACGATGGCCCACACGATGGCGAGGAGGATCAGGACCGGCACACCCATCCTTCAGATCAGCTCTTCCTGTCATGACCGTACCTGCGGCCACCCCGCGGGACGGGGATGGGGAGGCAGGGCGGTGCGGCGGTCGCCCGATGTGACGACGATGTCACGGCGGCGGGGGGAATGTGACGGTTCTACTACGAAAGGGTGGCGAGAGCCAGCCCACGGCGCCCGCTGACGGTCGGCTGACGCCGCCTGACCTGGGCCGGGACGATCAGACCTCGGCGGGGTCGCCGAGCCCGGCGGGACCGATCATCCCCGGGGCACCCTCGCCGGCCGGGTCCTCGGAGCCGTCGTCGGCGTCGCTGCGGGGGTGGTCGAGGAGGATGCTGTCGATCGACTGGTCGGCACCGGCGTCGGGCTCGCGGCGGTACACGCCCGAGCGGCCCCCGGTCTTCTCCCACAGGGCGATGTCGCCGATCGTCATGGAGCGGTCGGCCGACTTGCACATGTCGTAGATGGTGAGGGCGGCGACCGAGCAGGCGGTGAGGGCCTCCATCTCGACGCCGGTGCGGTCGACGGTGTCGACGTGGGCCTCGACCTCGATGTAGGCGTCCTCGATCCGGAAGTTCACCAGGACCGCCCCGACCAGCAGGGGGTGGCACAGGGGGATGAGGTCCGAGGCCCGCTTGGCGGCCTGGATGCCGGCGACGCGGGCCACGGCCAGGACATCGCCCTTGCCCACCCCGCCCCGGGCGACGAGCGATGTCGTCTCGGGGTTCATGTACACCCGGCCCCGGGCCACGGCCCGCCGGTGCGTCGGGTCCTTGGGGGTCACGTCGACCATGCGGGCGCGCCCGAGCGGGTCGAGGTGGGTCAGTCCACGATCGGGCATGCAGGGATGCTACGCCCAACGCCGCCACCGGCCGTCCGGCGACGAGACGAGGCGGACGACGCCCGAGGACCGCGTAGCCAGATCGCCACGACGCAGCCCGGCCCGGCGCAGCCGCAGGGGGGTGCGGGGGGTCGCCCCCCGCAGAGGAGTCGTGTCGCCGAGGAACGAGGCGTCCGACTCCGGGAGGACCTTCAGCGCGAGCGCAGCGAGCACGTTCAGCTCGGAGGAACGGAGCGAAGCGAGTGACTCCGACTACCCGCCGATCTGGGACATGCTCCGGCGGGGGCGGATGAAGGCGGGCTGGCCGATGAGGTGGCCGGGACCCTTGTCGCCGACGGCGGCGGCGAAGGCCGAGGCCAGGTGGTCGTCGTCGGCACCGTTGCGCATGAGGTCGCGGAAGTCGGTCTCGACGGTGGCGAACAGGCAGGTGCGGAGCTTGCCGTCGGCGGTCAGGCGGATCCGGTCGCAGTCGCCGCAGAAGGGCTGGGTGACGCTGGGGATGACACCGACGTCGCCGCGGCCGTCCCGGTAGCGCCACAGCGAGGCGGGGGCCGAGCCCCGGGGGACGGGGTCGAGGGGGAAGACGGCGGCGATGGCGGCGACGATCTCGGCCTGGGAGACGACGGCCCCGGCCTTCCACTCACCCGACGCGTCGAGGGGCATGAACTCGATGAAGCGGACGCCGATGCCGCGCTCGCGGCCGAAGGCGGCCAGGTCGACGATCTCGTCCTCGTTGACGCCCCGCATGGCCACCACGTTGAGCTTCACGGGGGTGAGGCCGGCGTCGAGGGCGGCGTTGATGCCGGCGAGGACCTTGTCGAGGTCGTCGCGGCGGGTGAGCTCCACGAACCGGTCGCGCTGGAGGGTGTCGAGCGAGATGTTGACCCGGCGCAGCCCGGCGGTGGCCAGGTCGGCCGCCTGGCGGTCGAGGGTCGTGGCGTTGGTGGTCATGCTCAGGTCGGTCCCGAGCCGGGCCAGCCGCTCGACCAGGACCGGGAGGTGGGCCCGAAGGGTCGGCTCACCGCCGGTGAGACGGATGGCGTCGATGCCGAGCCGCTCGACGAGGACGCGGGCGAGCCGCTCGATCTCCTCGAACGAGAGGAGCTCGTGGCGGGGCTGCCAGACCATCCCCTCCTCCGGCATGCAGTACGAGCAGCGGAGGTTGCAGCGGTCGGTGACCGAGATGCGCAGGTCGCGGTGGACGCGCCCGTGACCGTCGACGAGGGGGCGGATCACCGGACCAGCCTACGGCCGGCCCGGCACGAGCGCCTCGGGGTCGAGGACGAGGACCTCGACCTCGTCGCCGGCGGGGATGCCGGGCCCGTCGGGGACGAGCGCCAGCCCGTCGGCCTGGGCCGTGGCCCACAGCTGGTGGCTGCCCTGGGCCGCCACCGGCGTGGCGGTCAGGGCGCCGTCGGCGGGGTCCAGGGTGACCCGCAGGAGGTGGTCCTTGCCGTCGGGCCGGCGGTCGAGCGCCACCGCGGCCCGGGCCCGGACCCGGAGCCCCTCGACCGGGCGGCCGGCCATCTGCCGCAGGGCGGGGCGGGCGATGACCTCGAAGCTCACCAGCGACGAGACCGGGTTGCCGGGCAGCCCGAGCAGCGGGACGCCGTCGACGGTGGCGAGGGCGAAGGGCTTGGCCGGGCGGATGGCCACCTGCACCCACTGAGGGTCGGTCATCCGCTGGAGGACGAGCTTGACCACGTCGGCCTCGCCCATGCTGACGCCGCCCGAGGTGAGGATCACGTCGCAGCGGAAGGCGGCGGCGTGGAGGGCGGCGGCCACGGCGTCGACGTCGTCGCGGACCCACCCCAGGTCGACCGGGACGCAGCCGGCCTCGGCCGCCTTGGCCAGCAGCATCGGGCGGTTGGAGTCCCGGATCTGGCCCACGGCGAGGGCCCGGGGCGCCTCGACGAGCTCGTCGCCGGTCGAGATCACGCCGACCCGGGGGCGGGGGACGACCTCGACGGAGGTGCGCCCGACTGCGGCGAGCACGCCGATGAGCGGGGCGGTCAGGACCGTCCCGGCCGGGATGACCACGGTGCCGGCGCGCACGTCGTCGCCGGCGCCCCGCACGTGCTGGCCGGGCTCGGCCGGGGCGAGGATGGCGACGGTCTCGTCGTGGTCGCGGGACCCGTCGGAGAAGCGTGAGCGCTCGACGGGCACGATGGCGTCGGCCCCCGCGGGGACGGGGGCGCCGGTCATGATCCGGATCGCCTGCCGCGATCCGACGGTCCGCGCCGTCGTCTGCCCGGCCATGATCGTCTCGACGACGTCGAGGACGACGGGGATGTCCTCGGTGGCGGACGCGACGTCGGCGGCGCGCACGGCGAAGCCGTCCATGGCCGAGCTGGCGAAGCCGGGCAGGTCGGCGTCGGCCACCACGTCGTCGACCACGACGCAGCCCCGGACGTGGGCGAGCGGCAGGTCCCGGGGGGCGAGCCGCGGGCAGCGGGCCAGGACCAGGTCACGGACCTCGCTGAGCGGACGCATGGCGGTGGACGGTAGTGGCCGCCCGCGCCCGGACCCGGGTCTGCCGACGGCCGGGCGTCACCAGGCGACGTCGGTGATGTCGCCGATCCCGAGTCCGACTCCGACGAGGCTCCCGCTGTCCGACAACCAGCCATCGACGGCGGCGAAGGCCCGGACCGCTCCTTCGTGGACGACGAGCACCCATGCCCCGTCGGCGGTGGCGTCGAGGGTCGTGAAGGAGAACCCTCCACCGCCGACCGACCAGCGGACCTCACCGGTGGCGAGGTTCGCCATGCCGACCTCGCTGGCCCTGGCCTCGGCGTGGCCCTGGCTGGCGCCGAGGGTGCCCAGCCCCACGGCGAGGTGCCCGTCCGGCATGAAGGCCGGGAGGCCGACCCCCGATGACCGCTCGACCTCGGACCAGCCGCCAGGGTCGGCGACGGCGGTGACGTCGACGGCGGTGCCCGCGATCGTGCCGTCGCCCGCCCGCGTGACCCGCTGGCGTGCGATCGTGCTGCCGTCGGGCGACAGGGCCAGCGCGGTGACCTCGCCACCCATGGGAAGGTCGGCGAACGGGCGACCGCCGCGCTCGTCGACCCTGTGGACCCGGATCACGCCATCGACCACCGTGGCGAGGGTCTCCCCGTCGCCCGACACGGCGAACGCGGTGTCGGCGGCGATGGGGCCGGAGACCAGCCCGCTGGTGGGGTCGATCCGCCAGACCGCCTCGCCCACGGCGTACATGACGGTGCCGTCGGACCCTCGGTCGACCGAGGTGATCGATGCCGGCGCCACGTCTGAGCCGGACACGAGGATGGTCGGCTCGAACAGCCGGTCGCCCGGGGCCGCTGTGCCATCGGGTCCCGAAGCGTCCTCGTCGACGCCGCTGCCCTCGAGCAGCAGCACGTCATCGAGGCCGTCGCCGTCTCCGTCGGCCACGACCAGGATGCTGTCCGGCCTTGGCTCCTCGGGGGTGTGGTTCCGCTCCGTGCTCGGCGGGGTCGTCTCGGTCGACGGTGCCGCCGCCGTCGTCCGCGTTCGCGCTCCGTCGCTGCGGGTGAGGGCGACGGCCGCGGTGATGGCCAACCAGGCGCTCCCAGTCGTCGGGGGCGAGCTCGGCGCCGGCGGCGTCGGCGGCGTGGTCGCGCAGGATCTGGTCGACGTCGCTCATCGGTGGTCCTCCAGGCTGACGGTCAGGGCGGCGCGGGCCCGGTGCAGATGGGTCTTGACCGAGCCGACGGAGATCCCGAGCTCGGCGGCGACGGCGGCATCGGGCAGTCCGGCGAAGTAGTGCAGGGCCACGCAGTCGCGCTGCCGGGCCGGCAGGGCCACGACCGCGGAGGCGACGGCCCGGGCCCGGTCGCCACCGAGCGCCGTGGTCTCGGCCGACGGAGCCGGGTCCCGAGGTGCCGGGGCCAGACGGCGGACGACGGCGCCGTGGCGGTGGTGGTCGTGGACGAGGTTGGTGATCGTCCGCCGCAGGAACGCGGCCTCGGCCCCGGCCGCCGGTGGCCGAGAGGCCCGGTGCAGACGGACGAACGCGTCGTGGACGATGTCCTCGGCGAGGGCCCGGTCGGCCGTCAGCGCCACCGCGAACCGCAGCAGCGAGGCGGCGTGGGCGTCGTAGGCGGCGCGCACCGCCTCGACCCCGGCACGGCGCGCCATCGGTTCGATCATGTGCCTCAGACGGTCGACGACGCCGGATGGTTGACGTCAGGGGGGTGGCACGACGTCGCCGCGCTGGGGGGCGGACTCGACGAAGATCACCTCGCGGACCGGGTCGTGGTGCCGGTCGGCCTGGACGACGGCGATGACGCCGATGACGACCACGAGGACCGAGACGATCTGCACGACCCGCCGGGGCACCCGGTCCGGGTCCCGGCCCAGGCGGACCGACGCCACCGCCGCCACGAACAGCGCCACCAGACCCCAGACCCGCTCGTGGAGGACGCGGGGGACGAGGACCGCGCCCTCCGAGCCGGTGACGGCCCCAAGCACGTGGACGGCCAGGTACGCCCGCAACAACCACCACGCCGGTCCGTCGACGGCCGCCTCCCGCACCGCGGCGTGCACGTCGCGCCCGGCCCGGGCGATCGTGCGCCACGCGCCGGCCAGGTGGCTGGCCACCCAGGGCCACGCCGCCGCGGTCGGCGCCCGGGGCGGGCCGGGCCGGGCGGCAGGGGCCGGGTCGGGTGCGGCGAGCCCGACCGCGGCCCGGAGCTCCTCGGCGTAGACCTCGGGCGGGCCGACGATGTCGTCGAGGGGGCGGGCGTCGTCGCGGCCGACCTCGTCGAGGTGGAGCCGGAGGTCGGCCAGCAGGGCGTGGCGCTCGGTCGGCTCGACGTCGCCCAGGGCGGCTCCGACGCGCAGCACGTAGGCCTCGAGCAGGGGGTCGGGTTGCATGGTGGTCACGGCGTCCTCCCCGGGACGTGGCTGCGGATGATGTCGTCGACGGCGTCGGAGAACGACCGCCACGCCTTGGTGCCGAGGGCCAGCTCCTCCCGGCCGAGGGGCGTCAGCCCGTAGTACCGGCGGTCCGGCCCCTCGGCCGACGGCGCCGTGTAGGAGAGCAGGTGGCCGGCCTTCGAGAGGCGGCGGAGCGTCCCGTACACCGACGCGTCGCCGACCTCGGTGAGCCCCGCCTCGCGCAGTCGGCGCAGGACGTCGTAGCCGTAGCCGTCCTCGTCGGCCAGGACGGCCAGCACCACCAGGTCGAGCGCTCCGCGCAGCATCTGGCTGGTGTCCACCGCGCCCACTATGACGCATAGCGCAGTAGTGGGCAACCACGGAACCGATCCTGCGGTCCGGCGGGCGGCGCCCTACAGGTCGCGGGTGCGGACGAAGTCCGAGAGGAAGGCCCGGAACTCCGGGCCCAGGTCCTCGCGCTCGGACGCCAGCTCGACGATCACCTTCAGGTAGTCGAGCACCTGGCCGGTATCGTAGCGGCCCTCGCTGAAGGTGTAGCCGTAGACGGCCTGGCTCTGGAGGAGCAGGGCGATGGCGTCGGTCAGCTGGAGCTCGCCCCCGGAGCCGGGCTCGATCTGGGCCAGGGCGTCGAAGATCTCGGGGGTGAGGACGTAGCGGCCCATCACGGCCAGGTTCGACGGCGCCACCGCGGGATCGGGCTTCTCGACCAGGTCGAGGATCTGGACCAACCGGTCCGACACGGGCTCGGGCTTGGCGCAGCCGTAGCGGGAGATCTCCTCGGGGGTGACCTCCTTGAGGGCGACGACCGAGCGGTTGTAGCGCTCGTAGGTGGCGATCATGTTCTCGAGCAGCGGCGTGTCGGGGCTCATCCACTCGTCGCCCAGGAGCACGGCGAAGGGGTTGTCGCCCACGTGCTTGCGGGCGACGGAGATGGCGTGGCCCAGACCGAGCGGCTCGCCCTGGCGGACGTAGTGGATGTCGGCCAGCTCGGCGATGTTCACCAGCTGGTCGCGCTGGGCGTGCTTGCCCTTCTCGCCGAGGAAGTACTCGAGCTCGAAGTTGCGGTCGAAGTGGTCCTCGAGGCTGCGCTTGCCGCGCCCGGTGATGATCAAGATGTCGTCGATGCCGGCGCGCACGGCCTCCTCGACGACGTACTGGATCGCCGGCTTGTCGACGACCGGCAGCATCTCCTTGGGCTGGGCCTTGGTGGCCGGCAGGAAGCGGGTGCCGAGGCCGGCGGCGGGGATGACGGCGGTGGTGACGGTGCGGGGCGCTTGCACGTCCCCTGTTCTACCCGCCGGGCGAGGGTTGCGATCGGGTCCGGCCCGGCCGGTACGCTGGCACTCCCACCGTGAGAGTGCCAACGCGGAGACGCCGATGCCCACGTACGAGTACCGCTGCAAGGACTGCGGCCACACCTTCGACGCCTACCAGTCCTTCACCGACGACGCTCTGACCGAGTGCCCCGAGTGCAGCGGCGCCCTCAAGAAGGTCTTCGGGAGCGTCGGCATCTCGTTCAAGGGCAGCGGCTTCTACAAGACCGACAGCCGCTCGGGCTCCACGGCGGCCACGGCCGGGTCGAGCAACGGCGACGGGGCCAAGAAGGACGCAGCGTCCTCCGACGGGGCGGCCACGACCGACACCCCGAAGGCCACGCCGAGGAAGGAGGCGAGCACCAGCTCGTCCTCCGGCTCGTCGACCTCGTCCGACTGACCGCCGGTGCCGGGCCCCACGGCTGAGCTCGCCGTCATCGGCGGCTCGGGCTTCACCGCCCTCCACGACGACGTCGAGACGGTCGAGCTCGACACGCCCTGGGGGCCGCCCTCGGGGCCGATCCAGCTCGCCGACGTCGACGGCCGGACCGTCGCCTTCCTCCCCCGCCACGGGCCCGGCCACCGGTTCCCGCCCCACCGGGTGCCGTACCGGGCCAACCTGTGGGCGCTGCGAGAGCTGGGCGTCGCCCGGGTGCTGGGGCCGTGCGCCGCCGGCTCGCTCCACCCCGACCGCCACCCGGGCGACCTGGTGGTGCTCGACCAGGCCGTGGATCGCACCTGGGGCCGCCCCGACACCTACTTCGAGGGCCCGACGGTCAACCACGTGTCCCTCGCCGACCCGTACTGCCCCGAGCTGCGGTCGGCGCTGCTCGCCGGGGCCGCCGACGGGCCGCTCCCCGTGCACGACGGCGGCACGGTGGTCGTCATCCAGGGGCCCCGCTTCGCCACCCGCGCCGAGTCCCGCCTGCACCGCGAGCAGGGCGCAACCGTCATCAACATGACCCAGATGCCCGAGGCCGCCCTCGCCCGGGAGCTGGGGCTCTGCTACGCCTCGGCCGCCCTCGTCACCGACTACGACACCGGCGTCGACGACGACCCGGGCGTCGCCCCCGTGACCCAGGCCGAGGTGTTCGCCACCTTCGAGGCCAACATCCCCAAGCTGCGCCAGGTCCTCCTCGGCGCCCTGGCCGCCGTCCCGGCCACCCGCTCGTGCGCCTGCGCCGCCGCCCCCGGCGGGCTCGAACCCGACGTCCCCACCTGAAGCCGCGCGCCACGGATGGTGCCAGGCACCTTCCGTGGTCCGCCACGGTTGGTGCCAGGCACCTTCCGTGGTCCGCCACGGTTGGTGCCAGGCACCTTCCGTGGTCCGACACGGTTGGTGCCAGGCACCTTCCGTGCGGCACGTGTGAGCCGCCGGTCGGGCGGGAACACGGGGACCGACGCTTCCCCCGTCGGTCCCCGATGGAAGGACGCGCCCGTGCCCCCGTTCCGGCCCCGCCGCTCGCTGCGGCCCCTCCGCCCCCGCCTCCCCCGCCGCGCCGTCCCCTGGTACGCGGCCGCGATCGCCCTCACCGTCCTCACCGCCGGGGTCGTCCACGGCACCCTCCGGCGGGCTGACGCCGCCGCCGCGGCCTACGGCGAGACCCATCCCGTCGTCGTGGCCACCGCCGAGGTCGCCGTCGGCGCACCGGTCGACGCCGACGTGGCCGAGGTCCGACGGCTGCCGCGAGCCGTCGTCCCCGACGGGGCGCTGACGGCGCTGCCCGACGGCCGGCGCGCCCTCGTCGCCCTCACCCCCGGCGAGGTGGTGCTCGAGCGCCGGATCAGCGGCTCCGACGCCGCCGGACCCGCCGCCCTCCTCGCCCCCGACGAGAGGGCGATGACCATCCCGCTGGCCATCCCCGGGCTGCCCCTCTCCCCCGGCGACCGGGTCGACGTCGTCGCCGGCGGCGCGCCCGGGGGCGGGGTCGGCGGCGACCTGCCGGTCGCACCTGGCCGGCCCGACGTGGTGGCCACCGACGCCGTCGTCCTCGACGTCGGCGAGGAGACCGTCGTGATCGCCCTCGACGCCGGCCTGGCCGCCGACGTCGCCGCCGCCCTCACCGTCGGCCCGCTCGTCCTGGCCCTCCGGCCCCCGTGAGCGCTCAGCCGGCGGGCAGCTGGTGGCGCTGGAAGAACTCCCAGATCCGCTCGTTGGCGTCGACCCCGTCGACCTGGGGGCCGGTGATGTCGGTGATCTGCTCGGCGAAGGCGCTGCCCGGCCAGCCGTGGCCCTGGCCCTCGATGATCACGAACTCCATGGCCGCCCCGTCCGGGCACGTCCAGGTCCGGTCGATCACCGGGGGGTCGACCTCGTCGGTGGGGTCGGTGCAGCCCTGGAGCTCGGCCCACGCCGCCGCCGTGGCCGGGTAGCCCTCGCCGTCGAGGTCGGGCTCGGGGATGGTCGCGCTGGCCCCCTGCTCACCACCGGCGAACGAGCTGGTGTCGACACCGCCGTTGAAGAGGAGGATCGGGTCCAGGGTGCCGTGGAACGTCAGGAGCGGGACCGGCCGGCCGGGCGCGCACCCGTCGGGGAGCTGGAGGCCGTTCACCGGGGCGAAGGCGGCGAAGCGGTCCGCCCGCTCGCAGGCCAGGAGGGACGTCATGAACGCGCCCATCGACAGGCCGGTGGCGTAGACGCGGGACGTGTCGATGCAGCGCCCGGCGGCGACCTCGTCCACCACCGCGTCGATGAAGGCGAGGTCGGGCGACCCCGCGCCCCCGACGTCCCACCGCACCGGCTCGCCCGTGCCGTGGGGGAAGACGGTGGCGAAGCCCTGCTCCACGCCGTACTCGCCGAGGGCGCTCTGGAGGGCGTGGACGTCGGCGCCCTCGGTGAACCCGTGGAGGTCCACGACGAGCGGGAGCGGCTCCTCGTCCTCGGGCGCGGTCAGCAGGTAGTACCGATCGACCCCGCCCGCCGCCAGGTCGACCCGCTCCTTGTCGGTCGGGGCGTGGGGGGCCGAGGCGCACCCGGCCGAGGGCACCGCCGGCCCGGTCCCCCCCTCCTCGCCCGACGGGGCGTCGTCGACCTCGTCGGCCCCGCCCTCGGCCGCCTCCCCCGTGTCCTCGGCCGCCTCGGCGGTGGTCGTCGTGGCGTCGGCGCCGTCGTCGGCGGTGGAGTTGTCGTCGCCCCCGCACCCGACCCCCAGGGCGGCGACGACGAGGAGGACGGCGAGGGAGCGGCGGGCACGGATCACGGCGGGCATCCTGACCGATCCCGCCTCAGCGCGCGTCGATGACCCCGCCGGCGAGCAGAGCCAGCACGAGCGCGCCCAGGGCGATCCGGTAGATCACGAAGACGGCGGTCGAGTGGCTGGTCAGGTACTTGAGGAACCAGGCGATGGCGGCGTAGCCGACCACGAAGGCCAGGGCGGTGGCCACCACCGTCTCGGCCACCCCGGGGCCGTCGCCGGCGGTGATGTCGGGGGCGGTCACGACGCCCGAGAGGACGACGGCGGGGATCGAGAGCAGGAACGAGAAGCGGGCCGCGCCCTCCCGGGTGAAGCCCATGAACAGCCCGGCGCTGATGGTCGCCCCCGACCGGGACACGCCGGGCACGAGGGCCATGGCCTGGGCCAGGCCGATGCCGAAGGCCGACCGGGTGTCGACGTCGTGGATGGTGCGCTCCCGCGTGCCGACCCGCTCGGCGGCGTAGAGGACGAGGCCGAGCACGATGAGGGTCGTGCCGACGATGCGCAGGTCGCGAGCCCCGGACTCGATCTGGTCCTTGAAGGCCAGGCCGCAGATCCCGATCGGGATGGTGGCGAGGATGAGGTACCACCCCATCCGGGCGTCGAGCTCGCCCCGCAGCGACGGGTCGAACAGCGACCGGACCCACGTCGTGGTGATGCGCCACAGGTCCCGCCAGAAGTAGATGACGACGGCGGCGACCGTGCCCAGCTGGGTCACGGCGGTGAAGGCCGCCCCCGGGTCCTCCCACCCGAAGAGGGCCGGCACGATGCGGAGGTGCCCGCTCGACGAGATGGGCAGGAACTCGGTCAGGCCCTGGACGATCCCCAGGACGACAGCCTCCACGAACGACACGAGGGTCGATCCTGGCAGACCACCCGACCCGGTCCGGCACGAGCGCGAGGTCGACCCAGTCCCGACAGGGAGATGAGCTCGACCGACGCAGGCACGGCTCGGCGCAGCCGCTGGGGGGTGCGGGGGGTCTCCCACCGCAGAGGAGCCGTGTCGCCGAGGAACGAGGCGTCCGGCTCCGGGAAGGTGTTCGGCCCCGAGCGCAGCGAGGGACCTTCAGCTCGAGGAAGGAACCGAGCGAAGCGAGGTTCCTGACGAGAAGACCTAGGTCCCCGAGATCGTCACGTCGCGGATGACGAGGCTGACGCCGGCGGCGGACATGGGGAGCCAGTCGACGTCGTTGCCGACGGCCTCGACGTCGCGGAGCATGCGCTGGAGCGTGGAGGCGATGGTGAACTCGCGCAGGGGCGCGCCCTGCTCGCCGCCGGTGATGCGGAGGCCCTCGGCGCCGGTGGAGAAGTCCCCGCTGACGGCGTTCACGCCCGAGTGCATGCCGATGACCGACGAGATGAGGACGCCCTCGCCCACCTGGCGCAGGAGCTCGTCCTGGGGGTGCTCGCCGGGGGCGAGGGACAGGGCCCGGCACCCGACGCCGGGCGTCGACTTGAACCCCCCGCGGACGGCGTTGCCCGTCGAGGCGGTGCCGGCCCACCGACCGCTGTAGGCGTTGTGCACGAACGACCGCAGCACGCCCTCGGAGATGAGGGGGGTGCGCCGGCTGGCCAGACCCTCGCCGTCGGTGGCCGACGCCGTGTAGGCCAGCGGGTTGGTGGCGTCGTCGACCAGCGTGACGAGCGGCGAGCCGACCTCCTCGCCCAGGCGCTCGGCGAACGGTGAGCGCCCCTTCAGCACCATCTCACCCGACAGGGTCGAGCCGATGATGCCGATCACCTGGGCCGTGACGTACGGGTCGAGGACGATGGTGGTGCGGGTGCTGGCCGGCTTGGTGGCGCCGAGCAGGCGGGTGGCCCGCATGACGGCGTCGTCGGCGGCGTCGCCCAGCACGAGGTCGTCCAGCTCCCGGCCGACCGAGAAGCCGAACCCGGTCTGGGTGAGACCGTCGGCCTCGGCCAGGCACGAGACGGCGACGTAGCAGGCCGTCGAGGCCGACTCCGAGCGGATGCCCGTGGTGGTGGCCACGCACGCCTCGCCCATGGCGTCGACGAACTCGGCCGACTCCACGCCCGAGATCCGGGGGTCGGCCCCCTTCACCGCCGCCTCCAGCTCGAGGGCCAGCTCGACCTTGCGCTCGGTCGACACCTCGAGCAGCGACGGTCGGAACAGGTCGAGCTCGGGGACGGGCACGCCGTCGGGCGCGGCCAGACCGACGTGCGGGTCCGGCGAGGCGAACCCGGCGTTGTCGCGGGCCTCGGCCAGGGTCTCGGCGATCACGTCCTCGTCGAAGGTCGCGGCGTAGGCGAAGCCCTGCCGGTCACCGAGGACGACCCGGATGCCCACGCCCATGGTCTCGGCCGACGACAGCGACTCGACGTCGGACTGGTAGGCCCGCACCTCGGTGTGGCGGCTCCGCCCGACGACGGCCTCGACCTGCTCGCCGTCGCCGGCCATGGCGACGACCCGGTCGGCGATGTCGGTCAGGTCACCCGACCCCGCGCGGCCGCTCACGCCGCGACCTTTGTCCGGAACCCGGCCACAGAGGATGACTTCCGGACAACGTTGGGCGGGGTCACGCTGCGGTCCCACCGATCGTGAGGCTCTTGACCCGGAGGGTGGGGACGCCGTCGCCGACGGGGACGCCCTGGCCGTCCTTGCCGCACGTGCCCGGCGAGCCCATGGCGAAGTCGTTGCCGAGGGCGTCGATGTCGACCAGCACCTTGGGGCCGTTGCCGATGAGGTTGCCCTCGCGCAGCGGCTCGGTGATCTCCCCGTCCTCGATCAGGTACGCCTCCCACATGCCGAAGACGAAGTCCCCCGTGGCGGTGTTGACCGAGCCACCGCCGAGCTGGGCCACGTACACGCCGTGGTCGGTTCCGGCGATGATGTCGGCCGGGTCCTCGGTGCCGTTGGTGAGGAACGTGTTGGTCATCCGCACCATCGGGAGGTGCTGGTAGCTCTGCCGGCGGCCGTTGCCCGACCGGGGCCGGCCCTCCTTGCGGGACCGGGTGTGGTCCCACATGTAGTCCGTCAGCACGCCGTCCTGGATGAGCACGTTGCGCTGGGCCGGGCTGCCCTCGTCGTCGATGCCGAAGCAGCCCCACTCGTCGGCGACGGTGCCGTCGTCGATCAAGGTGACGAGCGGCGACGCGACCTGCTCGCCGACCCGGCCCTTGTAGACCGAGGCGCCCTTGGAGACGAGGTCGGCCTCGAGCCCGTGGCCGCACGCCTCGTGGAACAGCACCCCACCGCCGCCGGCACCGATGACGACCGGCATCTCCCCCGACGGCGCCGGGCGGGCGCCCAGCTTGGTGATGGCCCGGCGGGCGGCCTTGCGGGCCAGGTCCTCGACCTCGTGGTGGTCGAACAGCTCGAAGCCGACGGTGTGGCCGAGGCTCTGGCGCCCGGTCTGCATGCCGGTGTCGCCGGTGGCGACCACGCCGATCGAGAAGAGGGTGCGGACCTGGTCGTCCTCGGCCAGCAGGCCCTCGCTGTTGGCGACGAGGATCCGCCGCCGGCTGTCGCCGTAGCGGGCACTCACCTGGCTGACGGCGCCGTCGGCGGCGCGGGCGGCCTCGTCGGCCCGGCGCAGGAGCTCGACCTTGCGGGCCTTGGGGACGTCCTCGGGCAGGATCGCCACCGTGCTGGGGTGACGGCTGGCCACCCGGTCGAGGGCGACGACGTTGGCCCCGCCCCCGCCTCGGCGGGCGGCGGCGCCGGCCGCCTCGGCGGCGGCCAGGAGGCCGGTCTCGGAGAGGTCGGAGGTGTGGGCGTACCCCGTGGTGTCGCCAGTGATGACCCGGATGCCGGCGCCCCGGTCGCGCCCCGAGGACAGCTCCTCGATGCGCCCGTCGTCGAGGACGGCCGACGTCGCCCTCTTGTCCTCGGCGAAGACCTCGGCGAAGTCGCCGCCACCGTGCAGGGCGGAGGCGAGGACCTGGGACAGCACGGCCTCATCGATCATCGGGGCAGCGTACCGACGGACCGGGGGGAGGGCTCCCCGTCTCGGGACCCACGGTTTGCATCGAAATGCATCGGGGGTACATCAGACGACGGCGCTCACCTTCCCCCTCGGAGCCCCCGTGCCCAGCTGTCCCGTCACCTTCGACTTCGCGTCCGCCGAGCTCGCCGCGGCCGAGTGCCGGCGCCACGCCGGCTACCTGGCGTCACTCCGGGAGGCCCGGGCCCGGGCCCGGACCACGGCCGTCGAGGACTGGTCGGGCCGCTTCCGCGACGACTTCGACCGCGACTTCACCACCAGCCAGCAGGCGCTCCAGGACGAGGTCGAGCGGCTCCGCACCCTGGCGGGAGCCATCGACGACGCCGCCGCCGAGGCCCGGGTCCTCAAGACCACCTGCGAGCGGGACCACGACCACTCCGCACCCCCCGGCGGCCCGGACCGGAACGGCCCCCGATGACCACGAGCAGCGCCCGGCCCCTCGACCTCCTCGACTACATGGCCGGCACCGGCGCCCAGCACGAGGCCATGCCCTCGACGGCCGAGCTCGACCGGTTGGTCGGCGTGATGATGCGCTCGCCGAACATCGAGTTCTTCACCGCCTGCTACCCCACCCCCGGCGACGGCGTGCTCGACGCCCGTCAGCTGGCCCAGGAGCTCGACATGTGGGTCGGGGTCGTCGCCACCGGCTTCATGGAGGCCGACGGCGGCGCCGACCCCGGCCTGACGGTCACCGTCGACGACGACGAGGTGATCGCGGCCCTGCCGCCCCTCATGGGCGACCCTCCGGCCGAGGTGCGGGCGCGGGTCGAGGAGGGCGAGGAGCTCTACGACCGCCTCGCCCAGGCCGCCGCGGACCGCGACCACGACGCCATCGAGGCGATCATGGCGGAGATCGACGAGCGGTCCGGCGACGACGCCCTGATGGCCGGGTTCGCCGCCGCCATCGCCGAGGCCGGGTCCCAGGAGGACTTCGAGGCCATGCTCGAGGACGGCATGCGGCCCAAGAACCGGCCGGGGGTCCTGGGCGGGGTGGTGGACTTCTTCGCCGGGGCGTGGGACGCCATCTGGGGCACGGTCACGTTCCTCTGGGACATCAGCACCGTCCGGATGATCTTCGACAACGACGGGTGGCGCGAGGACGTCGGCGCCCTCGCCTCCGGCGTCTGGCACGGCATCACCAACCCGCTCGAGTTCCTCGAGGCGATCGTCGACCTCGATGGCCTGAAGGACAACCCGGAGCGCTGGTTCGGCGCCCTGGCCCCCGACGCCGTCCTCGCCTACTTCACCGCCGGCAGCGCCACCGCCGCCCGACGGGGCGTCGGGGCCACCGGCGCCCTCCGCCGGCTCGGCGACTACCTGCACGCCATCCGCAACCTCCGCCACGTCGACCTCGACGCCGGCAGCTACGGCACGACCCTCCGCACGTTCAACCGCCTGCTCCGGGACTTCGACGGCGACATCGGCCGGACCCGCGCCGCCATGCGGCGGTACCTCGAGAACCGGACGGACCTGAGCCCCGAGCAGATCAACGCCTTCATGAACTGGGCGGTGGGCAACGCCTTCGACAACCAACGCCGGGGCACGGGTACCGAGATCGCCCAGGTCGAGCTGGGACCGCCGGGGTCGCGCGGCGGTGTCCGCCTCGACGCGTGGGACCCGGTCGCCGGCGAGATCATCTCGAACAAGTTCACCCAGCTCGCCGACATCACGACGCGCGAGGCGATCGACTACCTCGAGGAGCTCCCGGCCAAGTACGCCCCCGGCCAGGAGGTCAAGATCACGCCGACCGTCCGGGCCAAGGCCGAGGCGGCGGGGCTCGACCCCGACGCCCTCTGGCCCGATGGCACCGCCAACCTGTCGGGTCGGTACGTCCTGGTCGTCCCGCCCCAGGCCGATGCCATCCCCCAAGCCGTCATCGATCGGGCGCGCCAGCTCCGCATCACCATCCGGGATACTGATGGCACCGTGCTCGTCGGCCGCTGAGGACCACGCCATGCCCCCCACCCGCCCGCCCTACCGGATCGTCGGCTACGGCGCCGGCGCCTGGAACGACTGGACCCGGGCGCCGATCGATCCGATCTCCGAGGACGAGGCGCGCGCCCGCCACGAGGCCGACGAGCCCTACGGGGCGGTGCTCACCGCCGCCCCCGACGGCCGGCTCGAGCTCCCGGTCGTCGGCCTCACCGTCAACCAGCACGGCATCACGGTGGAGTTCCACCGCCACGACACCGGCACGGCCGACCTGGTGCACGTCTGGAAGCAGCCGGCACCGGGCGAGGCGTTCCGCATCACCCAGATCGACCGTCGGGCCGGCAGCAGCGAGGCCGTGCCCCGGGACCAGCTCGTGTACGAGTACCTCAAGCTGGGCGTCGACCCCGCCATCTGGGTCCACTGGACCGATGCGGGGGCCGAGGTGGTCGAGGAGCGGTCGATCGACCGCACGCCGTTCGACCTGCCGCCGCCCGCGTTCGGGGCCTACGACGCCTTCCTCGACGACGGGCTGGCGGCGCGGCTCTGGCCCGGTCTCCCCGAGCTGGCCTGGATCGGGCCCGAGGTCCCGGTCGGCCCGTGAGCCTCCTCGCCCCACCGTGGGCGCCCACCCTCGCCGCCGCCCTCGAGGCCGTCGCCCGCCGGGAGCCCGACGCCGGTGAGCGGTTGGCGGAGGCGGTCGCCCTCGACGAGGAGGTGCTCTTCCCCACCTCCGACGACGGCCGCCACCCCCTCGCCACCGGGCCGTCCGGCCAGGAGCACCTCACCGCCTTCACCGGGCTCTGGATGGCCCTGTGGGCGCACCCCGACCGCCCGCCGATGGAGGGGCGCCCGGTGCGCGAGGTCCTGGGCTGGGTCGCCTCGACGGGCGTCACCGTGCGGCTGGACCACGCGTCGGAGGCCGACACCCGCATCAGCCCGCCCGACGCCGCCGCCCTCCTCGACGGTCGGGCCGTCGACGTCGCCGCCGTGGCGGCCGGGGACCCGTTCCGGAACCCGGGCCCCGCCGCGGCGCCACCCGACGGCCCGCTCCCGGCGTCCCCGCCCGACCCGCCCGGCGACGCCGAGGTGACCTTCGCCCGGCGGTGGGACCCCGTGGCCCGCCAGCCGATCGAGCCGGTGCCGCGCCGGGACCTCGACGGGGTCGGGGCGGGCTACACCGCGATCCGCCGCACCCGGGACGCCCTCGACGTCGTGGCCTTCGGGACCACCGTCGTCGTGGCCACGACCTACGCCGGGGGCGACGTGCACCGCTGCGAGTGGGCCCGGTTCACCGAGGGCCTGTTCCTCACCGAGACCAGCACGGCCGACGACGACGGATCGCCCCGGCCGCGGCCCCGGACCGTCGTGCTCACCCGGCCCGACGGCCTCATCCGGTACTGGCGCCGCCACCCCGACGGCAGCGACATGACGACGGCGTCCTCGCCCGACATGGCCGGCCGGTGGATCGGGGTCCCACCGCTCGGCACCTTCGACCCGCTGGTGGCTCCGGCGTCATCGTGAGCACCGACGTCGCCCCGCTGCCCCTCCCCCCGCTCGACCCGGTCGTCGACCGCATCCGCCGGGTGGTGGTCGAGCGGGACGACCTCGACCTCGCCTTCCTCTACCTCCGTGACCTCCACCCCGCCGTGGGGCTGGTCGGCCCCCCCGATGCCCTCGCCCCCGGGTCGGACGCGGTCGGCGCCGTCGCCGCCGCCGCCGGCGTGGTGTACGGCGAGGCCGTGACGATCGTCGGGCTCCGGCCCGACGTCGACGTCCTGGACGCGCTGCTGGCGATCGCTCCCCCGATCGGTGCGGGCGGCCGGCTCGAGGTGGACCTGGTCGCCCTCGCCGCGGCGCGAGGCGACGGGGACCGCCCCGGGGAGATCGCCCGCCGGGCCGGCGTGCGGGCGACCGCGGCGGTCGTCGACGCCGACCTGGTCGTCCCGGTCGACCCCGACCGGCCGGGCGGCGGGCCCGCCCGCACCGGAGCGGTCGCCCTCCACCTGCCGATCGAGTGGGACGGGCAGGACCGAGCGATCCTCGGTGCGTTCACGTCGCGCTACGCCATGGTGCACGCCCTGGGCCCGGCGGCCCACCGGGTCGTCCGCGGCTGGGCGCTGGTCGAGGCCATCGGCGACGACGTCCACCTGGTCCTCGACCCCGGGCTCCCCTGGTCGTGGACCCCGCCCCCGGACCTCCTGCGCGGCCTGGCCCGGCGCTCCCCCGCCGGCCGGTGATCGAGCCGCCCCCACGGCTTTGCCCGACCCCCGGCGCGCGGGCGTAGCGTACGGGTCCGTGCCGCCCACCCAGGCCCTCGCCGCCTCCGTCCGCCCCGGGCTCACCGGGAAGGTCACCCTGGACGTCCTCGCGGCCGACACGGCCGAGGCCCTCGGGTCCGGCGACGTGCCGGTGCTTGCGACGCCCCGCGTCGTCGCCCTGGCCGAGCAGGCCGCCATCGTCGCCCTGGGCACCCACCTGGCCGCCGGGCAGACCACCGTCGGCATGCGGGTCCAGATCGACCACCTGGCCCCCACCGCGGTCGGCGGTGAGGTCATCGCCGACGCCACCCTGGAGAAGATCGAGGGCCGCCGGCTCACCTTCACAATCTCGGTCAGTGATCGCTGCGGCCTGGTCGCCGCCGGCCGGGTGACCCGGGTCGTCGTCCAGCGCGACCAGTTCCTCGCCAAGGCCAGCGGCTGAGGGACTCTCCCAACCGGAGCCGGTCGACGCGATCGACCTGGCACACAGCAGCCATGTCGCAGGCGGGGTCGGCCCGCACGATCCGACCCGCTGGGCCCATCCCCGCCGAAGCTCGCTGCGCTCGCCGGCTCGGGCTGGCGCTCGCAGCACGAGCCTCTGGGGCTGCCGCCAGGCCAACCGGAACGGATCGGCGTGATCGACCTGGCACACTGCTCAGTCCCATGAGCACACACCTCTGGCCGACGGGCACCACCAACCGGGTCTTCGGGCGGGACGCTGACGACACACGTCGATCTGGTCGCTCCGGACAGCCAGAGAGGGCGTCATCGGCTTCGGGGGTGCTGCTGTGACTGCGGCGATGGCTCCCACCGGGATCCGCGTCGTGGGGATCGACGCCGATGACACACGTCCGCCGACCCCACGTCCGCCGACCCCACCCGCCACCCTGGCGGGGTCGGCTGCGCCGACACGTTCCCAGCCGAACGCCAGCCGGACGTCGGCGGACGTGTGTGAGCTGGTCGCGGTGCGTCAGCCAGAGAGGGCGTCGTCAGCCGCCGGGTTGCTCCGATGAGCGTTCGCCAGGATCCACCGTCCGTGGCTGTCGTGGGCATCGACGCTGACGACACCCTCTGGCACAACGAGACGTACTTCGCTGATGCGCAGGCGACGTTCGTGCAGATCCTGGCGCCGTGGACGCCCGAGGGGGAGGACGTGCTCGCCCTCCACGACGCCACCGAGCGGGCCAACCTCGAGCTGTTCGGGTACGGCATCAAGGGGTTCACCCTCTCGATGGTCGAGACCGCCATCGAGGTGAGCCGGGGCGAGGTGTCGACCTCGGCCATCGCCGAGCTGATCCGCCTGGGCAAGGAGATGCTGGCCCACCCCGTCGAGCTGCTCGAGGGGGTCGCCGACGCCGTCGAGGAGCTCGGCCGCACCCACCGCCTAGTGCTGGTCACCAAGGGCGACCTCATCCACCAGGAGCAGAAGATCGCCCGCTCGGGCCTGGCGGACCGCTTCGAGCGCATCGAGATCGTCTCCGAGAAGGACCCGGCCACGTACCGGGCGATCCTCGACCGCATGGACGTCTCGCCCGAGCAGTTCTGCATGGTGGGCAACTCGGTGAAGTCCGACGTCCTGCCCGTGCTCGAGCTCGGCGGCCACGCCGTGCACGTGCCCTACGCCATCACCTGGAGCCACGAGGTCGTCGCCGACCACGACGCCGACGCCTTCCCCGTCCTGGCCTCCCTCACGGAGCTGGCGGCGTGGCTTCAGGCGCCCCAGCGCTCGGTCACGTAGGCCCGGAACTGGGCGCCGCGGTCGAACTCGTTGGTGAAGAGCCCGAAGCTCGCCGCCGCCGGCGACAGCAGCACCACGCCCCCGGCGTCGCCCAGCAGGGCCACGGCGGCGTCGACGGCGTCGGCCAGCGACGACGCCGACGACACCCGGTCGGCCACCCCCCGCTCGGCGAGGAGCGCGGCGATCTCGTCCGACGCGTCGTAGTTCGGGTGCCGGAGGAGCACGACGTGGTCGGCGCTGGCCGCCAGCTCGTCGGCGAAGGCACCGAAGGCCGAGCGCTTGGCCTTGCCGCCGGCGATCACCGCCAGCCGCTCGTGGGCGAACGATCGGACCGTCGCCGTGGCCGCCCGGGGTGCGGTGGCGGTGGTGTCGTTCACGAAGGTGATGCCGTCGGCCACGACCACCACCTCCCGGCGGTCCGCGACCTCGCGCGCCGCCCGGCACCCCGCCGCCATCCCGGCCACCGACTCGCCCTCGGCCAGCCCCACGCACACCGCAGCGCACAGGTCGAGCACGGCGATCTCCGACCGCACCTGCAGCTCGTCGACGCCCACGACGTCGTGCTCCACGCCGTCGAGGCGGGCCCGGAGCCGGCCGTCCTCGGTCCACGCCCCGTCGACACCGTCGTCGAGGCGGCGGTCGGCGAACAGGAGGCGCCGAGCGCCGGTGGCCCCGGCGGCGGCGATGCTGGCGTCGACGTAGCCGACGGTGGCGGCGTCGTCGGCCGGGAGGACGAGCCAGTCGTCGGCGCCCTGGTGGAGCCAGATCGACGCCTTGGCCGCCCAGTAGTCCTCGACGGTCGGGTAGACGTCGAGGTGGTCCTCGTCGAGGTTGGTCACCACCGCCACCTCGGGCGACCGGCGGGACTCGCCCAGCCCCTCGAGCTGGAACGACGACAGCTCGATGATGGCGACGGCCTCGGGGTCGGCCTCGCCCGGCAGGAGGGCCCGGATGGCGCTGACGCGGAGGTTCCCGGCCTTGAGCGTGGGCCGCTCGGCCCCGAGGACGGCGTCGGCCAGGGTGGTCGTCGTCGACTTGCCCTTGGTGCCGGTGATGCCCACGATCCGGCCCGGCCACCAGCGGAAGAAGAGGGTCATCTCCATCTCGACCGGGATGCCGCGCCGGCGCGCGGCGGCGAGCAGGGGGTGCCCGAACCGCACCGCCGGGTTGCGGACGAGGACGTCGACGCCGTCGAGGTGGCTGTCGTCGTGACCGCCGAAGTGGGCGACGGCGACGTCGCGGTCGATGCGGGCCAGCACCTCGGCCGAGAAGGCCTCGCGGGGCCGGGCCTCGGTCAGCACGATCCGGGCCCCGACCGCGGTCAGGAGGTCGACCATGCCGGCGCCGCCGCCGTGGTCGCCGTAGCCCATGACGCACACGGTGGCGTCGGCCAGCTCGGCCCGCGCCGCCTCGATGCCCCCGCGCTCGCGCTCGGTCACGCCGGCGTCAGCCGGCCGGGTCGGCCTGGCGGCCGGCCTCGAGGAAGCGGCTGACGACCTTCCACCAGCGGTCGGGGTTCTCGAACTGCGGGCTGTGGGCGGCGTCGGCGATGACCTCGAGGGTGGCGCCGGGGATGGCCTCGGCCAGGCGCTCCGACGGGCCGGCGAAGCCCTCGTCCTCCTCGCCCACCACGACGAGGGTGCGGACGTCGAGGGTGCGCAGGGCGGCGAGGCGGTCCTCGACCGTGCTCAGCCCCTGGGCCATCGCCGCGTACATGGCCGGGGCGGCGGCGCGCAGCTTGCGGTCGCCGAAGTCGACGTAGCCGGCGCGCTCCTCGCGCACCCGCTCCTCCGACGGGCTGCGGGGGCGGCCCACGGGGCCCAGCTCGTTGGCCAGCTCGATCAGCCGATCGACGCCCTCGGTGCGGACGACCTCGACGGCCAGGGCCAGCAGGACCGGGTCGAGGCCCTCGACCGGTCCGTGGCCGGTGTCCATGAGGACGAGCGACCGGAGCCGCTCGGGCACCTCGAGGGCCAGCACCTGGGCCACCATGCCGCCCATCGAGTGGCCCAGGAGGTCGAAGCGCTCCCAGCCCAGCTCGTCGGCCAGGGCGCGGACGTCGGCCGCCATCTCGGCCAGCGAGTAGGCGGTCTCCTCGGCGGGGGCGTCGCTGGCGCCGTGGCCCCGCAGGTCGGGGGCGACGACGTGCCAGCCCCGGTCGGCGAAGCCGTCGAGGAAGTCGGCGAAGTCCTCCTTGGCGCCGGTGAAGCCGTGGACCAGCATCAGCGGCTCGCCCACGCCGGCCTCGGCCACGCTGTGGCGCAGTCGGGAGGTGGTGACGTCCCGGATCTTCACGCCCCACCTCGGGATCGGGCGGTCCGAGGCGTCGCACCCGCTCGCTGGTGCTCGCTCATCGGTGCAAGCTCGCTCACGGGCGGCACTCTATTCACCGCCCCGCGCCGGGGGCCGCTCCCCCTGTCCCACCCCGAGGAGCGCCGAGGGGGTGAACTACCGTTGACAGCCCCGCGCCGGGGAGGGATCGACGGAGAGAGGAGCCGCATGTCCGACACCGTGCGCCGGCGGCTCACCCTCGCCCTGCGGCTCGTCGTCAGCGCGGCCATGCTCGGGTTCCTCCTCACCAAGATCGAGTCCCGGGGGGCCCGGGTCCTGCCCGAGTGGACCGCGACGACCGCCCTGTGGCTCCTCGGCGCCACGCTCCTCACCCTCGTCAGCATCCTGCTGTCGGCCATGCGGTGGCAGACGGTGCTCTCGGCCATGGGCCAGCCGGCCCGCTTCAACCGGCTGCTCTCCCACTACCTCGCCGGCCAGTTCGTCGCCAACGTCCTGCCCACCACCATCGGCGGCGACGTGCTGCGGGTCTCGCGCCTCGCCCGCGACAACGGGCGCATGCCCGACAGCTTCGCCTCGGTGGTGCTCGAGCGCCTGACCGGCTGGCTGGTCCTGCCGATCATCACCTTCGTCGGGCTGGTCATCAACCCGCCCCTCCAGGACCTCGGCCGGGCCACCCAGATCGCCTTCGGCCTGGCCTGCGGGACCCTCGTCGCCCTCGGGCTGCTGATCGTGGCCGTGGCCGCCCACCGCTTCGGCGAGGTCGACGCCGAGAAGGGCTGGAAGCGGTTCCTGGCCGCGGTGAGCCTCGGGCTGACCAAGCTCCGGGCCAGCCCTCGCCAGGCGGTCAACGTCGTGGCCGTCGGCTTCGCCTACCAGCTGGTGCTGGTGGCGGCGGCGGTCATGGCCGCCCGCTCGCTGGCCATCCCCGACGCCGGGCCCACCGCCCTGCTCGCCTTCTTCCCCGCCGTGGCCATCGCCCAGGTGCTGCCCATCAGCATCTCCGGGCTCGGCGTGCGCGAGGGGCTCTTCGCCCTCTTCCTCAAGCCGCTGGGCGTGCCCACCGCGCAGGCCGTCGCCCTCGGCATCCTTCTCTACGTGCTCAACCTGCTCGTCAGCCTCCTCGGCGCCCCGGCCTTCGCCATCGGGGGGCGCACCAGCGAGCCCGGCGACGTCCTCGACCCCGACGACCTCGCCCCCATCGTCCCGCCGGCCCCCGCCGACCCGGGATCCGACGACCCGTCCCCGTCGGTGCCGGCGTGACCGAGGCGACGGCGGAGGTCGAGGACACCGAGCCGGGGGCGCCCGAGGGCGCGACCACGGCGGCCGGTCGCCGCCTGCGCTGGTGGCGCGAGGTCGGCTACGTCATCGCCTTCTACGCCGTCTACTCGTGGATCCGGAACCAGTTCGGCTCGGCCGGCGAGGGATCGACCCGCATCGCCTACGAGCACGCCCGCGACATCATCGGCCTCCAGGACGCCATCGGCCTGTGGTTCGAGCCCGAGCTCCAGCGCTGGTACCTCGACCTGCCCGCCATGGGCCTCATCCGGCTCTGGAACATCTACTACGGGACGGCGCACTTCATCGTCACCGCCGCCGCCCTGATCTGGCTCTACCGCCGCCAGCCCGACCGCTACTCGGTCTGGCGCACGACCCTGGCGGCCATGACCGCGGCCGCCCTCGTCGGGTTCGCCACCTACTCGCTCATGCCGCCGCGGCTGCTGGGCGACACGTCCAAGTTCGGCGCCTGCTACGAGCAGCAGGTCCCGGACTGCCACGGCGACGACATGGTCGACACCCTCGCCGTCCACGGCGGCTGGCTGTCGTTCCAGGACGAGGAGGTCGCCGAGGTCTCCAACCAGTTCGCGGCCATGCCGTCGATGCACACCGGGTGGTCGACGTGGAGCGCCTGCGTGATGTGGGGTCTCGTCCGCCGCCGGTGGGCCCGGGTCGCCATCGCCCTGTACCCGGCGGCCACCGTGTTCTGCATCCTCGTCACCGGCAACCACTACTGGCTCGACGCCGTGGGCGGCCTGGCCGCCTTCGCCGTCGGCCTGGGCATCGCCACCGTGCTGACCCGGTGGAACGAGGCCCGGTTCCGCCGGCGCGAGGAGCGCCGAGCCGAGCCCGCCGCCGCGACCTGACCGGTCAGCCGGCGAGCCAGCGGACCGGTGGGCCGTGGAAGGCACTCCGGGCGACGACGTGGGTGCGCACCGGCGCCGGCTTGGGCCACAGGGTGAGGCGGACCTCGGCCTCGGTCTCGGTGGCCGGCTCCATGCACAGCCACGCCACCGGGGCGGCGGCCGTCGCCCGGTCGCCGGCGGCCCGGACGGCGTCCTCGAGGGCGGTGCGGGTCCGGGCCCGGAGGTACTGGGTGACGATGGTGTGGACGACCACCGTCACCGCCCCCGGCACCGGGTCGGCCAGCTGCTCGGCCGCCCACTCGGCGGCGTCGGCCCGGTCGACGGCGACGGGCACGGCGGCGGCCACCTCCAGCGCCCCGTCGAGGCGGGTCCGCCGGTCGGGCTGGTCCGGCCAGAGGCAGGCCCGGAGCCGGAGCCGGTCCCGGGCCACGGTCGGGTCCAGAGGGCTCAGGTCGCAGCCGCGCCGGTCGAGGACCTCGAGGTGGGCGTCGAGCCGGGGCCGACCGCCGGTCCACGGGTCGACGAAGCGCACCGGTGACGACGGCGGACCGAAGGCCTCCCCGCCGGCCTCGTAGCGCAGGTGGTCGAAGCGCAGGTTGAGCCCGGCGCTGGCGCCCACCTCCAGAACCCGGAGCGGGAGGCCGGTGGCGGCGAGGAGCAGAAACCCGCCGAGCAGGGCGGCCGAACGCCCGACCTCGTTGGTCTGGATCGGCGCCCCGGTCCGGGCGACGAGGTCCTCGACGTGCTCGGCGACGGTGGCCACGAACACCGCCCCCACCGTCTCGTCCGACGTCCCCCCGGCCGAGGGGTACTGGGCGGCCAGGGCCGGCGCCCGACCGTCGAGGACCAGCTCGTGCACCGCGGCGAGGAAGCGCAGGACGGTGGCCCGGGCGTGGGGCTCGGCGGCGTAGGGCGTCAGGACGGTCCGGCACGGCCCGTCGACGGCCAGGTCGTCGAGGACGGCGTCCAGCACCCTCTCGTAGAGGGCGGAGCCGCCGATGGCGCACCCCCTCCGTTGGGCCCGCACCAGTCCCTCCAGGTCACCGGCCACGGTCGGCGAGCGCAGCGAGCGGCCTGGGGAGCACGCGGCCACCATGCCAGACCGGGGACCCCTCCGACGGCACCCGGCCGCGGTGGTGGCGGTAGCGTGGCGGGGTGCACCTGGACCGGATCTCCTGCCCGGCGGACCTCCGCCGCCTGTCGTACGACCAGCTCGACGAGCTGGCGGGCGAGATCCGGGAGTTCATCGTCGACGCCATCGACCACGTCGGCAGCGGCCACCTGGGGTCCAACCTCGGTGCCGTCGAGCTGACCCTGGCCGTGCACCGGGTGTTCGACTCACCCCGCGACATCGTGCTGTGGGACACCGGTCACCAGGCCTACGTGCACAAGATCGTCACCGGCCGCCGCCAGCAGTTCGAGTTCCTCCGCCAGGCCGGCGGCCTCTCCGGCTACCCGTGCCGGGAGGAGTCCGAACACGACTGGGTCGAGAACAGCCACGCCTCGACCATCATCAGCTACGCCCACGGCCTCGCCGTGGCCCAGGAGTCCGACCAGGGCGAGGGCCGCCGGGTCGTGGCCATCATCGGCGACGGGTCGATGACCGGGGGCATGGCCTACGAGGCGCTCAACAACCTCGGCCACTCGGGCAAGAAGGCCATCATCATCCTCAACGACAACGGCCGGTCCTACGCCCCGACGGTGAGCCGCCTGACCGAGACGGTGTCCCGGCTGCGCGTCGACCCCCGCTACGTCCGCCAGCGGACCCGCGCCGAGGAGGCCGTCCGCAAGGTCCCCTACGTGGGCGACCACCTGGCCTGGGGCATGCTCGGCGCCCTCGCCGGCGTGCGCGAGATGGTCGAGCCGCCGGTCTTCTTCGAGACCCTGGGCGTGAAGTACACCGGGCCGATCGACGGCCACGACGTCGCCGGGCTCGAGCGGGCCCTCCGCCACGCCGCCGAGCTCGACGAGCCCATCGTCGTCCACGTCCTCACCGACAAGGGCAAGGGCCACGCCCCGGCCGAGAACGACCCGATCAAGCGCATGCACGACTTCGGCCCGGGCGTGGCCAAGGCGGGCACGTGGACCGCCGCCTTCACCGAGGCCCTCATCAAGGAGGGCGAGAACCGGCCCGAGGTGGTCGCCATCACCGCGGCGATGCCCGACTCCACCGGTCTGCTGCCCTTCGGCGAGCGCTTCCCGGGCCGGATGATCGACGTCGGCATCGCCGAGCAGCACGCCGTCACCTCCGCCGCCGGCATGGCCATGGGCGGGCTGCGCCCCGTCGTGGCCCTCTACTCGACGTTCCTGACCCGGGCCATCGACCAGGCGAACCTCGACGTCGGCCTCCACGGCCAGCCCGTGGTGTTCTGCCTCGACCGGGCCGGGATCACCGGCGACGACGGCCCCTCCCACCACGGCGTGCTCGACATGGTGCTGCTGTCGAAGATCCCGGGGATCACCATGTTCGCCCCGTCGTCGTACCAGGAGCTCCAGCAGCAGCTGCACGACGCCCTCGAGATCACCAGCGGCCCCGTCTCCCTGCGGTGGCCCAAGACCGCCTGCCCGCAGGTCGACGAGGGCGAGGTCGGCTCGGGCCTGAAGGGCCGCAAGCTGGCCAGCGGGACCGACGTGTGCCTCGTCGGCGTGGGCAAGATGCTCGCCGCGTGCAGCGAGGCGGCGGCCATCCTCGAGGAGCAGGGTGTCTCCTGCAGCGTGTGGGACCCGCGGGTCGTCCACCCCCTCGACCCCGCCCTGGTGGCCGACGCCGCCGACCACCCCGCCGTCGTGTGCATCGAGGACGGCTACCGCGACGGCGGCATCGGCATGACCCTGGCCGACCTGGTGGCCGAGGCCACCGTCGACCGGCCCCGCGGCGACCAGCCGGTCGTCCGGGTGATGGGCGTCCCCACCCAGTTCCTCGCCCACGGCAAGCCCGACGCCATCTTGGCCTCGCTCGACCTCGACGCCGCCGGCGTCGTCGCCGAGGCCCACCGCGCGCTCGGTCGCTAGACCCCCGCGCCACCCGGCACCCACGTCGGTCCGTTCTGAGCCAGGACCCGGCCACCCGTGGCCGATCGGTGGCTCAGAACGCCTCACGTCGCACCCACGGTCGTTCTGAGCCAGGATCCGGCCACCCGTGGCCGATCGGTGGCTCAGAACCGGGCGGGCCGATCCGCCGGTGCGCCGAGGCGGGTGCGGTACCAGGCGACGACGGGGTCGTCGGGGCGCAGGCGGTAGGCCTCGGTGAGGTCCTCGACCAGATCCGGCACCGCCGCCCCCTCCCGCAGGGCCTCGGCCGCCGCCACCCAGGCCGGGCGGTCGGAGGGCACCGGCACCGCCCCCACCTGCCGGGCCGAGAGCTTGAGGGCGTGGCGGCTCCGGGCCGTGCCGGCGGTGAGGGCCAGGGCCCACGCCGTGACGGGCGGGGCGCTCAGGGCGGCGGCCAGGAGCCAGACGGCGAGGTCGGGGTCCTCGACGCCGGTCCGGGGCTCGACCACGACGAGCGGGGTGGCGGGCAGGTAGGCGCCGTCGACGTCGACGGCCGCCTCGACCACGCGGGTCTGGGGGGCGACGAGGACCTTGGGCCGGAGGCGGGCCCGGAACCACGACGCCACCGCGGGGTCGTCGGCGGCGACGCCGGTGAGGTCGACCGCGGGCCGGGACCACGTCCGCCCGCCGATCCGGGCCGGGCGCACGCCCCAGCGGACGATGCCGGGGTCGACCATGCCCGTCGTGGCCACCCGGTCCAGGCCCTCGTCGTGCTCGACGACGTGGGCGGCCAGGGCGTAGTGGTGCTGGCGGAACCCGGCCGTGGTGGTGGCCACGTCGGCGATGGTGCCGGCGGCGGGGTCGAGGTGGACCTCGGGCACCCCCCGCACCCGGGCGAGCAGGGGCGACCACGTCGGCTCGGCGCCGGCGTCGGCCAGCGAATCGCCAGCGAATCGCCCTCCGACGCCGTCGTCGCGGCGCTCGAGCAGGAGGGCGCAGGTGTCGACGTCGGCGGCGAACGCCCGCCGGTCGAGCTCCCGCACCCCCAGGACCTCGGCCCGCGCCTCCACCGCCCGGCGCACGGCGCCGGTGTGGGCGGCGCCGAGCGCCGACTCGGGCTGGACCAGGACCACCCGCCCGCCGGGCCGGACGGCGTCGAGGGCGGCCAGGAGGAACAGGGCGGCGGCGTCGACGTAGCCGCCGGCGGCGGCGCCGAAGCGGGCCCTGAGCCGACGGCGGGCCTCGGGGTCGCGGGCCGTCGCCCGCGCCAGCTGGCCCAGGAACGGCGGGTTCCCCACGACGAGGTCGAACCGCGCCCCCGACGGGGGGACGGATCCGGGTGCCCGGGTGCCCGGAATCGCCCCCAGATCGGGTGGGAGGGCCTCCAGCCCGTCACCGAGGCGGACGTCGGCCCCCGGCACCGCGGCCCGGCAGGCTGCGACCGCCCCGGGGTCGACGTCGAGACCGACCAGCACCGACGCCGGCGCCACCTCCCGGACGGCGAGGAGGAAGGCCCCGCCGCCGACGGCCGGGTCGAGCACCCGCCACGGGGGCGCCGCGCCCCATCCCTCGACGGCCCAGGCCACCAGGGCGGCCGCCAGGTCCGGCGCCGTGTAGTACGCCCCCAGCGCCCGCCGCTCGGCCGGCGTCAGGTGGGTGGCGTCGGTCAGCCCGCCTCCGCCAGCGGGTCCCAGGAGGTCAGGTCCTGGAGCCGGGCGTCGTTCGAGAACATCTCGATGATCGGGAGGTCGAGGCCCAGGCGCTTCTGCAGCCGCTTGACCTCGAGCTCCTCGTTCCACAGGGCGAGGGTGACGACGAGGCCCTTCTCGCCGGCCCGGGCGGTGCGGCCCGACCGGTGGATGTAGGCCTTGTGGTCCTCGGGCGGGTCGCCGTGGACGACGACGTCGACGTCGTCGACGTGGATGCCGCGGGCGGCCACGTCGGTGGCCACCAGGACGGGGAGCTTGCCGGCCATGAAGTCGGCGAGGGCCTTCTCCCGCAGCTTCTGGGGCAGGTCGCCGTGGATCGCCCGGGCGTTGACGCCCTCGTCCCGCAGGTCGTCGACCAGCCGGTCGGCGTAGCGCTTGGTCCGGGTGAAGACGATGGTGCGGTTGGAGGCGTTGCCGATGGCGGCGATGACCTTCGACTTGTCCATCTGGTGGACGGCGATGAAGCGGTGCGTCATCTCCTCGACCGTCACCGTGGCCGACTCGACCTCGTGGCGGACGGGGTCGGTCTGGTACCGGGTGACGAGCGTCTTGACGGCACCGTCGAGGGTGGCCGAGAACAGCAGGGTCTGGTGCCCGCCCTTGATGTGGCGGAGCAGCCACTCGACCTGGGGCAGGAACCCCATGTCGGCCATGCGGTCGGCCTCGTCGACGACGACGATCTCGATGTCGTCGAGCCAGACCTCCTTGCGCTCGATCATGTCGATCATGCGCCCGGGGGTGGCCACGACCACGTCGGCGCCGGACGCCAGCGACGCGATCTGGCCGGTCATGTTGGCCCCGCCGTAGATCGCCACCACCCGGCGGTCGATGGCCTTGCCCAGGGGGATCAGCTCCTCGGACACCTGGGTGGCGAGCTCGCGGGTGGGCACCAGGACCAGCGCCCGGGGGCGGCGGGGCTCGGCGGTGGGCACGCGCTGGAGGGTGGGCAGCCCGAAGGCGAGGGTCTTGCCCGAACCGGTCTTGGCCTTGCCGCACACGTCGCGGCCAGCCAGCGCATCGCTGATGGTGAGCTCTTGGATCGGAAACGCCTGGTCGATCCCCTTCTCGGAAAGGGCCTTGACCAGGGCGCCATCGACCCCGAGCTGCTCGAAGGTCGTCGTCATCTCGCCGACCAGCCTACGGGCGCGGCGCCGAGAACCCCCAAACAGCCTGGGCCTACGCGGGGAGGGCGGCCTCGATGGCCTCGGTCACCTGGGGATCCTCGGGCTCGACCTGGGGGGCGAAGCGGGCCTTCACGGCGCCGTCGGGTCCGATCAGGAACTTCTCGAAGTTCCAGCGGATGTCACCGTCGTGGCCGTCGGCGTCGGCGGCCTGGGTGAGCTCGGCGTAGAGCGGGTGGCGCTCGTCGCCGTTGACGTCGATCTTCTCCATGATCGGGAAGGTGACGCCGTAGGTCGTCGAGCAGAAGGTCTGGATCTCCTCGGCGGTCCCCGGCTCCTGGCCCATGAACTGGTTGCACGGGAAGCCGACGACGCTGAAGCCCTTGTCGGCGTAGGCCGCCTGGAGCTTCTCGAGGCCGGCGTACTGCGGGGTGAGCCCGCACTTGGAGGCGACGTTGACGGCCAGGACGGCCTTGCCCTCGAACGCGTGGAGGTCGGCCTGCTCGCCGTCGAGGGTCTTGATCTGGTGGTCGTAGAGGGCCATGGGCGTCAGTGTGCCGCGTCGGCCCGCTCACCGCGCCTCCCTCGGCGCCGCCGGGCCGCCCGGGCCCGGGGCCGAGAGGCGGACGCGGCGGCGCTCACCGTCGACCGCAACGCCCTCCTCGGCCAGACGTCGCGCCTGCTCGTCCTCGTGGCCGGGCACCAGCCGCCCGGCGGCGTTGACGACCCGCCACCACGGGAAGGCCCCACCGCTGGCCGAGAGGACCCGCCCGACGGCCCGGGACCGCCCCGGCCAGCCCGCCTCCTCGGCCACCTCGCCGTAGGTGACCACGTCGCCCGGCGCCAGCCCGCGCAGCACCTCCTCGATCGCCCGCTGGAGGTCCGGCTCGGCCCCGTCGGCCGCGTGCCGGCCGATGTGCTCGTCCGCACCCATCCCCGCATCATCTCCGAACTCGGTGGCAGCCGTGGGACGAACGTCCCACATTCGCCACCGGGTTCGACGGGGTGGGTACGGTCGGGCGGGTGACCGGAGTCGAGGTGCCCGACGTCGAGGGCCGGACGGTGCTCGCCACCGGGGCGAGCACGGGCATCGGCGCCGGGATCGCCGAGCGGCTGGCGGCGCGGGGCGTCCGCCTCGCCCTGTGCGCCCGCACCGAGCCGACCCTCCCGGACGGGGCGACGGGAACCACCGCGTCGGTCGACGTGACCGACGCCGACGCCGTGGCCGACTGGGTCGACGGGGCGGCCGCCGCTCTGGGCCCCCTCGACCTGTGCATCGCCAACGCCGGCATCCTCGGTCCCCTCGGACCGCTCCGCGACGACGACCCCGACCAGGTCGCGGCGACGTTCCGCACCAACGTCGAGGGCCTGGCCCACACCGCCGCGGCCTACGCCCGCCACGTCCGGGGCCGGCCCGGCGGCGGTGCGTTCCTCGCCATCTCGTCGGGGGCGGGCCGCAACCCCACGGCGGGGTGGGCGCCCTACGCGGCGTCGAAGGCGGCGGTCGACGCCCTCTGCCGGGCGCTGGCCGAGGAGGAGGCCGACGCCCCCCTCCGGGTCCTCGCCGTCGCCCCCGGCGTGGTCGACACCGGCATGCAGGAGGCGATCCGGTCGAGCCGCCCCGAGGCGTTCCCCCGCCACGACGCCTTCGTGCAGATGAAGGCGGACGGCGCCTTCAACACCGCCGGGTTCGTGGCCGACCACCTCCTGCGCCTGGCCTTCGGCCCCGACGACGAGGCCGACGTCCTCGTCCGGCTCCCCCAGGAGCAGCGATGAGCGGGCTGGATGTCGAGGCCGAGGAGCGGGCCGGGCACCTGGCGCGCATCGAGGCCGACGGCTGGACGATCGTCCCCGACGCCATCGAGCCGGCCCTGCTCGACCGGCTCGACGAGGCCCTCGCCCGGCTCGAGCGCGACCTCGACGCCCGTCCGGCCGACAACGCCTTCGAGGGCCGGGACACGGTGCGGATCTACAACCTCCTCGCCCACGACCCGGTGTTCCAGGAGGTCCCGGTCCACCCTGCGGTCCTGCCCATCGTCGAGGGGGTGATCGGGCGCGGGTGCCTCGTCTCGTCGCTGTCGTCGATCGCCATCGGGCCCGACGAGGTGGCCCAGCCCCTCCACGTCGACGACGCCGTCATCCCCCTCCCCCGGCCCCACGTCCCCATCATCTGCAACTCGATGTGGGCGCTGACCGACTTCACCGCCGCCAACGGCGCCACCCGGGTGGTCCCCGGCTCGCACCGGGCCGACAGCCAGCCCGACCCGTTCGCCGAGATCGACGCCGTCGCAGCCGAGATGCCGCGGGGGTCGGTGCTGATCTGGCCGGGGTCGACGTGGCACGGCGGCGGGGCCAACACGACCGACCAGCGCCGCACGGGGCTGGCCATGAACTACTGCGCCGGCTGGGTCCGCCAGCAGGAGAACCAGCAGCTCGGCATCCCCCTCGACGTGGCCCGCACCTTCCCCCCCGCCCTCCGGCGCCTGTGCGGGTTCGGCGTCTACCGCGGCCTCATCGGCCACATCGACAAGCACGACCCCGCCGTCGTGCTGCTGGACGAGCCCACCAGCGGGGAGCCGGCGACCCTGTTCGATCGGATCCGGTAGCGGTGCCGTCCGTGCCGGACCCGGGCCCGCTGGCGGCCGTGGCCGAGTGGCCGGTGGCCAACGCCGGCGCCGCGGTCGTCGGTCCCGAGGGCATCCGCCACGCCATCGGCGACCTCGACCGGCCCTACTGGCTGGCGTCGGTCACCAAGCCCCTGTTCGCCACCGCGGTGCTGGTGGCGATCGAGGAGGAGACCCTCACCCTCGACACCCCGGCCGGACCGGAGGGGTCCACCGTGGCCCACCTCCTCAGCCACGCGTCCGGGCTCGGCCTCGACGGCGGCGAGCTGGCCAAGCCGGGCCGCCGGCGGATCTACAGCAACGCCGCCTACAACCTCCTCGGCACCACCCTCACCGGCGCCTGCGACCTGTCCGCCGCCACCTACCTCCACGAGGCCGTGCTGGCCCCGCTGGGCATGGCGGCGACCGGCCTCGACGGGTCGCCGGCCAGCGGCGCCACCAGCACGGTCGCCGACCTGACCCGCTGGGTGGGCGAGCTGCTGCGCCCCCGCCTGCTCGCCGCCGAGACCGTGGCCCGGGCCCGGACCGTCGCCTTCCCCGGCCTCGACGGGCTCGTGCCCGGGTACGGCAAGCAGTCGCCCAACGACTGGGGGCTGGGGTTCGAGATCAAGGGGTCGAAGGACCCGCACTGGACCGCCCGCGACGGCGACCCGGCGACCTTCGGCCACTTCGGCCGGAGCGGGACCTTCGTCTGGGTCGACCCCCACCGCGACGTGGGCCTGGTGGTGCTGACCGACCGGGAGTTCGAGGCCTGGGCCAAGCCCCTCTGGCCGGCGCTGTCGGAGGCGGTCCTGGCCGAGGCCTGACACCGCCACGACGGCCTGGGCGAGGCACGTTCCGGCGGTCTCGGGCCGGAGCCTGGCGCCGGTCGGCCGGCCCGGCGCGGCGGCCACGCTCGGCGATCAGCGAGACCACGCAGTGTGGTCGAAACCCTCATCGCTCCGGTGGCCCCGCCGATGGACGGCGCATGCCTCTCGTGCTGCTCCGGGTCCCGGCCGTCGCCCCCGCGGCGCGGGGCCGGGTCTGAGGGCCTGACGTGCTCCCCGAGCTCCGGGCCCGGCGCGCCCTGACCAGCGTCGGCCTCCGGCCCAACATCGCCCTCGAGGCGGTCGAGAGCGTCAACAACGAGGTGTGGATGACCGACGAGCTCGTCGTCCGCGTCAGCTGCCGACCCGACCAGCGCCTCCGCCGCGAGGCCCAGCTCTCGCAGGTGCTCCCCAACGCCGTCGGCTACCCCCCGGTGCTCGGGTACGGCGCCGAGATGGGCAGCGAGTGGCTGGTGCTCGGGCGCCTGCCGGGCCTCCCCCTCAGCCGGGTGTGGCCGACGCTCACCCGCGAGGCCCGGCGCCAGGCGATCCGGGACCTCGCCGAGCGGCTCCGCCTCATCCACGCCACCCCGGTGCCCGCCCTCGCCCCGCTCCGCCACCTGCCCCAGCTGCTCGACCCCGCCCCCTCGGGGACGATGGCCGTCGCCCGCCTGGTCGTGTCGATCGACCGGGCCGGCAGCCTCGAGCACGTCGACCGCCGCTTCACCGACGACCTCTCGGCCATGGTGCAGCGGCTGGCGTGGTGCCTCGAGCCGTTCACGTCGAGCACCCTCATCCACGGCGACCTGAGCTTCGAGAACATCCTCTACGACCCGGCCGCCGAGCGCCTCGAGGCCATCCTCGACTTCGAGTGGGCCCGGGGGGCGCCCCGCGACCTCGACCTCGACGTCTTCCTCCGCTTCTGCGCCTACCCGGACCTCCACGTGCCGGCCAGCTACGCCGGCCAGACCCACGCCCGCGACTACGCCGAGGTGCCGTACTGGCTGGCCGAGGCCTACCCCGAGCTGTTCTCGGCCCCCGAGCAGCTCGACCGCTGCCGGCTGTTCGCCATCGCCTGGGACGTCGAGGAGCTGCTGGCCTACCCGCCGACGACCAGCCCGGCCCACCTCGACGCCCGCCACCCCCACCGCCGCCTGCTCGCCATGCTCATCGGCGACTCCCACCTCGACCGCATGGACCGCATGAACAGCGGCGCCCCGGCCTGAGGCATCTCGCTCACGAGCGCCCCCAGACGACGGCCGAAGGGCGATCGGCCGATGGCCGCGAACCCGCCCGGCCCGGCGCAAGCCGCTAGGGGGTGCGGGGGATCTGCCCCCGCAGAGGAGCCGTGTCGCCGAGGAACGAGGCGTCCGGCTCCGGGAGATCTTCAGCGCCGAGCGCAGCGAGGCACGCTCAGGTTCGAGGAACGGAGTGAGGCGCAGCCGAACGAGTGACGAGAGGACTACTCCTCCAGCTTGCCCCAGGCCTCGGTGGGGGCGGGCTGGCGGCCGCTGGGGAACTCCTCGAGGGGGCCGGTCGGGGTGGCGTCCCAGCGGGCGAAGGTGAGCGGCGTCTGGAGCCAGATGGTGAGCAGGTCGGACACGGCCTTGATGGAGCGGACGTGGGTGCGCTCCCACCCGTGGCTGCCGTCGAGGCCGAAGGCGATGAGCGCCGCTCGGGTCCCGGCCCCGGCCTCCAGGGCGGCGGCCACGTCGGAGCGGTACCACTTGAAGATGTCGCGGGCGAAGGGGATGTCGTGCTCGGCGCAGACCCGGCACAGGCGCCGGGTCAGGTGGTAGTCGAAGGGACCGGTCATGTCGGCCATCGGGATCGTGACGCCGTCCTCGATCGAGTGCTGGCCGGGGGCGCAGACGGCGTTGTCGACCGAGATCATCTCGGCCACCTCGGCGTGGAGCCCGTGGCTGGCGCCCTGGCCGATCTCCTCGGCGATGGTCACCAGGAGCGACGCCCGGTGCGGCAGCACGACCCCGCCGTTCACGATGGCCCGGGCCGCGGCGAGGGCGGCGGCCACGCCGGCCTTGCCGTCGAGGTGGCGGCTGACGACGAAGCCCGACCGGGTGATCTCGGGGTTGGCGTCGAGGGCCACGAAGTCACCGACCTGGATGCCCAGCGCCTCCAGCCCGGCCCGGTCGTGGACCTCCTCGTCGACGCGCACCTCGACGTGCTCCCACCCGATGCCCTGGGTGTCGACCTCGTCGCCGAAGGCGTGCCCGCTGGCCTTGAGCGGCATGATCGTGCCGGTGAACGTGCGGCTGTGGTCGTCGCCCAGGATCCTCACCCGGGCGCCCTCGGCGAAGCGGGCGCTGAAGGTGCCGACCTGGACGATCTCGAGCCGGCCGTTGTCCTTGAGCGTCCGCACCATGCAGCCGATCGTGTCGGCGTGCACCACCAGGGCCCGGTCGATGCCGGCCGAGCGGCCCGGGATCTCGGCCAGCAGCGAGCCTCGGCGGGTGAGGGAGAACTCCAGGCCGAGGTCGGTGAGCACGTCGCCCACCAGCTGCATCACTGCGTCGGTGCGCCCCGACGGGCTGGGTGTGCGGAGCAGCTCGAGCAGCAGGTCCAGGGCCCACTTCTCGTCGAAGGGCAGCGCGCTGACGTCGGTCGTGGGCACGTCGGTCACGGGGAGGCTCCTTCGGGGGTCCAGGCCCAGGGCACCCCGGGGCTGGTGGGGAACAGCAGGTCGATGAAGGCGGACGCGGTGGGCTGGGGCTCGTGGTTGGCCAGCCCGGGCCGCTCGTTGGCCTCGATGAACACGTAGTCGGGGGTGGTCACGTCCGGGACCAGCAGGTCGATGCCGGTGACGGGGATGCCGATGGCCTCGGCGGCGACGACGGCGACCTGGCGCAGGTCGGGGTGGACCTCGGCGGTCACGTCGTGGATGGTCCCGCCGGTGTGGAGGTTGGCCGTGCGCCGGACCCGCAGGCGCGTGCCCTCGGGCAGGACGTCGTCGAGGTGCCAGCCGGCCTCCCCGACGGTCGCCTCGGTGAGGTCGTCCAGGGGGATCTTGGCCTCACCGCCGGTGCTGGCCGAGCGCCGTCGGCTCTGGGCCACGATCAGGTCGCGGACGGTGTGCTCGCCGGTGCCGACGACCTCGGCCGGCCGCCGGACGGCGGCGGCCACGACCCTGCCGTCGATCACCACGAGGCGCAGGTCGTCGCCCGGGGCCCGCTCCTCGACCAGCACGTCGGGGCAGTGCTCGCGGGCGCGGGCCAGAGCCGCCTCCAGCGCGTCCGGGCCGTCGACGCCCACGGTGATGCCGAGGCCCTGCTCACCCCGCACCGGCTTCACCACCACGTCGCCGACCTCCTCCAGGAAGGCGGCGTCGCCCTCGTCGAAGGTGGCCAGCCGCCCGCGGGGCACGGTGATCCCGGCCTCGGACACGATCCGCCGGGTGAGGCGCTTGTCGTCGCAGCGGCTCATGGCCACGGCGGAGGTCAGCTCCGAGAGCGACTCCCGCGTGACCACGCTGCGGGCCCCGTGGGTCAGTCGCAGCTCGCCGGCCTCGGCGTCGAGGACCTCGACCCGGATCCCCCGGCGGATCGCCTCGTCGGCGATGATCCGGGCGTAGGGGTTGAGGTCGTCGATGGTCTCCGGGGTGCCGGTGAACAGCGGCTCGTTGATGGCGTTCTTGCGCTTGACGCCGTAGACGGGGACGCGCTCGAACCCGAGCTTCTCGTAGAGGGCGATGGCCGCGGCGTTGTCGTGCACCACCGACAGGTCCATGTAGGCCCGGCCCCGGTCGCGCATGACGTCGGCCAGGGCCCCGACGAGCGCGGCCCCGACGCCGGGCACCGAGCAGCCCGGGTCGACCGCCAGGCACCAGAGGCTCGAACCCAGCTCGGGGTCGGAGAAGAGGCGGCGGTGGTCGACGCCGGTGACGGTGCCCACGACCTCTCCCGTGTCCGGGCGGACGGCGACGAGGTAGAGCACGTGGCGGGTCTCGGCGTGGTTGCGCCAGATGACGTCGATCGGGGCGGGCACCATCCCGCAGCGCACGTAGGTGCGGTTGATGGCCTCGGCGTCGGCCTCGCCGGTGATGGGGCGGACGGCGATGCTCGGGCTGTCGTTGCGCACGTCCCGGTCGCGGCTGAACCGCAGCCGGTAGGTGTAGCTGGGGTCGATGAAGAGCTCGTGGGGGTGCTGGGCCACCAGCACGTGGGGGTCCCGGGGGTAGAGGCAGATGTCGCGCCGCCCCGCGGCTTCGCTCTCGAGGACCTCGGCGATGCGGTCGTGGTCGGCGAAGGTCTGCCCGAACACCAGCCGGCCCCAGCCCATGTCGAGGACGACGTCGGCGTCCATCGCCTCCTTGATGTGGGGTGGGGGCGTGTCCCACGACGTGGTGGTGATGGCCTCGGCGTGGGTCCACCCGTCCTCGACCGGGCGGCGGGCCCGACCGGTCTCCCCACCCGGGTCGGCGGCCGGGAGCTCCTCATCGGGAGGACCGGCGGCGGAGCTGGACCACGCGGGGTCGGCGCCGCCGGGGACCGCTCGGCCCTCGTCGTCGCCCGTCAAGCGGCCGGCCCGGTGATGCCGTGGCCCTGGAGCCACAGCTCCAGCAGCCCGATCTGCCACAGCTCGTTGCCGCGCAGGGGGGTGAGGCGGCCGTTGGGGTCGGCCAGGAGGGCGTCGACGGCCTCGGGGCGGAACAGGCCCCGCTCCTTGGCCGCCGGGGCGTGCAGGGCCTCGCGCACCATCTCCAGGTAGGGCCCCTCGAGGTGGGTCAGGGCGGGCACCGGGAAGTAGCCCTTGGGCCGGTCGATGACCTCGTGGGGGATGACCCGGCGGGCCGCCTCCTTGAGGACGCCCTTGCCGCCGTGGGCGGTCTTGAGCTCCGGGGGGCAGGTGGCGGCCAGCTCGACCAGCTCGTGGTCGAGGAACGGCACCCGGCCCTCGAGGCCCCAGGCCATCGTCATGTTGTCGACCCGCTTCACCGGGTCGTCGACCAGCATCACGGTGGTGTCGAGGCGCAGGGCCCGGTCGGTGCCGGTGGCGGCCCCGGGGACGGCGAAGTGGTCGGCGACGAAGCGGCCGCTGGGGTCGCCGTCGGGCACCTGGCCGGCGGCGGCGAGGAGCCGCAGCGCCTCGGGGTCCCGGTCGAAGAAGGCGGCGCGGTAGGCGGCCACGCTGCCCTCGATGCTCTGGGCGCCGGGCTCCATCATCGGCGGGTACCAGTGGTAGCCGGCGAAGACCTCGTCGGCCCCCTGACCCGACTGGACCACGCGCACGTGCTTCGAGACCTCCTGGCTGAGGAGGTAGAAGGCCACGCAGTCGTGGCTGACCATGGGCTCGCTCATGGCGGCGATGGCCTCGCTGAGGGCCGGCAGCATGCGGTCGGCGCCGATGCGCATCTGGTGGTGGTCGGTGGCGAAGCGCTCGGCGACGATGTCCGACCAGCGGAACTCGTCTCCCTCGACCCCACCCACGGACTCGAAGCCGATCGAGAAGGTCTGCAGCCCGTGCTGGCCGGCCTCGGCCAGGAGGCCGACGATGAGGCTGGAGTCGACGCCCCCCGACAGCAGGCAGCCGACGGGCACGTCGGCGACCAGGCGGCGCTCGACCGCGAGCCGCAGGGCGTCGAGGACGGCGTCCTCCCAGTCCCGCGCGCTCCAGCCCGCCCGGTCGTCGTGACGGGTGAAGTCGGGCCGCCAGTAGACCTCCTCGGTGCGCCGACCGTCGGGCTCGAGGGCGACGAGGGTCGCCGGCGGCACCTTCTTGACGCCCTCGAGGATGGTGAGGGGCGGGGGGACCACCGAGTGGAACGACAGGTAGTGGTGGAGGGCGACGGGGTCGATGCGGGTGTCGACGTCGCCACCGGCGAGGAGGGCGGGCACGGCCGAGGCGAAGCGGACCCGGTCGGGGGTCTCGCTCACGTAGAGGGGCTTGATCCCCAGCCGGTCCCGGCCGAGCAGCACCCGCCCGCTGTCCCGCTCGACCAGGGCGAAGGCGAACATGCCGTGCAGCCGCTCGACGAAGCGATCGCCCCAGCGGTGGTACGCCTTGATCAGGACCTCGGTGTCGCTGTGGGAGAAGAAGCGGTAGCCGTGGCCGCTGAGCTCGTCCCGGAGCGCCTCGTAGTTGTAGATGCACCCGTTGAAGCAGACGCTGAGCCCCAGCTCGGCGTCGACCATGGGCTGGGCCCCGTGCTCGCTCAGGTCGATGATCCGCAGCCGCCGGTGGCCCAGCGCCACCCGGCCCTGGGCCCAGGTGCCCGCGGCGTCGGGACCGCGGCGCTCCATGGCGTCGGCCATGGCCGCGACCGCCGCCACGTCGGGCCTCCGGCCGTCGAGTCGCACCTCACCAGCGATCCCACACATGAGGGCCGACCCTACCCATGCGTGCCCGGGTTCGACCCCGAGCAGGACGAGACGGGAATCACACCGGCGGCCAAAGGTGTTGACGGCGGGTGCGTCCGGCGGGACGCTGGACGCAGGTCTCGACGGAGGTCCCCCATGACCGACATCGCTCCGATCCTCGCGCCGCTCGTCCGCCGCCTGCTCGGCGGGGCGCTCCCGTTCGCCCTGGAGGCGTGGGACGGCTCTCGCGTCGAGCCGGACGAGCCGGTGGGGGCCCGGGCCGCCACCGCCGGCGACCGGCGACCGATCACGGTGGTCGTCCGCAGCCCCGACGCCCTGCGCCGCATCCTCTACGCCCCCGGCGAGCTGGGCCTGGCCCGGGCCCACATCGCCGGCGAGATCGACGTCGACGGCGACATCTTCGACCTCCTCGCCGTGCGCGACGTGCTCGGCGGGTCCAGCGACCACGTGCGCGTCGGCCCCCGCCTGACCGACGCCGCCGCCATCGCCCGGACCATGCGCGAGGTGGGGGCGCTGGGTCCGCCCCTGCCGCCCCCGCCGGAGGAGGCCCGGGCCCGCGGCCGCCGCCACAGCCGGCGCCGGGACTCCACCGCCGTGCGCCACCACTACGACGTGGGCAACGAGTTCTACCGCCTCGTCCTGGGCGAGGCCATGACCTACTCGTGCGCGTACTGGGCGCCCGGGGTCGACAGCCTCGAGGCCGCCCAGGCGGCCAAGCACGAGCTCGTCTGCCGCAAGCTGGGGCTCACGCCCGGGATGCGGGTGCTCGACATCGGGTGCGGGTGGGGCTCGTTCGTCATCCACGCCGCCAAGCACCACGGGGCCCGGGCCCTCGGCGTCACCCTGTCCCCGGAGCAGGCCGCCCGGGCCCGCCAGCGGGTGGCGGACGAGGGCCTCGAGGACCGGGTGGAGATCCGGGTCCAGGACTACCGGGACCTCGACGAGCCCGAGTTCCCGGCCATCGCCAGCGTCGGGATGTTCGAGCACGTCGGCGAGGGCCAGGCCGACACCTACGCCGCCGCCGTGACCCGACTGCTGGCCCCGGGCGGCCGGCTGCTCAACCACGCCATCTCGCGGGCCAACCCCGACGACACCGCCGGCGTCGACGACCGCAGCTTCATCGGCCGCTACGTCTTCCCCGACGCCGCCCTGTACGAGGTCGGCCAGGTGGTGACGACGCTCCAGCGGGCCGGGCTCGAGGTCCGCGACGTCGAGTCGCTCCGCGAGCACTACGCCCGCACCCTCCGGGCGTGGGTGGCCAACCTGCAGGACGGCTGGGACGAGGCCCAGCGGCTCGCCGGCCCGGCCCGGGCCCGCACCTGGCGGCTCTACATGGCCGGCTCGGCCGTGGGCTTCGAGGCCGGGCGCATCTCGGTGCACCAGGTGGTCGCCGTGCGCCCCCAGGCCGGCGGCGAGAGCGGCTTCCCCACCACCCGGGACTGGCTCGCCGAGCCGGTGACCGGTCGCGTCTGAGCCGGCCCGCCCCTCAGGCGGGGGTGGCGACCGCGGTCGGGACGCAGGCGACGAAGGGCGAGGTCAGGGCCCGCACCAGGGCGCCGTAGCCGAGCCCGAACGCCACCTCGTCCCCCACCGCCAGGACCTCGTCGCCGGGGTCGATGACGAGGTGGTCGCTGCTCGCCCCCAGGACCGTCATGCCGGGCGGCGCCACCAGGCCGTCGGGGTCGGTGTCCTGGTGGCCGAGGGCGACGATGGCGCGCCGCCGGAGGCCCCGGTCGAGGGCGGGGCGCGCCGGCCCGAAGGCCGTCTCGCCGATGGCGCCCCACGGCGCCGACGGCTTGACCTTGGCCTCGATCACCACGCCCACCAGGACGAAGGCGTCGGTGCGCAGCCCCTCGAGGGCCCGTCGCTGCAGGGGCTCGCGCCCCAGGAGGATCGCCTCCCCCAGCCGCAGGTCGTCGATGCGGCCGACGGCGGCCTCGCCCAGGGCCCAGCCGAGGGTGCTCGACCCGCCGCCCGAGACGACCTCCAGGGACGACCCGGTGGCGACCTCGACGGCGTCGGCCAGGCCGGAGAGGACGGCCATGTTGGTGGCGTCGGGGGTGACGCCGCTCTGGCAGGCGAGGTTCGTCCCGATGCCGCGGAGGTGGAGCCCGGGGAGGCTGCGGACGAGGAGGGCGGCCTCCTCGACGTCGTCGGGCATCAGGCCCTCGCGGAGGTCGCCCAGCTCCACCATGAGCACGACGCCGTGGACGCGCCCGGCGGCGACGGCGGCACCCGACAGGGCCCGGACGACGACGGCCTCGGTGTTGCAGCTGGCGTCGGCGGCCAGGACCACCCGGCTCGCCTCGTCGGGCGTCGGCGAGCGCAGGAGGGTGCGGTGGCTCTCGACGCCCGCCGCGGCCAGCCGCTCCAGGTTCGCCGGCCGGGAGTCGGCCAGGCCCCGGACGCCGGCGTCGACCAGGGTGCGGGCCAGAGGCGGCCACCCCAGGGTGGCCTTGGTGACGCCGGTGACGCCGATGCCCCGGGCCGCCAGCCGGCCCACGAGGGTGCGGGCGTTGTGGTCGACCGCCACCAGGTCGACCTCCACCCGGGGCGCCGCCATCAGACGTCGACGAGGGGGGCGTGCTCGGCGAGGTGCGGGAAGGCGGCCACGACCATGGCGACGAGGGCCTCCGGCGGCCGGGTGAGGGCGTCGGTCGCCGGCAGGCCCAGCTCGGCGTGGTAGCCGGCCATGGTGGCCGAGACGGCGTCGTCGTCGAGGTTCTCGTGGTTGATGGTGATGCCGATGACCTTGGTCGTCGGGGCGAAGGTCTCGATGAGGGCGATCTCCGTCGCCGGGTCCGGCATCGGCACGTCGCCGAAGTCGCCCAGCCGGACCCGTCCCGGTGCGTGCTGGAGCAGCACGGCGTCGGGGCGGGAGCCGCGCAGGATGAACGCCGACGTCAGGTAGGCCGGGTGGCTGAGCGCCCCCTGGCCCTCGACCACGATCACGTCGGGGCGCTCGGCCTCGAACGCCTCCAGGACCGTGGCCTCGACCTCGCCCGAGCAGAACTGCGACGGGATGGCGTCGAGGGCGATGCCGTGGCGGCCGCCCTGGATCAGGCCGGTCTGGCCCGTGCTGACGAGGACGGCGCGGATCCCGGCGTCGTTCAGGGCCCGCACGAGGATCGTGGCCGTGGTGCGCTTGCCGATGGCGCCGTCGGTGCCGAGCACGGCGACGACCGGGCACGTCACCTCGGTGATGCGGCCGGTGAACATCCGCAGGTCCTTCTTGTCCCGGGGCCGGCGCACGTCGAAGATCGTCACCCCGGCCGCCGCCGCGGCGGAGGCCAGCTCGGGGTCGTCGTTGAGGAACTCGTGCAGCCCGTTCACGATGTCCATGCCGAGGGTGATGGCCCCCAGCACGACCGACCGCTCGGCGGGCGAGAGCATGCCGCTCGACGGGGCCATCCCGAAGATGAAGGCGTCGGGCATGTCGCCCACGGTGGACAGGGCCTTGGCCAGGCTGCGGCAGACGGGGATCCCGTTGGGCTCGTCCCCCAGGACCGCGCCGGCGTCGGCGCCGGCCCTGGTGCTGTCGATGACCGAGACGATCTCGTAGGCCTCGGAGTGGCGGACGAGGCCGTTGGCGGTCTTGCCGTCGATCTCCCCCAGGTTGGCCTCGCAGTAGACGACCGCCGTGGGGCGCCGCTCGGGCGTGGCCTCGGGGCGGGGGGCAGCGACCGGGCCGGTGGCCTCGCGCCGGTCGCGGGCGGCGCGCGCGACGGACAGGGCGATGACGGGGGCTGGGGGCATGTCTCTCCTCGGAGTGGCTCAGAGGAGGCGACGGGATCTCGCCGGCCGTGGCGGCCGAGGGTCGAGAGGGTCCCCACTGGGTCAGGTGAGGGGCCAGCCTACCCGGCGCCGCTCCTCGGTCGCCGGCCCCGGTCGTAGGCGGGGGCCAGGTCGAGCAGCTCGGTGACGTCCACCCCGTCGGCGAAGACGTCCACCCGGCCCCGGCGGAAGAGCCGGGCCGGGCCGGTGACCGTCGCCCGTCCCCCGCTCACCCGGAGCCAGGTGCCCTCGTACAGGGCGAGCACGGGGCAGTCGTTCTCCTCGAGGAACTCCTCGATGCGCTCCTCACGGGTCTCGCCCATGTAGGTCGAGGCGGGGTCGGTGTCGACGTAGTGCAGGTTGATCTGGAACGGGACCACGCCGAGGGCGTCGAAGCTCGGCGGCCAGCAGATCGGCATGTCGTTGGTGGTCCGGATGGTGGGGCAGGCCACGTTGGTGCCGGCCGAGGCGCCCATGTAGCGGGTCCGCCCCTCGCGGACGTGGCGCTCGAGCCCGTCGAGGACGCCGAGCCCGGCCAGGCTGTCGAGGAGCCGGAAGGTGTTCCCGCCGCCGACCATGACGACCTCGGCGTCGAGGATCGCCGCCGCCGGGTCGGCGGCCTCGTGGGCCGAGGTGGCCTCGATGCCCATGCGCCCGAACGCGTCCCGGGCCCGCTCGGCGTAGGCGTCCCAGTCGGCCAGGGCGAAGGGGACGAAGGTGACCGGCGCCCCGGCGACGACCTCGACGAAGGCCTCGGCGGCGTGGGCGAACATCTCCTCGCCGTGGTTGCGCGAGTTCGACAGCAGCAGGAGGTCCAAGGCGCCACCCTACGGCCGACGCCAGGCGTCGGACCGTCCCGGCGTCGTGTCGGACGACGTTCGCCCGTCCTCGAACAGCACCGTCGGGAACGCTTCTCCTGGGCCATCATCACGTCATGGCGACCCTTCGTGTGGCGACGTGCCAGTTCCCCGTGAGCTCCGACGTCGACGCGAACCACGCCTGGGTTCGTCGCCAGATCGAGACGGCGGTCGAGCGCGGAGCTGACGTGGCGCACTTCCCGGAGGGGGCGCTGTCGGGCTACGCGGGAACAGACTTCGCGTCCTTCGACGGCTTCGAGTGGGACCGGCTGCGCGACGCCGCCGATCAGGTGCGAGCTCTGGCGAGACAGCTCGGCGTCTGGGTGGTCGTCGGGTCCGCGCACCGTCTGAGACCGCCACACAAGCCGCACAACAGCGTCTATGTGATCAACGGCGCCGGCGACGTCGTCGATCGCTACGACAAGCGGTTCTGCTCGGGAGACCCAGACGGACGTTCGGGCGACCTCGCCCACTACGCCCCCGGCGACCACCACTCCACCTGGGACATCAACGGCATCACATGCGGTGCCCTGATCTGTCACGACTACCGGTACCCGGAGCTGTACCGCGCGTACAAGCGGCATGGCGTCGACGTGGTGTTCCACTCCTTCCACGCGGCCAACGCTCCTCGTGAGCAGGTCGAGGCCATCGGCGCCGCGATCGGACCGGCACTCAGGACGCTCAACCCCGCACCGACCTTCACCTATCCGGGCCTCACGATGCCGGCGACGATGACGGCCGCCGCGGCGTCGAGTCACGTCTGGATCAGCTGCTCGAACTCCTCGGCGCGCGAGAGCATGTGGCCGGCCTTCTTCCTCAGAGCGGACGGCATCACCATCGGGCGACTGCGCCGCAACGCACCCGGCGTCCTCGTCTCGACCGTGGACACCGAGCAGGAGATCTACGACTCGACGGCTTCGTGGCGAGATCGAGCCATGGAGGGCTTCCTCCACAGCGGCACCCTCCCCCGCGACGACGATCGGTCGGCGAACCGGACGGCCCTGTAGGGAACGGCGCCTCGGATGCGGCGTGCGTCCCCGTAGCACCGGCTCGGGGTCGGGGTCGGGGTCGGGCGAGTGTGAGCGTGCGGCCCTCCTGAGTGCCGACCTTGACCCGTCGGCGATGGGGCACGTGCGCCATCGATCCCGGCGTGTCCCGGATGGGGTGCTGGTTCACCCCGAACCCTTGTGGGGACTGGGTTTGCGTCGGCTTGACTGTCACACCCCTGGCGTAGGGTCGGGGGCATGGAGACGGTGTGCGATCCGACGAGGGCGGAGGCGCTCGCGGCTGCCATCGCGGCGGTCGACACCCTCCAGCGGGTCGGGGTGGCCCCGGACGATGTCGCCGAGGCCCGGGAGCTGACCGTCGGGGTGGAGACCCTGGGCCGCAAGGTCCAGTCCGTCCAGATCGACGTCGTGGCCGAGATCGAGCGCAGCGGGTTCCATGCCGGCGACGGGCATGCGTCGGCCAAGGTGATGGTCCGCCATCACGCCAACCTCTCGACCCGTGAGGCGGCCCGGCGGGCCGCGTGTGCCAAGGCCCTCCGGTCCCTGCCGACGGTGCACCAGGCGTTCGCGGAGGGGGCGATCGGTCGGTGCCAGGTCGAGCGGATCGCTCGCGCTCATGCCAACCCGCGGGTCCGGGATGCGGTGGAGGCCAACGAGGCCTCCTTCGCCACCGAAGCCCAGACCAACACGTACCGGGTCTTCGATCAGAAGGTCCGGGAGTGGGTGAGCCTCGTCGACGAGGACGGCACCCGCGACCGCGACCAGGCCGCCCACGACAAGCGTGACGCCCGGTTGCACCAGAACTTCGACGGCGGCTGGGAGATCACCGGGCGGTGTGGTTCGTTGGTCGGGGCCGAGCTGTGGTCGATCTTCCAGGCCCAGCTCAAGGCCGAGACCCTCGCTGATTGGGACAAGGCCCGCGCCGAGCACGGCGACGCCGCCACCCCCGCCGACCTGCCCCGCACCGACGCCCAGCGCCGCTTCGACGCCCTCGAGGAGATCTTCCGCTCCGCCGCCGCCCACCACGCATCTGAGGGCGGGTCCCAGGTGGTCACCAACGTGGTCATCGACCAACCCACCTTCGAACACATCGCCGCCCGCCTCGCCGGCATCGACCCCACCCCCGTCGACGACGCCCGGGCCACCTTCCCCGCTGCGGGGCGGCGGTGCTCCACCCTCGACGGCAACCCCATCGAGCCCACCGCCGCCGTCGCCGCCGCATTGATCGGCCACGTGCGGCGGGTGGTGGTCGGCTCCGACTCGGTCGTGATCGACCTCGGCCGCAAGAGCCGCCTCTTCACCGGCCCCGCCGCCCTGGCCGTCAAGCTCTCATCGACCACCTGCTACTGGCCCGGCTGCCACGTCCCGGTCACCGACTGCCAAAGCGACCACCTCACCCCCTGGAGCGACCAGGGAGGACGCAACGGAGACGGTGGCGGGAGTACCAACCCCCGCAACGGGGGACCCGCCTGCGGGAGGCACAACCGACTCCGCACCCACGGCTACACCACCTGGCGCGACCCCACCGGCACCTGGCACATCACCAGACCCGACGGCACCGAGATCACCTGACCCCGACCGGGCCCGAGCCCTGGCGGCGCTCGACGCCGTCGAGGGTGGTGTGGACCGCGGCGAGGACCTGGTCGGCGACATCGGTGCGCCAGCCCGGGTCGTCGACGAAGAAGAAGTCCCGCACCTGCTGGCGGATGCGCCGCCCGACCTCCGACGACGGGTCGCCGTGGTGGTGGAGCCAGTTGTCGGCCCGGAACACCGACACCCCCTCGGTCGGCTCGTGGGTGCCGACCTCCAGCACGAACGTGGCCGTGGCCAGCCGCCCGGCGGCCCACTCGTCGAGGCCGGGGCCCATGAGGCCGTGGTCGACCGATCCGGTGCGATCGGCGCGGTAGATGTGCTCGGGGAACCAGGCCGCCCCTGCCTCGGCCGCCGGCTCGGCGGCATCGGCCGTCTGGAAGACGGTCAACCGGCCGAGGGGGCCGAGCCCGGTGTGGACGTCGATGGCCACCGCCTCCTCCGCACCGGCCAGCTCGCGGTCCCAGATCTGCTCGAGCGTCCGCCGGGACCAGCTCGCCCCCTGACCGCCGTACTGCACGCCCCGGGGGTGGCTGTACTGGCCGCCGCTGATCGTCCGGAATGCGACGTCGTCGCCGACCTCGGACCAGAACGCCATCAGGTCCCCGAGGAAGGACCGATCGTCGGGGTCGAGCTCGGTGGGGTTGAGGATGGGGTCGACGTCGGCGTAGCGCGGGTTCTCGGGCAGGTCGGCGTAGTCGACGAAGTTGCGGTTGACGTCGATGTTCTCGTGGTCGACCCGCCGGGACCAGGCGAACCCGTAGGGGTTGACGGCGTGGACGAGCACGACGGCGACGTCGTCGGGCAGGGCGGCCAGGCGGCCCGAGCCGAGCAGGAGCTGCTGCACCCCGTTGCCGGCGTGGCCCTCGACCCCGTGGAGGCCCGACGACACCAGCACGACGGCGCGGGCGGCGCCGATCGGGGCGCCGAAGCGGGCCGTGTCGGCCGAGAGGGGCTCGCCGTCGGGACCGGGGCGGGGGTGCAGGTACGAGGCGAGCACGGCCCCCGCCTCCTCGGCGGCGGACAGCAGCTGGGCGCGGGACGTGGCGAGGTCGGCGGCAGGAGGGATCACGGGAGCAGCTCCGGGTGGTCGGGGTGGCGGTGGTGGACGGTGCCGGCGACGACCGTCGCCAGGACCCGGGTGGAGGCGATCGTCCCGGCGGGGACGACGGTGGGATCGCGGTCGAGGACGACGAGGTCGGCCCGCCGGCCGGGGGCGATGGAGCCGAACTCGTCCTCGGTCCGGCGGGCCCGGGCGCCGCCGCGCGTGTGGAGGGCGAGGGCCTCGGCGCCGGTCAGCGCCTGCTCGGGCGCGATCCGGCGGTCGACGGCAGCGTGCATGGCGGCGAGGACGTCGGTGGCCTCGATCGGGGCGTCAGAGGAGCCGGCGACGGCCACACCCGCGTCGAGGAGGCGGCGGAAGGGGTACGTCCGGCCCAGCCGCTCCGGTCCGATCCGACGGGCCAGCCAGTGGGACTCGCTGCGCAGGCTGATGGGCTGGACCACGGCGGTGACGCCGACCTCGGCCATCTGCTCGACGGTGGCGTCGTCGAGGACCGAGGCGTGCTCGACGCGGTGGCGGTGCGGACCCGGGTGGGCGGCGACCACCTCGGCGAGGACGGCGACGGCGTCGCGGGTGGCGCGGTCCCCGATGGCGTGGATGCACACCTGGAGCCCGGCGAGGTGGGCGGCCTCGACCCGCCGCCGGGCCTCGGCGGGGGCGAGCGTCGGCAGCCCCGTGACGTCGTGGTCGGCGTAGGGCTGGTGCATGCAGGCGGTGCGCCCGCCGAGGGTGCCGTCGAGGAAGAGCTTGACGGCGTCGAGGCGGCGTCCGGCCCCGGGCCGGTGCAGGGGGCGGGCCCGCATCTGCTCGACGTCGGCGACGTCGGGGGTGATGAGGATCGTCTGCACGTCGAACGGCACCCGGTCGACGAGGGCCGACCAGCCGACCGCCTCGAGGGCACCGGCGTCACCCGACGGGCCCTCGGCGGTGGTCTGGCACATGGCCGAGATCGCCGTCACGCCCTGGGCCAGCAGGCGATCTCGCCACGCCACCAGCCCGGCCTCCAGCTCCTCGAAGGTGACGTCGGGCATCAGCCCGAGCAGGGGGGCGACCGCCGTCTCGCGCACGAGCCCCGTCGGGCCCGTGGCGTCGCGGACCACCTCGCCGCCGGCCGGGTCCGACCCGGGCCGGTCGTAGCTCACGGCGGCCAGGGCGGCCGAGGAGGCCACGGCGTGGTGCCCGTCGCGCCGCAGGAGCACGACGGCTCGGCCGGCGGCGGCGGCGTCGAGCTCGGCCGCGGTGGGGAGGCGGCGCTCGGCGAGCCTCTCGTCGTCGAGCTGGAAGCCGACGATCGTCCGGTCGGGGGCGGTGGCCCGGGCCTGGTCGGCGACGGCGTCGAGGACGTCGGCGAGGGTGCCGGCGCGGTCGAGCACCAGGCTCGTCTCGAAGACGCACATCACGAGCGGGTGGAGGTGGGCGTCGACGAAGCCGGGCGCCAGGACCCGCCCGTCGAGGTCGACGACCTCGGCGTCCGAGGGCAGCGCCGCCGTGCACCGGTCCTCGGGCCCGACGGCGACGATGCGGCCGTCGGCCACGGCCACGGCGGTGCCCGGTGGCGTGGGCTCGGGGGCGAGGACCGTCGCGCCGCGGTAGATCCGAGCCGTCGTCACCGGGCGACGACCACCGGCGGGGCGACGAGGTGGTCGTCGAGGGCGTCGCGGTCGACCTCGATCCCCCACCCGGGCCCGCCGGGCAGGACCAGCTCGCCGTGGTCGACCCGGTAGCGCTCGGTGACGAGGTGCTCGTCGAACATGACGTCGCCGGCGAGCTCCACGGCGTGGCCGAGGCGGTCGAACCGGGCGGCGGCGACGTGGGCGTGGGTGGCGGTGCCGATGCCGAGGGGCTGGTTGTGGATGATGGTGCCCATCCCCCGCGCCGCGGCGTAGTCGATCGCCCGCAGGGCCCCGGTGACCCCGCCCGGCCTCTCGCCGTTCACGCCCACCACGCCGCACCCCCCGGCGTCGATCAGGGCGACCAGGTCGCCCATGGAGAAGAACCCCTCGTGGAGGAAGAGCGGGATGTCGGTGCGGCGGGCCACCTCGGCCATCCCGATCAGGTCCCCGAGCGGCAGCGGCTGCTCGGCCCCGTCGATCCCGAACGGCTCGAGCAGGCGCAGGACTCGGACGGCCCCGGCGGCGGTGTAGGCCTGGTTGAAGTCGACCCGGATCCGTAGCCCGGACCCGCAGCGCTCGCGGACGGCGGCGATGACGTCGCGGTCGGCCTCGGGGCCCTCGCCCAGCTTGATCCGCACGGTGCCGTAGCCGGCCCGCTGGTAGCCGTGGCAGAGCCCGGCCACCCCCTCGGGCGAGCCGAGGGGGACCAGGCCGCACAGCGGGATGCGATCGACCGTCGCACCACCGATCAGGTCGTGCACCGGGCAGTCCCGCTGGCGGGCCGCCAGGTCGTGGCAGGCCGTGTCGACCAGGCCCTTGGCCATCTCGTTGCGGGCCACGTTGCGGTCGAACCGGGCCGCCAGCGCCTGCACGGCGACGGGTCGGGAGCCCAGGACGTAGCGAGCGAGGTGGTGCTCGATGGCCGAGGCCATGTCGAGGTTCGACACCCCGCTCTCCGGCAGCCACACGTAGGCCTCACCCCACCCCTCCCGCCCGGCCCCGTCGACGAGGCGGCAGAAGAGGAAGTCGGCCTCGAGCCACGCCTCCTCGGTGGGGATGGCCATGCCCAGGCCGTTGTCGCTCTCGGCCATGGCCCCGCGCGCCAGCTCGGATAGGGGGACGCGCGCCGCGAACAGCTCGACCCGTGCGACCCGCTCGTCGCCCTGCTCCCCCGCCCGTTCCCCCGCCGCTCCATCCTGTAACAGATCATCCACGGCTTGTAACGTAACGCACATGCCGGACCGCCGTCCTCCGCCGTCGCTGTCGGCCCGGCTGGCGGGCGCCCGCCTGAGCCCTGCCCTGCGGCGGGTGGCCGAGCTCCTGCTCGTCGACCCCCGGGCCATCGCCCACGGGACGGTCGCCTCGGTGGCGACGGCGGCCGGGACCAGCCCGCCCACCGTCGTCCGCCTGGCGACCGCGCTCGGCTACCCCGGGTTCGGGGGTCTGCGCGACGCGGCCCGCGAGGAGCTGGGCATGCGGCTGGCCACCGATGCCGTCCGGGCCCGCACCCCGCTCCCCGACGACCCGACCGAGGCCCGACGGGCCGCCGAGCACGACGTCATCGACCGCACCCTCGACGGGCTCGACCCGCCCGCCGTCGCCACCGCCGTCACCCTCCTCGACCGCGACGGGGCGCGGTGCTGGGTCCTGCCCAGTGCCCAGACCGTCGGCGTGGCCCTCCGCCTCGTCGACCAGCTGACGATCATCGGCCGGCGGGCCGTGCTGCTCGACGGCTCGGAGATGCGGGTCATGTCGACCATGGCCGCGCTGGCCCCCGGGGATGTGGTCCTCTCGATGGACGTGCCCCGCCACGAGCACGCCCTGGTCCGCATCCAGCGGGCCGCCGTCGACCAGGGGGCTCTCCCGATCGTGCTCACCGGCCCCCCGGGCCAGGGGCTCGCCACCGAGGGCGGTGTGGTCCTCCCCTTCACCACCGCCACCGTGGGACCGTTCGACAGCCTCGTCGGCCTGACGGTCCTGACGAGCCTCCTCGTGGACGCCCTCGTCGAGCGCCGCCGCGACCTGGTCGCGGCGCGCCTCGCCGCGTTGGAGCGCACCTGGACCGGGGCCGGCCTCTACGAGGCCTGAGGGTCAGAACGTGGCGGCGAGCAGGTCGTCCTTGCCGCTGCTGGCCGGGGCGGCCAGGCCGTGGACCTCGGGCAGGACGTTGCGGGCGAAGAACCGGGCCGTCACCAGCTTCTGGGTGAGGAAGTCGGCGTCGCCGTCGCCGGCGGCCAGGCGCTGGGCGGCCAGCTGGGCCTGGCGGGCCATCAGCCAACCGGCCACCGTGAGCGACAGCAGCCGCTGGAACGGGCTGGCGACCGACAGGGCGACGACGGGGTCGGCCAGCCCCTCGGTCATCAGCTGCTGGCCGACGGACTCGGCCACGTCGATGGCCCGGGCCAGCTCGTCGTGCACGTCGGCGAGCTCGGCGACGCCCTCGATGTCGGCCACGGTCGACCGCATGCGAGCGATCTGGTCGGTGAACACGCCGCCGGCGCGCATGGGCATCTTGCGCCCGACGAGGTCCATGGCCTGGATGCCGTTGGTGCCCTCGTAGATCTGGGTGATCTTGGCGTCGCGGTAGTGCTGGGCGGCACCGGTCTCCTCGATGAAGCCCATGCCGCCGTGCACCTGGATGCCGATCGAGGTGACCCTCTCGGCCTCGTCGGTGCACCAGCTCTTGGCCAGCGGGATGAGCAGGTCGACCTGCTCCTGGGCCTCGGCCCGGACGGCCTCGTCGGCGGCGTGCTTGGCCACGTCGATCTTCTCGGCGACGAGGTAGCACAGGGCCCGCATGGCCTCGGTGGTGGAGCGCATGGTCAGGAGCATGCGGCGGACGTCGGGGTGGTCGACGATGAACGACTTCTCCCCCCGGGCGGCGCCGGGGGCGAACCCCTGCTTGCGCTCCTTGGCGTAGGCGACCGCCTGCTGGTAGCTGCGCTCGGCCAGGCCGAGCCCCTCGACGCCGACGCCGAGGCGGGCGTTGTTCATCATCGTGAACATGTACCGCATGCCGGCGTTCTCCTCGCCGATGAGGAAGCCGACGGCACCCTCGCCCGCGTCGCCGAACGACAGCGAGCAGGTGGCGCTGGCCCGGATGCCCATCTTGTGCTCGAGCGAGGTGACCGTGACGTCGTTGCGCTCCCCGAGGGTGCCGTCGTCGCCGACGAGGTACTTGGGCACGATGAAGCAGCTGATGCCCTTGGTGCCGGCGGGGGCGTCGGGGGTGCGGGCCAGGACGAGGTGGACGATGTTGTCGGTGAAGGGGTGCTCGCCCCAGGTGATGAAGATCTTCGATCCGGTGATGCGGTAGCTGCCGTCGTCCTGGCGGACGGCCTTGGTGCGCAGGGCGCCGACGTCGGAGCCGGCGTCGGGCTCGGTGAGGTTCATCGACCCCGTCCACTCCCCCGACACCATCTTCTTCAGGTAGACCTCGCGCTGCTCCTCGCTGCCGTGGTGCAGCAGGGCATCGATGGCGCCCTGGGTGAGCAGCGGGGCCATGGCCAGGGCCATGTTGGCGCTGTTGAGCATCTCCTGCATGGCGATGCCGACCGCCCACGGGAAGCCGCCGCCGCCGTAGGCGGGGTCGAAGGGGACGGCGCCCCAGCCGGCCTCGGCGTAGGCCTCGTAGGCGGCGACGAACCCGTCGGGGACGACGACCTCGCCGTCCTCCAGCCGGGTGGTCTGCTCGTCGCCGACCTGGTTGGTCGGGGCCCACACGTCCGCCATCAGCCGGCCGAACTCCTCCAGCACGCCGAAGACGCTGTCGGCGTCGACCTCGGTGTAGGGGGCGAGCTTGGTCAGCCCGTCGAGGTCGACCAGCCCCTCGAGGGCGAAGCGGATGTCGTCGAGGGGGGCGGAGTACTCGGGCATGGCCGTCCAGCGTAGGGCTGGCCCGCGCCCGCGTCCCGGTCGGTGACGGGCGGTCGGGGAACCGCGGACCGCTCAGAAGCCTCCGTCGCGCTGGTCGAGCAGCCGGGCGTAGGCGACGCTGTGGACCAAGAAGCGCCCGACGGCGGCGACGGGCTCGGTGCGCCACCGCTCGACCTCCCAGGGGGCCGGCTCCCGGCGGATCAGGTTCAGGTAGGCGACCTGGACGTCGACGGCGCCCTGGGTGCGGGCCCGGTGCTCGGCCGACTCGGAGAACAGGGCGGCGACCTTCCCCCGGCTCGCCCCGGTCGCCAGCCGGTCGGTCCAGTAGGTGACGTCGCCCGGGGAGCCGACCCGCCCCAGGACGTTCACGTACAGCTGCTCGACGAAGGCCTCGTCGGTCAGGGCCCCGTAGGTCGCCTGGAACTCGGCCGAGCGGGCCATGATCTCGGCGATGCGGACGACGCCCAGGCGCCGCCAGCCCGCCATCTGCTCCCGCCAGTACTCGTAGCCGTGGCGCTCGGCCGCCCGTCCCAGGACCGACTGGTACAGGCGCACGATGGCGGCGTCGCGGCGGACCACGGCCGCCGACTGGTGGTAGGCCGCCACGACCTCGCCGGGCTCCCCGACGGCCGGGACCGGGACCGGCCCGTCCCCGTCCCAGGAGAACAGCGCCAGGTCGCGATACGCCCACGCGACCGAGAAGGCGAAGTCCTCCGCGTCCCAGTGGGGCCCGTACTGGATCGCCTGGGCGATCCACCGCGTGGCCGAGGCCACCTTCGAGAAGACCGAGGGCGTCTCCGGGCTGGCGCAGTACGCCCCCCAGCTGACGATGCCGACCAGGAGCCGCCGGCCGTCCCGCTCCCAGACCAGGGGCCCGCCGCTGTCGCCGTAGCACGGCCCCATGCCCCCGGTGCCCAACGGCCCGGTGCACAGGTGGGACGAGTGGTAGGGCGGCGTCCCCAGCTCCTCGGCGGCGGCGTCGAGCTCGGTCTTGCACTCCCGGCCGCTCATCGCCGGCACCGAGACCTGGCGCACCCGGGCAGGGATGACGCCCGTGTCGAGGTTCGTCATCCCCCAGCCGGCGGTGTGGAGGATGGTGCCCGACGGGGGGATGTCGGTGAACGACCCCACCGCCATCCGGGGGGCCGCCGTCGACCGCGAGAGCTGGATCAGGGCCACGTCGTTGGTGAGCAGGTCGAGGTTGGCGCCGGGCCGGACGAGGATGCGGCGGGCCCGGATGCGGGCACCGCCGGACGTCAGGTCCTGGGTGCCGACGAGCACGTCCACGTCCTGCGGGGGGACGACCCAGCCGGGCCCGTCCGAGACGCAGTGGGCGGCGGTGACCACCCAGGTCGGGTCGATCAGGGTGCCGCCGCAGGTGAAGGCGTCGGTGTTCCGCCGCTGGTGGGCGGCCAAGATGGCGACCTGCGAGGGCCACGCGCCGGGGGGTGCCTCGGTGCCCCCGATGATCCTGGGGTCGGGGGCCGTGGGCGTCGCCGGGTCCGCGTCCGACGGTTCCTGGGCGGTCGTCGGCCCGGCCAGGGCGACCAGCCCCATGACGACGACGACGACGAGGGACGCCGCCAGGCGGCGGGCGGGGCGCAGGTGCGACACGGGTGGGACCTCTCGGTTCACGCCGCGACGGACCCAAGCGCCCTCCCGGCTCCCGTCGACCGCGACGGGCGGCGGCATCGTGGCACCCGCCCCACCGCCGGACAAGGGCCGTCGCGTTGCGATCACCGCGCTGTTGCGTGGCGACGTGCGGGCCCGATCGTCACACGCGCGACGGGGGAGGTGGCGACGGCCCCGATCCCACGGCACGCTGGGGCCATGACCGACGCCGACGCCGCATCCCCCGGGCCCGCGCTGCCGACCGACGAGGAGCTCCGGGCCCGACTGACCCCGCTCCAGTACGAGGTGACCCAGCAGGAGGGCACCGAGCGGGCCTTCACCGGCGAGTACTGGGACACCAAGCAGCCGGGCACGTACCGCTGCGTCGTGTGCGACGAGCCCCTGTTCCGCTCCGACGTCAAGTACGACTCGGGCACCGGGTGGCCGTCGTTCTGGGAGGCCATGGACCCGTCCAAGGTGACCCTCGTCGAGGATCGCAAGCTGTTCATGCGTCGCACCGAGGCGCGCTGCGCCCGCTGCGGTGCCCACCTGGGCCACGTCTTCCCCGACGGGCCCCAGCCCACGGGTGAGCGCTACTGCATGAACTCGGCGTCGCTCCGCCTTGAGCCCGACGAGGGCACCGAGGACGCCTAGACCGCCACCGCCCCGGCTCGACCGTCCTCGATGACGAAGGACGCCTTGGTGGCGACCGGGGCCCCGGGGACGGTGACCACGTCGACGGTGCGGAAGTCCGCCGTCCACTCGGTGTGGGTCACGACGTTGCGCAGGTAGCCGCGCCGCCGGTTGATGAACCGGATGTGCGGGTTCTCGGCCAGCTGGACCGGGTCACCGGACCCCTGCTCGACACCGTCGCCCCCGGTGCTGATCGAGGTGCCGACCAGCTCGGTGGCGACGGTGGCCGAGGCGGGGTCGTCGAAGTCCGCCTTCACGTCGCAGACGTAGCTGGCGTGCACGTCGCCGGTGAGGATCACCGGGTTCGACGCCCCGACGGCGGCGATGTGGTCCCGCAGGGCGTTGCGCTCGGGCACGTAGTCGTCCCACGCGTCGTCGCTGAAGGTCGCGTCGGGTCCGGCGGTGAAGTCCCGCTGGGAGAAGAACACCTGCTGGGCCAGGGCGTTCCACCGGGCGGTGGGGCCGGCCAGGCCGGCCATCAGCCACCGCTCCTGCTCGTCGCCCAGGATCGTGCGCGACGGGTCCAGGCGGCGCGCCCGATCCTGGTCGCTGCGGTACTGGCGGGTGTCGAGGACGTGCACGTCGAGCAGGTCGCCGAACGTGAGCCGGCGGTACAGCTGGGCGTCGATCCCCTGGGGCAGCGACGAGCGGCGCAGGGGCATGTGCTCGTAGTACGCCTGGAGGGCGGCGGCGCGGCGGGCGAGGAAGGCGTCCCGGGGCTGCCGGGCCGGGTCCTGGGGGACCTCGTCGGCCCAGTTGTTGTCGATCTCGTGGTCGTCGAGGACGACGGCCCACGGGAAGGCGGCGTGCGCCGCCTGGAGGTCGGCGTCGGCGCGGTACTGGGCGTGCCGGTTCCGGTACTCGATGAGGGTGACGGGCTCGCCGACGCCCTCGTGCACCCGGAGGTTCGCCGGGTTGGGGGCGCCCTCGTAGATGTAGTCACCGACCTGGACGACGAGGTCGAGGTCCTCCTCGGACATGTGGCGGTGGGCCGTGAAGTAGCCGGCGGTGTAGGACTGGCACGACGTCAGGGCGAAGGCGGTGCTCGCCACGTGGGCCCCCTGCGCCGGCGCGGTCCGGGTACGACCCACCGGCGAGATGGTGCGGCCCGCCCGGAACCGGTACCAGTACCAGTGCCCCGGTCGCAGACCGGACACCTCGGCGTGGACGCTGTGCCCCATGGCCGGCGTGGCGTGCTCGGCCCCCCGCGCCACGACCCGAGAGAACCTCTCGTCGGTCGCCACCTCCCACTGGACCGGCACCCGACGGTTCGGCATGCCGCCCCCCTCGAGGGGTCGAGGGGCCAGCCGGGTCCAGAGCACGATGCCCCCCGGGGTGGGGTCGCCGGAGGCCACCCCCAGGGTGAACGGGTCGCGCACCGCGCCACCGGCGGCGCCCGGGGCGCCCGCTCGGGTCACGGCCCCGGCGGGGTCGAGTCGGGCGGATGCCACGGCCGCGGCACCAGCGGCGCTGAGGGTCAGGAACCGGCGACGGGTGAGGGGGTTCGGTGTCATGGCCCGCATCACACCAGGGCCAGGTGAACACCGATCGGCCGTGCCCTCGCCAGGTGGTGAAGCCTGCGCCCCGGGCGGGTGGCGGCCCGCCCGGGGGTCGGCTCAGACGCCGACGAGCTCGCGGTCGGCGTCGTCCTCGTGGCGCGGGTCCCGGGCGTCGTCCTCCTCGAGCTGCTCGATCAGGTGCTCGCCCTCGATGTCGAGGTCGGGGAGCAGCCGGTCGAGCCAGCCCGGCAACCACCAGGCCCGGTCGCCGAACAGGGCCATGGTGGCGGGCACGAGGACCATGCGCACGACGGTGGCGTCGAGCAGCACGGCCATGGAGAACCCGATGCCCAGCATCTTGGTGGTGGGGTCGTCGGTCAGGGCGAAGCTGGCGAAGACGCTGATCATGATGAGGGCCGCCGCCGTGATCACCCGGGCCGAGCTGGTGAGCCCGGACAGCACGCTCTCGCGGGCCCGGCCGGTGCGGATGTAGTCCTCCCGGATGCGGCTGAGGATGAAGACCTCGTAGTCCATCGAGAGCCCGAAGAGGACGGCGAACATCAAGATCGGGAGGAAGCTGATGACCGGCACCGACTCCTCCAGGCCCACCAGCTGCTGGAGCCAGCCCCACTGGAAGATGGCCACGAGCACGCCGAAGCTCGACCCGATGCTGAGCAGGATGGCGATGGCCGCCTTGACCGGCACGAGGAGCGACCGGAACACGGCCAGCAGCAGCACCATCGTCAGCCCGATGACCAGCACCATGAAGGTCGGCAGGGCGGTGGCCATCTTGTCGGACACGTCGATGAGCAGGGCGGTCTGTCCGGCCACCGAGACCTCGGCACCGGTCGCCTCGCCGATCGGGGCCAGGACGTCGTCGCGGAGGTGGTGCACCAGGCTCGACGTGTCGGCCGAGGAGGGTGAGGTGCGGGGGACGACGGCGATGATGGCGGTGTCGCCGGCCTCGTTGGGGACCGGCGGGGCGACGAGCTGGACGCCCGGGTCCTCGGTCACGGCGGCGACCACCTCGGCCAGGGCGGCGTCGGGATCGGCGGCCCCGGACGTGTCGGCGACGAGCGTGAGGGGGCCGTTGAAGCCGGGCCCGAAGCCCTCGGCGAGCAGGTCGTAGGCCTGGCGGCGGGTCGTGTCCTGGGGGGCGGTCCCGGCGTCGGGCATGCCCAGCCGCAGCGACAGCATGGGCACGGCCAGGAGCAGCATCAGGGCCAGTCCGCCGGCGAGGGCGACACCCGGGCGGGCGACGACCCGGCGGGCCCACCGGGCGCTCAGGGTGTCGTGGGACTCGGACGCCGACCCGGTGCGGGTGCGGCCGATGCGCCAGCGGTCGATGTTGTGGCCGGCGAACCCGAGGAGGGCGGGCAGCAGGGTCACGGCGATGCCCACCGAGAGCAGGACGGTGAACGCCGCCCCGAGGCCCATGACGGTGAGGAACGGGATCCCGATCACGGCCAGCCCGGCGAGGGCGATCACGACGGTGAGGCCGGCGAAGACGACGGCGCCGCCGGCGGTGGCGTTGGCCCGGGCCGCCGACTCCTCCACGTCGAGCCCCTCGGCCACGTTCTGGCGGTGCCGGGTGACGATGAACAGGGCGTAGTCGATGCCCACGGCCAGGCCGATCATGGTGGCGAGGACGGGCGCGGTCGACGACAGGTCGGTGAAGGCCGACAGGACGCCGATGCCGCTGATGCCCACACCGACACCGATGAGGGCCGTGGCGATGGGCAGGCCCATGGCCACGAGCGACCCGAACGAGAGCAGCAGCACGATGATGGCGACGCCGAGCCCGATCAGCTCGGAGGTGTGGCCCAGCTCCTCCTGGGGGCCGACGTCACCGCCGATCTCCATCCGGACCCCGGTGGCCTCGGCCGGGGCGGCGATCTCCTCCAGGGCGGTGGCGGCCTCCTCCGAGACCTCGTTGGCGGGGACGGGGTAGGAGACGTCGGCGAAGGCGATCAGGCCCTCGCTCGACACCGTGCCGGCGGTGAACGGGTCGGTGACGGAGACGACGTCGGGGGCGTCGGCCGCCGCCGCCAGGGTGGCCTCGATGCCCGCCCGGCGAGCGGGGTCGGTGAGCGGCGTGTCGTCGTCGGACGCGAACACCAGGCGGGCCGAGGAGCCCGACTGCTCGGGGAACCTCTCCTCCAGCAGGTCCATGGCCTTCTGGGACTCGGTCCCGGGGATGGTGAAGGCGTCGCTGGTCGTGCCGCCGAGGGCGCCGGACAGGGCGCCGGCGCCGATGAGCAGGGTCAGCCAGGCGGCCAGGACCCACCGGCGGTGGCGGACCGACCAGTGGCCCAACCGGTACAGGATCTTCGACATCACGACTCCTCGTCTGGCGGCGTCGCCGTCCGACGCCCGCACCCTGATGGAGCCGCCCGAACCTTGGGGGAACCTGGGAGCGCTCTGGTCTGCGGCGTAGAGCGCCCGCCGGGGGCGTGGCATCCGCCACGCCACGTGCGAACCTCTCCCCATGAGCGCGGCGACAGGGGCCACGGGGCGGCGCATCCTCGTGGTCGACGACGAGGAGTCGCTGCGCGACCTGGTCACCACCGCCCTCGAGTTCGTGGGCCACGAGGTGGCCACCGCGGTCGACGGGCTCGACGCCCTGGCCCAGGTGCCCGTCTTCGCGCCCGACCTGATCGTCCTCGACGTCAACATGCCGCAGGTCGACGGGCTGGAGGTCTGCCGCCGCCTGCGCGCCGACGGCGACACCACCCCGATCGTCTTCCTCACGGCGCGCGACGCCCCCCGTGACATCGTCGAGGGCCTCGCCGCGGGAGGCGACGACCACCTGGCCAAGCCCTTCCACCTGCAGGTGCTGATCGCCCGCATCGACGCCGTCCTGCGCCGGTCCGGGGCGGTCGACGACGGCTCGGAGGGCGACCGCCTCACCTTCGGCGACATCGAGATGGACGAGGCCGCCCACCGGGTGTGGCGGGGCGGCGAGCTCGTCGCCCTGGCCCCCACGGAGTTCAAGCTGCTCCGCTACCTGCTGCTCAACCCGGACATCGTGCTGAGCAAGGCCCAGATCGCCGAGCACATCTGGCAGTACGACTTCGGCGGCGACCCCAACGTCGTCGAGACCTACGTGTCGTACCTGCGGAAGAAGCTCGGGCCACCGCGGGTCATCCAGACCGTCCGGGGCGTCGGCTACGCCCTGCGGGACGAGCCCTGATGCGCCGCCTGCACGCGCCCCGGCTCCCCAACCGGTGGCGCATCACCGGGTGGATCGTGGGGTCGGTCCTGCTCGTCACCGTCGGGGTGGGGGCGGTCGCCGTCGTGCAGGTCAAGGGCCGCTTCACGGCCCAGATCGACGCCGAGCTGCGGGAGCAGTCGACCAGCCTGGTCACCGCCCTCGACGTCATCGACGAGGAGCAGCTCGAGCAGATCGCCGACGCCTCGGGCTTCGCCGACACGACCTACGGGATCGCCGTCGTCCGGGCCGACGGCGGCGTCTTCGACGTTCCCTCCGGGTCCCCCAACGAGCCCGACCCGCCCGTCGACCTCTCCCCGGCGGCGGTCAGCCGGCTGCGGGGCCAGGCCGGCGACCCCTTCGACCTGCGCAGCGCCGACGGCTCCGAGACCTACCGGGCCATCGTCACCCAGCTCGACGACGGCGGGCTCGTGGTGGTCACCCGATCGCTCCGGGACCGGGAGGAGGCGGTGCGCACGATCGTCGGCGTGCTGGTCCTCGCCGGCGCCGTGGCCGCCGTGCTGATCAGCGTCACCGTGGCCGTGGTGAGCGGCCTCGTGACCAAGCCCCTGGACGCCATGATCGACGCCGCCGAGGCCATCGGCGAGGGCGACCTCACCTCCCGCGTGCCGACCGACGGCGTCGAGGACGTGGCCCGCCTGGCCGCCGCCCTGAACAGCATGCTCGACCGGCTGGAGCGGGCCTTCGCCGACCGGGCGGCCTCCGAGGACGCCCTGCGGCAGTTCGTGGCCGACGCCTCCCACGAGCTGCGCACCCCCCTGGCCGCCGTCCTCGGCTACGCCGAGCTCCACCAGGAGGGGATGGCGGGCTCGCCCGAGCAGGTCGAGAGCGCCATGGCCCGGATCCGGGCCGAGGGCGAGCGCATGCGCCTCATCGTCGACGAGCTCCTCACCCTGGCCCGCCTCGACGAGGGCCGGGCCATGGAGCACCTCGAGGTCGACGTGGGCGAGATCGCCCGGCTGGCGGTGGCCGACGCCGGCGCCATCGAGCCCACCCGTCCGCTCCGGTTGGAGGTCCCCGACGGTGGTGTCGTCGTCTCCGGAGATGCCATGTCGCTGCGCCAGGCCGTCGACAACCTCCTGGCCAACACCCGGGCCCACACCCCGATCGACGCCGCGGTCACGGTGGCGGTCGAGCGGGTCGACGGGCACGCGTCGGTGCGGGTGACCGACGAGGGGCCCGGCATGGAGCCCGAGGTCGCGGCCCACGTCTTCGACCGCTTCTACCGGGCCGACCGCAGCCGCGCCCGCACCGGCCGCCAGCCCAGCGGCGCCGGCCTGGGCCTGGCCATCGTGGCCGCCATCGCCGAGGGCCACGGCGGTCGGGCCACCGTGGAGTCGACCCCCGGCAGGGGCTCGACGTTCACCCTCTCCATCCCGACCGATCCCGCGGACCGCCACGAGGGGTGACGCCGCCACCGGCGGCACCGCCCGAGCCGCTCAGAACTCGCGGACGAAGCCCGAGATGGCGGACCGGACCGCCAGCGGCGCCTCGACCCACGGGAGGTGGCCGGCGCCGGGCACGACCTCGAGGCGCACCTGCGGGAGCGCCGCCACCAGCGTCTCGAGGGCGGCCGCCGGGCGGGGATCCTCGGCGCCGTGCAGCAGGAGCGCCGGCCGGTCGAGGTGACGGCACCGGTCGAGCTCGGTCTCCTCGTCGAGGGCCCGCACCTCGGCCCCGAGGGCGTGGTTGGCCTCCCAGCAGATCGGGAACGGCGACCGGCGGGCCTCGGCCGTGGCCAGGGCGAGCGCCTCCTCGCGGTCGGCGAAGTCCGGCACCCACATGAGGGCCCGCCACTCGACCTCCTCGGCCTCCGTGCGCTCGCGGCGGAAGAGGTCGTCACGCCGGCGCTGCTGGGCGTCGGTGAGGCGGCGGGCGGCCTCGGCCCGGTGGGCGGCGCGCCACCATCGCCCGGTGCCCACGCCGGCGAGGTAGACGAGGCCCTGCGTCCGGTCCGGGTGGGCCAGGGCGTACTGCAGGGCCACGGTGGCGCCGAACGAGTGACCGCCGACGACCCACCGGTCGAGGCCCAGGTGCCGCCGCAGATCGTCGAGGTCGGCGACGTAGCGCTCGAGGGTGTGGGGTCCGACCGGGTCGGACCGGCCGCTCCCCCGCTGGTCCCACCGGACGACCCGGGTCGCGTCGGTGAGCAGGGCGGCGAGCGGTCCCAGGGTGTCGCCCAGGCCCGGGCCGCCGTGGCAGAGGACCAGCGGCGGGCCGTCGCCCTCGTCCACGAACCACAGACGGTTGCCGTCGTCGGTCGTCGCCCAACCCTCCGCCACGGCGGGAGGCTACGTGTCGGCCGCCCGTCGCTCAGCCGGCGCCGAGGCGCTCCCACGGCAGGTCGGCCCGGTCGGCGGCCTCGCGCCCGGCGTACCAGCCCAGCCGGTCGGTGGGGCCGGCGGAGCGCTTGGTGCGCAGGTGGGGGTGCATCTCGGCCACGTGCTGGTCGACCGCCGTCCGCCGCTGGGCCAGCACCGGCACCAGGGCCCCACCCGCGCTGCGGTCGAGGTCGGCCACGGTGGCGGCGCCGGCGGACAGCAGGCGGTCGCCGATGCGCTGGGCGAAGCCGCGCAGGAACGACGACCGGAAGCCGCGGCTGCGCTCGCGGGAGCCGGGGGCGGAGTCCCGGGCGAGCTGCCCGAGGGCGGTCTGGGCCTGGACGAGCAGCGAGGTGAACAGGACGTCGACCTCGGCCAGGTCGGAGGCGAAGCCGACGACGGTGACCATCTGCAGCCCTCCGAGCAGCACGGCCTTGCCCCGGCAGGCCTCGGCGATGGCGGACAGCAGGTGGGAGCGGGCGTCGGCGTAGGGGTCGTCGATGCAGAACCGCCGGGCCACGGGCCGGTCGGTGTGCTCCTCGGGCGCCGTCACCAGGACGTGCTCGAGCGAATGCCGGGTCATCAGCTCGTGGGCCTTGGCCGTGAACGCCTGGGCCTCGGCCTCGAAGGTCGTGGACTCGGCCTTGGCCAGCAGGGCCCGCACCTTCTCCAGCACCCGGGCGTCGATGCCGTCGGACCCGGCGCCGGCGGAGACGGCGGCCAGGGGGATGTCGGGTCGCCCCGGCACCGGCAGCAGCACCTCGACCGGCGGGAGGGCCAGCAGCACCGACACCAGCTCGACCAGGGCCTCGACGTCGACGACGGCGGCGGCGGGCGGTGATCCGAGGGCGTCGAGCTGGGCCCGCCAGGCCGGATGCACCCGGGCGAGGTCCAGGTCAGCGGCACCGGCCCGCACCGCCGCCACCGCGGCGTCGCCGGCCGCCACCCGTCGGCGGCGGGCCTGCCAGACGACCTCGGCCGGCTGCCACCCGCTGGCCCACAGCCCGACCAGGGTCTCGCGGGCGACCTCCTCGGCCACCGGGACCACGACGGCTGCCGGCGCCGCGGCCAGGGCGGCCCGGGCCATCCGGGCCTGGTCGGGGCGGGCCCGGGCGGCCATGAGGAGGAGCTGGTGCACCTCGGCCGCGCTGGGCGGGGGGCGCTCGGCCCCGATCCGGGACGGCCCTCGCCCGCCGAGGGGCCCGGGGCGCCGGTGCTGCTGCTTCCGCCGTCGACTCATGCCCGCATCGTACGGAGGGGGTGCGACACCGAGCCCGCCACGCACGCCCGGACACATGGGGTCAGACCCCTTCCGTCGTCGGCGGGGGATCAGCCGTGGCTGAGGGTGCGCTTGAGCTCGTCGAGGGCGGGGGTGGGGCCGGGGTCGACGCCCTCCTGGGCCGCCAGCTCGAGGCTCACCATGTCGCCGAAGAGCATCAGGTCGAGCAGCTGGGCCAGAGAACCCTCGCCCTCGGCGTCGACCATGTGGAGCCCGCCGACGACCTCCTCGAGCAGGAGCTGGAGGGCGTCGAAGCGGCGGCCCTGCTGCGGGTGCTCCTCCTCGTGGCGGAGGAACACCATCTGGAACACCTGGCGGGTGACGTCCCCGTGCTGGCCCCACCCCACCAGCTCGTTGTGGCCCAGCTCCGGCAGGGCGTTGGCGAACGCCGGGGTCTTGGCGTTGACGTTGACCTGCGTCTTCCAGCGCGTCGCCGCCACCCGGCCGACGGCGCCGGCGCCGTAGACGATGGGGAGCGTGCGCCCGATCCGGCGGGCCAGGTCGGCGGCCGGGCTGCGGTCGGCGGCCAGCTGGTCGGCGCGCCGGCGCAGCTGGTCGGCGGTGGCGGCGATCCAGCCGTGGGCGCCGGGGAAGATGCCCATGCGCTCCAGGGCGACGAGGACGGGGATCGTCATGGCCCCGACCGCGGTGCGGGGCGCCGGGAACGTGTCCGGCACCGGGGCGACGGCGGCACCCCACCCGGCGGCGCTCTCGAGGAGCTGACCGCCCGAGGCCACCACGAGCATCCGCCCCCCGGATGCGGCCGACTCCTCGGCGGCCTGGACCGTCTCGTCGGTGTCGCCCGAGTAGGAGACGGCCACCACGAGGGTGTCGGAGGCGACGAAGCTGGGGGCGTCGTAGCCCTTCACCACGACCACCGGCACGGGCAGGAAGAGGTCGCCGACGGTCTCGATGATGTCGCCGACGATGCCGCTGTCGCCCATCCCGAGCACGACGATGTTGGCGATCTCCTCACCGTCGGGCAGGTGCTCGATCGCCTCGCCGGCGGCCACCGCCGCGGTGACCTGGTCGCCGAGGCCGAGGGTGGCGTCGCGCATCCCGAGGGAGTCGAGGCCCCGTCGGGTCGGGCTGGTGTCTGCGCTCATGGTGACGGTGCCCCTCGGTTCGGTCTCAGGCCTCGAAGGTGGGCTTCACGCCGTCGGCCTCGGCCTTGGCCCGCAGCCGCTCGTCCTCGGCGTCGTCGACCGTCTCGGCCTCGTCGACCAGCATGACGGGGATGTCGTCCTCGATGCGGTAGCGACGCTTGAGGCGCGGGTTGTAGAGCGCGGCCTCGTCGGGGAAGTACAGCAGCGGACCCTTGTCCTCGGGGCAGGCCAGGATGTCGAGCAGCTGGGGATCGAGCGCCATGGCGCGTCCTCCGGTGGTCAGGGAGCGGCGGGAGCCGATCCGGTGATGAGGCCGAGGACCTCGGCCACGTGGGTGTCGGTCTCGGCCTGGGTGGGCGACTCGAGGTTGAGCCGCAGCAGGGGCTCGGTGTTGGAGGGGCGGAGGTTGAACCACCAGGTGCCGAGGTCGACGGTGAGCCCGTCGAGGCGGTCCTGGTCGCCGTCGGGGAAGGCGGCGGCGACGCGCTCGATGACGGCGAGGGGGTCGTCGACCGTCGTGTTGATCTCGCCCGACATGGCGTAGCGGTCGAAGGGCTTGCGCATCTCCGAGAGGGGGACGCCGGCCTTGCTGCGGCCCTCGATGACGTGCATGGCGGCGATGAGCCCGCTGTCGGCCCGCCAGTTGTCGCGGAAGTAGTAGTGGGCCGAGTGCTCGCCCCCGAAGGCGGCGCCGGTCTCGGCCATGACGGCCTTGATGAGCGAGTGGCCGACCTGGGTGCGGATCGGCGTCCCGCCCTTCTCGGTGACGATCTCGGGGACCGCCTTGGAGCAGATCAGGTTGTGCAGGATCGTCGCCCCGGGCTCCTTCTCGAGCACGCCGGCGGCGACCATCGCCGTGGTGGTGGAGCCGGAGATGGGCTCGCCCCGGTCGTCGACCACGAACACCCGGTCGGCGTCGCCGTCGAAGGCCAGGCCGATGTCGGCGCCGGTCTCCAGGACGCGCGCCCGGAGGTCCCGCTGGTTCTCGACCTGGATCGGGTCCGCCGGGTGGTTGGGGAAGGTGCCGTCGAGCTCGGGGTAGAGGACCTCGAGCTCGACCGGCAGCCCGGCGAAGGCGGCGGGGACGACGAGGCCGCCCATGCCGTTGGCCGTGTCGGCCACGATCTTGAGCGGGGCGAAGGCGGCGGTGTCGACGAACGAGCGGACGTGGTCGACGAAGGCGCCGAGCATGTCCTGCTGCGTCAGCTGGCCGGGCTCGCCCAGGTGGTCGGGCACACCGGCGGCGGCCATGGCCTTGATGCGGTCGAGCCCGGTGTCGCGGCCCACCGCCTTGGCCTCGGACAGGCAGAACTTGATGCCGTTGTAGGCCGCCGGGTTGTGGCTGGCGGTGAACATGGCGCCCGGCGCCCGGAGGCGGCCCGACGCGAAGTACACCATGTCGGTCGAGCAGAGGCCGATGTCGATCACGTCGACGCCCTGGGCCTGGGCGCCCTCGGCGAAGGCCCCGGCGAACGTGATGCCGCTCTCGCGCATGTCCCGCCCGACGAGGATGCGCTCGGCGCCCTCCTCGTCCTTGGCGAAGCGGGCGAAGGCCGCCCCGATGGCCCGGCAGACGTCGGCGTCGATCTGGTCGCCGACCAGCCCGCGGACGTCGTAGGCCTTGAAGATCGCATCCAGGTCGGCCATGGCCGACCGACCCTAGTCGGGCCCCCACCGGCCCCCGGGTGCCCTCGGTCGGGATGCCCCGAGCTCCTGCGACACCGGCAGGAGAAGACCTCCTGCCGCAGACGCAGGAAAGCATGGCTCAGCGGTCGGCGATCTCGGCCCGGCGGCGGGCGAGGAAGCGGCGCTCGGGCTCGTTGGTGGCCCGGTCCTCGGCGGCGGCGAGGGCGGCGGCGGCACCGGCCCGGCGGCCGAGCCGGAGGAGGAGCTCGGCCCGGGTGGCGTGGAACAGGTGGTAGCCCTCGAGCGCCTCGGCCAGCCGGTCGACCTCGGCCAGGCCCGCAGCGGGCCCCTCGACCTGGGCCACGGCGACGGCCCGGTTGAGGTGGGCGACCGGCGTCGGCGCCAGGGCCACGAGCATGTCGTAGGAGTGCAGGATCTGGGACCAGTCGGTGGCCTCGGCGGTGGACGCCTGGCTGTGCACGGCGGCGATGGCCGCCTGGAGCTGGTACGGGCCGGGCCGGTTCCGGCGGATGCACCGGCCCACGAGGGAACCCCCCTCGGCCGCCATGGCGTGGTCCCAGCGGGTCCGGTCCTGGTCGGCCAGGCGGACGAGGTCGCCGGCGGCGTCGGTGCGCGCCGGGCGACGGGCCTCGGTCAGGAGCAGGAGGGCGAGGAGGCCCAGCACCTCGGGCTCGTCGGGCATCAGGTCGACGAGGAGCCGGGCCAGCCGGATGGCCTCCTCGGCCAGGTCGGCGCGGGCCAGCTCCTCCCCCGACGTCGCCGTGTAGGCCTCGTTGAAGATGAGGTAGACGACCGCGAGGACGGGCGGGAGGCGGTCGGGGAGCTCGGCGTCGCGGGGGATCCGGTAGGGGACGTTGGCGTCGCGGATCTTGCGCTTGGCCCGCACGATGCGCTGGGCCATCGTCGGCTCGGGGACGAGGAAGGCCCGGGCGATCTCGGGCGTCTCCAACCCGCCGAGCAGGCGGAGGGTGAGGGCCACCTGGGCGCTCGGGGCGAGGGCCGGGTGGCAGCAGGTGAAGATCAGCCGGAGGCGGTCGTCGCGCACGGGTCCGACCTCCTCGGGCTCGGGGTCGTGGTCGGTGAGGTGGTGGGCCTGCTCGTAGCGGTCCTGGCGGGTGGACTCCCGGCGGAGCCGGTCGATGGCCCGGTTGCGGGCGGTCGTCACGAGCCACCCGCCGGGGTTCGGGGGGACGCCGCGCTCGGGCCACGTCCGCAGGGCGACGACGTAGGCCTCCTGGACGGCCTCCTCGGCCTGGTCGATGTCGCCGAGCAGGCGGATCAGGGTGGCGACGACGGCGCCGCGCTCCTCGCGGAAGATCCGCTCGAGGAGCGCGCGGGGCTCGTCGCCGGGGGCCGCCGCCACGGCCTACTCCTCGGCGTCCTCCTGGAGGGGGCGCACCTCGATCGGGCCGCCGCTCAGGGCGTCGGCGGCCTTGCGGGCCCACTCCAGGGCGGCGTCGAGGTCCGCGCACTTGATGATCCAGAAGCCGCCCAGGTACTCCTTGGTCTCGGCGAAGGGGCCGTCGGTCAGGAGGAGCTCGCCGCCCTCGGTGCGGACGGTCGTGGCCGTGTCCGGCGGGAACAGGCCGCACCCGAAGACCATGGCGTCGGCCGCCTGGGCCTCCTCGTTGAAGGCGTTGACGTTCTCGTACATCGCCCGCACGTCCTCGGGCGACATGGGCGGCGCCGCCGCCTCGGCCTCCGGGTCGTGGTGGACGCTGAGCATGTACTGCTTCATCTGGGGCTCCTTGTCGCGGCGGCCGGCACCGTACCGGCCCGCACCAGGTCCACGAACGACACGGGCCCCGATCGACACTCCCGCCGAGATCTCCTCCGGACCACTCTCGGGGGCGTGGGGGCTGGTCGTCGCGGGGTTCGCGGTTCGCCCGGGATCGGGGGTTTCGGTGGTGAGGGTCGTGGGTACGCCTGTTCCCATGTTGGATGTGGTCCGCACACCGGAGCAGTGGAGGGCAAACCAGGCCTTCGAGGCTGCGGTGGCCCGGGCGGCGGGGGTGCGGAACGCGGCGGATGCGGCGTTGGTCGATCTGGTCGTCGAGGCCTTGGCGGCGCGGTGGTGGGACGGGGCGGGCATCCACACCCCGGTCCAGTGGCTGATGTGGAAGACCGGTGTGGCCCGGGCGACGGCCACCCGGGCGGTCCGGTTGGCGGCGCGGGCCGACGAGCTGCCCACGGTGATGGCCACGTTCCGGGCCGGGGGCCTCTCGCTCGACCAGGCGGCCACGGTGGCGAGGTTCACCCCGGCGGAGTACGAGGCGTCGGTGTGCGAGCTGGCCGTCAACGCCACGGTCCCAAGATCGTCGCCGCGACCCGTCAGTACGGCTTCGACACCGACCGCGACGACGACGCACCGCCCCGGGTGCCGGTGCGGTCGGTGGCCTTCGGCCACGACGACGGCGACCAGTGGCGGGCCAGCATCCGCCTGCCCGCCGATGAGGGCGCCATCGTCGAACAGGCGCTGCGCGAGACCCGCGACCGACTCCACACCGCCGCCCGCACCGCCGCCCGGGACCGGGCCGAGGCCGAGGGCCGCTCGACGGCGGGGACCGATCGCGAGCTGGGCGTCGAGAAGGTGACCTTCGCCGACGCCGTCGTCGGCATGGCCCACAGCGTGTTGGCCCACGACGCCGAGGGGGCCGAGGTCGCCTCCCGCCCCGGGGTCCTGGTGCACCTGCAGGCCCCGGTGGGAGACGGTGAGGCGTGGCGGGCCGAGATGCACATGGGCCCCACCCTCCCGGACACCCTGCGCCGCTACCTGCTCTGCGACGCCGACATCAGCGTGGTCTGGGAGACCGACGGGCACCCGGTCCAGGTCGGGCGCACCCACCGCATCGTCCCCCGCCGCATCCGGCGCCTCATCGAGCACCGCGACGGCGGCTGCCGGGTCCCGGGCTGCGACAGCACCCTGTGGGTCCAGGTCCATCACATCATCCATTGGGAAGACGACGGCGAGACCGTCACCTGGAACCTGATCTGCCTGTGCGGCCGCCACCACCGCATGCACCACATGGGCCTGCTCGGCATCACCGGCAACGCCGACCTTCCCGACGGGGTCGTGTTCACCGACCGCCACGGCCGTCGCATCAGACCCGCCGGCCACCCCACCCGACCCACCCCCGAGGCCATGCCCGTCGTCGATCCCTACGACGGCCCCACTGGCGAACGCCTCCAGAAGAAGTGGGTCTCCTTCGACCGCCGACCCCCCACCCGGCACCGAGAACCCGCCGCCTGAGGCGGGCACCCACGGGCAGCAACCCCCCAGCCACCCCCGGACCCACCACCCGCGGGGTGGCACCGCCGCGTGCCGTCTCCGCCGGCCGTCACCCGAGCCGGGCGGTGGTGAGCGTGGCGACAAGCGGCCTGGTCACGTGGCCGTCGAAGTCGCGGCGGATGAAGGACTCGATGTCGTCCAGGAGCCCGCGACGATCCGCCTCGTCCATCATCTGGGTCGCCGAGTAGCTCAGCATCAGCTGGCGGTAGTCGACGGCGCTGTAGGTCTGGTCCCAGTCGTACCGGCGCACCGCCACGAGGGTGAAGCGGCCATCGCCCTCCAGCACCTCGCGGATCACAGGGTCGGTCTGCTTGTGTCGCGGGGCGGGCGGCCCGGCGTGGCGCTGGCCGTACCGGGCGTAGATCGGCTGGCTGGCGGCGAAGAACCCGGCGTCCTCCGACGCATCCACCTGGATGAGATCGATGATCGCCACGGTGCCTCCCGGGCGGAGGATGGTCGCCGGTCGATCGGTCTGCGCCGCCGGCGAGATCCAGTGATACGCCGAGGCCGAGACGACGGCATCGGCGGTGCCGCAGCGATGCGGGCCTGCTCGAAATCGCCGACCGTGACCCGCAACCGGTCCGATGCCCGGTTGGCGCGCAGTGCGGCGGCCATCGCCGGACCGATCTCGATGGCATGCACCATCGCCCCCCGGGCGAGGAGATCCTTCGTCGCCTGGCCCGTGCCGGGACCGACCTCGACGATCTCCGGGTCGGGCGGCAGCCGCGCGAACAGGTCGTCGAACAACCTTGAAGGATAGGACGGCCGGATGCGGTCGTAGATCTCGGCAACGTCGTCGAACGACAGCCTGACGTCCAGGGGCGGGCTCACGATCCCATGCTGGTGCCTCGTTGCCGAGGTCGCCTGCGGCACCACTGTGCGCCGATCAGGTCGTCGCCGAGCCTTCGGACGCGGCCTCGACCTTGGGGGTGTCGTAGTGGCCGGCGCGGCCAGCGCGCACGATGCGCGCCAGGTCACGGACGATGCGGAGCCCGTCGCGGACGACGCGGACCGAGGACCGGTCGGCGTTGGCCACCCGGACCGGGACCTCCTGCAGCGACAGGCGGTCGCGCTCGGCCAGGTGGAACAGCTCGACGTCGAAGGCGAAGCCGTCGATCCGGGTCCGGGAGAACAGGGAGCGGGCCACGTCGGAGCGGAACGCCTTCAGCCCGCACTGCGTGTCCCGGTGGGCGCCGAGCAGCACGGCGTGGGTCGCCAGGTTGATGACCCGCCCCCCGAGCTCGCGCACGGCGCGGGCCCGCACGAGGGTGGCCGTCTCGGTGTGGACCCGGCTCCCGACGACCATGTCCCACCCGGCCTCGACCTCGGCCAGGAGGTCGGCGATCTGGCCCGGCGGGTACGACAGGTCGGCGTCGGTGAAGGCCACGGTCCGCCCGGTGGCGGCCAGGACCCCGGCCCGCACCGCCGCCCCCTTGCCCCGGTTGGCCGGCAGGACGACGACCTGGTCGGCGCCGCCGGCCCGGGCGGCCTCGGCGGTCCCGTCCTGGGACCCGTCGTCGACGACGACGACCTCCAGCTCGTCGCCTGGGGCGACGGCGGCCAGCTCGGCCCGGATCCGCTCGATCGTGGCCCCGATGCGGTCGGCCTCCCGGTAGGCGGGAACGACGACGGTGAGGCGGCGCTCGCCCGGCGCCGGCGGCCGGTCGACCCGCTCGGCCAGCTCGGCCCGCACCACGCCGAAGAGGACCGACCGGTAGGCGACGAAGCGCACCCCGGCGGCGACGGCGACGGCGGGCAGCTTGGCCGCGACGAGGGCGGGAGCGGAGTCCCACCCCGTGACCTCGACCAGCGTCCGCAGCACGACGACGTCGACGGCACCGGCGACGGCGGCGGTGACCACGAAGGCCAGGGGCCGGTTGACCCAGCGCACGGCCGGGTCGCCGGCGAAGGTGATCAGCCGGTGCAGCCAGAAGCTGACGAGGGCGGCCACGGCGAGGGCGACGGTGTCGGCCGCCACCACGATGAGGCCGAGGGCCCGCGCCGCCAGGAGCAGGACCCCGACGTCGACCAGCGTGGCGATCACCCCGATCGAGGCGAACCGACGCAGGCGATCCCTCACGGGGTCGGGTCACCCCGCTCGGCGCCGCCGTCAGGGGCGTCGTCGGTCCCTGGGGACGGCGGCCGGTCCGCCGGGGCGTCGAGCGGCGAGGTCCAGGTGCCGACGGCCTCCCCGGGCGGGTGGGCGCCGGGCTCGCCGGGGCCGTCCAGCGAGGCCGGACCGGCGGGGTCGGAGCCAGGACCCGGCTCCCCGCCCGCGGGCGGCGGAGCGGCGACCGCGGCGGCGCGCGCCTCGCTGCGCTCCCGGCGGCGGCGGTCGAGCACGCCCTCGGGGATCGGCACCGGGCCGAAGCGCCAGAAGCCCAGGAGGGCGACGATGCCGAGGAACGTCAGCAGGTAGGCGGCCCAGTCGAGCGGCGTCCGCCCGTAGGTCATGGTCACCTCGGTCGAGGTCGGGACCACGACCATGAGGTTGGGCGACACCCGGTACGGCCCCTCGGCCCCCTCGACCTGCCAGTTCGGGAAGTACGAGACCTTCACCAGCACCGGGGTGCCGGGCTCGTCGACGCGGAACGACAGCGCCTCGTCGCCCATCACGACGTCGGTGACCTCCGCTGGCCGCACCTCCTCCTGGGGGAAGTCGGGCAGCGTCCGGTCCCCGTCGCGCCGGACCTCGCCCTCGGGTGTGGTGTCGGAGATCTCCGGCAGGGTCACCCGGGGCCAGTCGTCGGGCCCGTCGAGGGCGAAGGGGACCTCCCACCGGTCCCGGTCGTTGAACCAGGCGATCGCCGGGTCGAGCCAGCTGTCCTGCTCGGGTCGGACGCCGTCGAGCACGACGGGCAGGTTCGCCAGCCCCACGACCATCTGGTTCTGGTCGGCCGGCAGCTCGTAGACGTGCCAGGGCCCGGACACGGCGACCTCGGTCAGGCGGTCGTCGCGGGCCGCGGCCTGGACGGCGGTGTCCGACGCCGCCATGTAGTACTTCACGCCCAGCAGGGCGAGCTGGTCGATGCCCCGGCCGATGTCGAACGACGTGTAGGCCAGGTTCCGCTGCGAGCACGACCCCTGCTGGGAGAGCTTGCACTGGGTGAGGAAGTGGTACGGCGTCGTGGCCGACGACTCGAAGTAGAGGCCCTCCATCGAGCCGATGCACCCGTCGGTGAAGTACGGGAGCATCATCGGCGCCATCGTCGTGCCGTACGACTGCAGGCGGTCCCGGTCGAACTCCCAGAACGCCCGTCCGCACCCGTGCGCGGGGTCGTCGCCCAGCTCGGCCATGGTGGCCACCATGTCCCGGTACTCGGGCCAGCCGCCCTGCCCGTCGGGGACGGTCGCCCCCTCGGGCTGGTTCGCCTTGGGTTCCTGGCCCTCGAGGCCCTTGAAGTTGAACTCCGCCCACGACGATCCGGGGTTGCGGTAGGTGCGGGTGATGCCGGCCAGGGTCGCCTCGCCCTCGGGGGTCGTCCCTCCGGTGGGCAGCTGGTCGAGCGCCAGCGGACCCCCCAGGAAGACGAGCACCGCGAGGGTCGCGGGCACGGCGGCGCCGACGCCGATCCACGGCGTGGGCCGCTCGGGGTCGCGGGAGACGAGGATCGACACGGCCCGGACCACCTCGGCGACGCCGAGGGCGGCGAGCAGGAACAGGGCGAGGTAGTAGAGCGGGAGGAGCCGGGCGTTCCAGAGCCGGCCGTCGGGGACGACGACGAACCCGAGCGCACCGCCCGCGGCCATGGCGGTCAGCAGGTAGGCGAGGCGCTGCTGGAAGACGATGCCGACGACGAGGCCCACGGCGGCGACGAGCAGCGGGAGGTCGAGGGCGTCGCTCGCCGGCACCAGGTAGCTGAAGACGGTCTGGGCCGGTTCCTCGCCGACGGTCGTCTGCCCGGGGCCCAACCCGGCCTCGGCCGCGGTGAGCTGGCTCAGCACCAGGGGAACGGCCACGCCGCCGGCGACGGCACCGGCCACGAAGCCGGCGAGCGTCCACAACCGCCTCGCCGCCGCCCCCGGGCCGTACCGCACGACGAGGGCGACGGCGAGGCCGACGACGACCGCCACCACGGCGATGGCGACGGCGCGGGCGGTGCCGTCGAGGTAGGCCCAGACGGTGCGCTCGTCGCCGCCGTTGGTGTGGGGCAGCGGCTCCCACCCCATGTCGTTCACGTAGGCGTGGCGGCCGGCGAAGGGGACGATCCAGAAGGCGGCGAGGAGCCCGGCCACCGGGCCGACCGGCGCGAACCACCGGAGCCGGGCCCGCCCGGGCCAGATGACGAGGGCGACCGCCGTCGCCCCCAGCATGTAGAAGGCCGGGATGATGTGGCACAGCCCGCACAGGGCGAGCACGACGGCGGTGACGCCCCGGCCGCGACCGGTGCGCAGACCCCGGATCATGCAGCCCAGGTAGACGAGGCCGAGCGTCAGGCTGATCGAGAACGAGAACTCGCCGGCCATCGTCGAGGTCATGTTCCCGCCGATGATGTTGCCGGTGCCGGAGTTGAGCGTCGGCTCCAGGTTGTAGATGAAGAACAGCGACCCGAGGGCCAGGGCGGGCGGCACCGGGAACGGGGCGCCGGCGAGACGGCCGAGGGCCCAGGCCGCGATCGGCATGCCCACCAGCCCGGACACGGCGACGAGCTTGAACGAGACGCCGTACGGGACGGGGACGACGAGCAGGGTGAGGAAGGCCCCGAGGCCGAACAGGGCCCACCGGAACCGGTGCAGGGTCGGGACGAACCAGCCGAGGGGGACCAGCGCCAGCGCGGCCGGGAGGAGGGCGACGATCAGCGGGTTCCGCACGCCCACGTGCACCACCACGATCAGGAGCATGGGGACGACCATGTAGAACTGGAACGCGGGGAAGCCGGCGTACCAGTCGGGGGCCCAGCCGTTGAGCTGCCCGTTGGGCAGGGCCTCGCGCATGAGGAACATGGGGCCCCAGACGTGGGAGCCCATGTCGCCGCCGGTCGGCGTGTTCTCCCGGAAGATCCAGGACGGCTGGACGGTCTGGAACACGAAGAGGGCGCAGGCCGCCACCACGACCCCGGTGGCGATGGTCTCCCACGACGCCCCCCCGATCCGGCGGAGGGCGAGGACGACGACGTCGCGCCCGTGGGCGAGCGGCGAGGGGCGCACGGACGCAGGGTCGGCGCCGTCGGCGGCGCCCGGCCCCTCGCCCGGCCAGGCCCCGTCGGCCAGCCCCTTGCGGAGCTCGACGCTCATCCGGCCAGACCGCCCAGCACGCCCAGCACGTCGCGGCACTGGTCGTCGTTGGAGGAGAGCACGACGAGGGTGATCACGGTCGTGGCGTTGAAGGCCATGTGGGTGACGACGCTGGCCCCCAGTCGGCCGCTGCGGTGGGCGAGCGTGCCGAGCACCAGGCCGAAGGCGACGAGGGCCGGCGCCTGGAGCACCTGGAAGTGCACCAGGCCGAAGAGCAGGGCGGTGACCACGAGACCGAACCCGGTCCCGAGCCGCACCGCCGTGCGGGCGGCGGCCTCGTCGTCGAGCGGGGCGTTGCGGGTGAAGGCGGCGACGGCGGCCCGCTGCACGAAGCCGCGGAAGAACAGCTCCTCCACGATCGGGGCGCCGACCACGGTGATGGCGAACAGGAGGGCGACGCCCAGCGGGTCGTCGGCCTTGTCGGCCAGCCGGCAGGCCGGCTCGCGCAGCTCCTCGGAGCTCTCGCCCAGGAGCCGGGTCCACGGCCACGACACCAGCGGGACGAGGACGAGCTGGCCCACGACCCCCAGGACGATCCCGACGGGGACGTCGACCCACCGGGCCCGCAGCCCCAGCTCCCCGAGCCCGGCCCCGCGGCGGCGCAGGACGACGGCGATCGAGCCCAGCATCCCCACCCAGAGGGTCGTCTGGACCAGGGCGATGACGACGAGCGAGGCGTCGTCGGTGTCCTCGACGCCGGCCAGGCCCAGGGCGATGCTCCCGAGGACGGCGCTGATGACCAGGGTCGCCAGGGCGGCGACGGCCACCTCGCCCATGCCCCAGGAGGGGGGGTCCGGGGGGGCGCCGGGGCGGGCGGGGGCGGGCGAGGGCGCGGTCACGGGTGCGGGGCGGGGTGGGCCGGAGGGGTTCCGCGCGCCACGGCGGGCGAGGTTACCGGCCGGGCCCGCGGCGGCCCCGTCAGCAGGGCCGTCGCCGCCGGGCGGCCGGGGTGGTCAGCTGGCCAGGGCCTCGGCGCCGAAGAGGGGCAGCACGTCGCGCCGGTCGCGGAGCTGCCAGCCCCGGGGCACGGACATGCGATCGGCGTGGGCCTCGCACATGTCGTGGGTCATGGGGTGGTCCTGGTCGCTCAGGGGCGCGAGCCAGACGGTGGAGGTCTCGTACTCGTAGGCCAGGGTGGTGGCTGCCACCTGGTGGCAGTCCGGGCGGGCGCAGCGGCGGGCCATGACCCGAGGGTACCGCCCCCCGAACGCGGCCTTGGTGATGGCCGCGACGGCCTCCGGGACCCCTACCATGGCGCCATGTCCCAGCAGGGCCCGCCGTCTCCTCCCCCGCCGCCCGAAGGCTCCGGCCAGGGTGGTCGCAGCCCGAGCGCGTCGTCCCCGGGGTGGCCCAAGTGGTCGCTCTACGTGCTGCTCGCCGCGTTCCTCGGGATCATCATCCTGGCCGTCTCGTCCGGTGACAGCACCGGGTCGGAGATCTCGTACTCGAAGTTCCGCGACGCCGTGCAGGACGACCGGGTCGCCTCCATCGAGTTCGACAACGCCTCGGCCAAGATCACCGGCGAGTACACCGACGGCAAGGAGTTCCGCACGACGGGCTTCCGCGAGGCCCCCCAGGAGATCATCTCCCTGGCCGAGGAGCACGACGTCGACCTCAAGCCCAAGACCCAGGGCCCGAGCTTCATCGAGACCTGGTTCCCGCTGCTCCTGCCGTTCGCCTTCTTCGGGTTCCTGCTCTGGATGCTGAACCGTCGGGCCTCGGGCCAGATGGGCAACATCATGTCGATCGGTCGGAGCAAGGCCAAGACCTACAGCACCGAGCGCCCGGGCACGACCTTCGCCGACGTGGCCGGCTACGAGGGCGTGAAGGTCGAGATCACCGAGGTCGTCGACTTCCTGAAGCACCCCGAGAAGTTCGGTCAGATCGGTGCCCGCATCCCCAAGGGCATCTTGCTGGTCGGGCCTCCCGGCACCGGCAAGACCCTGATCGCCCGGGCCGTGGCCGGCGAGGCCGGCGTCCCGTTCCTGTCCGTGTCGGGCTCGGACTTCATGGAGATGTTCGTGGGCGTCGGCGCCAGCCGGGTCCGGGACCTGTTCCAGACGGCCAAGAAGATGGGTCGGGCCATCATCTTCATCGACGAGATCGACTCCATCGGCCGCAAGCGCGGCGCCGGCCTGGGCGGCGGCCACGACGAGCGCGAGCAGACCCTCAACCAGATGCTCAACGAGATGGACGGCTTCGAGGCCACCGAGGGCATCGTGATGATGGCGGCCACCAACCGGCCCGACATCCTCGACCCGGCCCTGCTGCGCCCGGGCCGCTTCGACCGCCAGGTCGTCGTGCCCCTGCCGGAGATGTCCGAGCGGCTGGCGATCCTCGGGGTCCACACCAAGGGCAAGAGCCTCTCGCCCGACCTCGACCTCAACGTCGTCGCCCGCGGCACCCCCGGCATGAGCGGCGCCGAGCTGTCGAACCTCGTCAACGAGGCCGCCCTCCACGCCGTGCGCCAGGGCCGCCAGCAGATCGGCAACGAGGACTTCGAGTACGCCCGCGACCGCGTCCTGATGGGCGCCCGGCGCGAGTCGATGGCGCTGTCGGACGCCGAGAAGGAGCTCACCGCCTACCACGAGGCCGGCCACGCCGTGTGCGCCACCCTGCTGGAGAACGCCGACCCGCTCCACAAGGTCACGATCCTCCCGATCGGCATGGCCCTGGGCGTCACCCAGCAGCTGCCGGCCGAGGACCGCCACAGCTACAACCAGAACTACCTCGAGGACTCGATCGTGGTGGCCATGGGCGGCCGCGTCGCCGAGCAGCTCGTGTTCGGGGTCATGACCACCGGGGCCGGCAACGACCTCGAGGTCAGCACCAACCGGGCCCGGCGCATGGTCACCGAGTGGGGCATGAGCCCGAAGGTCGGCCCGCAGGCGTGGGGCGGCAGCGGCCAGGTCTTCCTGGGCGAGGACCTCATGCACCAGTCCCGCGACAGCTACAGCGGGCGGATGGCCAACATCATCGACGAGGAGGTCGAGCGCATCCTGCGCGAGGCCGAGGAGCGCTGCCGCACCGTCCTCACCGAGAACCGCGGCGGGCTGAACATGGTGGCCCGGTCGCTGCTCGAGCACGAGACGATCGACGGCGCCACCGTCAAGCGCCTGGTGGCCATGGCCGCCGCCGACCCGGCCCCCGCGGTCGAGTCCACCTCCGTCGACTGACGGGGAGCCCCATTCCCACGGATGGTGCCAGGCACCATCCGTGATCCGAAGTCGCTCGGGGTGTGACCCCGGCCACCGGTAGGGTCGCCGGCGTGTCGGAGGGGGAGCCACTGGTCGAGGCGAGGGGCCTGGTCAAGCGGTTCGGCGCGTCCGTGGCCGTCGACGGCATCGACGTGCGGGTCGAGAGGGGCGAGGCCTTCGGGTTCCTCGGCCCCAACGGGGCGGGCAAGACCTCGACGATGCGGATGATCGGCTGCACCTCGCCGATCACCGAGGGCCACCTCCGGGTCCTGGGCCTCGACCCGACGACCCACGGCGCCCAGATCCGGGCCCGGCTCGGGGTGGTGGCCCAGGAGGACAACCTCGACACCGAGCTGACGGTCCGCGAGAACCTGCTGATCTACGGCCGCTACTTCGACCTGCCCAAGGTGACCATCGCCGAGCGGACCGAGCAGCTGCTGGCGTTCGTGCAGCTGTCGGACCGGGCCGACAGCCTCGTCGACCCGCTGTCGGGCGGCATGAAGCGCCGCCTGGCGATCGCCCGGGCGCTGGTCAGCCAGCCCGAGATGATCCTGCTCGACGAGCCGACCACCGGGCTCGACCCGCAGGCCCGCCACCTGGTGTGGGACCGCCTCCACCAGCTCAAGCGGAGCGGGGTGAGCTTCGTCCTGACCACCCACTACATGGACGAGGCCGAGCGGCTCTGCGACCGGCTGGTGATCATGGACCGCGGGCGGATCGTGGCCGAGGGCTCGCCGCGGGAGCTGATCGCCCGCCACGCCACCCGGGACGTGGTGGAGCTGACCTTCACCGACGAGGCCGACCTCCACCGGGCCGCCGAGCGGTCCCACGCCGACGGGGACCGGGCCGAGGTCGTGGGCGACCGGGTGCTGGTGTACACCGCCGACGGCGATGCCGCCGCCGAGCGCCTGGGCCACGACGGCCTCGACCCGGCCCGCACGATGATCCGGCGGGCGTCGCTCGAGGACGTGTTCCTGATCCTCACCGGACGGTCGCTGGAGGAGTAGTGGCCCGCTCGCCCGTCCTGCGCGTCGCCGAGCGGGAGATCCAGGTCTTCCGCAAGCTGTGGCGCGGGGCCCTGGGCTTCGCCCTCGTCCAGCCCGTCCTCTACCTGGCGGCCATGGGCCTCGGGCTGGGCGGCATCATCGACGAGAACCGGGGTGAGGTCGAGGGCCTCCCCTACCTCGCCTTCGTGGCCCCCGGGCTGCTGGCGGCCAGCGCCATGATGGTCGGCGGGAGCGAGGGCCTGTGGCCGCTCCAGGGTCGGCTGAAGTGGATGGGGTCCTACAAGGCCATGGTCGCCACGCCGATCACGCCCGCCGCCGCCTTCCGCGGCTGGCTGGTGTGGATCGGGGTGCGGACGACGATCGCCGCCGGCGCCTTCCTCCTCGTCGCCGCCGTGGCCGGCGGGGTGCGCTCGGTGTGGGGCGTGCTGGCCGTCCCCGCCGCCGTCCTGTGCGCGGCCGCCTTCGCCGCGCCCATCGGGTCCTTCAGCGCCACCCAGGAGAACGACCTGGCCTACCCGCTGATCATGCGGCTCGGGGTGATCCCGCTGTTCCTCTTCTCGGGCACCTTCTTCCCGGTCGAGCAGCTCCCCGACTGGGCCGAGCCCCTCGTGTGGCTGTCGCCGCTGTGGCACGGCGTCGAGCTGGCCCGGGCGGCCACGACGGGACGGGTCGGGGGCGAGTGGCTCGAGCTGGTCGCCCACGTCGTCGTGCTGGCCGCCGTGGTGGCGGCCGGCACCGCCGTCGGGTCCCGCACCTTCACCCGGAGGCTGGCCCCGTGACCACCCTCCTCCTGCGCCCGGGAGCCGTGCTCAGCCGCAACGTCATGGCCTACCGGCGGATGTGGTTCATCTTCCTCACCGGCTTCGTCGAGCCGCTGCTGTACCTGGGGTCGATCGGCATCGGCGTGGGCGAGCTCGTCGGCGACGTCCCGGTGGCCGGCGTGGGGTCGGTCCCCTACCGCGAGTTCGTGGCCCCGGCGCTGGTGGCCACGGCGGCCATGAACGGCGCCGTCTTCGACGCCACCTTCGGCTTCTTCTTCAAGCTCAAGTACTCCCACTCGTTCGCGGCCATGCTGGCGACGCCGCTGGGCCCGACCGACGTCGCCCTCGGCGAGCTGTCGTGGTGCCTGCTGCGGGGCTCGGCCTACTCGGGGGCGTTCCTGGGCGCCATGTGGGCCTTCGGGCTGATCGCCTCGCCGTGGGCGATCCTGGCCCTGCCGGTGACGATCCTCATCGGGCTGGCCTTCGCCGGGGTGGGCATGGCCGCCACCACCTGGATGCGGTCGTTCGTCGACTTCGACAAGATCAACCTGGTCCTCATCCCCCTCTTCTTGTTCTCGGCCACGTTCTTCCCGCTGTCGCGCTACCCGGGCGCCGTCGAGTGGGTGGTGCGGGTCACGCCGCTGTACCAGGGCGTGCACCTGGTCCGCTCGCTCTGCCTGGGCCACGTCGGCCCCGGTCTGCTGGTGCACGTGGCCTACCTGGTCGTGATGGGCGCCGTCGGCCTGCGCATCGCCTCCCGCCGCCTGGACCGGCTGCTCCAGCCCTGAAGCCATGTCGCATGCCTCGCCGTCTGCGCCCACCGTCTGCCGCCGGGCTCCTTGCCCGCCGAAGCTCGCTGCGCTCGCCGGCTCATCCGACGCAGGCCTAGTGGAGGGGCTGCCGCCAGGCCCACCGGACCGCTCGTGTGCGGCACAGGCGCGCTACGAGTCTGGTTGCTCGACCTCGTCGCGGGCGTCGGCGACGGCGGCCCAGAGGTCGGCGGCCGAGGGCTCGCCCAGGAAGTGGCGGCGGACGGTGCCGTCGGGCCCGATGACCAGCAGGAGCGGGACGGCATCGACGCCGTAGCGCTGGTGGAGCGCGGCGTCGGTGACGGCGTCGATGTCCTGCACGGCGACCTCGTCGCTCTCCAGCTGGCGGGCCTTCTCCCACGTGGCCCGGCAGGCCAGGCACGTCGCCGAGCTGAACACGGCGACCATCCAGGGGGTGGTCGGCCGCACCAGGTCGGCCCGGTCGACGTGGTCGGGGACGACCCACGCCGGCCGGGTGGGGGCGTCGGTGCCGAGCCGCCGGCGGACGGCGAAGGCCACCACGCCGGCGAGCCCGGCGAGAGCCACGAGGACGAGGATCCGCTCCACGGGACCCAGGGTGCCAGGTGGTCGGGCGGGATCGTCAGTCGAGGACGACGAGCCCGCGGCGGAGCGGGATCCCGAGCGCGGTCGAGGTGCCCCGACCCGGCTCGGTCGTGGACCCCTCCTCGTCCGCGGCCTCCTCGCCCTCGTCGGCGGACGCCTCATCGTCGTCGCCGGCGGCGGTGGTGCGCTCGGCCAGCAGGCGCCGCTCGGCGACGACGGGGCCGTCCGCCAGGACCTCGACCGACGTCCGCCCCTCGGGCAGGTCGGCCGAGACGATGACCTCCCGGCGGGCGCCGGGGTCGAGGGCGAACGAGGTCACCGGCTCCCCGTCCTGGTCGACCAGCGCCGGCGAGGTCTGGCCGTCGCCGAAGGCCACCAGCTCGACCTGGACGGCGTCGTCGCCCGGGTTGGTCACGACGATGTGGCTGGCCTCGGCCCCGGGCTCGGCCCCGGCGGCGAAGGCCCACCCCTCGGCGGCCACGGGCGACCCGGTGGAGGTCGCCTCGCCGAGGTACGGCGCGGGCTGGTCCTCGGCCGCCTCGCCGGCGGCCGAGATCGTCCGCTCGGCGACGACGGGGACGTCGTTCTCGGAGCGGACCGTGATCGAGTGGGTGATGCCCAGCGGGACGGTCTCGATGTCGTCGACGTCGAGGACCGCCACCTCCCCGGGCGGCACCGTCAGCGGGAAGGCGTCGAGCACGCCGTTGCGGAGCGGGTCGTCGAGGGCGACCTCGACGGCGACGTCGGCGGCCTCCTCCCCGGGGTTGAACACGAGGACCCGCTCGTGGAGGAACCCGGCCCGGACGCTGGCGGGGAACGCCCACACCCGGCGGGCGGCGGGGACGCCCGGCGTGAGCGTCAGCCCCTCCCGGAGGAACGTCTCCTCCTCGGCCTCCTCGTCGGTGGTGGCCGCGCCCTGGCCGTCGAAGGTCTGGATGCGGTCGACGACGACCTGGCCGCGGGTCGCCTCGACGACGGTGGCGATGACGGCCCGCTCGGTCACCACGGCGGCGACGTCGACGGCGACGAGGGCGCCGGGCCCGACGCGCAGGCCCTGGAGGTCGGCCGGCTCGCGGACGCCGTCGTCGGTGTGGAACCGCAGGTCGACGCGGGCCTCGCCGGGGTACGGGTTGTAGATCGCCAGGGTGAGGGTGGCGTCGCGGGTGCTGGCCCCGCTCGGCAGGAGCCAGTGGTCCGACGCCCGTGACGAGCACGGGGCCACGTCGCGGCCGTGCTCGCCGACGACCTCGTGCTCGACCACGACGGTGCCCCCCTCGACCTGGACCTGGGCCGCGGCCCAGTCGGCCTCGAGCAGGTCGGCGACGCGGACCCGCTCGGTGGTGCGGGCCGGGACCTCGACCCGCTCGACGACGGGGTCGTCGTCCTCGCCGGCGGCGACGACGTGGACCATGCCCACGGCGTCGGTGTCGCCCACGTTGGCGAGGACGAGGGTGCCGTCGGCCGGGGTGTCGTCGCCGGCGGACTGGCCGGCGCAGAACCAGGATCCGTCGATGGCGTCGTCGGGGTCGGCGACGGGCAGCAGCGTCGCCGGGTCGACCGGGCCGATGGCGCTGGTGTCGCGCCCGGACCCGTCGCGGCCGACGATCAGGCCGCCGACCAGGAGGGCGGCGATGAGCACCAGGGGGGGCCAGCGCTTCATCACCGCTCGCCCTCCTTGCGCCGTCGGCGACGGCCCCGGCGCCCCGCGTCACCCTCGCCCGCGGCCTCGACCGGGGGGGCGTCGGTCGCCGCGGACGTGGCGGCCGTGGCCCGCTCGGCCAGCCCGGCGACGGCGGCGGCGGCGGCCTCGACGGGATCGACCACGGGGGCCGGTGCCGGCGGCGGCGCGGCCGCCGCCGCGGCGCGGCGCCGGGCCCCGCTCAGGATGCGACGCCGGGCGAGCAGGGCGACCGCCCAGAGGACGGGCTGCACGAGCACGAGGGCCAGGTGGGTCGCGGGCGTCCGGTACGAGAGCGTGCCGGTCCCGGCGCCGGGCTCGGCGAAGCGGGCGGCCCAGCCGAAGACCTCGCCGTCGGCCTCCTGGCTCCCGTCGACGTCGAGCTCCCAGCCCTCGGAGGGGACGGCGGCGACGACGTCGGAGTCGGCCGGGACCTCCAGCCGGTAGCGGTCGTGCTCCGGGCGGGCGGTGACCAGGCCCTCGGCCGCGCTGAGGTCGACGTCGACGGCCCCGGCGGGTTCGTCGGGCAGCTGGGCCGACGGCACGAGGGTGTGGGCCATCCCCCGCCACGCGGTGTTGCGGTAGACGAGCAGCGACCGGTCCGTCACGACCCGCTGGAGGTCGAGCTGGGCATCGAGCATGTCGGTGAGCCACCGCGGCGGCGGGGCGGACACACCGTCGTAGGCCTCCGGCACCGACCGGGTCGGGACCATGATGTAGCGGACGCCCTCCGGTCCGAGCAGCTCGCCCAGGTGGGCGGTCCGACCGTCGGCGCCGAGGCCGACGAGGTCGATGAGCCGCTCGGTGCTCTCGTGGCGGCGGCCGGCCCACAGGCTGGTGACGTCGGGCAGCCCGTCGGAGGTGGCGAGGGCGACGTCGTCGTCGTAGCGGTGGGCGCCGAGCGGCATGACCTCGGGGTCACCGAGCCAGAGGATCCGGGCGTCGCGGTCGCCGTCGGCGGTGAGGGGGGTGGCCGCGAACCGGTTCAGGTCGGCCTTGGGGACCTTCCACCGCCCGTCGAACACCCCGGGGGCGAGGGTGAGACCGCCGACCAGCACGGCCACGGCGGCCACGATCGAGGCGGCCTGGCGCCAGCCGAACTGGAAGTGGCGGAGGTCGACCTCGAAGGCGGCCATGCCGAGGGCGGCGCTGAAGGCGAGGGCCGCGGCGGCCGGGACGAGCAGGACCTCGGCGGGGGGCAGGTCGAAGGGCAGGGCACCCCGCTCGGCGAGGAGCAGGACCGTCCAGCAGGCCAGGGCCACGAACCAGGCCCGGATGGCCCAGGCCAGGCGCCAGCCGCGCCCGATGACCAGCGGGAGGGCGGCGGCCACGAGGAACGCCCACCCCAGCGGCGTGTTGCCGTACGGCCCGGTCTGGAAGCGGAGGAGCTCGCCGATGGGGCGGACGGCGGTCTGGTCGGCGCCGACCACGGCGGCCCACCCGCCCCCGTCGAGGAGCAGCGTGGCGCTCCAGGGGAGGTGGAGGACGACGGCGACGACCACCCCGCCCAGGGTGGCGCCGACGGCCTTGAGCAGCCCGGCGGTCCGCCCGGCCACGAGCGATCCGACGACGAGGCCCACGAGCACGACGCCTGCCAGCGGGATGATGGCGGGGGTGACGGTGGCGCCCAGGGCGAGGGCCACGCCGATCCCCAGGGCCCGGGCGGGGGCGCTGGTGACCGAGTCGATCACCACGTCGGCGTCCTCGGGCAGGTCCCGCTTGCCGAACGGCGCCAGGGCCATGGTCCGACCCAGCCCCAGCAGCACCCAGGGGATGACGGCGTAGGCGGCCAGGGCCGACAGGGTGCCGTGGGAGAGGGCGTTGTAGGGCACGGGGATGGCGGCGTAGACGACCACGGCCGCGGCCCCGGCCCGGATCGAGCCGATGGGCCGGCTGAGGCGCCAGATGCCCACGGGTCCGGCGGCGATGAGGCCGAAGACGAGCAGCTTCCGGGCCACACCGGTGGCGCCCAGGCTGAGCAGGCCACCGAGACCCAGGGCGCCCACGCCCGTCGGGGATGCGCCCGGCCCCCCGCCGCCGGTGGAGCGCCAGCCCGACAGGTGGTCGCGCAGGAGGTCGAGGGCCGACGCCGGCACCGCCGCCATCTCCCCGACGGCGGGCAGGGGCTCGAAGATCAGGTTGCGGCTGCCGATGGCGACCAGCCCGAGGGTGAAGATCACGGCCCCGAGGGCGATCCGGGTGAGCGGCGCCTGGAAGGTGCCGGTGAGGTCGCGCCCGGTGGCGGCGAGGGCGGCGAGGCGGTCGTCGGCCGAGCCGACCTGGCCCCGCAGGAAGGCGGTCAGCCGGGCGCTGCCCCGCACCTGCAGCTCGCGGACCTCGGCGTCGGGCACCGCCCGGGATCGGGCGATGGCGCGCCGCCGGCGGCGCAGGGCGCCGATCCGGCGCAGGTTCCACGTCCAGGCGCCGGCGACGTCGGCGGCGTGGCGCACCCGACCGGTGACGAGCACGCCGACGGCCTCGATCACGGCCAGGACCAGCGCCTGGGGCACGACCCGGACCAGGTGCGACCACCGGTAGCACGACAGCAGGGACCGGACCCGGTGGCGCTGCTGGAGCCGGCGACGGTCGTCGACCGGCCGGCGCGTGGCCAGGGCCTCGAGGTGGCGGACCCTCGCCGAGGGCACGACGAGCACCCGGGCCCCGACCACGTGCGCCCGCCAGCACAGGTCGACGTCCTCGCCGTGGAAGGTCATGCCGGGGTCGAACCCGCCGAGCGTGGCGAACAGGTCGGCGCGCACGAGCATGACGCCGCCGGCGACGTAGAAGACGTCGCGCACCGCGTCGTGCTGCTCCTGGTCGAGCTCGCCGGGCTCGGCCGACGGGGCCGGGACACCGGTCTTGTCGATGGCGCCGCCGACGGATCGGATCCGACGGGGGTCGTGCCAGTCGACCAGCTTGGGGCCGAGCACGCCGCCGTTGGTCCGGAACGCCTCCTCGACGAGGGCCCGCACCGCGCCGCGCGCCAGGGCCACGTCGTCGTGGCACAGCAGGTGGAAGGCGGCCCCCTCCACGAGGTCGAGGACCTGGTTGGCGGCGGCGCCGAACCCGGGGTCGTGGTCCAGGCGCTTGATGCGGGCGTCGGGGAGGACGGCGGCCACCCGGGCCGACGGGTCCTCGGCGCTGGCGGTGTCGACCACGAGCACCGAGAGGGCCTCGTAGGTCTGGGCCGCGAACGAGCGCAGCACCTCCTCGAACCACGGCCCGGGGTCGTGGGTGACGATCACCGCGACCACCGCCGGGGCGGCCGGGGAGCCGGGCTCGCCCGGCGGTTCCCGCTTCCCCAGCGGGACCGGCGGCGGCGCGTCGGCGGCGGGGGGTGCGACGTCACTCACGGGCGCGCCAACCTACCGCCTACCCCTCCCCGGCCCGGGTACCCCCGGGCCCACCCGCGGCCCGGTGAGACGGCAATCACACGGTCGTGTGCTTGCAACTGTTATGCAAGGTGCGTACCCTGGCGAGCAGACACCACGAACCGACGAGGAGCATCCGATGCCCGAGATCACCACCGACGACGTCACCAAGATCGCCAAGGACGCCCTCTACGTGGGCGTGGGCGCCGGCGTCATCGCCTTCCAGAAGGCCCAGGTCCAGCGGGTCGAGCTGACCAAGGCCGTCACCGCCCAGGTGGCCGAGGCCCGCACCCGCATCGACGACCTCGGCGGCACCGCCGAGAGCCTCCTCACCGAGGTCCGGGCCCGCATCGAGGCCCTCCTCGGCTCGCTCGACGCCGACGACGTCGTCAACGACGCCAAGACCCGCCTCGAGGTGCTCGCCAGCACCCTCGACGGCCGGGTGAAGCTCGTCGAGGAGCGCCTCGACTCCGTCGAGGAGCGCGTCGAGGCCGTCCTCGACGACCTCGAGGCCAAGCTCCCCGAGCAGGCTCGCGAGGTCGTCAAGCAGGCCCGCGAGGCCGCCCGCGACGCTCGCGAGCAGGTCCGCGCCGCCGTCGGCCGCGCCGCCTGAGCCACTCGACCGCGAGTCGGTCCCGCCCGACGAAGACCCGGATCCCCCCTGGTCCGGGTCTTCGTCGCGCCCGGCCCGCTACAGGACCCGTCCCCGGTACTCGGTGGTGTTGAGGAACATCTCGATCAGCCGGTGCGACGATGTGCCCGCCCGCATCCGGTCGACCCAGAAGGCCCACCCCCCCGGCTCGGGCGCCCGGTCGAGCAGGCCGATGTAGGCCATGGCCACCTCCACCGGGACGGCGAGGTGCGCCTGCGCCGAGGACGACCCGCTGAGCTGGGCGACCCACCCGGCCTGGCCCCGCTGGTCGATGACCGACCGGGCCGTGCTGCGCTCGCCGGCGGTGGGCGTGCGGCCGGTCAGGCGGGGGAACACGGCGTCGATGAGGGCGGCGTCGGTCTGCGGCGCCAGCTGGTCGAGCTGGGTCTGGGCCACGTCGGCGAGGGGGACGTCCTGCTGGAGGGCTTCCATCCCGGCCCGGATCTCGTCGGCCGGGCCGGGCGGACCGGTCTCCAGCCCCATGTGGACGCGCACCACCGGGGCGGCGACCCCTTCGAACTCGCCGCTGTTCATGAAGCCCCGGATGACCCGGGGGCCCGACCACGTGGTGCGCAGGCGGGCCGTCCAGAAGGCGGCGCCGTCGGCGTCGAGCTCCCGCCCGAGCAGGTCGCGGTACTGCTGGGCCACGAACGGGCGGCCGCAGGCGAAGGGGTGCCAGGGGGCCCGGTCCGCCTGCACCGAGTCCCGGCGGGGGCCCCGCTTGAAGGCGGGCCAGTCCTCGGCGCACAGCGGCGCGTCGGTGGTGAACACGGCCGTGCGCACGATGTCGCCGGCGCGCTCGGGTCCGGTGTGCCCGCCCACCCGGTAGAAGGCGGACTGGGCGATGATCGTCCGGCCGCCGAGCTCGGCGATGGAGGGCACCGCCGCGGTGTGCAGGTTGCCGTAGCTCCCGGGCAGCCGGTGCCCGGCCTCGAGCGAGCGGTCGCGCCCGTCGTAGACCCGCAGCTCCACCCCCGAGGTGGCGACGACCTCCTGGACGCCGTCGTCGTCGACGTCGGCGATGGTGACGCCGCTGTGGGAGACGTAGCCGCCGCACCGAGATCGGTCGTTGGCGTTGCAGGTGACCCACCGGCGGGCGCCGTCGGCCTCGAAGGCGTCGAGGTAGCCCGTCTCGGTGTTGACGACGACCTCGCGGGCCCCGTCACCGTCGATGTCGCCCACCGCGGGCTGCTGCACCACCTGGCCCTGGGTCACGACCGGCCAACCCCGCACCCGGGTCCGGGTCCGCAGGGTGACGGCGTGGACGAGGCGGCTGGCGGCGGACGGGGCGAAGTTGGAGCCGGTGCCGAACACCGCGTCCCAGCTCCCGTCGCCGTCCAGGTCGGTGATCACGGGCGAGGACCAGATGGTCTGGCCCGGGAACGACATGGGGTAGCCCGAGACGCGGCTGCCGTTGGCCCCGTGGAGGGCCCACAGGAGGCCACCGCCGGGGACGCCGAGGTTGTTGCCGGCGTAGATGTCCCCCCCGAGGACCACCTCGGGTCGGCCGTTGCGGTCGAGGTCGACGATGGCCGGCGAGGACCACAGGGTGTCCTCGAGGAACGCCCGCCACAGGAGGGTGCCGCCCGCGCTCCACGCGTAGACCGAGTGGTCGAAGCTCGCGGCGATGATGTCCTTGCGGCCGTCGCCGTTGACGTCGCCGATGGTCGGGGTGGCGAAGAAGCCGTCGGGGCGGCAGTCGACCCCCGGCGGGCAGTGCTGCGGCGCCCCCTGGCGGAACGTGCGGATGACGCCACCGGTCTGGCCGTTCAGCAGGACGACTCGGCCGTCCATGGTGGCGGCGACGACGTCCGGCCTGCCGTTCCCGTCGACGTCGTCGACGACGGGCGAGGCGTGGATCTCGGTGGCACCGAGGGCGCGCTGCCAGAGGCGGGCGCCGGTGTCGAGGCGGGTCGCGGTGATGGTGCCGTCGGGGGCCGCCACCACCAGCTCGGGCTGGTCGTTCCCGTCGAGGTCGGCGAGCGTCGGGGACGAGAACCGCTCGCGGGTGCCCGTCGAGGTGGCCCGGGTGGCGAACTGGACGTCGACCGTCCGCTGGAGCCGCAAGGTGGCGTCGGCGGCGCCGGCCGGCGCCGGTGGGGCGGTGGGGCCGGCGACGGCGGATGTGACGCCCAGCAGCAGGGCCCCCAGGGCGACGACGAGGCGGCGGGTGGCGGGGCGGCGACGATCGATCATGCGGTGAACCAGCTGCTCTTGAGGGAGAACAGCGCTCGGAGCTGCTCCCCGGTGAGGGTGACGTTGCCGCCGCTGAAGAGGGCCCGGACGGACGTGACCCGCCCACCCCAGTCCCCTCCGCCCGAGCGGGCCCACGAGTCGAAGCCGGAGAAGGTCCCCATGTCCCGACCCTGGCGGCGGTCGAAGGCGGCCTCGACAGCTGCCCGGGAGACGGTGACGGACCAGCTGTGGCTGGTGTTGCCGGCGATGTCGTCGCCGTCGTCGACGACCACGGGGAAGGCGCCCCCTGCGGTGCGGCCGCCGCTGGACGCGCCGAACTCGGTGCGGGCGATGCGGCCGTCGGGGAACGTCCGCACCTGGCCGGCGGTGGCGGCGATGGCTGCGTTGGTCCGGCGGTCCTCGTGGGGGACGACGGTGGACGATCCCGAGGCCCGGCGGCCGTAGCCGGCGTAGGCCTGGCAGGCCGAGGTGTCGCAGGTGGTGGCCCAGCTGCCCCACCGGGTGTCGCCCGACAGGGCGTAGGACCGGGCGGCGACGGCCTGGGCCCGCACGGCGGCGGCGCCACGGCCACCGCCGGCGTCGGCCCACGACGGCGACATCTCCTTGGGCACGATCGAGCGCAGCATCGACTCGATGTGCACCTCGTTCACGGTCACGATCGTCCCGAGGGCCTCCACGGCGCGGACGATGCCCCGGTAGTACGTCACCCCGGTGGACGTGCAGAGCTGCATCATGCGGTCGACGTCGTCGCCCTGCGGCAGGGAGGTCCGGACGGTGACGGCGCCGGCCTGGCGATCGCCGACGTGGGTCCACGGCCCCCCGCAGCCCGAGCCCCGGTACACCCGGAACCGGCCGGCGCCGAGGCGGGCGATGCGGACGGCTCCGACGTCGGCGCCGTAGCCGTCGACCCGCAGGGCGGCGTCGCCCTGGGTCACGATCAGGTCCCGGCCCTTGGTGGCGGTCAGGTACACCCGCTGCTGGGTGGCGGGCACGGCGGTCGTGCGGGTGCCGCCGTAGAAGTGGTCGAGGATGCGGCCGCCGCCCCACCCGTGGTCGACGGCGTAGCCCAGCGCCCCCCACTGGCCCATCCCCCGCCCGTGGCCCCAGCCGTGGCCCTGGAAGACGACCTGCTCGGGAGGGGTGCACGCCGCCAGCGGCGCCAGGGCGAGCAGGGTGACGAGCCCCAGCGCGGCGCGACGGAGCAGACGGCGTGGGGGGCGAGCCATCCCCCACCATCGGCCCCTCTCCGGGGGGGTTGAGCCCGGAGAGGGGCGGGGGCGGTCAGACCTCGGGGACGGGCCCGAAGAACCCGATCACCCGCACCAGGCGGCCCTCGGCGCCGACCTGGGCCACCTCGGTCCCGTCGATGACGACGGTGCCGTCGGGGGCGGTGAAGGCGAAGGCGTAGCGGGCGTGGTCGTGGTGGAGGTCGATCCCGCTGGTCCGGGTGAAGACGTGGTCGGGGTAGAGACCCGGGACCGACGCCGCCAGGGCGTCGATCTCGTCGTGCCCGGTGGCGGCGAAGAGCGGGTCGGCGAAGTGGCCCGCCGGCGCCCACGCCTGCTCGATGAGCGCCCGCCGGGTGGCGGCGTCGGGGGCGGAGAAGGCGGCCAGGTGGGCGTCGACGAGCGCGGCCACGCCGGCGACGTCCATCCCGGCGTCGGCGGAGGTGGGGTCGGTGGGCGTGGTGTCGGTGGTGGTGGTGTCGGTCATGGGTCCCACCATCTGCCGATGCCGGCCCGGCCACGACTACCTGGTGGGTCGTACGGTGGCCGTCATGGACATCGTGCTGACGCCGGCCGAGGCGCGGGTGCTGGGGAGCCTGCTCGAGAAGGAGCGCACGGTGCCGGCGACCTACCCGCTGACGATGAAGGCCCTGGTGTCGGCGTGCAACCAGACGTCGAGCCGCGACCCGCTCATGGATCTCTCGACCGTCCAGGTCGAGGCCGCGGTCGAGGGCCTGAAGGCCCACAAGCTGGTGCGGAAGCTGCTGCCCAGCCACGGCGATCGCAGCGTCAAGTACCGGCAGGTCGCCGTGGACGCCCTCGCCCTCGACGAGCCGCAGCGGGCCGTGCTCACCGTCCTGCTGCTCCGCGGCCCGCAGACGCCCCAGGAGCTCCGGACCCGCACCGAGCGCCTGCACCCCTTCGCCGACGCCGACGAGGTCGAGGAGGTCCTGCGCGACATGGCCGGGTGGGGCGACCCGCTCGTGCGGCTGCTCCCCCGCCGCCCCGGCCAGCGCGACGCCCGCTGGGCCCACCTCCTCGCCGGCGAGCCGGACCTCGCCCCGCCCGAGCCGTCGTCCCACGCCGCCCCGGCACCGGCGGCCGCCGCCCCGACCCCGGCCGCACCGGCCGCCGACCCCGCCGTCCACGGCCCGCTGGCCGCCCTGGCCGGCACCTGGTCGGGACCGGGTCGAGGGCACTACCCGACCATCGACCCGTTCGGCTACACCGAGCGGCTCGAGGTCGTGCCCCTGCCGGGCAAGCCCCGCCTCTCGTGGCGGACCTCCACCCGGGCCGCCGACGACGGGCGAGGGCTGCACGCCGACGCCGGCTTCCTCCGCCTCACCGACGACGGCGGCGTGGAGCTGGTCCTGGCCACGGCCTCGGGCCTGGTCGAGGTGAGCAGCGGCGTGGTCGAGGCCGACGGCGTCGCCCTCGAGATCGTCCTGTCGTCGGAGGCGGTGGTCGGCGCGCCCACGGCGAAGTCGGTGACCGCCACCGAGCGCACCTACCGCCTCGTGGGCGACACCCTCACCTACGAGGTCGCCATGGCCGCCGTCGGCCAGCCCCTCACACCCCACCTCACGGCCACGCTCACCCGCAGCTGACCGGCCCGGCTCAGCTGGCCTCGGGGAGGCCCGACGTCCAGGCCGCGTAGAGGCGGGCGTAGCGGCCGCCGGGGACCGCCACCAGCTCGGCGTGGGTCCCGAGCTCGGCCAGGTGGCCACCCTCGACCACGCCGACGCGGTCGGCGCGGGCCGCGGTGGTGAGCCGGTGGGCGATCACGATGGTGGTGCGCCCCTCCATCAGCCGCTCGACGGCCGCCTCGACCACCGCCTCGGTGCCGGGGTCGAGCGACGAGGTCGCCTCGTCGAGCACCAGGACTGCGGGATCGGCGAGCGCCGCTCTGGCCATGGAGACCAGCTGCTTCTCGCCCGCCGACAGCCGGGACCCCCGCTCGCGGACCTCGGTGTCGAGCCCGTCGGCGAGGGCGGCGAAGCGGTCGCGCACGCCGATGGCCTCGAGGGCGGCGTCGACCTCCTCGTCGCTGGCCCCGGCCCGGGCGACCCGCACGTTGTCCCGGATGGTGCCGTTGAACAAGAACCCCTCCTGGGGCACCACCGCGATCCGGTCCCGCAGCGAGTCGAGGCGGGCCGCGCGCAGGTCGACCCCGCCGAAGGCGACCGAGCCCTCGGTGGGGTCGTAGAAGCGGGCGACCAGCTTGGCCAGGGTCGACTTCCCGGCGCCGGTGGGGCCGACGAGGGCGAGGCGCTCGCCCGGCTCGATGACGAGGTCGACGTCGCGCAGGACGGGGTCGAGGTCGGCCCGGTAGGCGAACGACAGCCCCCGCACGGCGACGGCCCCGGTGGCCGGGAGGGCGACGGCACCGGCCGCCTCGGGGACGTCGACCTCGGTGTCGAGCACCTCGTAGAGCTTCTTGAGCCCGGCGCCGGCCGACTGGACCTGGTTGAACAGCTGCGAGAGCTGCTGGACGGGCTCGAACAGGTTCGACAGCGAGAGCACGAAGAGGGCGACGGTGCCGACGGTGAGGGTGTCCCCCACGACCAGGCGGCCGCCGATCCACACCACCAGGGCCGTGGCCCCGGTGCCGGCGATCTCGATCACCGGCAGGTACCAGGCCTGGATGCGGACCGAGCGCATGTGGGCGCCGTAGAGGGTCCGGTTGCGGTGCCCGAACCGCTGGGTCTCGGCTCCCTCGCGGGCGTAGGCCTGGATGACCCGCACCCCGCTGATGCCCTCCTGGAGGTGCGACAGGACCGAGCCGATGCGGTCCCGCACCGTCAGGTAGGCGGCGTTCGAGTCGCGCTGGAACTTCACGCTGGCCAGCACCACGAACGGCAGCGGGATGGCGACGACGAGGAGGAGCTGCCACGACGTGACCGCCAGCAGCACGAGGGTGAGCACGATCAGCAGGACGCTGGAGGTGAACTGGAGCAGGCCGAGCTGGACGAGCTCCTGCAGGGAGTCGATGTCCGAGGTCATGCGGGAGACGATGACGCCCGCCTTCTCCCGGTCGTAGAACGGCATCGAGAGCCGCAGGAGGTGCCGGAACACCCGCGTCCGCATGTCGCGCAGGAAGCTCTCGCCCACCCGGGAGATGAGCAGGATCTGCCAGCGGTTGATGGCGAAGCCCGTCAGCGACACGGCCACGTAGAGCCCGACGGCCCAGTTCAGCGCCCCGCCGTCGCGCTCCTTGATCCCGGCGTCGATGCCGTGGCGGACGAGGAAGGGGCCGGCGATGGTCGTCAGCGTGTAGCTGACCATCAGCACGAAGACGACGACGAGCGTGCGCCGGTAGGGGCCGAGGGTGCGGCCGGCCCGCCGCAGCACCTGGCCGGCCGCCTTGCGGTCGAGGCGGTCCTCCTCGCTGACGCCGGCGGAGACGATCACGACCCGCCCCCGACCGGCAGAGACGCACCCTCGTCGGCCCCCGCCCTCCCGGCCTGGGCCGCCGCCGCCTCGGCCGCCGCCGCCTCGTCGGCGGCGCTGGCCGAGGCCAGGACCTGGCGGTACCGGGCGCTCGAGGCGAGGAGGGACCGGTGGGTGCCGTCCGCGACGACGCGGCCACCGTCGACGAGCACGACCCGCTCGGCCAGGGCGATGGTGGCGGGACGGTGGGCGATCACGATGGTCGTCCGCCCCCGCATGACCTCGGCCAGGGCGTCGCGGATCTCGTGCTCCTTGGTGGGGTCGACGGCGCTGGTGGCGTCGTCGAGGATCAGGACCCGCGGGTCGGCCAGGATGGCCCGGGCGATGGCGATGCGCTGGCGCTGGCCGCCCGAGAGCGAGTAGCCCCGCTCGCCGATGAGCGTGTCGTAGCCCTGGGGCAGGTCGCTCACGAACTCGTGGGCGCCGGCCAGCCGGGCGGCCCGCTCGACGGCGGCGAGCGAGGCGTCGGGGTCGGCGAAGGCGATGTTGGCGCCGATCGAGTCGCTGAAGAGGAACGTGTCCTCGAAGACCAGGCCGACGGCCCGGCGCAGGTCGTGGAGGCCGACGTCGCGCACGTCGACCCCGTCGAGGCGGACGGCGCCGGCGTCGACGTCGTAGAACCGGCACAGCAGCCGGGCGACGGTGGACTTCCCGCTCCCGGTCCCGCCCACGACGGCGACCGACTGGCCGGCGGGGATCTCCAGGGAGAACCCGTCGAGGACCCGGGGCCCGGCGACGTCGCCGAAGGCGTAGCCGAAGCTCACGTCCTCGAAGGCGACGCGCCCGACACCGGGTCCGTCGCCGGCCGCGACCCGCGCCGGCAGCGGCACCGGGCGGCTGGGCTCGTCGACGTCGACGTCGGTGTCGAGGAGCTCCGCCACCCGCTCGGCCGAGGCCACCGCCCGCTGGGCCATGGCCACGATCCACCCCAGCATCCGCATGGGCCACACCAGGAGGGTCACGTAGGCGTTGAAGGCGACCAGCTCGCCCACGCTCAGCCGGCCGTCGATCACGAGGTGCCCGCCGTAGCCGAGCACGAGGATCAGGCCGACCGTGGGCAGCAGCTCGAGGGTCGGCCAGTAGCGGGCCCGGACGGCGGCGCCCGCCATCGACGCGTCGAACACGTCGTCGGCCTCGCGGCGCAGCCGAGTGTCCTGGACGCCCTCGGCGCCGAAGCCCTTGACGACGCGGACGCCGGCCACCGTCTCCTCGACCACCTCGGCCAGCTCGGCCGACTCCTGCTGCACCGCCATCTGGGTCGGGAACAGGTCAGCGCTCATCTTCCGGGTCAGGACGACCAGGAACGGCAGGGCGCCGAGGGACAGCAGCGTCAGCAGCGGGTTGATCGTCACCAGGATCACCGCCGTGGCCAGGACGGTGACGACGTTGGCCAGGGCCAGCGGGATGATGGAGAAGAAGTTCTGGAGCTGCTGGAGGTCGGTGTTGGCCCGGCTCATCAGCTGCCCGGTGGCCGTCCGGTCGTGGAAGGGGAACGACAGCCGGATCAGGTGGGCGAAGAGCCGGTCGCGCAGGTGGGCCTCGGCCCGGCGGGCCTCGCGGAAGGCCATGTACCGCCGGAGCCCGGTGCAGGCCGCGGTCACCGTCGCCACCAGGGCGATGACGACGGCCCAGTAGGTGATCCGCCCCTGGTCGCCCTGCTCCATCCCCTGGTCGATGGCCCGCTGCACGAGCGACGGGATGCTGACCCGGCCGACCGTCCACACCAGGCCGACGGCGACGCCGGCGAGGATCCCGGCCCACTGGACGCGCATCTGCCGGAGCAGCAGCCGCCACCCCTCGCGGGATCGGCCCGCGGGGGCCACGGCGTCGGATCCCCTGGCACGACGCACGGCGGCCGAGGCTACCGGTGGCACCGGTCACGACCCCAGGCGATTCGGCCGGTACGGTCGCGGCCCATGGCTCTGGCGGCATCACGGGGTGGCATCGCCTGGCGGTCCGCCGACATCACCGCCACCTTCGCCCGCCACCTGGCCCGGGTCGGCGACCCCCTCCCCCGCCGCCTGCGCACGGCCTTCACCGAGCTGGGTCCCACCTTCGTCAAGGTCGGCCAGGTGATCGCGTCCAGCCCGGGCCTGTTCCCGCCCGACTGGCGCGACGAGTTCGGCTCGCTGCGCGACCGGGTGCCGCCCTTCCCGACCGCGGTGGCCCGACGGATCGTGGAGGAGGACCTGGGCCGACCCGTCGCCAGCGTGTTCTCCGCCTTCGACGACGAGCCCCTCGCCGCCGCCTCCATCGCCCAGGTCCACGGCGCCCGTCTGCTCGACGGGCGGCACGTGGTGGTCAAGGTGCAGCGGCCCCGCCTCGACGAGCAGGTCCGTGACGAGCTGCGCGCCCTGCTCATCGTGTGCGAGCTGCTGGAGCGCATCCCCCAGGCGTCGGTCGGCTCGCCCCGCGCCCTGGCCGAGGACTTCGCCCGCACCCTCCACGAGGAGATGGACTTCCGGCTCGAGGCCGAGAACATGGACCGGATGCGGCGCATCCTCGTCGAGTCGCAGATCGACGACTGCCGGGTCCCCGAGGTGCACCACGACCTGGTGGGTCGGCGGGTGCTCACCATGGAGCGCATCGACGGGCTGCAGTTCGGCGACGTCGAGGCCATGCACGCCGCCGGCATCGACACCGAGCGGCTGCTGCGGCTCGGCGTGCAGACGGTCGTCGAGGGGGTCCTCGTCCACGGGTTCTTCCACGGCGACCTCCACGCCGGGAACATGACCGTCCTGCCCGACGGCACCTTCGTCCTGTTCGACTTCGGCATCGTCGGCCGCCTGACCGAGTCGACCCGGACCCGCCTGGCGACGTACCTGATGGCGGTGACGACCAACGACTACCCGGCGATGGTGCGTGCCCTCCGGTCGTTCGGCTCGGTCCCGCCCGACGTCGACGTGGACGACATGGCCCGCACGATCCAGGAGCTCTACGAGCCGTTCGTCCAGGAGGGCGTGGTGACCGCCCAGCTGGGCGAGCTGATGGACACCATGATCCGCTCGATGGTCCGGTACCGGGTCCGCATCCCCCGCGAGCTGGTGCTCCTGACCAAGCAGATGCTGTACCTCGAGGGCGCCGCCGCCACCCTGGCCCCCGACGCCGACCTGCTCGAGGAGCAGACCCTCATCTACGCCACGCTCATGACCAAGTACCCGGACCTGGCCATGGAGATCGGGCGGGCCCTCGAGCGGGGCCGGGAGATGGACGAGGCCATCGCCGCCGGGCACGCCGTGCCGTAGCCAGGCGGCGGTGACCCGACCCCGGTGCGCTCCCGCCGGGCGGCCCCCTCCCGTACAGTGGCCGGCGTGACGGCGACGACCGATCCCGGCGCCCGGACCGGGCCCGACCCGACCTGGCCGCCCGCCCCGAGCGGTCCGTCGGCGCTCGACCGCCTCCGGGCCTGGAGGCCGTGGGCCCCGCCCGCCCTCGTCGGCGGGCTCGTCGGCCTGGCCACCGCCTACACGGCGTGGAACGACCCCACCACCGGCGGCGGGGTGTTCCCCGGGTGCCCCCTGAAGGAGCTGACCGGGCTGGACTGCCCGGGCTGCGGCGGGACGCGCGCCGTGCACGCCCTGACCAACGGCGACATCGAGACGGCGTTCGACCACAACGCCATGCTCACCATCGTGCTCCCCCTGCTGGCCCTCGCCTGGGGCATCTGGATGGTCCACGCCGTCCGCGTCACCCTGGCCCGGCGGCGGGCGACCGCGGGCCCGTCGTGGCCCGCCCTCCTGCGGGCCCCGCAGCTCTCGCAGCGGGGCTGGCTGGGCGTCATCGCCGTGATCGTGGCCTTCGCCGTGATCCGGAACATCGGTGCGGTGCCGCTCCTCGACTACCTGAGCAGCGAGGCCTGACCCCACCGCTCAGGACGGCTCCGTCGCGGCCGATCGGCAGCGTGGTGCTGGTCGACGAGCTGCTCATCCCCCATCCCGACGGGCCCGTCAGCCTGCGCCTCGACGAACGGGTCACGGTCGTGACCGGGGTCGACGCCGCGTCCCGCACCCGGCTGGCCGACCTCCTGGTCACCGGTCTCGCCGGAGCGGGCCCGGCGACGGTCCTGGTGCGGGACGACCTCGGCCGGCGGGGGCGGATCGAGCCCGGCACGACCGCCGACGACGCGCCCGCCGGGCCCGAGGCCGTGGCCGAGGTGGCGCGCCTCGTCGTCGTCGGCCCCGCCGACCTGGGCCTGGGTGACGGTCCGCCCGACGCCGCCGTCGCCGCCGAGCGGGCGGCCGCGACCCTCGCCCACCGGGAGCTGGAGCGCGAGCTGGCGACCCTGGAGGCCGGCGCCGCCGAGCGGTCCCGGCTGGTGGCCGAGCTGGGGGGTGGGGCCGGGCCGGCGGGACCCGCCGCGGCCTCGGGTGACGAGCGGACGCCCGACCTCGAGGCCGTCGCCGCCGCCGCGCCCCGCATCGACGAGCTGCTCCGTCGCCGGCAGGCGGCCGAGGACACGCTCGACCGCACCGCTGCGGTGCTGCGCGTCGTCGACGATCCCCACCTGCCCCCGACGCCGGCGGCGGGCGACCCGCGGGCCGCCGGCGGACCGCTGGCCACCAGCGTGCTGGCCGCCCTCGACGTCGTGCGGCGCGTCGGCGGCCGGGACCCCGATCCCGGGCGCGACGCCGACCGCCAGCGGGCCGAGGCCGACGCCCGTGCCGCCCTCGACCGGGCCCGGGGCGAGGTCGAGCGAGCCCAGGCCGAGGCGCGCGCCGAGGTGGGGACCTGCGACCAGGAGCTGACCGCCCTGGCCCGGGCGGCCGACGTCACCGTCGGGGCCGATGGCCCCGGACCCGCGCTCACCGCCGCCCTGGGTCTGCGCCGCAGGCGCGGGTCGGGACCCGCGCCGCAGGCCGGCGAGGCCCTCCCCGACGACCCCGCGGCCCGCCTCGTCGCCCGACGGCGGGCCACCCTCCAGGCCCGGCTCGCGGACCTCCCCGACGACGCCGCCGTGACCGCCGCCCGCCGGCGGCTCGACGCCGTGGCCGACCGGCTGGCCCGCCTCGACGACGGGGGCGGCGCCGACGTCGACCGGGCCCGGGCCGCCCTCATGCGCCGGGTGGCGATGCTCCGGCCCGACGGCACCGCCAGCGTCGCCCCCCTCGTGCTCGACGAGGCCCTCGTCGGCCTGGCCGCCGACGACCTGTGCGACCTCCTCGACCTGGTCGCCCGGCTGGCCGACCACACCCAGGTGGTCGTGCTCTCCGGCGATCCCGTCGTCGGCACGTGGGCCCGCCACCGCGCCGAGCGGGGCGAGCTGCGCCTGGTCGAGCTGGCGTCGGCCTGACCGGCGCCGGGTCGGCCTGACCGCTCGGCTGGCGCCCCGCCGGTCCTCAGTCCAGGCGGCGGAGCTCGTCGCGGTAGCGGGGGATGCGGTCGGTGTAGGCCTTGGCACCGAGCTTGATCATGGTGTCGGGGTCGACCCGGCCCTCCTTGATCACCGCCGGGACGCCGAGGGCCATGGCCCGGCTCGGGACCTCCATGTTGTTGGGGACCAGGGCGTTGGCCCCGACCAGGGCCTCGGAGCGGACGACGGCGTTGTGCAGCACGACCGAGCCCGACCCCACGAGGGCCCCGTCCTCGACGGTGCAACCCTCGAGGTGCACGTTGTGGCCGATCACGCAGTCGTCGCCGACCGTGGTCGGGGTGTACGGCGTGGTGTGGATGATCGTGCCGTCCTGGATGCTGGTCCGGGCGCCGATCACGATGTGGCCGTCGTCGCCCCGGATCACCGCCGTGGGCCACACCGACGACCCGGCGCCGATGGTCACCGAGCCGATGACGACGGCGTCGGGGTGCACGTAGGCGTCCGGGTGGATCGAGGGCTCCTGGTCGCCGAGGGCGTAGATGGGCATGGGCCGACCGTATCGTCGGGCGGGTGACCGACAGGGCCCCCGAGCCACCCGCCGTCCTCCGCTTCGCCACCGCGGACCCGCCCGTGGCCGAGCGCCGTCCCGCCACCCGGACCCGCCACGGCACCACCGACGCCGACGACCTGGGCTGGCTGCGCCACCACGACGACCCCGCCCTCCTGCCCCTGCTGGAGGCCGAGGACGCCCACGCCGATGCGGTCCTGGCGCCGCTGGAGCCGCTGGTCGACCGGATCGAGGGCGAGATCCGCGAGCGGACGCAGGAGGACGACCTCTCCGTCCCGCACCGCAAGGGGGCGTGGTGGTACCAGTCCCGCACCGTCGAGGGCGCGTCCTACGCCATCCACGAGCGGCGCCCCGACGCCGGCGACGGGTCGGGCCCGGTCCCCGACGCCGATCCGGTGGTCATCCTGGACGAGAACGCGCTGGCCGAGGGCCACCCCTACCTGTCGCTGGGGGTGGCCGACATCAGCCCCGACGGCTGGCTCCTCGCCTACGCCGTCGACCACGACGGCTCCGAGGCCCACGAGCTCCGGGTGCGCGACCTCCGCACCGGCGCCGACCTCGACGTGGCCATCGCCAACGTGTCCTACGGCTTCGGGTGGGCCGCCGACAGCTCCGGGTTCTGCTACACGACCCTCGACCCGTCCCAGCGGCCGTGGCGCGTCCACTCCCACTTCCTCGGCTCCGACCCCGCCGGCGCCGAGGACTCGCTCCTCCTCGAGGAGCCCGACGACCGGTTCTGGGTCGGCGTCGGGGCCAGCCGCAGCGGCGACCTGATCACCATCGACGTGAGCAGCGCCATCACCTCCGAGCTGCACCTCGTCGACGCCCACGCCATCGAGGACGGGGCCACCCTGGCGATCCCCCGCCGCCACGGCGTCGAGGTCCAGGCCGCCCACCACGGCCACTGGCTGTACCTGGTGTCCAACGACGAGGCCCTGGACTTCGCCCTGTGGCGGGCGCCCCTGGCGGCCGCCGACCGGGGCCGGTGGCAGCCGATCATCCCCCACCAGCCGGGGACCCGGATCGTCGGCGTCGAGGCCTTCGCCGCCCACCTCGTCGTGCACCTGCGCACCGGCGGCCGCCCCGCCCTGCGGGTGATCGACGGGGCCGCCCTCGAGGGCGAGGACCCGCCCGCCCTCGACGCCGTCGCCGCCGCGAGCCGCGACCTCACCTTCCCCGACGCCGGCTACTCGTTGGGCGGCGGGGCCAACGAGGAGTGGGACACCACCCGCTACCGGTTCTCGTACCAGTCGCTGACCACCCCGGGGACGGTGCTCGAGGAGGACCTGGCCACCGGTGAGCGGGTCCAGCTCAAGCAGACCCCGGTCCTGGGGGACTTCGACCCCGCCCGCTACCGGACCGAGCAGGTGTGGGCCCCGGCGGCCGACGGCACCCTCGTCCCGGTGTCGCTCGCCTGCCGGGCCGACCACGCCCTCGACGGCGCCGCCCCGCTCGTGCTCCACGCGTACGGCGCCTACGAGATCAGCATGGACCCGTGGTTCTCCATCCCCCGGCTGTCGCTCCTCGACCGGGGCGTCGTGTTCGCCATCGCCCACGTGCGGGGCGGGGGCGAGATGGGCCGCTCCTGGTACGAGGACGGGAAGCTCCTGGCCAAGCCCCACTCGTTCTCCGACCTGGTGGCGGCGGCCGACCACCTGGCCGACGCCGGCTGGTGCGCCCCCGACCGCATCGCCATCCGGGGCGGGTCGGCCGGCGGCCTCCTCGTCGGCGCCGCCACCAACCTGGCCCCGGAGCGGTTCCGGGCCGTGGTGGCCGAGGTGCCGTTCGTCGACGCCCTGGCCACGATCCTCGACCCCGACGCGCCCCTCACCGCCACCGAGTGGGAGGAGTGGGGCAACCCCATCACCGACCCCGAGGTGTTCGCCACCATGCGGGCCTACAGCCCCACCGAGAACGTCGGCACCGGGCCCTACCCGGTCGTGCTGGCGACGGGCGGGCTGCACGACCCCCGGGTCGGCGTCCACGAGCCGGCCATCTGGGTGCAGCGCCTCCGGGAGCGGACCGAGCCCTCCCCCGATCGTCCGGTGATCTTCCGGGTCGAGCTGGGCGCCGGCCACGGCGGCCCCTCCGGCCGCTACGACGCCTGGCGCCGCGAGGCCGAGACCCTCGCCTTCCTCCTGACCGCCCTCGAGGTCGAGGCCTAGCGCTCCAACGAGGCGGAGCCACGTCCGCCGACCCCGCCCCGCCACCCCAGCCGGAGTCAGCGGACGTGCTCGACCCTTCTCGTCAGCGTTCCAACGAGGCGTAGCCGCCTCGGTAGAAGATGAGGGGATGGGCCTTGACGTCGTCGGCGACGGCGAGGTCGTGGACCCGGCCGACGACCAGGTCGTGGTCGCCGGCGGGGTGGACGGCCTCGAGCTCGCAGTCGATCCAGGCCACCACGTCGTGGATGCGGGGGGCGCCGGACCAGGGGGCGGCGTCGTAGCCGATGCCGGCGAACTTGTCCTCGCCCTTGCCGGCGAAGACCCGGCAGACGTCCTCCTGGTGGTCGCCGAGCACGTTGACGCAGAAGCGGCCCGCCTCGCGGATGCGGGGCCAGCTCGACGACTGGCTCCCGGCCGCGAACCCGACCAGCGGCGGATCCAGCGACACCGAGAAGAACGAGCCCACCGCCAGGCCGACCTTGCCGGCGTCGTCCTCGGCCGAGATGACCGTCACCCCCGTCGGGAAGTGGCCGAGCACCGTCCGGAACTTCGAGGGGTCGATGGCAGTGGGGTGATCTGACACGCCGTCACGTTAGGCGGGGCTCAGTAGGACCGAGGCAAGCCCAGGACCTGCTGGGCCAGGTAGTTGAGGGTCATCTCCTGGCTCACCGGGGCGACCCTCATGATGCGGGCCTCGCGCCAGTAGCGGCCGACGTGGTACTCCTCGGCGAACCCCAGCCCGCCGTGCACCTGGAGGACGCGGTCGCAGGCGTCGAAGCCGGCCTCGGCGGCGAGGTACTTGGCCGTGTTGGCCTCCTCCCCGCACGGGAGGCCGTGGTCGTAGCGCCAGGCCGCCAGCTGCACCATCAGCCAGGCCGCCCGCAGCCGGGCGTGGGCGTCGGCCAGCGGGTGGCTGAGGGCCTGGTTGGCGCCGATCGGGCGGCCGAAGACCTGGCGCTCCTTGGCGTAGGCGATGCCCCGCCGGAGGGCGGCCAGCCCGGTGCCGATGGCCTCCGCCGCGATCAGGATGCGCTCCGGGTTGAGCCCGCTCAGCAGGTGCCGGAAGCCCCGGCCCTCCTCGCCCACCAGGCGCCAGCCCTCGACCGGGAGCTCGTCGTAGAACACCTCGCAGCTGCCGACGGCGTTGCGGGCCGTCTTGGGGATGGGCCGGACGGTGACGTGGGCGGGATCGAGGTCGACGAGGAAGAGGCTCAGCCCGTCGAGCCCGGCCTCGGCCTCGCCGGTGCGGGCCAGCAGCAGGCACACCTCGGACTCCTCGGCCTTGGAGGTCCAGATCTTCTGGCCCGAGATGCGCCAGCCGCCGTCCTCCCCGATCGTCGCGTCGGGCGTGGCCCGGGTGGCGATGCGCGACGTGTCGGTGCCGGCGGTCGGCTCGGTGACGCCGAAGGCGACGTGGAGGTCGCCGGCGGCGGCGCGCGGGAGGAACGCCTCCTGCAACCGCTCGCTCCCGAACCGGACGACCGGCTCGAGCCCGAAGACGGTGAGGTGCAGGGCGGTGCACCCGTTCATGGCCGCCCCCGACGCCGCCACCTCCCGCATGAGGATGGCGGCCTCGGTGATCCCGCACCCGCCGCCGCCGAAGCGCTCCGGGATGGCGACGCCGACCCACCCGCCGGCGACCATGGCGTCGTAGAACTCCCACGGGAACCGGTGGTCGCGGTCGCAGCCGGCCCAGTAGTCGTCGTCGAACTCGGCGCACACGGCCCGGACCCCGGCGGCGACGGCCTCGTGGTCGGGGTCCTCGGCCAGGTCCACGGGGGTGGAGAGGGGGCCGCTAGCGGCGGCCGGCGGCCACCGCACCCCGGGACGCCACCCCGTCGGAGTCGACCGCGACCGGCCGGACCGTGGGGCCGGACGGGGTCTCGGGGCGGCGGTGCAGCGACACCGTGGTGCCCTCGGCGGCGGCGATGACCTCGGCCAGGCCCCGCGCCGCGCCCTCCTGGCGGGCATGGCGCAGCAGGGCGTCGACGCCCTCGTCGTGGCGCTCGGGGTCGTGGTGGAAGAGGGCCAGGCGGGAGGCACCGGCGGTGGCGGCCACGTGGACGGCGTAGTCGACGGTGCAGTGGCCCCAGTCGGACTTGCCCGAGAAGTCGTCCGGCGTGAACTGGGCGTCGTGGATGACCAGGTCGGCGCCCTCGCACAGGGCCAGCGCCCCCTCGGCGATCCGGTCGGTGCCGTCGACGGGCTGCTGGTGGTCGCTGATGTAGGCGATGACGACGCCGTCGACCTCGACCCGGTAGCCGTTGGTGGCGCCCACGTGGGGCACGGTGCGGGCGGTGACGGTGGCCCCGTCGACCTCGACGGTGTCGCCGTCGTCGAAGTCCACGAAGTCGATGTGGCCGTGGAGCTGCTCGGCGGTGACGGGGAAGTACGGCGGCCGGAGGAACTGGCCGAACGCCTCGGCCAGGCTGAGGTCCGACTGCGGGCGCGGGGCGCGCACGGTGAGGTGGGCGCCGGGGGCGAGGACGGGCACGAAGAACGGCAGGCCCTGGACATGGTCCCAGTGGATGTGGGTGACGAAGGCGTGCCCGGCGAAGGTGCCGTCGCAGGGCTGGGTCTGGCCGAAGAACCGGAGACCGGTGCCGAGGTCGAGGATGATGGGGAGGCGGCCGGGGCGCTCGATCGAGACGCAGGCGGTGTTGCCGCCGTAGCGGCGGTTGGCGTCGCACGGACAGGGGGTCGAACCTCGGACTCCCCAGAACGTGATGTCGACCATGCGCTGTCCCCTTGTCACCCGCCCCAGGTGGCGCCGCACCGTAGTCGCGGTGACCGGTGCCTGGACTGTGTGTGACAGGAATCTCAGATACGACGGCAAGCGCCACGATCCCTGGCGCGAGCGATCGTGAACGTGGTCACGCGGAACGGGGTGACCGGCGCCCCGCTACCGTCCCGCCCGATGGACACCGACACCGCCTCCGGCCTGGCGATCGAGCGCACCGACCTGGGCGACCTCGACGTCGCCTGGCTCACCGACCCGGCGGCCGATGCCTCCGCGCCCCTCGCGCTCCTGCTGCACGGCTTCCCCGACGCGGCGCCGACGTGGCGCCACCTGATCCCCGACCTGACCGCCGCCGGGTTCCGCCCGGTGGCCCCGTGGCTCCGGGGCTACGCCCCGACGTCGGTGCCGGCCGACGGGCTGTACCAGGTGGGCGCCCTCGCCCGCGACGCCAGCCGCCTCCACGAGGCCCTCGGGGCCGACGACCGGGCCGTGATCGTCGGGCACGACTGGGGCGCCATGGCGACCTACGCCGCCGTCGGCTGGGAGCCCGACCGCTGGCGCCGGGCCGTCACCATGGCCGTGCCCCCGGCCGGGGCCATGTTCGGCGGGTTCACGTCCTACGACCAGCTCCGGCGCAGCTGGTACATGTTCTTCTTCCAGAGCCCCCTCGCCGAGGGCGTGGTGGCCGGCGACGACCTGGCCTTCATCGACCGGCTGTGGGCCGACTGGTCGCCCGGCCACGACGCCGGCGACGACCTGCCGGCGGTGAAGGACGCCCTCCGGGACCCGGCCAACCTGGCCGCCGCCCTCGGCTACTACCGGGCGACGCTGGGCGACGGCCCCACCAGCCCCGACCTCGACGCCCCCCAGGCCGGGTGGATGACGCCGACGCCGGTCGCCACCCTCTACCTGCACGGCGCGACCGACGGCTGCCTCGGCGCCGAGCTCGTCACCGGCGCCGAGGCCCAGCTGCCGGCGCCCGGCTCGCGGGCCCAGGTGCTGGACGGGGTCGGGCACTTCCTGCACGTCGAGGCGCCCGAGCTCGTCAACCCCCTCGTCACCGCCTTCCTCACCGAGGAGACCCCCGCATGAGCGCCCCCGGCCTCACCCCCGACGACCTCGTGGAGATCCACCTGATCGAGCGGCTCAAGTACGCCTACCTGCGCTGCCTCGACCAGAAGCTGTGGGACACGATGGAGACGCTGCTGACGCCCGACGTGGAGGCGACCTACTCCGGGGGGGCCAACGCCCACTCCGGGCGTGACGCGGTGATGGACTTCCTGCGGCGCACGATGGGGTCCGAGACGTTCCACTCCTCGCACCACTGCCACCACCCCGAGATCGACCTCGACGGCCCCGACCGGGCCACCGGCACGTGGGCGCTCGAGGACACCGTCCACCTCCTCGACTACGACCTCACCATCCGGGGGGCGGCGTTCTACGAGGACACCTACGTCAAGGTCGACGGCCGCTGGCTGATCGCGGCCACCGGCTACAAGCGCCTGTGGGAGGAGATGTCGCCCCGGGGGTCGATCGAGGGCCTCCAGCTCACCGCCAGCTGGTGGCGCACCGACGGCCGCTCCTCCCTCACCGGCTGACGGCCGGGGGCGGGTCGGACCCACCCCGCCCCCGCTACGGGAGGTGCCAGGTGCCCGTCGTCGGGTCGACGACGGCGAGGCCGTCGGCCACCAGGGTGGCGGCGACGCGGGTGGCCCGGTCGACGTCGTCGGGCCAGCCCATGGCGGCGGGGACGTCGCCGGCGGCGACCGCACCGGCGCGGAGCGCGTCGACGAGGCGGCCCCGGCCCTGGCGGTCGCTCCCCTCGAACCGGGACTGCGGCCTCTGCCGCACCCACGGGTCGGGCGCACCGCTCCCCCGCCACGTGCAGCGGGCCGCCACCGGGCACCGGTCGCACGCCGGACGGGGCCGGCACATCGTCGCCCCCAGCTCCATGACGGCCTGGTTCCAGGCCCACGCCCCGCCCGGGGCGTGCCCGTCGGCGATGACCGCCAGGGCGTCGGCCGTGGCCTGGTCGACGGGCCGCCCGACGAGGCGGGACAGGGCCCGGGTGACGTTGACGTCCATGCACGCCACCGGCTGCTCGTGGGCGAAGGCCAGCACGGCCCGGGCGGTGTAGGGGCCCACGCCGGGGAGCGCCAGGAGCCCCTCGAGGGTCGTCGGGAGGGCGCCAGCGTGGTCGGCGACGACGGCGACGGCACACCGGTGGAGGTTGACCGCCCGACGGTTGTAGCCCAGCCCCTGCCACTCCTCGACGACGTCGCCCGCGGGCACGGCGGCGCAGGCGGCCGGCGTCGGGAAGCGGTCGAGGAAGGCGGCGAAGCGGGGCTCGACCCGGGTCACCCCGGTCTGCTGGAGCATGAGCTCGGAGACGAGGATCGCCCAGGGGTCGCGGGTCCGCCGCCAGGGAAGGTCCCGCGCTGACACCCCGAACCACGCCGCCAGCTCCACGACGAGCCCCGCGTCGGTCACACCTCTCGGCGGCACCAGTAGACGACCGTCTCGTAGGGCAGGTCGAAGGTGTCGCCCAGGTCGGCGACGAGCTCGCGGATCTTCACCGCGAGGCGCTCGCGCTCGGCCGTGGGGCGCGACGCGATGTACGACGTGGAGAGCACCCGGGCCACGAGGGTGTCGGGGTCCATGGGCTGGCGGTAGGTCGTGTCGTGGCGGCGGACGGGGCCGAAGGGGACGTCGAGGCCGTCGATGCGGGCGGCCCAGTCGACCTCGGTCGTGTACGGCACCCGGTGCTCGCCCCGCTCGTCCCACCGGATGAGCCGGCTGAGCTCGGCGACCCACGGCTCGCGGGTGTCGCGCTCGTTCCAGATCAGGCCCAGGCCGCCCCCGGGGCGGAGGACCCATGCGATCTCCCGCAGGGCGGCCTCGGCGTCGAACCAGTGGAAGGCCTGGGCCACCGTCACGGCGTCGACCGAGGCGTCGGGGAGCGGGAGCCGCTCGGCGGTGCCGTCGAGCACCATGGCCGACGGCACGTTGGCGCGGAGGCGCTCGCGCATCTCGGCCACGGGCTCGACGGCGACGACCTCGGCGCCGGTGGGGACGAGCAGGCGGGTCAGCTTCCCCGTCCCGGCGGCCAGGTCGAGGACCCGGGCGCCGGGGCCGATCGCCAGCTCGCGGCACAGCAGGCCGACGGCGTCGGCCGGGTACGACGGGCGGCCCCGCTCGTAGTCGTCGGCGCCGGCGGAGAAGCCGGCGGCGGCGGACTCGGGGACGCGCCCGTCGAGCGGGGTCACGTCAGCCGCTGGACTCGGCGTCGCTCCACACGGAGTCGACGTCGTAGGGGCGGGGCCGCTGCGGCGCCTCGGCCTCGGTCCACACCATCACCTTGCGCTTGAAGTAGCAGACCTCCTCGCCCCGCTGGTTGATGCCCTTGGTCTCGACGGTGACGATGCCGCGGTCGCCCTTGGAGGTCAGCTTCTTGTCGAGCACGCGGGTCTCGGCGTGGATGGTGTCGCCGTGGAAGGTGGGCTTGGCGTGCTTGAGCACCTCGACCTCGAGGTTGGCCACGGCCTGGCCCGACACGTCGGGGACGCTCATGCCCAGCACCAGCGAGTAGACGAGGTTGCCGACCACCACGTTGCGGCCCTGGGGCGCCTTCTCCGCGTACCAGTCGTTGGTGTGGAGGGGGTGGTGGTTCATGGTGATCATGCAGAAGAGGTGGTCGTCGTACTCCGTGATCGTCTTGCCCGGCCAGTGCCGATAGACGTCCCCGACCTTGAAGTCCTCGTAGGTTCGGCCGAAGGGGCGCTCGTGGACGGTCACGTTTCTCCTCCTGAGGGGGTCCTCGGTGCGGGCGCCAGCGTAGGTGCCGGGCCCCGGTCGACCCCCAGCCGGAGGCCCCTCACGTGGAGCGTCCGTGGACACACCGAGCGTGGTGGGTCAGGGCCGCCGCCGGGGCGACGCGACCGGCGGCCGCCGCCACCCTCGTCGCCACCGTCGCCCTCGGCGTCCTCGACCTGGCCGACGTCATCTCCGGGACAGGTGTGCCGGCCGTCAGCTTCACCCTCGCCGGCGCCCTGATCCTCATCGGGGTGGGCAGCCTGGTCGACGGGGAGGAGCAGCTGCGGATCCGCCTCACGGGCCTGGTCGACGACCTCGACGCCGTGCTCTGGACCAAGGACCCGACGACCTACGAGATCACCTACGTGAGCGGCCGGGCCGCCGCCCTCCTCGGCATCGCCCCCGAGGGGTGGCGGGCCGACGGGTTCTGGCTCGGCCACATCCACCGCGACGACCGGCTCCGGGTCCTGGAGGAGACCGTCGAGGCCATCGCGGCCCGCCGCGACCACGAGGTCGGGTGCCGGATGATCCACGCCGACGGCTCCGAGGTGCACGTCCTCGACCGGGTCACGGTCGTCACCGACGCGTCCGGTCGGGTCGTCGAGCTCCACGGCGTCACCCTCGACGTCACCCGCCAGCGGTCGATCGAGCAGACCTCGCAGCAGTACGCCGACATCGTCGAGCACATCGACCTGGCCCTGGTCGTGGCGGCCTGGGACGCCGACGCCACCGGGCCCGGGAGCGACGCCGAGGCCGGGGCGTTCCGGGTCCGGGCCGCCAACCCCGCCTCCGACGGCTACCTCGCCGGGTCCTGGGCCCGGGCCGGTGGCTGGCTGCTGGTGGAGGCGCTGCCGACCCTCACGCCCCGGCTCGTCGAGCAGCTCCGCGAGGTCAGCCGCTCGGGGCGGGCCATCCGGCTCGACGACATGGCGATCGGCGACGGCGAGGCCACCCGCAGCGTGACCGTGCAGGGGTTCCGCCTCCCGGGTGACCTGGTGGCCATCTCGCTCCAGGACACCACCAAGGTGGCCCAGGCCGCCCGCGCCCTGCGGCGCCAGGCCCTCCACGACGCCCTGACCGGGCTCCCCAACCGGGCGTCGCTCGACGAGCACCTCCGGGAGACCGTCGGCGAGGGCGAGCGGACGGCCGTGCTGCTCATGGACCTCGACCAGTTCAAGGAGGTCAACGACGCCCTCGGCCACGGCGTCGGCGACCGCCTGCTCGTCGCCCTGTCCGACCGCCTGGAGGGGCTGCTCCGACCCACCTTCGTGGCCCGGCTCGGCGGCGACGAGTTCGCCATCGTCCTGAGCGGCCCCGAGGTCGACGAGATGGCCGCCCGGGCCACCGCCGAGCTGGTGACGAGCGCCCTGAGCGAGCCCTTCACCATCGACGAGGTGCGCCTCCAGACCAACGTCAGCATCGGCATCGCCCTCGTCCCCGACCACGCCTCCGACGCCGACGAGCTCATCCGCCGGGCCGACGTCGCCATGTACGTCGCCAAGCGGGCCGGCACCGGCCCGGCCGTCTACCGGGCCGACCAGGACCGCTCGAGCGTCGCCCGCCTGACGCTCATCGGCGACCTCCGCGAGGCGGTGCCGACCGGCCAGCTCGTCCTCCACTACCAGCCCGTCCTCGACCTCCACACCGGCGCCGTCACCCGCACCGAGGCCCTGGTGCGCTGGCAGCACCCCGAGCACGGGCTCGTCATGCCCGACGACTTCATCGGCCTGGCCGCCCTGTCGGCGCCACCCGGCCCATCGCCCGGTGGGTCATGCGCGAGGCCACGCGGGCCACCGCCGCCCTGCGGGCCGACGGCCACGACGTCGGCGTCGCCGTCAACCTGTCGGTCCGGAACCTGTTCGACACCGAGCTCCTCGGCGAGCTCGAGCGGGCCCTCGGGGACGCCGGCCTCGACCCGCGGCACCTCGTCGTCGAGCTGACCGAGAGCGAGATCATGGACGACCCGTCGGTCGCCCTGGCCCAGTTCCGGGCCTCCCAGGCCCTGGGCGTCGGGACGTCGGTCGACGACTTCGGCACGGGGTACTCGTCGCTGACCTACATCCGGGACCTGCCCCTCACCGAGCTCAAGGTCGACCGCTCGTTCGTGGCCGACCTGCACCAGCGGGGCGGCGCCTACACGATCGTCCGCTCCATGATCGACCTCGGCCACAACCTGGGGCTCGAGGTGGTGGCCAAGGGGGTCGAGCACCCCGACGACACCTCCACCCTCGTGCGCCTGGGCTGCGACCGGGCCCAGGGCTACGCCATCGCCCGGCCCATGCCCGAGGCCGACCTGGCCCGCTGGCTCGACGCCCATGCCAGGGGTGAGCGCACCCGTTGCGGCGGTCGCCAGCCAGCCGGGGTCAGGCTCATCCTGACATTGCGACGCCGGCCGACCGCACACCGCCAGCGGTCTGGATGTGCCTGACCCCCTGTCGACCGCCGACCCCGTCCGCAAGGCACCCGATGCGGGGCGAGGGGCCGGGGACCGGTACTTTTCCTGGCCGTATGAGCGCCTCGACCGACATCGCCGCCCCCGATCTCGCCGCCGCCTCGGCGGCCCTCGACGCCGCCCAGGCGGTCGTCGACGGGGCCGTCGCCGTGCTCGTCGCCGACGGCATCGACGCCCGCCAGGTGCTGGCCTACGAGGTGGCCCACGCCGCCGCGGCCGTGGCGACCGGCCGCGGCCTGCTCGACTACGGCGGCAAGGGCGACATCGAGGCCCGCATCACCTGCGCCTTCATCGCCGACGCCATCGGCGACCTCGGCGGCAAGATCTTCGGCCGCGAGGCCGAGTGGGGCGTCCCCGTCGGCGCCCTCGACGGCACCCGCGACTTCCTCGCCGCGTTCCGCGACCCGGCCTTCCTGGCCTCCATCGACAGCGACGGCCCCCGCCACCTCGACGACGACTTCGAGCTCGTCCAGGACACCTTCCGGCGCTTCGCCGAGAAGGAGCTGGCGCCCATCGCCGAGCACATCCACCGCACCAACGGCGACATCCCCGAGGAGATCATCAGCGGGCTCGCCGAGCTGGGCGCCTTCGGCCTCTCCATCCCGACCGAGTACGGCGGCTACGGGGAGGGCGGCGAGGGCGAGTACATCGGCATGGTCGTCGCCACCGAGGAGCTGTCCCGGGGCTCGCTCGGCGCCGGCGGCTCGCTCATCACCCGACCCGAGATCCTCGCCCGGGCCCTGATCGCCGGCGGCACCGAGGAGCAGAAGCAGCACTGGCTCCCGCAGCTCGCCTCGGCCGAGGTCATGAACGCGGTGGCCGTCACCGAGCCCGACTACGGCTCCGACGTCGCCGGCGTGAAGGTCACCGCCACCCCGACCGAGGGCGGCTGGTTGATCAACGGCGTCAAGACCTGGTGCACCTTCGGCGCCCGCGCCGACGTGCTCCTCCTCCTCGCCCGCACCGACCCGGACCGCTCCAAGGGCCACCGGGGCCTGTCGATGTTCATCGCCCCCAAGCCGCGGGGCGACGGCCACGGCTTCGAGATCGTCCAGGAGGCCGGCGACGGCGTCCCCGGCGGCGGGAAGATGGAGGGCCGCCCGATCGACACCATCGGCTACCGGGGCATGCACTCCTACGAGATCGCCCTCGACAGCTGGTTCGTCCCGGCCGAGAACCTGATCGGCATGGAGGGCGGCGAGGGGCGCGGCTTCTACTACCAGATGGCCGGCTTCGAGAACGGCCGCATCCAGACCGCGGCCCGGGCCATCGGCGTCATGCAGGCCGCCTACGAGGCCGCCCGCCAGTACGCGGTCGACCGCAAGGTCTTCGGCCAGCCCATCTCCGAGTACCAGCTGACCCAGGCCAAGCTCGGCCGGATGGCCACCGTCATCCAGGCCAGCCGGCAGTTCGCCTACGTCGTCGCCCGGCTGATGGCCAAGGGCGAGGGGGCCATGGAGGCCACCCTCATCAAGGCCTACGTGTGCAAGGCGGCCGAGTGGGTCACCCGCGAGGCCATGCAGATCCACGGCGGCATGGGCTACGCCGAGGAGTACGACGTCAGCCGCTACTTCGTCGACGCCCGGGTGCTCAGCATCTTCGAGGGTGCCGACGAGACCCTCTGCATCAAGGTCATCGCCCGCAAGCTCGTCGCCGACGCCGGCTAGCCCGGCTCGGCGGCCAGGACGGGGTGCCGTCCGAACCAGCCCGGGAACCGGCGGGCGAGGGCGGGCGCACCCGACACCACGACCCGGCGGTCGCCCACGGCGGCGGCGAAGGTGATGTCGCCCATCCAGACCTGGGTGAGGGCCCGCAGGTCGGCCTCGACGAGGAGGTCGACCGTGCGCTGGGGCTCGACGAGGCACAGGTCGACCGCGCCCGGGTCGACGGTGATCCAGTAGCGCTGGACCCGTCGGGCGGACCGCACCCGCAGCTCCACGACCGCCCGGTCGACGCCCAGCCCGTCGGCCGCGAGGAAGCGGCGGACGTCCCACAGCAGGAGGTCGGCGTCGAGCTCGTCGGGCCCGTAGGTGCTGCGGGCCCAGCGCTGGGCCCACCGCCCCAGGCCCTCGACGATGGGGTACAGCTCGAGGCCCGCCTCGGTGAGGTCGTAGGTGACGCCGTCGGGTCCGTCGTGGCGCACGGCGACGCCGGCGACGACGAGCTCCTTGAGCCGCTTGGAGAGGGTGGCGGGCGGGCAGCCCGGCACCCCCCGCTGGATCTCGCCGAAGCGGCGGCTCCCGCACAGCATCTCCCGCACCACCAGGACCGCCCATCGGGGGCCGAGGACGTCCGCGGCCTTGGCCACGGGGCAGAACTGGCCGTAGCTGGTCACGGCGGGACCGTACTTCACCTTCTGTAGCGGCGCGTCGGGACCGGGCGGGCGACGATCGCCCCCATGACGAACACCCGCGCTGCCATCAGCCTCACCACCGGCCTCGAGGACCCCGAGAAGGTCACCGTCGCCTTCCTCGTCGCCGTCGGCGCCGCCGAGTCGGGACGGCCCACGACCATGTTCCTCACCAAGGAGGCGGTCCGCCTCGTGGTCCCCGGGGTCGCCGTCGGTGTGGCCTGCGAGGGCTGCCCCCCGCTCGCCGACCTGCTGGCCCGCTACACCGCGGCCGGCGGCACCTACCTCGTCTGCCCCATCTGCATCGCGTCCCGGCAGCTCGACGCCGACGCCTTCATCGACGGCGCCACCCCGGGCGGCACCGTCCAGCTGTGGGAGTGGATCGGCGACGGCGCCACGACCTTCTCGTACTGACTACATCGCCAGGAGCTCGAAGGTCATCGCCGTCGGTGAGCCGAGGCGGGGGCCGGCGGCGGAGAAGAGCTGGCGGAGGAAGCCGCCCGGGTCGCTCATGGGTCCCGGGCCGAGACCCTGCAGGTAGACCTCGTGGGCGGCGAGGGAGCTGACGGCCCGATCGATGTCGCCCTCGGACACGGGCACGCCGTGCGTCGGCTGGGGCGAGTTGGCCACCGCCACCCAGCGCACGCCACCCCAGGGCTCGAGCCCGTCGTCCTCGGCGAGCGACCGGAACACCCAGCGGTTGGCGGCGTCGCGGACGGCGTCGACCACGGCCCGGCCGGTGACGACGTGGTCGGCCATGTTCAACCCGCCGGTGGCGAAGGTCTCCCGGTGGTTCAGGGTGATCACCATCTCGGGCCGGACCCGGCGGATGGCGGCGGCGATGTCGGACCGCAGGGCGAGCGAGGGCTCGAGCATGCCGTCGGGGTGGTCGAGGATCTGGAGGTCGGTCACCCCGACCGCCCCGCAGGCGGCCCGCTGCTCCCGCGCCCGGAGCGGGGCGACCTCCTCGGGCGCCATGGCGTCGATGCCGGCCTCGCCCGCCGTCACCAGCAGGTAGGCGACCGTCTTGCCCTGGTCGGTCCATCGGGCGACGGCGGCCGACGCCCCGTACTCCATGTCGTCGGGGTGGGCGACGACCGCCAGCCCGACGTCCCAGTCCTCGGGCACCGGGTCGAGCGGCGGGAGGTCAGCGGGCGGGGCGTCGGCCATCGGAGCATCATGGCCCCGTGATCACGGGATACCACTCCATCGTCTACTCCGACGACCCCGACGCCACCCGGGCCTTCCTGCGGGACGTCCTGGGGTGGAACCACATCGACGCCGGCGGCGGCTGGCTGATCTTCAAGACGCCACCCTCGGAGGTCGGGGTCCACCCGACCCGGGGCGAGCACGGCGAGGTCTGGGGCACGATCCCGCACGCCCAGGTGTCGTTGATGTGCGACGACCTCGACGCCACCCTCGCCGACCTGCGGGGCCGGGGCGTCGAGGTGTCCGACGACGTGCAGGAGCAGCCCTACGGTCGGTGCGGCACGATCGCCGTCCCGGGTGCCGGCACCATGATGATCTACCAGCCCCACCACGAGCTCGCCCACGCCCTGCCCGACTGAAGGGGATCAGCGGGCGGACCGCACCACGGCCGTGGCGGTCGCGGTGGCGACGACCGTGCCGGCGGCGTCGACCAGGTCGCCGGCGAGGAAGGCGACGGTGCGGCCGCGCCGCACGACCCGGCCGCGGCCGACGAACGCACCCGGCCGGGCGGGGGCCAGGAACTGGACGTGGAGGTCGGCGGTGGGCGCCCACTCGCCGGGACCGAGGGTGGCCACCAGGGCCGGCCCCATGGTGTCGTCCAACATGGCGGCCAGGATGCCGCCCTGGACGTCGCCGGCCGGGTTGCGGAACTCGGGCCGGCCGGTGAAGGCGACCTCGATCGTCCCTGCGTCCGGATCGATGGTGAGCAGCTCGAAGCCGAGCAGCTCGGCGACGGGTGGCGGATCGGCCCGGCCCTCCATGACGTCCCAGAACGGTCCGGTGCGCTCCATGGTGGCGACGCTAGGCGGCAGAGGTGGATCAGTGGGGCGGGGCCGGGTCGTACTGGATGTAGCGGCGGACCTCGGCCGAGCGCTCGGGGGTGGCGAGCCGGGCGACGAGGGCCAGCGCCATGTCGATCCCGGCGCTGACGCCCGCGGAGGTGATGACGTCGCCGTCGTCGACGTAGCGGTCGTCGGGCCGGACCTCGATCGTCGGGTCCAGCTCCGCCAGGGTGTCGAGCGAGCCCCAGTGGGTCGTGGCCGGGCGACCGGCGAGCAGGCCGGCGGCGGCGTAGACGAGGGACCCGGTGCACACGCTCGTGGTGATCTCGGCCGCCGCCGCCCAGGCCCGCACCCGGTCGAGGTGGTCGGGGTCCTTCAGCAGCGGGCGGGTGCCCTGACCCCCTGGGTGGAGGACGATCTCCATGGCCCCGACGTCGGCGGCGCCGTGGTGGGGGACCATCGGGAGCCCCTTCGCCGCGGTGACGGGCCCGCCGTCGACGGTGAAGGTGGTGACCCGCCACCCGTCGTCGGGCCAGAAGGCGCACCAGGCGGCCAGGACCTCCCACGGCCCGACCGCGTCGAGCTCCTCCACGCCGTCGAAGAGGAGGATCCCGATCGTCTTGGTCACGGCGGCGACGCTACGCCGCCGCCGACGCCCGGGCAGCCGACGTTCCGGCCATCGTGGCGACGGTTCCGGTCAGGCGGCGGGGGCGACGAGGTCGCCGGGGACGAGCTGCTCGGCGAGCAGGCGGTCGAAGCGGGCGGGGTCGCCGGCGACGAAGCGGCGGCACAGCTCGACGCCCTCGGTGTAGCAGAAGATGTAGGCCCGCCAGGTCGGGTCGCTGATGAAGGCCACCTGCTTCTCGGCCCGGGCCCTCGGGAGCAGCAGCCACCGCTCGGCCCAGGCCACCACCTCGGCGGCCGGTCGGCCGTCGGCGTGGAGCATCAGGGCCAGGTTGCCCCGGGCCTTGCTGACCGACGCCAGGGCGCCGCGGACGGCGGCGGCCTCGTCGGCGTCGTAGCGGAGGCCCAGGTCGGCGAACAGGGGCGCCATGGCGGCCTCGGTGTCGGGGCCGACGAGCGCCTCGAGGGCGGCGTCGGCCAGGCCCTCGGCCAGGAGGCACTGCGGCGTCCCCACGAGGAAGATCGACTCCTCGACCTGCCCCCGCCGGCGGACCAGGCCGACCTCCTTGCGGCAGTGCTCGGTGTGGTGCCCCGGGTAGGCCTCGTGGGCGACGAGGTGGCCCAGGACCAGCGACTGGACCGGCAGGTCGACGTTGATGGCCACCCGGCTGCGCAGGTCGCCGAGGTAGTAGTTGAAGCCGCTCCACGGCTTGTCGGTCTCGAGCACCCACTCGACCTGCTCGCCGTCGGGGAGCCCGAAGGCGGCGCGGGTGCGCGCCGCGAAGTCCTCGGCGATGGTGCGGATGGCCTCGTCGAGGCGATCGGGCGGGATGGTGTGGGCCTCGCGCCAGGCGATCACCCGCTCGCGGAGGTCGCCGTCGCCGGGCAGGGCCTCGGCCAGGCGGCGGTGGGCGGCGGCGAGGGCGTCCTCGGCCACCGGCTCGGGACGGACGCCGTAGCTCGCCTCGACCTCGTCGAGGTAGCCCAGCGGCTCGCCGGCGAGGCTCCGCCCCACCGTGTGCAGCCCGACCGCCTGGGCCCGCAGCCACGCCCGGCGCCGGCCCTCGACGACGGCGTCGGCGCCCTGGTCGATGTCGGCGACGAGGCGGGCGGCGTCGGCGACGAGGGCGGGCAGCGGGGTCGGATCGCCGGCCTCGGCCTCGGCCGCCCACGACGGCGGGCCGTAGTAGGCATCGACGAGCCCGTCGAGGTGGCGGCCGAGCGCCAGCCCCAGGCGGACGTACCGCTCGACGACGTCGGCGCTCACCGGCCGGCTAGCCCAGCTCGGTGTGGAGGGCGGAGATCGTCCGGGCCCAGGCCCGGGCCGACTGCTCGGGGTCGTGGACCTCGGGTCGGGTGTCGTTGAAGAAGGCGTGGTCGACCCCGGGGAAGATCTCGATGTCGGCGTCGACGCCCGCCGCCTTCAGGTCGACCTCCAGGGCCTTGGCCTTGTCGGGTCCGAAGAACCCGTCCTTCTCGGCGAAGTTGCCCCGCACCTTGGCCTGGACGTTCGACCAGTCGGGCTGGGCGTGCTCCCACGGGATCAGCCCGTACCACGGCACGCAGATGGAGAAGGCGGCGGGGCGCTCGGCCGCGAGGACCAGGGCCAGGCCGCCGCCCATGCAGAACCCGGTGACGCCGAGCGACTCCGAGGTCGTCGCCTCGTGCTGCTGGAGGTAGGCGATGGCCCCCGACATGTCGGCCACGGCCTGGTCGAGGTTCAGGGCCATCATCAGCTTCCCGGCCTCGTCCGGCTCGGTGGTGGACTCGCCGTGGTAGAGGTCGGGCGCCAGGGCCACGAACCCCTCGACGGCGAAGCGGTCGCACACGTCGCGGATGTGGTCGACCAGGCCCCACCACTCCTGGATGACGATCAGGCCGGGGCCGGACCCGCTCTCGGGCACGCTCAGGTAGCCGCTGGCCGTCTCGTCGCCGTTGCTGAACTCCACGTTCTGACCCATGCCGCGCACCCTACCCAGGGCGGGGCATGATCCTCCGATGTCACGCCGCGACCTCATCAAGATGACCCCGGACGAGGTGCAGGCCTTCCTCCACGGACCCCGCACCATGAACCTGGCCACCCACAACCACGACGGGACGATCCACATGGTGGCGATGTGGTACGGGTTCACCGCCGACGGCACCATCGGGTTCGAGACCTTCGGCCGGTCGCAGAAGGTCCAGAACCTGAAGCGCGACCCGCGGGTGACGGCTCTGGTCGAGGCGGGCGACCGGTACGAGAACCTCCAGGGCGTCGAGCTGGTCGGCACCATGGAGGTCACCGACGACCACGACACCCTCCTCGGCATCGCCGTGTCCGTGCTCGAGCGCTACCACCCCGAGGTGTCCGAGTCCGACCGCCTCGCCGCCGCCGAGATGGTCATCAACAAGCGCGTGGCCCTCCTCTTCCACCCCGACAAGACGGTCTCCTGGGACCACACCAAGCTCGGCGGGACGTACTAGCTAGGGCTGGAAGGAACCGGGGGTCCTCGCCGGGACGAGGAGCTCGGGGGCGACGGGGCAGCCGGGCGAGGCCACGCCGGTGGCGACGTCGACGGGGCCCTCGGTGCGCACGACCCGGTCGACCAGGTCGAGGGGGACGACGTCGAGGTCGGCCTCCCAGGGTTCGTCGGGGTCGACCGCCCCGGCCGCGCAGGCGTCGTAGGTCGGTCCGGGGAGGACGCGGCCCACCCCCGCCACCAGCCACACCGTGCGCCCCGCGGCCCGGGCCACGGCGGCGGCCGACCGGCTGCCCGGGGCGCACAGGGCTGCGGCCGGCCCGGCGGCGAGGGCCTCGAGGAGGACGACCTCCGCGGTGGCAGCCGCCGCCCCGACGCCCTGCGAGGGCACGTCGAGCACGGGGATGTCGACCCGGGCCAGGGCCCGGCCCACGTCGACCCCGGTCCCGTCGTCGGCGGCGAGCACGTCGAGGTCGCCCCGGCGGGCCAGGGCCGGGACCACCGTGGCCGGCCAGCCGACGATCAGGACGCGGGCCTCGTCGGGGAGGAACGCGGCGAGCACGCCGTCGGTCGGGTCGGCCTCCAGCTCGCGGGCGGCGGCCAGCCCCTCGGCCATGGGCTCGGGGGCGACGAGCACCCGGCTGCACAGCCACCACAGCGGTCCCACGGCCCGGTGGCGGGCGACCAGCTGGCGGGCGGCGGCGACCAGCCCGGCCGGGTCGTCGTCGAACGCGCCCAGGGCGTGGGCGGCCTCCGAGGCCAGGTCGACGGGATCGGCCCCGCCGGCCCGGGCGACGTAGCGGAGGTGCTCGATCGGGTGCACCCCGGTCTAGAGCCCCGGCTTCCAGATCATGTCGATCAGCGTCAGCAGGAGGAGGAGGTGGACGATGCCGCCGAACATGGCGGCCCTCTTGCCGGCGGCGGCATCACCGGCGGCGGCCTTGCGCTCGGACGGGGCGAGCAGCCCGAACACGACGCCGACCAGCGCGAACCACAGCAGGAAGGCGATGGAGACCCACGCCTGGGAGAACTCGAACACCTTGTCGCCGGAGATCGACTCGGTCGAGGTGATCACCATCAGGAGGCCGAACACGCCGGCGAGCACGAGGGCCGGGCCGTGCACGATCACGTTGTTGACCGCGGCCTGCCCGGCGACGTCGGCCGACACCTTCACCCCCCGCTTGCGCGTCTGGGCGTTGACGATCGGCCACACGAAGGCCGGGGCGAACGCCACGATGGCCGTGAGGATGTGCAGCAGGAAGAAGAGGCGGTGGATGAAGGTGTCATTTCCGAGGACGGCGAGCACGGACCCGAACCTACCCGCAGCGACGGTTTCGAGCCGCTCCCGGGCCGTTGCTACCTTCTGGCCGTGCCCGTCGCCGAGCAGGTCCCCGAGAGCGTCTCCCTCACCGCCCTGAGCGGCGACACCGCCAGCCTCGACGACTGGCTCACGACGTTCCAGCTGGCGGTGGTCGTGATCGACCCGTACACCTCGGAGAGCTCCTGGCTCCTCGACACCGCGGGCCGGATCCTGACCGAGTTCACCGGCGCCGACTGCCGGGTCGGCTGGGTCGTGACCGCCGACGCCGCCGACGCCCGCACCTTCCTCGGACCGTGGGCGGACACCCTGCTGACCTTCTGCGACGCCGACCGCTCGTTCGTGCGCGGCGTCGGGCTCGAGCGCCTGCCCGCCTTCGTGCACCTGCGCCAGGACCGGGTCGTGGTCAGCACGGCCGAGGGGTGGGACCCGGTGGCGTGGGACGGGGCCGTGGGGACCCTCACCCAGATGATGTCGTGGTCGAAGGTCGAGGTGCCGCCGCCGGGTGCACCCGCACCCTTCAGCGGCTCCCCCGTCTGACCGGTCCGAGGTCGCCCAGCCCCCACGGCTACCGTCGGTCCCGTGTTCGCCCGATTCGGTTCCGGCTCCGACGACCGCGTGGGATGGTTCCGCGTCGGCGAGCTCGAGGTCACCACGACCGCGCTGCTGGTGTTCCTGGGTGCGTTCTCGATGCTGGTCTGGGTCGCCAGCCCGGCCGCCCTCGACCCCCTGGTCTTCGACGCCGTCGCCGTGCGGCGCGACGCCGAGCTGTGGCGCATCGTCACCTGGCCCTTCGGCGAGGGGCTGTCGATCTTCGCCGTGATCGGGCTGGCCTTCTTCTGGTTCGTCGGCCACATGGTCGAGGACCGGACCACCCGCAAGCGCTACGCCGTCCTCGTCGCCACCATGACGGTCGTCCCCGCCGCCCTGGTGAGCCTGACCTCGGTCACCGCCGAGACCGGCTACGCCGGCGGCCTCAGCCTCCTGGGGCTGGCGTTCCTCGTCGTGATCGCCGTCGACCAGCCCTCCCTGCCGATGCTGTTCGGCATCCCGATCTGGGTCTTCGCCGCCGTGATCGTCGGCGTCAACGCCCTCACCGCCGTCGCCTACCGGGCGTGGGGGGCGCTGCTGCTGCTCCTCCTGGGCATCGTCATCGCCCTGGTGGGGACGGCGGCGCTGGGCGTCATCGACCAGTTCCGCTCGGTGCCGCGCCTCAAGGACGCCCCCGGTCCCCGGTCCCGGGGGTCGCGGGGCCGGCGCCGGCGGGGCGGCGCCGGCACGGTGACGCAGGGGCCGTGGAGCTCGCCGTCGGGCTTCTCACCCGGCGGGCCGACCCGCCTGGAGCAGGCCGAGCTCGACGTGCTCCTCGACAAGATCGGCCAGTCGGGGATCGACTCGCTGACCAAGGAGGAGCGCCGCCGGCTCGACGAGCTCAGCCGCAAGATGCGCGGCTCGTGAGCACGGATCAGACGTAGCCGCCGGCGGCGACCCGCTGGGCGAAGGCGTTGGTCCCGGCGAGCCAGCGGACGAGGGTGGCGGGGGTGGCCGTCCCGAGCTCGAGGTTCGTGGTCCAGGTGGTGCGCTCGACGTCGGTGGCGACCCGCCCGAGCATCTGGGCGAAGGCCCACGACACGGTCGTGTCGGAGAGGGTGGCCTCCCGGTTCTCCCTCGTCTCGGTGAAGCCGAGGAGGACGTCGCCGCGGGTGGCGCCGTCGCGCAGGCGACCGACCCAGTAGTTGGCCCCGCCGGCGTCGGCCTCGCGGTCGAGGACGTTGCGGTACACCTGCAGGACGAAGGCCCGGTCGTCGAGCTCGCCGTACATGCGCTGGAACTCCGACGACGTCGCGAAGTAGTTGGCCATGCGGGGGAGGCCCCAGCCCATCTGGCGCCGTTGGACCCAGAAGTTGAGGCCGGGGGCGTCGGGGGTGCGGTCGAAGGCGCCGCCGTAGAGGCGCGCCGCGCCGGGCACCCGGAGGTCGTGGAGGGACGACCCGGCGAGGTGGACCGCCAGGTCGGCCGCCGACCAGCTGCGGAGGAGCTGGGCGGCGTCGGAGTCGACCTCGGCGGCCGACGGGCCCTCGGCGAGGAGCCACCACCGCAGGCGGGACGAGGCGTCGCCGGCGGAGCGGAAGGGCGTGGGCCGGCGGTCGGAGATGGCCGAGCCGGCGTCGACGAAGTTGAGCGCCGACCACATCCGGCCGTTGGCGTCGCGGACGCAGCCGATGCCGACGCGCTGCACGCTCCGGTCGAGGATGTTGGCCCGGTGCCCGGGCGAGTCCATGTACGCCTGGTGGAGCCGGGAGGCCGTGGAGGCGTAGCCGACGTTCTCGGTCATCTTCTGCCAGTCGGGGACGTACCGGGCGATCTGGCCCACGTAGGACGGGTTGTGGGCCAGGGTGCCGGTCCGGGCCAGGTTGGCGGCCCAGGCCCGCGAGACCTGGTCGAAGGCGGGGTCCTCGCGCAGCGGGGGCAGGCCGGCGGTGGCCCGGGCCTGGTCGTGGAGCCGGCGCAGCTCCCCCTCGCAGGTGCCGTCGATCGCCGCGGCGCGGGGGGAGTCGGGGTACGCCGACGCCGCCGTGGCCGACGTCGCCAGCACGAGGATGCCGACGGCTGCGGCGACCAGGTGTCGGATGGGGGTGCTCATGGGTGTTCCGCCTTGGGTCGTGACCGTTCTCCCATCGGCGTCTCACCACGAACAGTGAGGGTTGAACCACCCTGTGAGGCCGAAACGCGAGTGACACCTGGCACTCCCGGGCGGCGATCAGGCCAGGCAGAGCTCGTTGCCCTCGGGGTCGGCCAGGGTGACCCAGCGCCCGTCGGCCTCGTCGTGGCGGTGCAGGACCGTGGCGCCCAGGCCCACGACCCGGGCCACCTCGGCCGCGAACCGCTCCCGTCCCTCCTCGGTGTCGTCCCGGGCTCCGGCGTGGAGGTCGAGGTGGACCCGGTTCTTGGCCACCCGCGGCTCGGGCACCGCCATGAAGAGGATGCGCTTGTTCTCGCTCGTCTCGGCCTCGTCGGCGCCCGGCGGGCGGATGCCGGCGCCCTGGCGGAAGTGCAGCCGGCCGTCGATCGCGACCACGGCGTCGTCGGTGACGATGCCCTGGTCGAGCAGGCCCCGCACGAAGCCGTCGTGGTCCTCGACCTCGTAGTGCATGACCGCGGCCCAGAACCGGGCCTGGGCGTGGGGGTCGACGGCGTCGAAGGTGACCTGGAAGGTGAGCGGCGCCGGGTCCCGTCGGACCGCGGCGGCCGGCAGGGCCCGGCCCCCGGTGACCCGGTGGAGGTCCCGCAGGGTCAGGACCTCGGCCAGGTGGTGGATCACCTCGCGGTTGATGTGCAGCACGAGGGCCCCGAACGGGGCGTCGGCGTCGGGCCCCTCGTGGGGCCCGCAGGCCCGGGCCATGCCCGCCGGGCCCAGGTCGCGCACGCCGGCCGTCCACCGGGCGTAGGCGTCGTCGAGGGCGGCCAGCGTCCCAGCGGCGCCGGGCGCGTGGTCCCGGCCCTGGTGGTCGATCCCCGTCCCGTCGCCGAAGTGGGCCGACGCCCGCCCGCCCAGGACCCCCTCGATCACGTGCCAGAGGCGCCAGGCGATGGTGGTGAACGGCGGCGGGTCGGGCTCGGGCACGGCGAGGTCGATGACCCACTCCCCCGCTCCTGCGGCGTGGCTGCTGCGGGCGTCGGCCCGGGGGCGGACGCCCCAGCAGCCCGGCACCGGCTCCCAGTGGAGCTCGGCGTCGGTGAGGCCCTCGAGACGGGGCCGGACGTGGTGCTCCCAGTGGAACGCCAGCTGGTCCTGGGCCTGCTCGTGCCAGTCGAGGGGGACGGTGCGATCGTCGACCATGGGGCGACCGTACCGACCGACCCGGACAGCATCGGTCCGGGTCGCACGGATGGTGCCTGGCACCATCCGTGGCCCGTCAGGCCTTGTCGGGGATGCCGCCGCGGGTCAGGGCGAGCAGGTCGAGGGACCGGTCGAGCTCGGCCTCGTCGAGCACGCCCGCCTCGAGCACGACCTCGCGGATCGTCTTGCCGCTGCGGGCGCTCTCCTTCACCAGCGCCGCCACCCGCTCGTAGCCGAGGACCGGGTTGAGGGCGGTGGCCGCCTGCGGGGTGGCCTCGGCGTAGGCCTGGCAGCGGTCCCGGTCGGCCTCGATGCCCGCCAGGCAGCGATCGGCGAACAGCCGGCTCACGGTGGCCAGCAGGGAGATCGACTCGAGCAGGTTGCGGGCGATCACCGGCAGGTAGACGTTGAGCTCGAAGTTCCCCTGGCTCCCGGCGAAGGCGACGGCGGCGTCGTTGCCGTAGACCTGGGCGACGACCTGGCTCACCGCCTCGGGGATCACCGGGTTCACCTTGCCCGGCATGATCGACGAACCGGGCTGGAGGTCGGGGATGCGGATCTCGGCCAGGCCCGTCTTGGGCCCCGATGCCATCCAGCGCACGTCGTTGGCGACCTTGAGGAGCCCCGCGGCCAGCGCCCGCAGCTCGCCCGACAGGCTCACCAGCTGGTCGCGGGCCCCCTGGGCGGCGAAGTGGTCGGGGGCCTCGATGAGGTCCACGTCGAGCTCGGCGGCCAGGCGTCCGATCACGGCGGCGGCGAAGCCCTCGGGGGCGTTGAGGCCGGTCCCGGTGGCGGTGCCCCCGAGGGGCAGCTCGCCCACCCGCGGCAGGGTGGCGGCGATGCGCTCGCGGGCCGCCGACACCTGCGCCGCGTAGCCGGCCAGCTCCTGGCCGAGGGTCACCGGCGTGGCGTCCATCAGGTGGGTGCGGCCCGCCTTGACCACCTCGGCGTTGGCCACGGCCCGGTCGCGGAGCACCTCGACGAGGTGGTCGAGGGCGGGGAGCAGATGGTGGGTCGTGGCGACGGCGGCGGCGACGTGGATGGCCGAGGGGAACACGTCGTTCGACGACTGGGAGGCGTTGACGTGATCGTTCGGGTGCACGGCAGCGCCCAGCCGCTCCGCCGCCAGCCCGGCGATCACCTCGTTGGCGTTCATGTTGGTGGACGTGCCCGACCCCGTCTGGAACACGTCGACGGGGAACTCACCGTCGTGGTCGCCGGCGGCGACCTCGGCCGCGGCCGACGCGATGGCGCCGGCGACGGCCGCGTCGACGGTCCCCAGCTCGGCGTTGACCTCGGCCGCCGCCGCCTTGATGGCGCCGAGGGCGTGGATCAGACCCGGGGCGACCGTCCCCCCGGAGACGGGGAAGTTCTCCACCGCCCGCTGGGTCTGGGCCCCCCACCGGGCCGCCCGGGGCACCCGGACCTCCCCCATGGTGTCGTGCTCGATCCGGTACGCGTCCTGGTCGGCCATGGTCCCGGTCTACCCGGCGTCGGGCCCGATGGCTCCGGGGCGGGCCGTCACCCGTCGTCCTCGGCCCGGGCGATGAGCGTCGCCGCCGCCGACAGGGCGAGCGTCCGGGCCACCGGCGACCACGCCTTGGGAGCGAGGGTCCGGGCCCCCACCACCCCGGCGGCGATCCACATCCCGGCGCACCACCGGCAGGTGAGGAGGGTCGCCAGCCGCGGCGGCTCGCGCATGGCGTCGACGACGTCCTGGGCCGTGTCCCCCTCGCCCGGCGGCTCCTCGCCGTTCGCCACCAGCCGGTCGACCACCGACCGCCGCCACGGCTCGCTGATGACGTCGGCCGTCGCCAGCCGGGTCAGGCGGTAGGCCGCCAACCCGTCGACGACCAGCTCCAGGGGGTCCATGCGCTCCACGCGCCAGCGCTCCCCGCCCACCCGCCGCTCACCCACTCGCGCCGAGACCCGTCCTCGGCGCGCCGGGCCACCGTGACCGATGACGTGCTCGCACCATGCATCATCCTGCTTGCTGCGGGTAGCAGCCGATGTCCCCCGAGGCCCCGCCTCGCCCCCCAGGACCCGCAGAGGAACCCATGACACCGGACACCGACGGCAGCAGCCTCGTCGAGCGCGTGAAGGGCAAGGCCAAGGGCCTCGCCGGCGCCGCCCTCGGCGACGAGCGCCTCGCTCGCGAGGGCGCCCTCCACGAAGAGAAGGCCGACGCCCTCGACGACGCCGAGCGGCTCGAGGCCCAGGCGGCCCAGGACGCCGAGGAGGCCGAGCGGGCCCAGCGCGAGCACGAGCTCGAGACCGAGCGCCGCCAGCTGGCCCAGGAGGAGGCCGCCGCCCAGCGCGAGGAGCGCATCGAGCAGGAGAAGGCGGCCGAGCAGGCCCGCGTCGAGGCCCAGGCCGAGCGGCGCGAGGACGCCGTGGAGGCCCAGGCCGACGCCCAGGAGAAGGCCGCTGCCCGCGAGGAGCTCGAGGCCACGCGCCAGCGCTCCGAGGAGCTCCGCGCCGCCGCCGCCCTCGAGGCCGAGGCCGAGCGGGCCCGGGACCAGGCCGACGCCCTCGACCAGGCGGCCCAGCCCGCCGAGGAGAAGTGACCACCATGTCCACCATCCAGCAGATCCCCCGATCGGCCGTCCGGCTCGGCCTCGCCGCCAGCCGCCTGCCGCTCACCGCCGCCGAGGCCGTCCTCGGCAAGCAGGGCCAGGAGGAGTGGCCCCCCGCCCTCGTGTTCGAGGGCGTCGAGGCCCAGGTCCAGCAGGTCCTCGGCAGCCTCCTCCACGACGACGTCCTGGCCGACGAGGGCCGGCTCCGCAGCGCCAAGGTCGAGCGCCTCCGCCAGGCGGCGAACCTCGAGGCCGAGGCCGAGCAGCGCCGCCAGCAGGCCGACACCACCTTCGAGGCGCGCCGGCAGCAGGCCGAGCGGGCCAAGGACGAGGCGGCCCGAGCCGAGGCCGAGCGCAAGGCCCAGATCGCCCGCGACGAGGCCGAGGCCAAGCAGAAGGCCGAGCAGGAGGCCCGGGCCGAGGAGCGCGAGGCCGCCGAGGCCGAGCGCAAGGCCGAGCAGGCCGCCCAGCGCAAGGCCCGCCGCAGCCGGGCCCGGGCCCTCGGCGCCGAGGAGCAGGCCCTGGCCAAGGAGAAGGCGGCCGCGGCGCGCGCTCGTGACGCGAAGACGGCCGACACCAAGGTGAAGGCCACCAAGGCCGCCCGCACGCGCGCCTGACCCACCGAACCTTGTCCGGAACCCTGCCGCAGAGGGGGACTTCCGGACAAGGTTCGCAGGGGTCGCTTCGCCGGGGGTGGCGCGCGGTCGTAGCGTCGGCGCCATGACCGAGTTCGCCTTCACCGAGCTGCTGCCCACCGGGCCCGACCCGACGTCGTACCGGAGGCTCGACCTCGACGGCGTGGCCACCGTGGAGGCGGCGGGGCGGACGTTCCTCACCGTCGAGCCGCGGGTGCTCACCGCCCTGGCGGCCGAGGCCATGCACGACATCGCCCACTTCCTGCGGCCCGGGCACCTGGCCCAGCTGCGGCGGATCCTCGACGACCCCGAGGCGTCGGCCAACGACCGCTTCGTGGCCAACGACCTGTTGCAGAACGCCAACATCTCGGCGGGCGGGATCCTCCCCATGTGCCAGGACACCGGCACGGCCATCGTCAAGGCCAAGAAGGGCGAGCTGGTGCTGACCGGCGGCGGCGACGAGGCCGCCCTCGCCCGCGGCATCTTCGACACGTACCAGAAGGACAACCTGCGCTACTCGCAGATGGCCCCGCTGACGATGTGGGACGAGGTCAACACCAAGACCAACCTCCCGGCCGAGATCAAGATCGGCGCCGTCGACGGGTCGGCCTACTCGTTCCTCTTCATGGCCAAGGGCGGCGGCTCGGCCAACAAGTCGTTCCTCTTCCAGGAGACCAAGGCCCTGCTCAACCCGCAGAGCCTGCTCCAGTTCCTCGACGAGAAGCTGCGGCTGCTGGGCACCTCGGCCTGCCCGCCGTACCACCTCGCCGTCGTCATCGGGGGCACGTCGGCCGAGATGGCGGTGGAGACGGCCAAGCTGGCGTCGGCCCGCTACCTCGACACCATCCCCACCGAGGGCTCCGAGCTCGGCCACGGGTTCCGGGACCTGGAGATGGAGCAGGAGGTCCTGGCCCTCACCCAGGCGTTCGGCATCGGCGCCCAGTTCGGCGGCAAGTACTTCTGCCACGACGTCCGGGTCATCCGCCTCCCCCGCCACGGCGCCTCGTGCCCGGTCGGCATCGCCGTGTCGTGCTCGGCCGATCGCCAGGCCCGGGCCAAGATCACCGCCGAGGGCGTGTTCCTGGAGGAGCTCGAGCGCAACCCGGCCCAGTACCTCCCCGAGGTCACCGAGGAGGGCCTCGGGGGCGACGTCGTGCGCATCGACCTCGACCGCCCCATGGCCGAGATCCGGGCCGAGCTGGGCAGGCACCCGGTCAAGACCCGGCTCTCGCTGACCGGCACCGTCGTCGTGGCCCGCGACATCGCCCACGCCAAGATCGCCGAGCTGCTCGACGCCGGCGGCGAGATGCCGCAGTACCTGCGCGACCACCCCGTGTACTACGCCGGGCCGGCCAAGACCCCGGAGGGCTACGCCTCCGGCTCCTTCGGCCCCACCACCGCCGGGCGCATGGACGCCTACGTCGAGCGCTTCCAGGCCGCCGGCGGGTCGCTCGTCATGTTGGCCAAGGGCAACCGCAGCCAGCAGGTCACCGACGCCTGCCAGCGCCACGGCGGCTTCTACCTCGGGTCGATCGGCGGCCCCGCGGCCCGCCTGGCCCAGGACTGCATCCGCAAGGTCGAGGTGCTCGAGTACCCCGAGCTGGGCATGGAGGCCGTCTGGCGCATCGAGGTCGAGGACTTCCCGGCCTTCATCGTCGTCGACGACAAGGGCAACGACTTCTTCGCCGAGGTCAGCCGGCCCATCGACCTGTCGTCCAAGACGATGCGCCTCGGCCGGGGCTGAGGCACCGCTCGCCCGTCAGGGCTCGAGGAGCGTCCCGGGGGCGTCGAAGGCGCCCCGCTCGAGGTCCTCGCAGAAGAGGCGGTGGTCGGCGAGGACCCGCGCCGCGCCCTCCTCGGCCCACTCGACGGTGTCGGCGACGAACACGGTGGGCTGCACCACCCGCAGGATGCCGATCTCGGCGCCCGGCCCCTCGCCCACGTCGAGCAGGTGCGACTCGGAGCGGGCGTGGGTCTGGGCCAGGGCCCGGCCGCACACCTCGGCGTAGGACAGGAGGGCGTCGCCGTCGAGGTCGGCCACGCTGATGTTCACCTTCATGGGGCTGCGCTCGCGCACCACGAACGAGCGGCCCTCGATCTCGGCCGCGCCGTAGAGGGCGTCACCGTCGACCAGGAACTCCGAGTGGGCCAGGGCGATGCGCTCGGCCGAGGTGCGGGCGTCGAACGAGGTCGCCGGCACCAGGCCGTACAGGGCAGAGCGCCGGGCCATCTTGAGCTCGATGATGACGTCGTCGGTGGCGTCGGGGCCCCACCCGTCGAGCAGCACCCAGAACCGGGCCAGACCCTGGCTCGCGGTGCCGCCTCCGTGGCGCAGGGCGACGTCGTGGACCCGGAAGAACCCCTCGGGCCGCGCCGGGCCACCGCCCAGGGAGTCGGCGTAGTCGGCGACGACCGGCTCGAGCAGGGGGACCAGGTCGGCCCGGGGCTCGACCCGCTCGTCGGCCAGGAACCGGTGGGCGTCGAGGTCGATGCGCTTGGCCAGGAACTTCGCCCGCGACCGGCGGGCCTTGGCGAACGCCGGGGCCAGCACCGCCGGGCAGGAGTCCTCGGTGATCTGGTGGGTGTGCTCGGAGTCGTCCCGGGCGAAGTCGACCAGGCCGTCGAGGTAGCCCTGCACGAACGCCCGGACGGTCCGCCGCCGGGACCCCTTGCCCAGGTCCTTCTCGGCGGCGGCCATCCAGAACCCGACCGCCCCCCGGTTGACGTCGTAGGTGAACGGGGCGATCCACGCCTCGTCGAAGTCGTTGGGCGCGAAGAAGGGGTGGCCGGCGGCGCTGGGCATGATCCCGAAGTTCTCGGGGTGGATGTCGCCGATGCAGAACACGGCGGGGAGGTGGCCGTCGACGCCGGCGTGGTCGCGGTAGTACAGCAGGGCCGTCCCCCGGAAGAACGAGAACGGGGAGGCGACGAGGAGGGCGAACTTCGACGCCACCGCCTCGGGCGTGTCGAGGAGCCGGACGGCGTGATCCTCGACCAGGGTGTTGCGCACGTGGAGGCGCCGCTCCCGCGGGCCGAGCAGGTGCGGTGGGACCTCGACCTCGCCGGCGGCACGCAGCTCGGCGTACCGGCGGAAGGGGTCGGCTCGATCGGCGTGGGCGGGCAGGACGGCGGCCATGGGTGGTGATCATGGCTCACCCGTCCGGGTGCGGCGGGCGCGACCGTAGGCTCCCACGCCATGACCCACAGCGGCATCGACCTCGACGAGCTCTCCCCCGACGTGCGGCCCCAGGACGACCTCTTCGCCCACGTCAACGGTCGCTGGGTGGCGGCGACCGAGATCCCCCCGGACCGGGCCCAGCACGGCGCCTTCCACATGCTCCACGACCAGTCCGAGATCGACGTCCGGGCCATCCTCGAGGAGGCCGCGGCCGGCGACGCCGGGCCCGGGACCGACGAGCGCAAGGTCGGCGACCTGTGGGCCGCGTTCATGGACGTCGACGAGGTCGAACGGCGCGACGCCGAGCCCCTGGCCGACGACCTGGCCGAGATCAGCGCCGTCGGGTCCGTCGATGCCCTCGTCGCCCTCATGGGGCGGCTCCAGCGCCACGGCACGGCCGGCGTCATCGACTTCTTCGTCGACAACGACGGCGACGACGCCACCCGCTACATCGTCAACGTGGTGCAGGGCGGCCTCGGCCTGCCCGACGAGGCCTACTACCGCGAGGAGGCCCACGCCGCGATCCGGGCCGCCTACGTCGAGCACGTGGCCACCGTCCTGCGGTCGGTCGACGAGCCCGACCCGGGCGGCGCCGCCGACCGGGTGATGGCCCTGGAGACGGCACTGGCCGCGGCCCACTGGACCGCGGTCGACAGCCGCGACGCCATCAAGACCCACAACAAGCAGGACCGGGCGACCCTGGAGGCGGCCACCGCCGGCTTCGACTGGCCCGGCTACCTCGACGGGCTGGCCGCCCCCGACGCCGCCTTCGCCGAGGTCGTGGTCCGCCAGCCGTCAGCGGTCGAGGCCGCCGCCCGGCTGCTGGGCGAGGTCCCCCTCGACGACTGGAAGGCGTGGATGGTGTTCCACCACGTGCGAGCGGCGGCGCCCTACCTGTCGAGCCGGTTCGTCGAGAACAGCTTCCGCTTCTACGGGACGACGCTGTCGGGGATCCCCGAGCTCCGCGAGCGGTGGAAGCGCGGCGTGCAGGTCGTCGAGGCGGCCATGGGCGAGGCCGTCGGCCAGCTCTACGTCGCCCGCCACTTCCCGCCCGAGCACAAGGAGCGGATGGACCGCCTCGTCCACTGGCTGGTCGAGGCCTACCGCACCCGCATCTCGCAGCTCGCGTGGATGACCCCCGAGACCCGGCAGCGGGCGCTCGACAAGCTCGACCGCTTCACCCCGAAGGTCGGCTACCCGGACACGTGGCGGGACTACTCGTCGCTGGAGATCGACCGGTCGGACCTGCTGGGCAGCGTGCGGCGGGCGGCGGCGTTCGAGTCCGACCGCAACCTGGCCAAGATCGGCCAGCCCATCGACCGCGACGAGTGGCACATGACGCCGCAGACGGTCAACGCCTACTACAACCCCGGGATGAACGAGATCGTCTTCCCGGCGGCGATCCTCCGCTGGCCGTTCTTCGACCCCGAGGCCGACGACGCCATGAACTTCGGGGGCATCGGGGCCGTCATCGGCCACGAGATCGGCCACGGGTTCGACGACCAGGGCAGCCGCTACGACGGCGACGGCAACCTGTCCGACTGGTGGACCGACGCCGACCGCGAGGCCTTCGACCGCCTCACCCAGGCGCTCATCGCCCAATACGACGCCTTCGAGCTCGACGGGCTGCCCGACCACGCCGTCAACGGCGGCCTGACCGTGGGCGAGAACATCGGCGACCTGGGGGGCATCGGCATCGCCCTGGCCGCCTACGAGCTCAGCCTCGAGGGCCGGGAGGCACCCGTGATCGACGGGCTGACCGGCCGGCAGCGGGTCTTCCTCGGCTGGGGCCAGGTGTGGCGCACCGTCACCCGCGACGAGGAGCGCATCCGCCGCCTCGCCATCGACCCCCACGCCCCGCCCGAGCTGCGGGCCAACGTGGTGCGCAACCTCACCGAGTTCCACGAGGAGTTCGGCACGACCGAGGGCGACGGCATGTACCTCCCCGAGGACCAGCGCATCCGCATCTGGTGAGTCCTCTCGTCGCTCGTTCGCGGAGGAGCGGAGGCAGACGACGCTCGCCCGCGACCTGACCGGATCTCCCGCCGGAGATCCTCGCCCGGCGACGCCGCTGGGGGGTTCCGGGGGGTCTCCCCCCGACGAAGAGGCGTGTCGGCGAGGAACGAGCCGTCCGCCTCTGGGGCCCTCAGCGCGAGCGCAGCGAGCTCCTTCAGTTCGAGGAAGGAACCGAGCGAAGCGAGGTTCCTGACGAGAGGCCGCTAGGCCAACGCCACCATGTCGAGGAGGTCGTTGGACCAGTAGTCGACCTGCCCGTCGGGCATGTAGAGGGCCCGGTCGGGCTTGAGGGCCCGGACGAAGTCGGTGTCGTGGCTGACGAGGAGGATGGTGCCGGGCCACTCGGCGAGGGACGCGGCGACGGCGTCGCGCGACCCCGGGTCGAGGTTGTTGGTCGGCTCGTCGAGCAGGAGCAGGTTGTTGCGCCCGGCGACCAGCTGGCTGAGGGCCAGCTTGGTCTTCTCGCCGCCCGAGAGGGTCCCGGCCTCCTGGAAGACCTTGTCACCGGTGAGGCCGAACATGCCCAGCAGGCCCCGGAGCTCGGACTCGGACTGGCCGGTCGAGGCGTCGCGGAGCTGGTCGACCAGGTTCCGGTGGGGGTCGAGGCCCTCGTGCTCCTGGGCGTAGTAGCCGACGACCACGCCGAGGCCGGTGCGCACCGCGCCGGAGGTCGGCTCCTGCACGCCGGCGATCGAGCGCAGGAGGCTCGTCTTGCCGGCGCCGTTGAAGCCCATCACGACCATCCGCTCGCCCCGGCCCATGGAGAACTCCACGTCGGCGAACACGTCGAGGTCGCCGTAGGAGACCGAGAGGTCCTCGACCTCGAGCACGGTCCGCCCGGCGTGGGGCGGGTCCGGGAAGCGCACCTTGGTGACGATCTGCCGCTTCGGACCCTCGGTCGCCGTCGCCTCGATGCGGGCGATGCGCTTCTCCAGGCTGTGGGCCATGGCCGCCTTGGTGGCCTTGGCCCCGAAGCGGTCGACGATGGTCTGGAGCCGGTCGACCTCCTTCTCCCGGGCGGCCGCCTCCTTGCGCAGCCGGACCTCGTCGGCCTCGCGCTGGTGCTGGTACTGCGAGTAGGTGCCCCGGTACTCGTGGAGGGTGCCGACCTCGTCGTGGCCGCCGCGGTCGAGGTGGATGACGCGGGTGATGGCCTCGTCGAGGAGGTCGAGGTCGTGGCTGATGACGATCAGCCCACCCCGGTAGCGGCGCATGTAGTCGAGGAGCCACTCCTTGGCGTCGCTGTCGAGGTGGTTGGTCGGCTCGTCGAGGAACAGCAGGTCGCTGCCGGCGAAGAGGATGCGGGCCAGCTCGACCCGGCGGCGCTGGCCGCCCGACAGAGCCGCCAGGGGGAGGTCGAGGCGGTCGTCGGGGAGGCCGAGCCCGGCGGCGAGGCGGCGGACCTCGCTCTCGGCCTGGTAGCCGCCCTCGAGGCGGAAGCGCTCCTCGGCCCGGGTGAACCGGCTGACCGCCCGGTCGGAGGGGTCCTCCTCCATCGCCAGCCGGAGCTTCTCCATGCGGACCACGGCCTCGTCGAAGCCGCGACCGGACAGGACGTGCTCGAGCCCGGTGCGGGAGTCGGGGACGCCGTCGAGGCGGGGGTCCTGGGGCAGGTAGCCGACGCCGCCCTCGCGGCGGACGGTGCCCCGGCTGGGCTCGGCGTCACCGCCCAGGATCTTGAGCATGGTGGTCTTGCCGGCGCCGTTGCGGCCGACGATGCCGACCTTGTCGCCGGCGCGCACCGAGAACGTGATGCCGTCGAGGAGGATGGTCCCTCCGACGTCGACGCGCAGTCCGTTCACCGTGAGCACCGGTCGAGGCTGCCACGTCAGGGGCCCCGCACCAACTACCGTTTGCCCGCCATGCGGGAGCCGTCAGCCACCGGCCCCGGCGCCGCCCTCGCCCGCTGGGCGCCGCTGGTGGCGGCCGCCCCGATCCTCGTGGCGACGGTGCTCGCCCTGCGCGAGGGGTGGACGCCGACCAGCGACCAGGCCGGCCAGGTGGCCCGCATCGCCGACGTCTTCACCCGGCGCACCCCGTTGGTCGGCCCCTACTCCCGCGAGGGCTGGTCGCACCCGGGGCCGCTGGTGTTCTGGGTCACGGCCCCGGGGTACCGGCTCCTCGGCCCGGCCGGCATCATGGCCACGATCGGACTGGTGAACGCCGTCAGCGCCGCCACCGCCGTGGCCCTGGCCCGACGGGTCGGTGGGGCCGCCCTGGCCCTCGCCGTCACGGGCGGCCTCCTGGTGGCCGAGGCGGCGATCGAGGCCCACGGCCTGGTCGACGTGTGGAACCCCTACGTGGGCACGATCCCCCTGCTGGTCGCCCTGCTGGGCCTCCTCGCGGTGGCCTTCGGGACCGACGGCGCCCTCCCCGTGGTCGTGGTCGCGGCGTCGTGGGCGCTCCAGTCCCACCTCGGACCCGTCCTCGTCGTCCTCGCCGCCACCGCCGCGACGGTGGCGATCCTGGCCGTCCGCCGCCACCGCCCGTCGGGGCGGTGGCTCGCGGTGGCCGTGGGCGTCGGGCTGCTCCTGTGGTCGGGGCCCATCGTCGACCAGCTGACCGCCGACCAGGGCAACCTCAGCGCCATGGTCGACTACCTGCGGTCGCCCCAAGAGCTCCAGGACACCTCGATCGCCCTGGACGTGACCGCCGACCACCTGGGGATCGTCCCCGCCTGGGCCGGGGTGGGCGGGGCCGGCTCGCTCGCCGGCGACCCCCGTCCCTGGACCCTCGCCGTCCCCGTCGTCGGCCTGCTCCTCGCCGGGCTGGGAGCACGGCGCCTCGGCGACCGACGGCTCGGGGCCACGGTCCTGGTGGCTCTCGTGGCCCTGGTCGCCGCCATCGGGGCGAGCACCCGCATCGACTTCGTCCAGGCCGCGTACCTGTACCGCTGGACCTGGGCCGTGGGCGTGCTGACCTGGGCCGTGATCGCCACCGCGGCGTGGCGGGTCGTCACCGGGATGGTCGGGGCCGGCACGACCCGGCGGGTCGTGCCGGTCCTGGCCCTCGGCGTCGTCCTGGTCGGGGTCGTCGTCACCGGTGCGGTGGTCGCCGACCCCGACGCCGTCCCGCTGGAGGGGTCGAGCGAGGCCGCCGCCGACCTGCTCGACCAGATCCCCGACGGGCTCCCCCGGGAGGGGCGCTACACCGTGGCGGTGGCCGGTGACCAGGACCTGGGGGCGGTGGCCACCGGCCTCGGCGTGGCGCTGGACGACGCCGGCTACGACATCCGGTTCCCGCCCTCGTTCCGGGACCAGATGGGCGACCACCGCGTCACCGAAGATCCCTCGCGCCAGACCCTCTTCGTCGTCGCCACCTCGACGATCGACGACCGGCCGCCGACCCCGGGGGCCACCCTCCTGGCCGTGTTCGACCGCCTCACCCCGGCGGAGCGGGCCCGCATCGGCGAGCTCGAGGACGCGGTCCGGGACCAGGTCGGCCTCGGGCCGACGGACGCGGTCGGGGCGCTGGCGTTCGGGCGCGAGAGCCTCCTGCGGCAGGGCGCCGACCGGGCCACCATGGACGCCCTGCGCGACCTGGCCGAGCGGGGCCCGCGCTACACGGTCTGGCTGTCCGCCCCGCCCCCGGGCTGAGCGGGCCGGCGACGCTACGGTCCGGCGCGATGGCCGAGCTGCGTCCCTTCCCGCCCCACCCCGACGACGTCGCCTGGCCCACCACGGCCTGGGAGGAGGCCCCGGCGCCACCGGAGGTCGCCGCCGACGAGCTCGACGCCCGGCTCGACCGGGTCCTCGGACCGGACCAGGACCCGGCGGTGGGCCACACCAACGCCGTGGCCGTCGTGCACCGGGGGCGGATCGTGGCCGAGCGCTACGGCGAGGTGGAGATGGGCCCGCTGGCCGAGCTGGCCGGCGTGCAGCCGGGGCCCATCACGCCGGCGACCCCCCTCCACTCGTGGTCGATGGCCAAGAGCGTGTGCCACCTGCTCGTGGGCATCGCCCAGGAGCAGGGGCACCTGCGCGTCACCGACCCCGCCCCGGTGCCGGCCTGGGCCGACGACGAGCGGTCCGCCATCACGTGGGACCACCTGCTCCAGATGCGGGCCGGGCTGCAGTGGGCCGAGGTCTACGAGGGATTCGGGTCCGAGGACATCCCCGACGTGGTGGCCATGCTCTACGGCGAGGCGTCGTCCGACATGGCCGCCTTCGCGGCCGGCTTCCCGCTCGTCCACGAGCCGGGGTCGCCGGAGGCCTACACCTACTCCTCGGGCACGACGAACATCGTGCAGGGGTGCCTCCAGCGGGTGCTCCAGATCGAGGGCGACGTCGTCACCCGCGTGCTGCGCGAGCTCCTGTTCGACCCGATCGGGGTGACGAGCCTGTCGCTCGGCTTCGACGGGTCGGGGCTGTGGGTGGCGTCGTCCTACCTCGACCTGACCCTGCGCGACTGGCTGCGCCTGGGCCTCCTGGTCCTGCGGGGCGGGCAGTGGGACGGGCGCCAGCTGGTGCCCGGCGCCTGGATCGACCACGGGCGCACGCCGCGCTCGGAGAGCCCGCTCGACCCCGGCATCTTCCACGGCGCCCACTGGTGGGCGCGAGCCGGTCGCGACGACGGCGGCTTCATGGCCCACGGCTTCGAGGGCCAGCGGCTCCTGCTCGTGCCCGACCGGGACCTCGTGGTGTTCCGCAACGGCAAGACGGCGTCGGACCAGGTCGAGGCGCTCAACGAGCACCTCTGGGGCATCGTCGACCTGTTCCCCCGCATCCCGGCCTGACGGACCGGCGTCACCGGGTCCGCTACCGGGTGCGGAACACCGCCACCCGGTAGAAGGTGGCGTCGGTGGCCGCCTGCAGCGGGGCGACGAGGTCGCCGGCGAGCAGGCTGGCCCGCTCGTCATCGATGCGCCCGGCCACCCGGTCCGCCTCGATCCGGTCCATGGCCGCGTCCAGGGCGTCCAGCTCCTCGGGGCTGGCGTCGGACCACTCGACGATCAGCTCGAGGTCGGGGTCCTCGAGGTAGTCCGCCACCGACCGGTCGGTGACGACCACGAGCGTGGCCCCGACGGGGCCGCCGTCGTGGATCCGGTGGGGCGACTGCTCCCAGCGGCGCTCCGGTGGCACCACGGCCTCGATCCCCCGCCGCTCGAGCTGGAGCACCAGGCCCCGGGCGTACCACGCCCCCGCCTGGAACGGGTCGGTGACCAGGACCGGCTCGTCGACGTCCTCGACGGCCTCGACCACCGGTGGCGTGATCGCCGCCATCACGTCGGAGTTGCCCTCGTCGAAGGTGCCGGCCCGCACCCCGGCGACGCCGTTCACGAGGGCGAGGACGGCGACGCACGCCACCGCCGCCGCCCCCACCCACCGGGCCGCCGAGCGGTGGCTCTCGGCCAGCCAGGTCCACCCGGCCAGGGCGACGACGACGAAGGCCACCACGGGCGGGACCCAGGTCCACAGCAGCCGGTACTCGAACTGCGGCCCCACCGTCCGGGCGACGGCGGCCACCCCCAGGGCGAGCATGGTGACCAGCACCACCAGCAGCGGCCGGCCCGTCGGCCGGCGCCGCCACAGCACCACCCCGGCGACGGCCACCGCCAGCAGGAGCCACGGGACGACCGGGTCCTCCAGGTAGTGGGACTCGCCGAAGGTCCCGAAGGGCTGGCGCACGGTGGCCCACTCCGGCGGCACGCCGAAGGGCCCGCTCACGACCTTCAGCCCGTCGCCCACCGTCGCCACCCCGCCCTCGGCGTCGCGGAACCACCGCACGATGTTGCCCAGGTTCCGGGGCGGGCCGTCGACGATGTCGATCAGCGGGGGCAGCCACAGGACCCCGCCCACGGCGGTGGCGACCGCGGTGGGGCGCACGAGGCGCCGCCACCGGTCGGGGTCGTCGCTCCGCCAGGCCGCCAGCGCCACCCCGGCGACGCCCACGCCGAGCAGGGGGACGGCCAGGGGCAGGAACCCCACGTGGGTCTGGGCCAGGAAGGACGTCACGAACACGGCGACGGGCAGGACCCAGAGGTCCCCGTCGAGCAGGGCCCAGACCAGGAAGCCGAGGAGGGCGAAGGGCACGATCGTCACGTGGAGGTTCCAGGCGTCGCCCCAGATGTCGGCCCCGAGGGTCCGCAGCAGGAGCCCGACGGCGAGGAACGTCGCCACCATGGCCGCCGTCCCGGCCCGGCGCCGGGCCACGATCCCCATCCCGACGACCGAGGCGCCGTTGATCGCGAGCGTCCCCAGCCCGAGTCCGATCGAGGACCCGCCGGTCAGCCAGTAGAACGGCGCCAGCAGGATGTAGAGGAGCGGACCCGGGTGGCTCCAGTCGTCGCGCGAGTAGAGGCCCTCGTAGAGGGGGTGGCGGCCGACGTCGCGGACGAGCATCTCCGACAGGGCCAGGTCCGACACCGGCAGGTACGACGACCCGACGCCGAAGACCATCGCCGCGGCGGCGGCGACGAACGGGGCCAGCGCCAGCCCGATGAGGATGTGGTCGAGGGGGAGGTCCCGGCGCTCGTCAGCTGACCTGGCGATCGTGGCCCTCCCAGTAGGGGCCCCGCAGCTTGAACTTCTGCAGCTTCCCGGTCGCGGTGCGGGCCAGCTCGGAGCGGAACTCGATGCGCTTGGGGATCTTGTAGCCGGCCAGCCGGGGGCGGCAGTGCTCGCGGAGCTCGTCCTCGGTGACGCTCTCGCCCTCGACCAGCACGACGAGGCCGAGCACCAGCTCGCCCCACTTCTCGTCGGGGACGCCGATCACCGCCGCCTCGGCCACCGCCGGGTGGCTGAAGAGGGCGTCCTCGACCTCGATGGACGACACGTTCTCGCCGCCGGAGATGATCACGTCCTTCTTGCGGTCCGAGATGGTGAGGTAGCCCTGCTCGTCGATGGAGCCGCCGTCGCCGGTGTGGAACCGCCCGTCGACGATGGCGGCGGCGGTGGCCTCGGGCTGGTCCCAGTAGCCCTCCATCACCATGTTGGCCCGGGCCGTCACCTCGCCGTCGTCGGTGACGCCCAGGGTCACGCCGAGGGCGGGCGCACCGGCCCGGCCGAGCAGCTGGGCCCGGTCGGCGGGGGCGAGGTCGTCCCACTCGGCCCGGCCCCGGTTCATGGTCAGCAGGGGGGCGGTCTCGGTCAGGCCGTAGATCTGGATGAACTCCCAGCCCAGCTCGCTCTCCACCCGTTCGATCGTGCGCGTCGGGGGCGGGGCGCCGGCCACGACGATCCGGGTGCGGCCGGCACCCGGGACCTCGTCGAGGTCGGCGGCGGCGTCGAGCACGGCGTTCACGACGGCGGGGGCACCGCACATCACGGTGACGCCGTGGCGGTCGACGCGGCGCAGGATCTCGGCCCCGTCGACCTTGCGCAGGACGACCTGGGTCGCCCCCATCCCGGTGGTCGCGTAGGGCATCCCCCAGCCGTTGCAGTGGAACATCGGGAGGGTGTGCAGGTAGACGTCGCGGTCGTCGATCCCCGCCTGCCAGCCGAAGGTGGTGGCGTTGAGCCACAGGCTGCGGTGGGTCTGCTGCACGCCCTTGGGGCGGGCGGTGGTGCCGGACGTGTAGTTGATGGTCGCGGTGACGTCCTCGTCGGGCTCCCAGGGCGCCGGCTCCTCGCCCGGGGCCAGGAAGGCGTCGGCCTCGGCCGAGCCCAGCTCGGCCCGGTGGGCGACGTCGATGCCCTCCACCGAGCCGGCCACCTCGGGGTCGTAGAGGAGCATCGACGCCCCGCAGTGCTCGACGATGTAGGCGATCTCGGCCTGCGCCAGCCGGAAGTTGATCGGGACGTAGATCCGCCCCCACCCGGACACGCCCCAGAAGCCGGTCAGCAGGCGGGCCGCGTTCTGCGACACGATGGCGACCCGCTCGCCGACCCCGATGCCGAGGCGGTCGAGCCCGGCGGCCTGGGCCCGGGCGCCGGCGGCCAGCTGGGCGTAGGTCAGCTCACCGAGGGACGGTGCCGGCTGGTCGGGCTCGTCCACCACGGCGACCCGCTCGGGGTAGACGACCTCGGCCCGGTCGAGGAAGTCGCGCACGGTCAGGGGGACCTTCATGGGCCGCGACCATAGGCAAGACCACGAGCGTGCCGCGGACCGACGCCCCGTGGGGTAGGACGGGCCCATGCGCATCGGCATCTTCGGCGGCGACGTCGCCGCCACCGGCACCCTCGACGACCACGTGGCCGCCGCCCGGACCGCCCTCGACGACGGCTTCAGCAGCTTCTGGCTGCCGCAGATCTTCGGCTACGACGCCCTCACGGCCCTGGCGGTGGTCGGACGGGAGGTCCCCGACATCGAGCTGGGCACCGCCGTCATCCCGACCTACCCCCGCCACCCGGCGATGCTGGCGGCGCAGGCGGTCACGACCAACGAGGCGGCCGACGGCCGGCTGGTGCTGGGCATCGGCCTGTCGCACCAGATCGTCATCGAGATGATGTACGGGATGTCGTTCGCCAAGCCGGTGCGGCACATGCGCGAGTACCTCTCGATCCTCATGCCGCTGGTGCACGACGGCGCCGTCGACGTCGAGGGCGAGACCCTGACCGCCCGGGTCGGGCTCTCGATGGCCGCCCGCCGCCCGTTCCCGGTCCTGATCGCCGCCCTCGGGCCCAAGATGCTGGCCCTGGCCGGCGCCGTCGCCGACGGCACCGTCACCTGGATGACGGGGCCCGAGACGCTCCGGACCCACATCGTCCCGACCATCACGGCCGCCGCCGCCGAGGACGGGCGCCCCGCCCCGCGGGTCGTCGGCGCCCTCCCGGTGCTGGTCTGCGACGACGAGGCCGACGGCCGGGCCCGGGCGGCCAAGGCGTTCGCCGTGTACGACACCCTCCCGTCCTACAAGGCCATGCTCGACCGCGAGGGGGCGGGCGGCCCCGCCGACGTCGCCGTGGTGGGCGACGAGGCCGCCGCCGGGCGGCAGCTCGACGCCATGGTCGCCAGCGGGATCACCGACTTCGTCGCCGTGGAGTACAGCCGCGACCCCGACGAGTCGGCGCGGACCCGGGACTTCCTCCGGTCCCGGATCTAGGGCGAGCCGTCGCCGCCCATCGCACGGGCCTCGTCGGAGTCCTGGAGGATCCGGACCAGCACCTCGGGCCCCTGCTCGCGGCACACGTGCCGGAAGGCGGTCAGGCCGGCGGCGTCGGGGTCGCGGTGCAGCACCGAGCGGTAGGCGGCGGCGATGCCCTCGTCGACGACCCGCCGCACCTCCATCTCGTGGGCGAGCAGGGCCGGCAGCGAGTCGACCAGCGGGTGCGCTGCCGGGATGGCCACGAAGTCCCACATCTGCCCGGCGCCGACGACCTCCTCCAGGTCGCGCGCCGACGCGAGCCGGCGACCGTCGATGGTGAACACGAGGTCGCCCAGCCCGTCGAGGAGGCCGAACAGCCCGGCGCTGGTGCCGTCGAAGTCGGCGATGCCGATGCCGTGCTCGAAGGTGATCACCGGCTGGTGGGTCCCCAGGGTGCGCAGGCCGCTCTCGACCACGAGGGCCTCGGCCCCCTCGACGTCGATCTTGACGAAGTCGACGCGAGCCATCCCGGCGGCGAGCTCGTCCAGGGGGTGGGCCTCGACCGCGAGGGTCGTGAGGGCGGTGGGCCCGGAGTAGTTGGACCGGGCCCGCAGGCTGCTCTCCTCGGGGCGGTCGAGGGCCACGACGAGCTCCAGCGTCTCCCGGCGGGGGCCGAGGACCCCCGGGACCAGGGTCAGGCCCGGGTGGTCGCCCAGCTCGTCCCGGACCTGGCGCAGGCAGTCGGGCAGCGGCTCGATGGCCAGGACGTGGCCGGTCGGGCCGACCGCCTCCAGCATGGGCCGGAGGTGGCGTCCCTTGTGGGCGCCGGCATCGATGGCGCCGTCGCCGGGGCGGAGCACCTGGCGGGCGCACAGCTCCACCATCGCCTCGAAGTCGGGGGGGACGACGCCGTCAGCCACGGCCGAGAGGATAGGGGTGATGGTCGGGCGTCGGAGGAGCGACGGTGGCGACGATGAGGCAGACGTGACACCGGAACCGGCGTCGTCCGACCAGGGCGCCGCGCTGCTCGAGCTCTACGACCGGGCCCTGCCCGAGGTGTACGGCTACCTGCTGCCGCGGTGCGGGTCCCGTACGACCGCCGAGGACGTCACGTCCGAGACCTTCCTGGCCGCCGTCGACGCGGTCCAGCGGGGCACGGTCCCCCACATGAGCGTGCCCTGGCTGATCGGCGTGGCCCGCCACAAGCTGGTCGACCACTGGCGCCGGACCGCCCGCGAGGACCGGCGGGTTCTGCGCCTGGCCTCCGAACCCGCCCGCGACGTGGACGACCCGTGGGACGGCGAGGTCGACGCCGCCGTGGCCCGCGACGTGCTCGCCTCGCTGGGCCCGCACCACCGGGCCGCCCTGACCCTGCGCTACCTCGACGGGCTCAGCGTCCCCGAGGTCGCCCACCACCTCGACCGCACCGTCCACGCCACCGAGGCCCTGCTGATCCGGGCCAAGGCGGCGTTCCGCCGGGCGCTCCCCGAAGGGGGGACCGATCGTGGTTGACCCGCTCGACGCCCTGCGCCTGCCGGCCTCGCCGGTGGCCCCCGACCCCGCGTTCCGGGACCGCCTGCGGGCCCGGCTGGAGGCCGCCCTGGCCCCCGACCCCGACGACCTCCCCCCCATCCAGCTCCGTCCCCAGGAGGACACCGTGTCGGACACCGCCACCACCACCGCCGCCGCCCTCACGCCGTACCTCTCCGTCGCCGACGCCGCCGCCGCCCTCGACTGGTACCGGGACGTCCTCGGAGCGCTCGAGACGTCCCGCTTCGTCGGCGACGACGGTCGGGTCGGCCACGCCGAGGTCGTCATCGGGGGGTCCCGGCTGATGCTGGCCGACGAGTACCCCGAGGTCGACGTCCACGGCCCCGGCCACTACGGCGGGACGCCGGTGTCGCTGCACCTCGACGTGGTCGACGTCGACCACACCTACCGGCTCGCCGTCGAGCACGGGGCCGCGAGCGAGCGGGAGCCGTCCGACCAGTTCCACGGCAACCGCAACGCCATCGTCCGCGACCCGTGGGGCCACCGGTGGATGCTCACCCAGCCCATCTCGGCCGAGCGGGCGACGGCTGCGGCCGACGCCGACCCCGGCGACTTCGGCGACGTGCGCGAGTACCAGGTGAGCGGGCGCCCCCCGGTCGAGCCCGGCTACCTCACCATGGCCACCCGCGACCTCGATCGGGCCCGGGCCTTCTTCGGCGCCCTGTTCGCCTGGCAGGTCGAGCCCGGGAACGTCGAGGGCGGGGGCCACGTCGCCAACACCCGGTTCCCCATGGGCTTCATGGCGACCGACGACGCCACGCCGGGCGGCGCCGTCACCGTCTACTTCCGGGTCGACGACATCGAGGCCTACGCCACCCGGGTCGAGGAGCTGGGCGGCCAGGTCCTGGCCCGCAGCGAGTACCCGTCGGGCGGCAACGCCGAGTGCGTCGACGACCAGGGCTTCCGCTTCGACCTCTTCCGCCCCGCCCCCGGCTACTGACCCCCGGCGCCACGGATGGTGCCGGGCACCATCCGTGCCACGCGTCCGTCAGCCCTGGACGCGGACCTCGGTCTCGGCGGCGGCGGCCACGTCGTCCTCGGTGAAGGCCACGTCGCGCCACGCCTTGTCGGAGAAGGCCTCGGTCGCCTCGGTGTAGAGGGGGTCCGACCGGTCGGCGGTGTCGCCGTAGGTGAGGAACGCCTTGGCCTCGGGGCCGTCCTCGCCGAAGGCGAGGGCGTAGAGGAACGACGTGCCGTTGTTGATCGGGTACCCGTCGAGCTCGGCGCCCGTCGCTCCGACGTAGCGACCCAGGTCGGAGAAGTCGGCCAGCCAGTCGACCTCGATCTCGTCGAGGGTCGGGTCGAGGATCGACGCCCGGCCGCCGTAGCCGACCACGTTCGTCGTGCCGTCGACACCGTTGCCCCCGTGGATCGGCACCAGGGTGCCGTTGCGGTCGGCCTGCTGGACCTCGCCGAGCGGGGTGTCGACGGCGATCCCGGCGGCGTCGAGGATCTGGACCGCCCGGGCCAGGGCGACCAGGATCGGGTCCTCGCCGGCGGGGGCCGGGGCCAGGCCCGACGGGGTGGCCACCGGGTCGGCCGGGTCGAACGGCTCGGCCCAGACCGGACCGGCGTCGGAGAGCTCGTCGCGGCTGAAGCCGTCCATCAGCTCGCGCCACACGATGGCCCCGGCGCGGTCGAGGTCGTAGACCCCGTCCCAGCCGTCGAGGACGGCGCACGCCTCGGCCAGGTCCACGGTGGCGGCCGGCAGCACCTCGCCGTCCTCGTCGTCGGTGAGGGCGGCGACGGTGACCGGCGCCGCGCCGGTGCAGCGCTCGACGACGGCGTCGAGCAGGCTCCGGGAGGTGAAGCCGCGGTTCTGGAGGGCGGCGTCGGCCAGCTCGTCGAGCGTGAAGGTGCCGTCGTCCCCGGCCGGCCCCTCCGGCGTGGTGTCGTCCAGCACCACCGCGTTCTCCCGCGTCCGGACCGACGGGGCGACGCCCTGGCGCCCGTGGAGCGGGGAGTAGTCGCCGGCGAGCAGCTCGGTGGCGTGGCTGATCCAGAACGAGTCGTTGGCGTTGAACACGTAGTCGTCGCGCTCGGTCACCGGCATCTCGTCGTACGGCACCAGACCCGGGTCCCGGGCGCCCTCGCGCTCCTCCCACTCGAACAGCGGGTCCGACCCGTCGAGGAGCACCGCCCCGCTGTCGGCCGCCACGCCGACGATCGGGTCGGACTCGAGCGACAGCTCGTAGGCGGCCAGGGCCTCGTCGGACAGCGCCGGGGTGGCCGAGGTGTCGGCGTACCAGGCCCGGCCGTCGGCGGAGGTCGCCACCGTGTTGAACAGGGGGACGCCGGTGGTGTCGCGGTGCACGGCGATGAAGTCGTCGAGGTCGTCGGCCTGCAGCATCTGGAGGTACTGCTCGACGAACTCGTCGTTGTCGATGTTGGCGTCGCGGAAGGTGATAGCCGCCGTGTCGGTCCACCCGAACCCGGGGAAGTCGAGCATCGGGCCGTAGTGGCTGCGCCAGATCGTGCGGGTCTCCTCGGTGACCTCTCCGTCGTCGCCCATGACCCCGATGCTCACCTCGGTGGGCTCGATGGCCCGCTCCTCGTCGCCGTACACGTAGCGGGTCGGGTCGCCGGGCACGAGGTCCAGGCGGTAGGCGGTGAAGCGGTTGCCAGCCGACACGGTGTGGGTCCACCCGAAGGTCTCGGTGAAGCCGATGCCGATGCCGGGGACACCCGAGAGCTGCACGCCGTACACGTCGACCTCGCCGGGGACGGTCAGGTGGACCTCCCAGAACCGGAGCTCGCCCTCCCACGGGAAGTGGGGGTTGCCGACGAGCATCCCGCCGCCCTCGGTCGAGCGGGCCGCGCCGACGGCCCAGCCGTTGGAGGCGGCCACGGGGGCGATGGCCCCCGGGAGCGTCGCCCCGACCGTCGCCGCCGTCGGCTCGGTGGTCGGGGCGGTGTCGCCGGCCGCCGGGGGCTGGGCCGTCGCCAGGAGGTCGGCCACGGCACCGCTGGAGGCCTGGAGGGCGATGGCGCGGGCGTAGGTGTAGACCTCGACCGGCTCGACCGGGCGCACCCACTCCTCGCCTTCGCACCAGTCGCCGATGCCGTCGGCCCCGACGTCGGCCAGGTGGGCGTTCCAGCCGTCGGCGTAGGCGGTCAGGAGGTCGCGGACCTCGTCGCTCGCCTCCTCCCAGTCGGCGGCGGCCACCTCGGCGATGCCGATGGCCCGCCAGGCGACGTCGGACTCCAGGTTGGCGTCCTCCTCGCCGCGTCCGAACCAGCGGGCCCGCTGGCCCGTCACCTTGATGATCTGGTCGGCCAGGTCGCAGGTCCGGTCCTCGCCGCTGGCCCAGCCCTGGCCGAAGGTGAGGTCGCGGACCGTCTCGCCGGTGATGTGGGGGACGCCGGCCGCGTCGCGACGGATCGTCGCCTCGTAGGCCCCCTCGTCCCCCCGGACCTCGACGTCGGTCCCGGCGTCGTCGCCGGGACGGGCCTCGTCGTCTCCCCCGTCGTCGCCGGAGCAGCCGACGGCCAGGACGAGGGTGGCGAGCGCGACGGCGAGGCCGCGACGGGCGAGGTGGGTGCGCAACGGAGGTCCCCTTCCGCCTGACCCCGCGGTCAGGCGGGGTCAGGTTGGCACACCGCGACCCCCGCTCCCCACCCCTGGTCCGCCGCGCCTGACGGGGCGTGCTGGTCGCGTCCGGCTCGCGCGTGCGTTGCCGGGGCGAAGCTGATCAGCGGTCCCGCGCGCGGGCGCGGGGCGGCGGTGGGGTGGGAGAGGGGTGGGTCAGCGACCGCGGCGACGGCCGCCGCCGCCACCGGAGCGGGCACCGGCCGGCGGACGGCTGGCGCCGCCACCGGGACGGCCCTGCCCGCCGGGCCCGCCGCTGCCGCCGCTGCGGCGGGGCTGGCCCGAGCTGTTGAGCTTGGCTCCGCTGGCGCGGGGCTTGCGGGGCGCACCGTTGCCGGCGGGGCGACGGTCGCGGTCGTCGCGCCGCTCCGGTCGGTCGTCGCGACGACCGTTCCGGCTGCGGGGCTTGCCGCCCGAGCGACCACCGCCGCCGCCACCCGAGGGGGCCGGGCGGTGGGCCAGGTCGTCGGGGCTCGGTGCCGGACGGGTCGGCACCGGGGCCGGCTGGCCCAGGCTGCGGACGTCGGGGTCGGCGGCGTGGACCGGGTGGCCCGCCTTGCCCATCATCTTGGCCACGTCGCGGGCGTCCGACCGGGGGGTCAGGGTGACGACGAGGCCCTCGGCCCCGGCCCGGCCGGTGCGACCGGAGCGGTGGACGAAGTCCTTGTGGTCCGGTGGTGCGTCGAAGTGGACGACGCACGCCACGCCGTCGACGTGGATGCCGCGGGCGGCGACGTCGGTGGCGACCAGGGCCTGGGCCCGGGCCGACGTGAAGTCCCGCAGCGCCCGCTCGCGCTGGCCCTGCGAGCGGTTGCCGTGGATGGCCACGGCGTCGACGCCGAGCTTGCCCAGCTGGCGGGCGATGCGATCGGCACCGTGCTTGGTCCGGCTGAACACGATGGCCGGCCAGTGGGCCCGGACGATCTCGGCGGTGAGGGCGACCTTCTCGTCGCGCTCGGCCCGCCAGAGGACGTGCCGGTTGACCGGCTCGTCCTCGTCCTTGTCCACGCCGTGGCGGACGGGGTTGCTCTGGTAGCGCTTGATCAGCACGTCGACGTCGCCGTCGAGGGTGGCCGAGAAGAGCAGCGTCTGGCGGTCGGGCATCACCTGGTCGAGCAGGCGCTTGACCTCGGGGAGGAACCCCATGTCGGCCATGCGGTCGGCCTCGTCGAGCACGACCATGTCGACCCGGTCGAGCCGGACGTGGCCCTGCTGGATCAGGTCGGCCAGGCGGCCGGGACAGGCGACGACGATGTCGACGCCGGCGCGGAGGGCCTTCACCTGGGCGCCGAAGCCGACGCCGCCGTAGAAGGCGTGGACGGTCCGGCCGAAGGGCTTGACCAGCTTGACCAGCTCGTCGCGGACCTGGGCCGCCAGCTCGCGGGTGGGGACCAGCACGAGGGCCTTGGGCCGCTTGGGCGAGGCGTTGGTGACCCGGACGGCGAGGGGGATGCCGAAGGCGAGGGTCTTGCCCGACCCCGTCGGGGCCCGGCCGCAGACGTCACGGCCGGCGAGGGCGTCGGGCAGCGTGGCCGCCTGGATGGGGAACGGCTCGGTGAGGCCGCGCTCGTGGAGGGCGCGGACGAGCTTCTCGGGCACGCCGAGATCGGCGAAGGTGGGGGGCACTCAGGCTCCTGGGGTCGACCTCGGCCTCTGGGGGACGAGGGGCCGCAGCGAGCCAGGGTTCGAGCTGTCGACCGGTCGAGAGGGCGGGATCGCCGTCGGGCTGCGCACCGGGACAGAGGCACGCGTGGTGCCGAAGCGGCCACCGTACCGGGCGGCCGGTCGCGACCGCGCATCCGTTCGACGAGCCATCGGGCACACCCCGGGCGAGGACCGTTCTGAGCCAGGATCCGGCCACCCACGGCCGACGTCTGGCTCACAACGATCCGACCCGATCGGGGGCCCGTTCTGAGCCAGGATCCGGCCACCGATGGCCACGTCCTGGCTCAGAACGGATGGGGCCGATCGACCCCGACGGGTGGTCAGCCCTGGCTGATCAGGCCCAGGTTCATCACGAACAGGAGGATCCCGGCGGTCACGCCCATGACGTGCCACACCTCGTGGTAGCCGAACCAGCGGGGGGAGATGTCGGGCCAGCCGGCGGCGAAGAGGATGGCGCCCACCGTGTAGAGGACGCCGGCCACCACCATGAGGGCGAGGGCGCCGGGGTGGGCCAGGAACGCCGGCAGGGCGAGCAGGCCGGCCCAGCCCAGGACGATGTAGAGGGCTCCACCCAGTTTCCGGAACCGCTCGAAGGCCACCAGCTTGATGACCACGCCGGTGGCGGCGCCGGACCACAGGAGGCCGAGCATGGCGGCCTGGGTCCAGCCGTCGATGAGGAGGAGGGCGGCAGGCGTGGCGCTGCCGGCGATGAGCAGGTAGATCATCGAGTGGTCGGCCCGCTGCATGATCCGGCGGGCCCGGGGCGAGCGGGCGAAGACGTGGTAGGTCCCGCTCGTGGCGTACAGCAGGAGCGACGTCACGCCGTAGACCCAGGCGGCGACGGTGGCCTCGGTGCTCTCGGCCGCCCGCACCAGCCAGACCAGGCCGCCGATCGACACGACGGCGGCGAGCAGGTGCAGCCGGCCCCGCAGGCGGGGGCGTTCGAGCACGGCCATGATGTGGCTGACGGCGTCGTCCACGGTCTCGATGGGGCTCACCTCCTCGGGGCGGGTGCTGGTGCCTCCGTCGGCCGTCACACCTCGGGGGTGAGTCGACCGTACCGGCTGCGACCCTGCCCCCCGAGGGCGGGGTGACCCCTGACCGGACGACCCGACCCCGCTACCGTGGACCCGTGCTCCTCGTGCTGCTCGCCCTCGTCGTGGCCGCCGCCGCCGCGACCCGCTCGACCTGGAGCCCGTGCGGGCTCTCGATGCTCTCCACCATCACCCCGATGGCCGAGAGGTCCCGGGGCCACCGCTACGGGGTCACCGCCACCTGGTTCATCGTCGGCGCCGGCCTCGGCGGGCTGACCCTCGGCGGGGGCGCCGCCCTGCTGGCCCTCGGCCTGTCGGCCCTCGACCCCTCCACCACCGTCACCCTCGGGGTCGCCGCCGTGCTGGCCGCCCTGGCCGCCCTGGTCGACGCCGGCACCTTCGGCGCCCGGCCCCCGTTCTTCCGCCGCCAGGTCGACGACGCCTGGCTGGCGAGGTACCGGGCGTGGGTCTACGGCGGCGGCTTCGGCTGGCAGATCGGCGTGGGGCTGGCGACCTACATCATGACCGCCGGCGTCGTCCTCACCGCCCTGCTGGCGGTGCTGACCGCCTCGCCCGCCCAGGCCCTCGGCATCGGCGTCGCCTTCGGGCTGGCCCGCGGCCTCGTCGTCCTGCTCGGGGCCCGCATCACCTCGCCCGGGGCCCTGGGCGCCGTGCACGAGCGGCTCGACGCCCTCGAGGCGCCCGTCCGCTGGGGCGTCGTCGGCGTCCAGGTCGTGGCCGCCGTCGTCGCCGCCATCGCCGCGTGGGGCACCCTGGCCGCCGCCGGCGTCATCGTCGTCTGCACCGTGGCCGTCGCCGTCCGCCTCCCCGTCGGCCTCCGCCACGAGCCCGCCACCAGCTAGGGGACGCGACGTGCCAGGCACGTCGCGTCCACGCCGCGTCCTCAGCCGGCCGCTCAGTGGCCGAGGTGCATGTGGCCGTGGGGGCCGATGGGGGCGCCGCCGGTGCGGCCGCGGCGGAGCCACTGCTGGGTCGACCGGCGCCCGTCCTCGACCAGCTGCTGCGACCGGCTGAAGTCGGTCGGGGCGACGCGGACGGGGCACAGCGGGGGCACGACCCGGATGTCGGCCCGGTCGCCGTACACCTCGAGGTCGTGGGCGAGCCGCCGCTGGACCAGGACGTTGAGCCCCTGCAGGGCCATGCCCAGCGCCGACCGCGGCGGCTCGGGCAGGGCGCAGGCGTAGCCGGCGGGCAGGACCCAGATCGTGTCCGCCCCCAGGGCCACGGCGTGGGAGATCGGGGCGTTGTCGACCACGCCCCCGTCCATGAACGTCCGCCCCCCGAGGTCCACCGGCGGGAAGATCCCGGGGATGGCCGCGCTGGCCAGCACCGCCTCGACCGCCGGGCCCCGAGACAGGGCCACGTCGGCCGAGGTGCACACGTCGACGGCGATGACCGTCACCGGGACCGGCGCCTGCTCGAGGTCCCGGTAGGGCAGGTGGGTGCGGACCAGCCGCCCGAGGGCGTCGGGTGACACGAGCCCCGGCTCGCGGCCGCGGGCGCTGCGGAGGCTCCGCATCGGCGTGGTCGGGAACACGTCCTGGCGCCGCAGCCGGGACCAGACGCCCGCCAGGGCCTGCGCCCCTCCCCCACCGGGCCGGCCGGCCATGAAGGTGGCGTTGACGGCGCCGACCGAGGTCCCCACGTAGAGGTCGGGGTGGATCCCCGCCTCCTCGAGGGCGAGCAGCATCCCGACCTGGATGGCCCCCAGGTTGGCCCCACCCGTCAGCACGAACGCCGTGGTCACGGCCCGAAGCCTCTCACCGCCGGGCGCCCGCCGCGAGGGGGCCCGGCCGTGGGGCGGGCCACCAGGGGGTGTGGCCGCGAAGACGAGAACGCGTTCTAGTGTGAGGGCACCCCATCACGCAGGAGCGCGACGTGACCGACACCCTCCTCGACGGCCTGGACCTCACCAGCCCCGACCTCTACGCCGAGCGCGTGCCGCTCGAGGAGTTCGCCCTCCTCCGCCGCACCGCGCCCGTCTGGTGGAACGCCCAGACCGTGGAGTCCTCGGGCTTCTCCGACGGCGGGTTCTGGGTGCTGTCCCGCCACGCCGACGTCAAGGCCGTCTCGTGCGCCCGCGAGGGCTGGTCGGCGTGGGAGAACGGCTCGATCGTCAGCTTCGAGGGCGGGCGCATCGAGGAGTCGATCGACATGCAGCGCCTCCTGCTGCTCAACATGGACCCGCCCCACCACACCGAGGTGCGGGGTGTGATCTCCAAGGGCTGCTTCACCCCCCGGGCCATCGCCAAGCTGGAGGACGGGCTGCGGGCCCGGGCGCACCGGATCGTCGCCGACGCCGTCGCCCAGGGCCGGGGGAACTTCGTCACCGACATGGCCGCCGAGCTCCCGCTCCAGGCCCTGGCCGACGTGGTCGGCTTCCCCCAGGAGGACCGGGCCCGGATCTTCGACTGGTCCAACCAGATGATCGGGGCGACCGACCCCGACTTCACCGGCGACCCGCTCGTCGCCGCGACCGAGCTGCTGGCCTACGCCTACACGATGGGCGAGGAGCGCCGGGCCTGCCCGATGGGCGACGTCGTCACCCGGCTGGTGCAGGCCGACTCGCCCGACGGCGCCCTGAGCTCCGAGGAGTTCGGCTGGTTCATCATGATCCTGGCCGTCGCCGGCAACGAGACGACCCGCAACGCCATCACCCACGGCATGCAGGCCTTCTTCGACAACCCGGACCAGTGGGAGCTGTTCAAGGAGCAGCGCCCCGCCACCGCGGCCGACGAGATCGTGCGGTGGGCCACGCCGGTGGTGGCCTTCCAGCGCACGGCCACGGCCGACACCGCCATCGGCGGGCAGGAGATCAAGAAGGGCGAGCGGGTCGGGCTGTTCTACGGCTCGGCCAACCGGGACGAGGCGGTCTTCACCGACCCGAACCGCTTCGACATCCTCCGGGACCCGAACCCCCACGTCGGCTTCGGGGGCGGCGGCGCCCACTTCTGCATCGGCGCCAACCTGGCCCGCATGGAGATCAACCTGATCTTCGAGGCCATCGCCGACCTGGCGCCGGACATCTCGGCGCTCGGTCCCCCCAAGCGCCTCCGCATGGGCTGGCTCAACGGCGTCAAGGAGCTCCCGGTCCGCTACGCCTGACGCCAGGTCGCAGGCGGGCGACGCCGGGCTCAGCGCCCCAGCAGGGTGAGGACCTCGGCGTCGGTGGTCTGGGCGAAGTCGACGTACCAGGTCCCCACCGCCACCAGGTCGGCCCGGGGCATCGGGCAGCACACGTCGTCGGCGATGGCGGCCAGCCGCTCGATGGTGGCCGGCGGGCCGACCGGCACCGCCAGCGTCACGCTGCGGGCCTGCCCGCCGGCGACGCTGCGCAGGGCGGCCTCGGCCGTGGCCCCGGTGGCGAGGCCGTCGTCGACGACCACGACGTCGCGCCCGGCCACCGCCGGCGGCGGTCGGTCGCCGCGGTAGACGCCGATGCGCCGGGCCAGCTCGGCCCGCTCGAGGGCCACGACACCGTCGACCGACTCCAGGTCCGGCGGGCGGTGGCCCACCACCTCGCCCCACACGACGTGGTCGCTGCCCTCGGCGATGGCCCCCAGCGCCAGCTCGGGGCGGCCGGGCGAGCCGACCTTGCGGACCACCAGGACGTCGAGGTCGGCGTCGAGGGCGTGGGCGACCGGGGCCGCCACCGGCACCCCACCCCGGGGCAGGGCCAGGACGAGGGGCTCGGACCAGTCGCGCCGCTCGCGCAGCTCGGCCGCCAGCACCTCCCCCGCATGGGTTCGATCCCGGTACCGCATGGCTGCCTCCTCGCTCGCCCTCAGCCGGCCCTGGCGACCTCGTCGCGCAGCTGGCGCTTCAGGATCTTGCCCGCTGCGTTGCGGGGCAGCTGGCTGTCGACCACGACCACCTTGCTCGGCACCTTGAAGGCGGCGAGGCGCTCCCCGACGAAGGCCTGGAGGTCGCCGGGGTCGAGCGGGTGCCCCTCCTTGGGCAGGACCGCGACCGCGACCTCCTCGCCCAGCCGCTCGTGGGGCACGCCGAACACGGCCGCCTCGTACACGGCCGGATGCTCGTAGACGGCGGCCTCGACCTCGGCGCACGACACGTTCTCGCCGGCGCGCAGCACGAGGTCCTTGGCCCGGTCCTCGACGTAGACGAAGCCCTCGTCGTCGATGCGGCCCACGTCGCCGGTGCGCAGCCACCCGTCGACGATGGCCTCGGCGGTGGCGTCGGGCCGGTTCCAGTAGCCCCGGATCACCATCGGGCCCTTGAACCAGATCTCGCCCTGCTCGCCGGTGGGGAGGGGGCGGCCGTCGGGGTCACGGACCTCGACGAGGAGGGTGGGCAGGGACCGGCCGGTGCTCGTCGGGTGGGTCACGTAGTCGTCCCCCGAGTTCTGGGGTCCGAAGGCGTTGGTCTCGGTCATGCCGTACCCGATGGAGGGCCGGCCCCGCCGGAAGCCCCTGTCGACCCGGGCCACGAGGGCGGGCGGGGCGGGGGCGCCACCGCCGCCCACGCTGACCAGGCTGGAGGTGTCGAACTCGGCGAACCGAGGGCACTCCATCAGGTCCCAGGACTGGGTGGGCACGCCCACGAAGTTGGTGACCCGCTCACGCTCGATCAGCTCGAGGGCCCGCTCCGGGTCCCACTTGTACATGATCACCAGGGGGACCCCGCCGAGGGCGCACGAGAGCATCACGGCCACGCCGCCGGTGACGTGGAAGAGCGGCACCACCAGGATGAAGACCGGCGGCGTCTCGGCCGCCACCGCGGCCTCGGCCGGGCGGCGGACCCGCTGCACCTGGGCTCGGCACCCGAACGACATGAGCGACTGGGTCACGGCCCGGTGCGTCGACACCGCGCCCTTGGGCCGCCCCGTCGTCCCCGACGTGTAGAGGATGGTGGCGTCGTCGTCGGGGCCGACGTCGACGGCGGGAAGCTCGGCCCCGAGCACCACCACGTCCTCCCAGCGGTCCACGCCCTCGGGCACGGGCTCGCCGGCGGGGAGCCGCACGCCGACGGTGGCGATGCCGAGGCGGGTGCAGGCGGCGCGGGTCCGGTCGATGCGCTCGGGGTCGGCGATGAGCACCGACGTGCCCGAGTCGTCGAGGCCGAAGTCGAGCTCGTCCTCGGTCCACCAGCCGTTGAGCGACACGCTGACGGCGCCGATCGAGGTGATGGCGGCGAAGGAGATCACCCACTCCGGGAGGTTGCGCATGGCGATGGCGACGCGGTCGCCGGGCTGCACGCCGTACCGGCCGACCAGGGCGGCGCCCAGGGCGGCGACCTCGTCGGCCACCTCGCCGAAGGTTCGGCGCTCGTCCTCGTACACCAGGAACAGGTCGTCGCCCCGCCCCGGCCACATGGCGAAGATGTGCCGCAGCGTCGGCGGGGCGTTGGTGAAGACGGTCTGGGTGATGCCGTCGACCTCGACCTCGCCGAGGGCGAAGCGCGGCTCGGCCGTCACCGCGGCGACGGCCTCGTCCCACGTGAGGGCGGGGGCGGCGGACGGCGGGGCGGAGGGTTCGGTGGCCATCGGGCGTCACCCTGCCACGCCGGGGGCGGTGGCGTCGGGGACCGCCCGCCAGGGGCGGTACCGTCCTCCTCGCGGCCCTCCGTCCCCCGATCTTGGGCCGATCGACCCATGGACCAGGACCGGCTTCCGGCCGATGAACCCGAGGTGAGGCCGCTGTCGTCGTTCGCCGATCCCGCGGTCCCGCTCGACGTGTGGGGTCAGCCGGACCCGGCGACCGTCCTCGGGTGGTTGCCCGACCCGGTGATCGTCATCGACTCCGAGCTCCGCCTGACCTGGGGCAACCAGCGGGCCGAGCGCACCTTCGGCCTCACCCTCGAGGAGGCCCGGGGCAGCTCGGTCATCGACCTCATCCACCCCGACGACCTGGTCACGGCGTCGGCGTCGTTCCAGTCCGTCCAGGACAAGGACCTGGGGACGACGGTCGAGATCCGGGTCCGGCACGCCGACGGACGCTGGATCCCGGTCGAGTCCCGGGGCTGGTCGGGGATGCACGACCCCCGCATCCGCGGCGTCGTGGTCAGCCTGCGCCTGATCGAGGATCGCGGGGCCTGGCGGGTCACCGCCGGCGATGCCCGCCGCCAGGCCGCCGTGCTCGACCACTCCCCCAGCCTCACCCTGCTGGTCGACAGCCACAGCCGGCTCGAGGGCGCCAGCCGGGCCTTCACCTCGACCCTCGGCGTCGACCTGGAGTCCTCGCTGGGCCGGTTCCTCACCGACCTGGTCGTCGAGCAGGACGCCCGTCCCGTGCGCCAGGCGTTCGAGACCCTGCTCCTCGAGGGCGGCACCTTGTCGTTCGAGGCCACGTTCCGGGCCGCGCCCGACCGCCGGCCCACGCCGTTCTGGCTCACCGCCGTCAACCTCCTCGACGACGTGGACGTGCAGGCCGTCGTGATCAGCGGCGTCGAGATCGCCGGCCTGGTCGAGGCCCGCGAGCGCCTCGCCCGCCAGGCCACCCACGACCCGCTGACGGGGCTGGCCAACCGCATGCTGCTGATGGAGCGGCTCGAGCTCGCCCTCGAGGCCTCGGTCGGGACCACCGCCCGCGTCGGGCTGGTCTTCTGCGACATCGACGGGTTCAAGCAGGTCAACGACGACTACGGGCACCACGTCGGCGACGAGGTTCTGATGGAGATCGCCCGGCGCATCCGGACGGTCCTGCACCCCGATGACACCGTCGGCCGCCTCGGTGGCGACGAGCTCGTCGTGGTCGCGATCCGCGACGCGGTCCACGAGGTCGAGGCGACGATGGCCACCATCGTCGACGCCGTCGAGCGGCCGTTCACCACCAGCGCCGGCACGGTCGTGGTCCACATGAGCGCCGGCTGCGCCGTCGCCCGCCAGGGCGCCCGCTCCGGGGACCTGCTGCGCCGGGCCGACCAGGCCATGTACGCGGCCAAGCGAGCCCGTCAGACCGACTGACCGCCGGGCGCTTGCGGCAGCGACGGGCGGTCTCGTCCCCCACCTGCCGCGAGGGTGCATGGCAGGATCGGCCGGTGAAGATCCGGATCGGCGTCGGCCTCGGCACCCACACGCTCGCCAACACCCAGGAGACGTTCCTCCCCTACGTGCGCGACGTCGAGCGGCTCGGCTTCGACTCGCTGTGGCTGTCGGAGCGGCTGACCGGTGACGCCCCCGACCCGCTGGTCGCCCTGGCCGTCGCCGCCGGGGCCACCACCAAGCTCAAGCTGGGCACCGGGGTGCTGGTGCTGCCCGGCCGCAACCCCGTCGTGCTGGCCAAGGAGATGGCCTCGCTCGACCGCCTGTCGGGTGGGCGGTTCCTCCCGGCCGTCGGCCTCGGGGCACCCACGCCCGTCGAGCACCGGGCCTTCGGGATCGAGCGGGGCGAGCGGGCCGGTTGGTTCGACGAGGCCCTGCCCCTGATCCGGCGCCTGTGGGCCGAGGACGATGTGCACCACGACGGCGACCGCTTCCGGGTCGACGGGGTGACCATCCGCCCCAAGCCGGTCCAGGACCCGATCGAGGTGTGGCTGGGCGGCCAGTCCCGGTCCGAGCTGCGGCGATGCGGCCGGTTGGGCGACGGCTGGCTCCCCTCGTTCGCCACGGTCGCCGACGTGCGCGACGGCTGGGAGGTCGTCACCGCCGAGGCGGCCGCCCACGACCGGGAGATCGACCCCGAGCACCTCGGCGTCCTCGTCGCCTACGCCCGCGGTGCGGTCCCGGACCGGGTCGTCTCACTGCTGGCCGCCCGCCGCCCCGACCTCGACCCGGCCGACGTCATCCCTGTCGGCATGGCCTCCCTGCGCGAGCGGCTCGAGGCCTTCACCGAGGTCGGGGCGTCGAAGTTCGTCGTCCTCCCGCTCGACGAGCCCTCCGACTGGACCGCCGAGCTCGAGGAGGTCGCCGCCACCGTCCTCCCGTTGGAGAGCTGACGTGTCCCTTGGTCGAACGGCCCGGCGGGCGGGAGGGCAATCCCTGACGGACCGACAGGCGCTCATCCTCCTCCTCGCGCCCATCGGCACCGTCCCTCTCGTCATCCTGTGGGAGGACGCATCACTGGTCGGACTGGTCGCCGTGGCCGTGGGTCTCAACCTCCTCCTGCTCCGAGCGATCCGACCCGAGCCGACCCAGGGCTCCGCGACGATGCGCCTGGTCGCCACGCACCCTGCGCCAGTCGTGGCCCTGGGGAGCGTCATGGTCCTCGTCGGCGTGACCCTCCTCTGACCCGGCAGGCGAGGGACGTCTGTCGATGCACGACGCCCAGCACGCGATCTTGGCGGAGCGATACATGCACACCTGGACAGGCATCCACTCGTCTCCGGGTGCGCGAGCGCGAATGGAGGAGGCCGCGGAGCGGTCAGCGCCACTGCGATCGGCCATCGACCTCGCGTGGTAGACGAGGTCATGGGCCGACCAGACGCACCGTCTGACCGAACGCCGTTGGTCGACGCGGGGGTCATCGTCGTCGAGCTCGGGACAGGAGCCATCGGCGGGCTCGGGTTTCTCACGAGCGAGGGCCTCTTGGCGTGGGCAGGCCTGCTCCTCCTGGTCACCTCCATCGCGTCGGTGTTCGTCACGGTGCGCACGTTGCGTTGCATCCCCGGGCCCGTCACCGTCCTGCGCTCGTGGATCGGTCTGGGCCAGGAGACCGCAGCGCAGATGATGTTCGTCGGCTTCACCGGTCTCTCGCTGATGGGCCTGGCCCAGGCTCCGTGGATCTCGTCGGTGATGCTCGGCGTCGCGGCCCCGCCACTGGTGGCCGGCTTCCGCCGCCGTCGGGCGTCGCCCCGGCACGCGGACTCCTAGGTTCTCGCCATGCCGATCCTGGTGATGCGGTTCGACCTGCGGAACCCGGCGTTCGCCGGGGTGTCGGCGACCGAGCGCTACCGGGCCGCCCTCGACATGAGCGCCTGGGCCGACGACCACGGGGTCATGGCGATCGTGCTGTCCGAGCACCACGGCAGCGACGACGGCTACCTGCCCAGCGCCCTCACGATGGCCGCCGCCGTGGCGGCGCGCACCGAGCGGGTGCAGATCTGGGTGTCGGCCGTCGCCGCCCCGCTCCACGACCCGCTGCACCTGGCCGAGGAGGCCACGGTGGTCGACCTCATCAGCGGCGGACGGTTCACCGTCGTGCTGGCCAACGGCTACGTGCCCGACGAGTTCGCCCTGTTCGACGTGCCGCTCGGCGAGCGGGCGGCCCGCACGACCGAGGCCGTCGAGGTGCTGCGGGCCAGCCGGACCGGTGAGCCGTTCCCGTTCCGGGGCCGGACCGTGCGCCTCACCCCCGCCCCCGAGGGACCTCCGGGCCGGGCCGGGCCGACCGTCCTGCTCGGCGGGTCCGGCCCGGCGGCGGCCCGGCGGGCGGCGCGCATCGCCGACGGCTTCCAGCCCAGCACGCCCGAGGCGTGGGAGGTCTACCGGGCCGAGCGCCTGGCTCGGGGCAAGGCCGACCCGGGCGATTACCTGGCCCAGCCGACCGGCTTCCTCCACGTGGCCGACGACCCCGACGCGGCCTGGGAGGTCATCCGCCCCCACGCCCGCCACGAGGCCGAGTCCTACGGCCGATGGGCGGCGGCGGCCGGGATGGACGGGGCCACCGGCTACCAGCCCCTCGCCGACGACGACGTCGACGGCCTGCGGGAGTCGGGTCGCTACCGGGTCCTCACCCCGGACGCGCTGCGGGCGGAGGTCGACGCCGATCCCGGTGCCATCCTCGTGCTCAACCCCATGATGGGCGGGCTGCCCCCCGACGTCGGGTGGGACGGTCTGCACGGCCTGGCCGCCGCTCTCGACCTCGACGCGGATTAGCCAGCGCTGGTGGCTCCCGACGGTGACCACTGGTAGAGGACGTCGGGGGCGCCCTCCTCGTTGTTGCCGCCCGTCGATCCCACGACCACGAAGCCGTGTCGTTCGTAGAAGCGCCGAGCCCCGACGTTGGCCTCGAAGGTCCACAGGCGGAGGCCGCCTCGACACTGCTGCTTCGCCACGCCCACCAGCCGGCCACCGATCCCCCGGTTGGTCCGCCCGGGCTCCACGTACAGCTGGTCGACCCACCCGTGCTCCAGGACGAGGAGGCCGACGACCACTCCGTCCTCCTCGCCGACCCAGACCTCTCGCTGAGGGAGGACGACGTCGGCGAACCAAGCGCGCACCTCGTCGTCCGAGTGCACAGGGGCGGGGATGGCCGGGAGCGCCGCGCGGCGGGCGCGCAGCCACAGCCCGGCGACGACGTCGGCCTCCTCGGTGCGTGCTCGCCTGTTGCGCACCCTCGAGATCGTGGCACGGACCGGTCCGCCCGGCACCGGGCGTCGGCGGGTGGGGTGGCCGGCCCCGCAGGGGTACTCTCGCCCTCGTTCTGACGCGCGAGCCCTCAGCCGGGGCGCGGCGCGGAAGCCCCGCCCTCGTAGCTCAGGGGATAGAGCGTCGGTTTCCTAAACCGTGCGTCGCAGGTTCGAATCCTGCCGGGGGCGCCAAGCGACGAGGGCCAAGGACCGACGAGGCCGCCGGCGATCGGACAGCGGGACGCAGCCGGCTGATCGGCGGGATGGGCGGTGGGAGCACCCAGTCGCGGCTGCACAGCTGTGCTCGACTGGCGGCGTGCGCACCGGCCTCGCCCTCCTCTGCGGGCCGGTCGCCGTCTGGATCGTCCTCCTGGTCGTGCTGTGGAGGCGGAGCCGCGACAGGGTCGGGCTGACGGTGGTGATGAGGATGCTGCCCGACGTGCTGCGGCTCGTCGGCGGTCTGGCGAGGGACCGGACCATCAGCCGGTCGGCCCGGTGGCCCGTCTGGTTCCTGATCGCCTACCTCGCCTCCCCGATCGACGTGGTGCCCGACTTCGTCCCCGTCATCGGCTACGCGGACGACGCCCTCCTGGTGTCCCTGGTGCTGCAACGTCTGGTCCGCCGGGCGCCTCCCGACGCCCTCGCCCGCCACTGGCCGGGATCGGCCGAGGGCCTCGACGCCCTGCGCCGGGTCCTGCGCCTCACCTCGGCGCCCCGGTGACGCCGTCCTCGACGAGGTCCTGGCGTGTGTCGAGCCCCGCCCGGCCGGGGAGTCCGGGGCATCCACCGACCGAAGGGAGACCCATGACCGTCACCCAGTTCCAGGACCTGCCGTTGGCCGATCGGGATCGCGAGTGGGACGGCGACGCCGCCGAGTCCCGCGTCCGCCGGTGGGCCGGCGCCGAGGACGGTCCCAACGCCAGGTACCGCGACGCCCACGTCTGGCACGACGCCGACGACGACGACGACCTCTTCGGCGGCTACAAGCTCCTCATCGCCGACGTCGTCGACGGGGAGCTCAAGGCGGTCCCGCGGGCGATCATGGCCGCCGCCCAGGTGATGCAGGGCGCGCGGGGCGGCGTCGACCTCCCCGAGGACGACATCCCCCGCGTGAAGGGCCACCTCGCCCGCTACTACGAGAAGATGGGCGACACCGCCCCCTGGGATCGAGACGACTGAGCCGTCGTCCGCCGCGCCGACCGGCGGCTACCAGCCCCGGTGGCGGACCTCCTCGGCGAAGCCCTGGAGAGCGTCGAAGGTGACGGTGCGGCCGTCGTCGGTGCGCACCGACCCGGCGAAGGTGCCGAACACCTGGTGCGTCTCGCTCCCCCGCCCATCGTCGCGCCCCGAGCGGCTGTGCTTGTCGTAGCGGGGGGTGAGGGTCACGTCGAGCTGGCCCTCGGGGTCGCTGATGCGCCACGGGGCCATCGGGTCGTCCCAGTCGTAGTCCCACCGCAGCTCGCGGCCGATCTTGGTCAGGACCCCGTCGACGACGAAGCCGTTCTCGGTGAACCCGGTGCCCTCGGTCCACCGGGCGCCGACGTTGAGACCGACCACGTGGTCGCCGGCGCGACCGGCGCCGCTGCCCCAGTTCCAGGTGATCGTCGAGGGCCACCGGCCCCGGCCCACGTCCAGCACGCCCCACGCGTCACCTCCTGACCCGCCGACGACCCAGCGCCGGTCGCCGACCTCGAGGGTGCCGGTGGCCGGCCGGGCCTGGTGCTTGGAGGTGAAGGTGAAGACCTCGTCGTCCCACGGGATCACCACGTTGAGCGACTCGTGCCCCGGCGGGAGGGCGACGGCCACGTCGAGGGCACCGGCCCGGCCGTCGGGCTCGCGCCACGTGGCGGTGAGGCGGGTCCCGGTCCCGTCGTCGGTCATGGCGATGTCGAGGTCGGGGTGGGCCAGCGTCAGCGGCACCGTGCCGCAGCGCTCGGGCAGCGAGACGGCGTCGGATGCGACCACGGCGCTCGCACCGCCGTCGTCGCCCGACGGGATGTCGGCCCACCACACGTCGATCAGCCCGAGGTGGTCGATGTCGGCGTAGACGGCCGAGACGACGAGGTCGCCGGCGAGCACCGCCCAGTAGTCCCACCGCTTGTTGCGCCCGTGGTGGCCGTGGAGGTTGGCCCGGTGCAGCGGCGTCCGCGACCAGCCGCGGGCGGCGGCGGCCAGCCGGTCTCCGTCGGGGGTGCAGAGGTCCACCGGGTCGAACAGCTCGCGCTCGTGCGTGGTCATCGGGCCAACGTAGGGGGCGACGCGGGCAGGATCCTGCTCCCCCGCTTCGTCACAGCCGCGTCACAGACACCTCACGATGCGTGCTGGGCCCTCGACAGACATCACTCTCCGTGGGACCCTTGGGGTCCGCCGATGCGGCCGTCACGGCTGTTGGCGACCCACGGGCCCCGGAGGTCTTGCCTTGTCTTCCCGACTCACGTTCGCAGCCGCCCCGGCCACGGGGCGCCGGCGGTGGAGCCGACTCGCCCGCGCCGTGCGGGGGCCCCTGCTCGTGGCCACGATGCTGGTCGGCGTCACCGCCCTCCCCGGCGACGGGCCGGCGGCCATCGCGGCCATGACCGCTCCGGAGCAGGCGACCCTCGTCAACGCCGTGCCGACGGAGACGACGCCGCACGTGACCGACGGGAACGTGCGCAGCGTGGCCGTCGTCGGCGACACGGTCGTGCTGGGCGGCGACTTCACCCGCTCGACCGACCCCGACGGCACCGTCGTCAACCGGTCGTACGTGCTGGCCTTCGACCGGGCCACCGGCCGCATCCTCCGCGACTGGGCGCCCGACGTCGACAACGAGGTCTACAGCGTCGTCGCCGGGGCCGACGGCCAGTCGGTCTACATCGGCGGTCGGTTCAACCGCGTCGACGGCGTCCTCCAGCAGAAGGTCGCCCGCCTGTCGATCGCCGACGGCAGCCCCCTGGCGTTCCAGTCGGGCGTCGACGCCGTCGTGACGGCGATGGCGCTCGCGGGCGACCGCCTCTACATCGGCGGGGTGTTCCAGCGCGTCCAGGGCCGGGAACGACGGTTCGCCGCGCTCGACGCGACCACCGGCGCCATCGACGACGACGTGGCCGTCGGCTTCGAGGGCACCCATCGAGGCGGCGGCGGGAAGATCTGGCGGATCGAGCCGTCCCCCGACGGCGAGCACATCGTGGTGGTGGGCAGCTTCGCGACCGTCGGCGGCCAGCCCCGCAACCAGATCGTGAAGCTCGACACCAACGGCGGCGGGCAGATGACCGTCTCCCCCTGGTCGACCACCGCGTTCGCGGGGTACTGCGCCAGCTTCACCGACTACGTGCGCGACGTCTCCTACAGCCCCGACGGCTCCTACTTCGTCGTGGTGACCACGGGAGCCAAGGGCAGCGGCCTCAACGGGACCTGCGATGCGGTGACCCGCTGGGCCGACACCGAGACCCCGAACTCGACGCACCAGTGGGTCGAGTACTCCGGCGGCGACAGCTACTACTCGGTCGAGGTCACCGGCGCCGCCGTGTACGTCGGCGGCCACTTCCGCTGGTCGAACAACTCCTACGGCACCGACTCGCTCGGGGCGGGTGGCATCGCCACCTCCGGCATCGCCGCCCTCGACCCGATGAACGGCCTGCCCCTGTCCTGGAACCCAGGCCGGACCCGCGGCCGCGCCGTCTGGCAGATGGTCGCCACCACCGACGGTCTCTACGTGGCCAGCGACACCGATCGCATCGCCGACTACCGGTACCGCGCCCGCATCGCCTTCTTCCCGCTGGCCGGGGGCCGCGCCGTCCCGCAGCCCGCTCGGCTGGCGCTGCCGATCGACCTGCACCAGTACGTGCCCAGCGGCCCGGCGCGCATCGAGGCGCGGGGCTTCGACGGCCAGACGGTCGACCCGCCCTCCACCGCGGTGGCCGACGCCACCGCGCTCGCGGGCACCCGCGCCGCCTTCGCCGCCGATGGCGTCCTCTACACCGCCCACTCCGACGGCACGCTCCGCGCCCGCTCCTACGACGGCACCACCCTGGGGAGCGCGGCTGTGGTCGACCTCCAGCGGCTCACCGCCTTCGCCACCGATCTGGCGAACATGACCGGAGCGGTCCTGGACGAGGGCCGCCTCTTCTACACGGTGAGCGGCTCGAACCGGCTCCACATGCGCTACTTCAGCGTGGAGAACCGGGTCGTCGGCGCCCAGCGCTTCGACGTGGCGTCGTCGGGCGGGGGCCTCGACTACCGCGACGTCGGCGGCATGGTCCTCGCCGGCGAGCACGTGTACTACGTCGATCGCGACGCCGAGACGCTCGTGCGGGCGACCTGGCGGGCCGGGGGCGGCATCGAGCCGTCCGGCCGCACGACGGTGAGCGACGGTGACGACGCCGACTGGGCGACCAGTGCGGTCTTCGCCCTGCCCGGTGAGCCGACCGAACCGCCGCCGCCCCCCGCCAACGAGGCCCCCACGGCGGCCGCCACCGTCAGCTGCACCGACCTGGGCTGCGCGTTCGACGGCTCCGGCTCGCAGGACCCCGACGGCGACATCACGTCCTACGCCTGGGACTTCGGCGACGGCGGGACCGGCGAGGGGGTCGACGTCACCCACGACTACGCCGAGGCGGGCACCTACGAGGCCTCGCTCACCGTCACCGACGACGACGGGGCCACGGCCGTCACCGAGCTCGCCGTGACCGTCACCGCTCCCGCCGAGCCCGAGGAGGTGCCGCCGGTCGCCCAGCTCGACGTCACCTGCACCGACGGCACCTGCGTGGCTGACGGCTCCGCCTCCACCGACGACGGCACCATCGTCGACCACCAGTGGGACTTCGGTGACGGCGCCACGGCGTCGGGCGCATCGGTCGAGCACACCTACGCCTCCTCCGGCACGTACCGGATCGTCCTCACCGTCACCGACGACCAGGGCCTGACCCACAGCGCCCACCAGGACGTCGAGGTCCAGGTCGAGGTGGCCGAGCCGACCCACCGCGGGTTCGTGGCGGCCGCTGCCTCCGCCGACGCGGCCACGACCCTGAGCGACACGGTCACCATCCCGACCGAGGTGGAGCCCGGCGACCAGCTGGTCGTCTTCGTCAGCTCCAACGCCCCCGCCGGGGCCGTCGTCAACGGTCCGGCCGGGTGGTCCCACCTGCTCGACGCGGACACGTCCCGGAGCCGCACCGCCGTCTTCTCCCACACCGCGGTCGCCGGTGACGCCGGCAGCGAGATCGAGGTCTCGACCGCCATCTGGGCCCGCACTGACGTCGTCGTCGTCGCCTACCGGGGCCTGACCGTCGACGCCCATGCGGCCCGCCCCGGCTACACCACGCCGTCGGTGCCGGTGGCGGCACCCTCCTGGGTGGTGTCGTACTGGGCCGACAAGTCCGCCACGACCACGGGGTGGGAGACGCCCGCCGGCGTCGCCACCCGAAACTCCCACGCCGGCTCGGGGGTCGGCTACGTGTCGGCTGTCCTGGCCGACAGCGACGGATCCGTCCCGCCGGGGGCCAGCGCCGAGCTCACCGCCACCGTCGACCAGCCCGTCCCCAACGCCGTCGCCCTCACCCTGGTGCTCGTCCCGCTCGCCTGACCACCACGGGGCCCGTCCCCGTCGCCCGAACGTCGTCACGGCGCAACTTGTTGACCGTTGGTCAGCGAACTCCTAGGGTGCGGCCCTCGCCGTGGCGAAGGAGCAGGGATGTCGCCGAGCCGGGCGCAGCAGAAGGAGGAGACCCGCGAGCGCCTCCTCGCCGCCGCCCGCGAGCGGTTCGACCAGGGGTCGGTCGTCACCACCCCCCTCGACGCGGTCGCCGCCGCCGCCGGGGTGTCCAAGGCGACCCTCTTCTTCCACTTCGCGACCCGCGCCGACCTCCTGCGGGCCGTGGCCGGGTCGCTCGCCAAGGAGCTGGCCCCCCTCCTCGACGCCGACCGGGCGGCCACGACCCTCGACCACGTCCGGGCCTTCCTCGCCATCCAGGCCGACCCCCGGGTGCGGCTGCTGTGGGAGATCGGCGACGTCCTCGCCGCCGACGGCCAACCCCAGCCCGACGTCGTCTACACCGCCCTCCGGCGCGACCTCACCGGGCTGGGCCGACGGGCGGGCGCCGACGAGGCCCGAGCCACGGCCGTCGCCGGCGTCGTCGCCCCCGCCACCTTCATGCTCGGCCGCCGGGTCGCCTTCGGCTCGGCCGAGCCGGCCGAGGTCGACCTCTTCCTCGCCCACGTCCACCACCTCACCACCACCGACGGGACCCCATGACCACCGCACGCCGCCGCCGCCAGCTCCTCGCCCTGCCCCTCGCCGCCGTCCTGCTCCTCGCCGGCTGCGGCGGGGGCAAGGCCGATCGCACCAGCGGCCCGGGTGAGGGCGACGACCCGGGCGACCCGGTCTGGGGCGGGTCGGTGACCTACGGGCTGGAGGCCGAGACCGGAGCGGGGTGGTGCCTGCCCGAGGCCCAGCTGGCCATCTCCGGGATCATGGTGGCCCGCGCCATCTACGACCCGCTCCTCGCCCCCACCGCCGACGGCGAGTACGTGCCCTACCTGGCCGAGGCGGTCGAGCACGACGACGACCACATGGTGTGGACGATCACCGTCCGGGACGGGATCACGTTCCACGACGGGTCCCCGCTGACCGCCGAGGTGGTGAAGAACAACCTCGACGCCAACCGGGGCGCACCCGGCGACCACGCCCGGTCGCCCCTCCTCGGGCTGTTCATCTACGAGGCCATCGAGAGCGTCGAGGTGTCGGGCGAGCGCGACGTGGTGGTCACCATGAAGGAGCCCTGGGTCGGCTTCGACGCCGTCCTCGCCGGCGGCGGCCGCAACGGGATCCTCGCCCAGGCCCAGCTGGACGACCCCGACTCGTGCAGCACCGACCTGATCGGCACCGGCCCGTTCATGCTCGAGGACCCCTCCGACTGGGTGGAGGGTCGGTCGTTCCGCGCCGTCCGCAACCCCGACTACTGGCAGGACGCCCCCGACGGGAAGCCGTACCCGTACCTCGACGAGATCATCTTCGAGCCCATCGTGGAACCGGAGCAGCGGGTCAACGCCCTGCTGTCCGACGACATCCAGATCGGACACTTCGGCACGCCCGCCGACCTCATCGAGCTGCGGGGCGAGACCGAGGCCGGGGAGCTGGCCAGCATCGAGAGCAACGCCAACGGCGAGGTCGGCTTCTGGCAGCTGAACAGCGCGGCCCCGCCCCTCGACGACGTCCGCATCCGCCGGGCCATGGCCCTCGCCATCGACCGCGACGCCTACGCCGACACGGTCAACCAGGGCGAGTTCCAGATGGCCACCGGACCCTTCGCACCCGGGTCGCCGGCCCACCTCGAGGACACCGGTTACCCCGTGGAGCAGGACCTCGACGAGGCCCGGCGCCTCGTCGCCGAGCACGTGGCCGAGCGGGGCCCGATCCGGACCCTCACGTACCAGAACACACCCAGCGCGGCGTCGCAGGAGCTGTCGGTCTTCTTCCAGCAGTCGATGGCGGAGATCGGCATCGACGTGGCCCTCGAGACGGTCCAGCAGGACACCCTCATCGACAACGCCATCGCCGGCGACTTCGACCTGATGGCGTTCCGCAACTACGCCAGCATCGACCCCGGGGAGCTGTACAGCTGGTTCCGCGGCCAGTCGCCGGTGAACTTCGGGCGCTTCGACGACGCCGAGATCAACCGGCTGCTCGACGCCGGCCGGATCGAGAGCGACCCCGAGGCACGCGCCGAGATCTACCGCGACCTCAACCGACGCATGGGCGAGCAGGCGTACAGCCTGTGGACCAACTACGCCACCTGGATGGTGGCGTCGAGCCCCGCGGTCCACGGCTACGACGCCGAGACCGCCCCCGACCTCCCCGGCGGGCACCGTCCGTCGGAGGGACTCGCCAGCGGCCACGTAACCCACGGGCTCTGGCGGACCGATGGCTGATCGGGCCGGCCGGACGCTGGTCCTCGTCGTCCTCCTCGCCGGGACGCTGGCGGTCGGCTGCACCGACGACGCGGACGGCGCCACCCCGGCCCCGGGGACAGCGACCACGGCGGGGTCCCCGTCGTCGACCGTCCCGCCGATCGACCTGCCGGCCTCGTCGGTCGCCGCCCCGCCGGGGGCGGTGACCCAACCGGCGCAGCCGACCACCGGGCCCGGGGGCAGCCAGGCCGCCCACGCCGACTGGGAGGAGAGCTCGGGCGGCGAGGGTGCCGACGCCTGGTTCGTCTTCGAGCCGATCGACCCGCGCCCGGCGTCGGCGCCGGTGGCGATCTTCCTGCACGGCTACTTCGAGTTCGCCGGCTACGACCAGCTCCACGAGCTCATGCGCCACACGGTCCGGACCGGCACCATCGCCATCTTCCCCCGGTGGCAGACCGACGTGGCCGCCCCCTGCCCCGGCCCGGTCGACATCGAGCCGTGCCTGGACTCGGCCGTGGCCGGCATCCGGGGCGCCCTCGACTTCCTGCGGGCCGACCCCGGGCGCGTCCAGCCCGAGCTCGACCGCACCTCCTACTTCGGGTTCTCCTTCGGCGGGATCATCACCGTCAACCTGGCCAACCGGTACCAGCAGCTCGACCTGCCCCGCCCGCGGGCCGTCTTCCTCGACGACCCGCACGACGGGGCGATCACCGGCGACGACGAGCCCGCCCTCGACGACGACCTCGGGGGCATCCCCGCCGACGTGCTGCTCGAGTGCCACGTCAGCGCCGACGGGGTGATCGCCGGCGTGCCCGGCGCCAGCTGCAACAGCCTGTTCCCGCAGCTCGACCACATCCCCGCCGCCAACAAGGCGCTGGTGCTGACCCGGCCCGACGACCACGGCCAGCCGCCGCTGGGGGCGGGCCACGGCGTGTGCGTCGCCGGCGAGGGCGAGGCCGACGCCTACGACTGGGGCTTCTGCTGGAAGGTGTGGGACGCCCTGCGGGCGGCGGCCGACGAAGGGGTCGGGCCCGACCACGCGCTGGCCGACACCCCGGAGCACCGGAGCGCCGGGGCCTGGAGCGACGGCACGCCGATCGTCCCCCTCGAGATCGCCCGCCAGGCCCCGATCACGCCCTGATCGCCCCGCCGCCGACGGCTCAGTGGTCGCGGAGGGCGTCGACCAGCTCGGACTTCGACATCTTCGAGCGACCCTCGATGCCGATCTCCCGGGCCCGGTCCATCAGCTCGTCCTTGGTGCGATCCTCGTAGGACTGGCCCTCACCGCCCTTCCGGCCGGTCTGCGAGCGGGAGGTGTTGGACGAGGCGTTGGCGATGCGGGCCGCCTTCTCCTTGCTCTCGCCCTGGCGCCGCAGCGCCTCGTACTGCTCGTCGTCCTTGACGCTCGGTCCGTGGTCCTTGGCCATGGTGCACCTCCGACGGTGGGGGGATGGACGACTCCCTGCTCCCCGTCCGATCGGCGGTCGAACACATCGGCCCGCGACGAGGCCCGTCGCCGACCGAGCGGGAGGGCGACGCCGGGGCCCTGGCTCATCGGCTGGTCGACGGCTCCTGCGACGGGAGGTCGACCCAGAGGGCGTCGAAGCGGGGGCGCAGGCGGGACAGCTCCTCGAGGTGGGCGGCCGCCAGCGCGGCGAGGCGGGTTTCCCCCTCGGCGGTGAGGGCCAGGCGGACGACCCGGTGGTCGTCGGCGTCGGCGACCCGTCGCACGAGCCCCGCCGCCTCGGCCCGACCGACCAGCTCGGCCGCACTGTGGTGCCGCAGGGCCAGGTGCTCGGCGACGTCGGTGATCGACGGCGGCCCGGGGTGCCCGCGGATCGCGAGCAGCAGCTGGTGCCGCGAGGGCGTGAGCCCTTCCCGGCGCGCCTGGTCCTCGCTCCAGTGGAGGAACCGGCGCAGCCCGTCCCGGAAGGCCAGCAGGCGGGCGTAGTCGTCGTCGCTGACGGCACCGCTCTCGGCCTCTGGTCGCGTCATATCGCATCACGATACTCTCTGATGGTGATCGACCGAACGCCGACCCGCCGCCTCCTGCTGCTCACGGCCCTGGCCGCGTTGCTCGGGTTCGCCGGTGGGGGCGCCGCCTGGGTGCTCGTCCACCTCATCGCCCTGATCACCAACGCCGCCCTCTTCCACCGCCTGGCGACCGAGGAGACGCCGTTCACCGAGCTCGAGGTCGGGTGGCCGGTCTTCGTCGCCGCCGTCGTCGGTGCCCTCCTGATCAGCCTCCTGGCGCGGTGGGCGCCGGTCATCCGGGGCCACGGCATCCCCGAGGCCATGGAGGCGATCCTCACCAAGCAGAGCCGCATCGCCCCCCGCACCGCGGTCGCCAAGCCGGTCTCGGCCGCCATCGCCATCGGCACGGGTGCGCCCTTCGGCGCCGAGGGCCCGATCATCGTCACCGGAGGTGCGATCGGATCGCTGATGGGCCAGGTCGTCCGGATCACCCCGTCGGAGCGCAAGATCCTCCTGGCCGCCGGGGCCGCCGCCGGCATGTCGGCCACCTTCGGTGCCCCGCTCGCCGCCGTGGTGCTCGCCATCGAGCTCCTGCTGTTCGAGTTCTCCGTCCGTGCCTTCGTCCCCCTGGTCGTGGCGACGGCCATCGCCGGCGGCATGCACTCGGCGCTCTTCGGCGACGGGCCGCTCTTCGACGTCCCGCCCCACGACTTCGCCGGGCTCGACGTGCTGCCGGCGTTCGTCCTGCTGGGCGTGGCGTGCGGGGTGCTGGCGATCGTGGTGAGCCGGGGCCTCTTCCTCGTCGAGGACCTCTACCGCCGTCTGCCCGTGAGCGACTTCTGGCACCCCGCCATCGGTGCGTTCGGCTTCGCCACGGTCGGCCTCTTCGTCCCCCGCGCCCTGGGCGTCGGCTACGACGCCATCGGCGACGTCCTCGCGTCGCGGCTGGCCGTGGGCACCGTCGCCGCCCTCGCCGCCGGGAAGCTGGTCGCGTGGTGGCTGGCCCTCGGGTCGGGGACCTCGGGAGGCACGCTCGCACCGATCCTCTTGATCAGCGCCTCGTTCGGGACCGTCGTCGGGTCCGGCCTGAACGAGGTGCTCCCCGGCACCGACATCGCCCTCGGAGCCTTCGCCATCGTCGCCATGGCGGCCACGTTCGGCGCCGCCACCCAGGCGACGTTCACCGCCATGGTCTTCGTGTTCGAGCTGACCCGGGACTACGACGTGGTCCTGCCCCTCATGCTGGCGACCGTCATCGCCGACCTCGTCTACAGCGCCGTCAACCAGGACAGCCTCATGACCGAGAAGCTCCGCCGGCGCGGCCTGCTCATCGGCCGCCACTACGGCGTCGACCCGTTCACCAGCGTCCGGGTGCGGGACATCATGAGCACCCGGGTCGAGTGCCTCCCGGCCACGGCGACGGTGGCCGACGCCCGCGCTCACTTCGCCGCCCACGGCCACGGCGCCTACCCGATCCTCGACGAGGGCCGGGTGGTCGGCATCGTGACCCGTGGCGACCTCCTCCGCCTCGACGGCGGTGGGGACGACCCCCTCCTTGACCACAGCTCGACCACCGTCGTGACCGTGGCACCCGACGCCCGGGCCCAGACCGCCCTGCGGATCATGCTCGACGAGACCATCGAGCACGTGCCCGTGGTCGAGGGCGACCTCCTGGTCGGCATCTGCACCCGGACCGACCTGCTCAAGGTCCGTCGTCGCCAGGCCGACCTCGAGCGCCCGCAGCCCGGGTTGGCGGCGTCCGCCGGCCGACGGCTCCTGCGCCGCTCCCGCGCCTGACGACCGGCCGCTCGCCGGGCCGGCTACGAGGGCTATCCCTCGGAGCTGCGGGTGCGGGCGTAGTGGCGGGCGGCCTTGGCCCGGTTCCCGCAGCCGGCCATCGAGCACCACCGGCGGTTGCCCTTGCGGCTCGTGTCGTAGAAGTGGAGCACGCAGTCAGGGTGGGCGCAGGCCCGGACGCGACCGGCGTCGCGCTCGAGCAGCCGGAGGTAGCTCTCCACCGCCGTCCACCCCGGCCGCTGGGCGGGGTCGTCGACCTGCGGCACGGTGACGGGCCCGTCCTCGGTGAGGCTGCGGGCGAGGGCCCCCCGGGCCAGGATGGCGTTCACCCCGTCCCGCGCCCCGGGCGCGTCCGCCGTGTCGACGTGGGCGGCGATCGCGGCCCTCGCCTCCCGGACGGCGGCGAGCGTCGCCGGCGATCGGGGGACCTCGGCGTCGACGCCGTGGGCCGTCAGCCAGACACCCAGCCCGTCGACGTCGGCGAGGAGGTCGTGGCGGACGCCGCCGTCGACCCAGATGGTGTTGAGCAGGTCGAGGCCCAGCGGCTCCCCGACGAGCGGCCGCGGATCCCGGCCGAGGGCTCCCGGGGCTCCCGGCGCGGACGGCGGCGTCACGGCCGCAGCCTAACCCTCGTCGCTCGCTTCACAGGTTTTGGTCCCAGCTGCGCCTCCCTGGCGGGGACGGCGAGTCAGGCGATGGCGGCGGAGGTCGCTCGGACGACGGGCCGGCCGGGTGGGCGGTCCAGCGCCGGCAGCCCCGTCCGGCGGTCGGTCGCGGTGGCCACCGCCAGGACCGCGCCCGAGGCGAGGACCAGGTCCGCCGCCCGGGCGCCGTGTGAGGCGAGCGGCGGACGGGCGGCCGGGCCCCGGCCCACGCGCAGCTCCGAGCCGAGCCAGCGGTGCCCGCCGAGGTCGCCGGGCCCGTCCCAGGGCCCCGGCGCCCCGCCGGCGACCTGACGGTGGTCCAGGGTGGTCCGCCCGCCCTCGGTGAGCCGTACCCGCGTGCGGACGCGACCGGGTTGCTCGGCGGAGCGGCCCAGCACCAGCTCCTCCCGCCAGCGCAGCGTGGCCCCCGAGGCGAGGGCGATGCGGAGGTCGACGTCGAGGTCGGCGCCCGCGACCACGATGGTGGGCTGCACGTCCCAGTCGAGGTGCCCGTCCTCGCCCACGTCCGCGGTGACGACGAGCCGGCCCCTCCCGCCGGCCGGTCCGGGCTGGGCCAGCATGGCGGCGACCCCACGGACCTCGAGCCGGGCGAGGGCGCCGACGCGGATCGCGAGGGCGAGGTCGTCGCCGCCCAGCGGGCCGGCGGCCCCGCCGACGAGGTGGGCCCGACCTCCCGGGGCGAGCCGGAGGAGCAGGGGTGCCTCGGAGCGCAGGTGGGTCACGCGGGTCCCCCCGCGCCCGTCGGCCTCCGCCTCGAGCCGGGCCCGGGCCCTCAGACCGGGACCTCGCCGACCGCGGCGCCCTGCCAGACCCTCACCTGCTGGGTCAGCCACTCGGCGACGGGCGTGACCCCACCGGGCGAGCGCAGGGCGGTGGTGACCACCGGCTTGCCGGACCGGCGCGCGGCGGCGTCGGCGATCATGCGATCCACGTCGGACCCGACGAGGGGTGCGAGGTCGACCTTGTTGATGACGAGCAGGTCGGCCAGCTCGACGCCGGGACCGCCCTTGCGGGGGACGTCGTCACCGCCGGCGGTGTCGAGGACGAAGATCTGCCGGTCGACCAGGCCCTGGCTGAACACGGCGGTGAGGTTGTCGCCGCCGCTCTCGACCAGGCTCAGGTCGGCGGGGGCGAAGCGGCGCTCGAGCTCCTCGACGGCGTCGAGGTTGGCCGCGATGTCGTCGCGGATCGCGGTGTGCGGGCAGGCGCCGGTCTCGACCGCGACGATGCGCTCCGGGTCGAGGACGCCCGCAGCTCGCAGGGCCAGCGCGTCCTCGCTCGTGTAGATGTCGTTGGTCACGACGACGATGGCCAGGTCTCGGGCCAGGGTCCGGCAGAGCTCGGCGACCAGGGTCGTCTTCCCGCTCCCGACCGGCCCCCCGACCCCCACCCGGAGCGGGCGGCCGGCGGCCGGCGCGGGGTGGTGGTGGGCGGCGCCGTGGTCGTGCTGGTGGTGGTCGGCGATCTGGAACAGGTCAGCTGGCAAAGAGCCGGGCCTCCTCGTGGGCGTGGACCTCGGCGAGGAGGTCGACGGTGACGGTCCCGCCGGGGGGCAGGTCGGATGGGCCGCCCACCCCGGCCGCGGTGGCGGCCAGGGTGGCGAGCAGCGGGTGCAGGCCGACGACCACGGCCTGGGCTTCGACGGGGTCGAGGCCGCGGAGGCGGACCGCGGCCGATGCGGCCATCGACGCCGCGCCGTGCAGGGACAGGGCGGCGGCGTCGACCGGGCTGATCGACGCCGCCCGGCCCACGGCCCCCAGCACCGCGGCCTGCGGCGTGCGCCGACCGTCGGCCACGAGGGCCAGACCCGGCGACGGCCAGAGCCGGCCCGCGGCGCGGAGCAGCAGGCGGCCGAGGCGATCGCTCGTCGCCCGTTGGGCCGCCGACGGGATGCGGGCGTCGAGCTCGGCCACGAGGTGCTCCCACCACGGATCGGGCGTCACCACCTCGTGGCCCGCGGCCAGCGCTGCGGCCGTCGCCTCGACCAGCGCCGCCTCCGGCAGCCGTGCCTCGAGGAACGACCGCAGGTCGTCGGCGCCGTCGAGGCCCATGTGGCGCACGGCGGGTTCCACGCCCCACGAGTGCGACGAGGCGCCGACCGGAAGGCGACCGTCGCCCAGGACGAGGCCGGCGAGGACGCTCACCGCGGTCGTCGGCACGGGCCCGGCCATCAGAAGAGGAAGTAGCGCTGGGCCATGGGGAGGACGTCGGCCGGGTCCTCGGTGACCAGGTCGCCGTCGATGTGCACGGCGAAGGTGTCCGGGTCGACCTGGATGTCGACCAGGGCATCGTTCTCGGGCATGTCGGCCTTGCCGACCGACCGGGTGTCGGCCACCGGCACCAGGCGCCGGCGCACCCGCAGCCGGTCGGCCAGCCCGTCCTCGAGCGCGGCCGGCGCCACCCAGGCGACGCTGAGGTCGCCGGCGACGCCGGGAGCCGCCCCGAACATCGGTCGGGGCAGCACGGGCTGGGGGGTGGGGATGGAGGCGTTGGCGTCGCCCATCTGGGCCCACGCCACGAAGCCCGACTTGAGCACCACGTGCGGCCGGACCCCGAAGAACGCTGGGTCCCACAGCACCAGGTCCGCCAGCTTGCCCGGCTCCACGCTGCCGACCTCGTGGTGCAGCCCGTGGGCGACGGCGGGGGCGATGGTGTACTTCGCCACGTAGCGCCGGGCCCGGTGGTTGTCGGCGGCGCCGTCGCCGGGCAGCGCCCCGCGCCGTCGCTTCATGGCGTGCGCCGTCTGCCAGGTGCGGAGGGTGACCTCGCCGATGCGCCCCATGGCCTGCGAGTCCGAACCGATCATCGAGATGGCACCCAGGTCGTGGAGGACGTCCTCGGCGGCGATGGTGCTGGGCCGGATGCGGCTCTCGGCGAAGGCCAGGTCCTCGGGCACCGCCGGGTTGAGGTGGTGGCAGACGATGAGCATGTCGAGGTGCTCGGCGACGGTGTTCACCGTGTGGGGCCGGGTCGGGTTGGTCGACGACGGCAGCACGTTGGGGTGGCTGGCGACGGTGATGATGTCGGGGGCGTGTCCGCCCCCCGCTCCCTCGGTGTGGTAGGCGTGGATCGACCGGCCGCCGATGGCGGCGACGGTGTCGGCCACGAAGCCGGCCTCGTTGAGGGTGTCGGTGTGGATGGCCACCTGGACGCCCGAGGCGTCGGCGACCCGGAGGGCGGTGTCGATCGCCGCCGGGGTGGTGCCCCAGTCCTCGTGCAGCTTGAGGCCGGCGGCCCCGGCCCGGAGCTGCTCCCAGAGGCCCTCCTCCGACACCGTGTTGCCCTTGCCCAGCAGGGCGACGTTGACGGGCCATGAGTCCATGGCCTCGAGCATCCGGGCCAGGTTCCAGGCGCCCGCGGTGACCGTCGTGGCCTTGCTGCTCTCGACCGGGCCGACGCCCCCTCCGACCAGGGTCGTCGTCCCGGCGGCGAGGGCGGTGGGCACCAGCTGCGGGCAGATGAGGTGCACGTGGCTGTCGACGGCGCCGGCGGTGAGGATCTTCCCGTTCCCGGCCAGCACCTCCGTGGAGGGGCCGATCACCAGGTCGGGGTGGACGCCGTCCATGGTGTCGGGGTTCCCGGCCTTCCCCAGGGCCACGATGCGCCCGTCGCGCACGCCGACGTCGGCCTTGATCACTCCCCAGTGGTCGAGGACCACGGCCCCCGTGATCACCAGGTCCGGTGTGCCCTCGGCGCGGGTCGCGCCGCCCTGGCCCATCGACTCGCGGATGACCTTGCCCCCACCGAACACGACCTCGTCGCCCCCGGCGCTGCGGTCCTCGGTGACCTCGATCCACAGGTCCGTGTCGGCGAGGCGGATGCGGTCTCCCGTCGTGGGGCCGAACAGCCGACGGTAGGTGGCGCGGTCGGTGGTCTCAGGCGTCACGACCGCTCCGATCCGGGTGCTCGGTGACGTCGAGGGGGCCGGCCACCTCGCCCCGCAGACCGGCAACGATCCGGCGCCCGCCGAGAGGGACGAGCGTGACCTCCTGGGCGATCCCCGGCTCGAAGCGCACCGAGGTGCCGGCGGGGACGTCGAGGCGCCAACCTCGGGCCGCGGCGCGGTCGAGGTCCAAGGCGGGGTTGGCCTCGGCCAGGTGGAAGTGCGAACCGACCTGCACGGGCCGGTCGCCCGTGTTCTCCACCACCAGCGTCCGGCGAGGGCGGCCGGGCGAGCGCGGCACGGGATCGTCGGGGCCGACGACCTCGCCGGGCACGAGCGGACGGTCGGGGGCGGACGGCGTCACGGGATGGGCTGGTGCAGGGTCACCAGCTTGGTGCCGTCCGGGAAGGTGGCCTCGACCTGGACCTCGGGGATCATCTCGGGGACCCCCTCCATCACGTCGTCGCGGGTGAGCACCTCGCGGCCGGCCTCCATGAGGTCGACGACGGATCGTCCGTCCCGCGCCCCCTCGAACACCCACGACGTCAAGACGGCGACCGCCTCCGGGTGGTTCAGGCGCAGCCCCCGGCTCCGCCGGTCCCGGGCGAGCTGGGCCGCGACGTGCACCAGCAGCCTCTCCTGTTCGTGGGGGGAGAGGTGCACGGACGACTCAGGCCACCGCAGCGCGGTGCGACAGGAGGTGGGCTCGCATGCGGGCCTCGGCCTCACCGGTCTCGCCCTCGAGCAGGTGACGCACGATGGCGGCGTGGTCCCGCCACGACGAGCGCACCCGCTTCTCGTCGGCCGGGACCCGGAGCTGGTCGGAACGCTGCCGGACGGTCTGGAGCAGGCGGGTCAGGAGCGGGCTGCCGCTGCCCTCGGCCAGGAGCAGGTGGAACCGCCGGTTGAGCTCGACGAGGGTCTCGACGTCCCGGTTGCGAGTGGCGCGGTTGCCCTCCTTGAGGAAGGCCTCCAGCTCGCCGGTCATGCCGTCGTCGCGGCGCTCGGCCACGAAGCGCACGGCGATGAGCTCCAGCGCCAGACGGATCTCCTCGACCGCCTCGGCCTCGGACGTGTCGGTGCCCACGACGCGCACGCCGCGGCGGGGCAACCACTCGAGGAGCCCCTCGGACTCGAGGCAGCGGAAGGCCTCGCGCAGGGGGATCCGGGAGACGCCGAGCTCGCCGCTGAGGGCGCTCTCGCCGAGGCGGTCCCCCGGCTCCAGCTCGCCGTCGAGGATGCGCCGCCGCAGCTCGTCGACGATCTCGTCGCGAAGGGTCCGGTGGGTGTCGCCCAGCTTCATGGCATGCAATATCCCACAGGCGCGGCGGAGGTCGCGGCGATCGGGGCGGTGCCGTCAGACGCCGTGCAGACCCTGTTCAGGGCGATCGTCGGCGCCTCAGGCATAGATCCGGTCCCAGCGCTCGGCCACGAAGCGGCCCGCGGTGGTGGCCCCGCCCCCGTCGGGTCGGGCCACCGGCGACGCCGGGTCCGGGAAGACGAAGAAGACGACCGACAGCCGCTCGCCATCGCCCGGAGGCGCGACGACCCGGTGGCGAGGGGCCCGCCACCGGCCGCCGGTGGTGTGGGCCATGAGGTCGCCGAGCAGCAGCACCAGCGCCCCGTCGATCGGGGGCACCGCCACCCACGACCCGTCGACGTCGACCTCCAGGCCACCGGTGCCGGGCGGGTGGTGGAGCAGGGTGAACGGCCCGAAGTCGGTGTGGGCGCCTCGCAGGCCACCCTCCTCGGGCTCGGCGTCGCCGGCCTGTCCCCCCGGGTACCAGTTGGTGGCGAGGTTCGAGGTCTGGCCGGCCACCCACCCACGCACGCCCGGGTCGGCTGGGCCGGCGGCCACCGCCAGGGCGTCTCCCACGGCCACCGCCGTGGCCGCCAGGGCGCCGTAGGTCTCGCGCCAGACGTCCCTCATGGCCGGGGCCTCGGCCGCCCAGCCCGCCGGCTCGTCGCGACCAGGGTCGCGCCCGACCTTGAACAGCTCGCAGGCATCGCGCCCGCTGACGGCCGAGCCGTCGGCGGCGGCGTAGGAGGCCGAGCCGGGAGGGCGGTACCCGAGCTTGGCCTCCCCCTGGGCGGCGAGCCTGAGCTTGCCGCCCAGGGGGCGTCGGAAGAACTCCGCCGTGACCTGCTCGAAGCGGCCGAGGAGCGCCCGGGGCAGGGCGGCGTCTCGCACGTAGCAGGCGCCCACCCCTCGGAGGGCGTGGTCCAGGTGCACCGCGGTGGCGGGCTCGATCCCCCCACCGCCGCCGATCTCGAACAGGTCCAGGCGAGCCACCTCGGTCAGCTCCCCATCGAGATGTCGGGGTCGATGAACTCGTTGGTGGCGATGTCCTCCCAGGTGATGTCGTCCGGGACGTCGCTGCCGGTCTCCTCCAGGACGGGGACCACCACGTCGAGGATCTCCGCCATCCGCTCCTCGTCGAAGGAACCGAAGGTCCCGTCGGGTCCGTCGCCGAAGGTCCCGAACTCGCCGAGCTTCTCCCACGCGTACTGGCTCTGCTCGACCGGGGTCTGCCAGAAGTCACCGATCTCGGTGTTCATCGCCTCGATCTCCTCGAGGATGCCGTTCGGGTCGTCCATGTAGTCGACCGTCGCCTGCTGCATGATCGGCACGAGCAGCTCCAGGCACTCGCTCTGCTCCTCGAGGTCTTCGGTGCGGACGGCGACGCTGGAGCCGTAGATCGGGTAGCCCGCGTCGTAGAGGAGCTTGGCCTCGAGGGGCTTGCCCCACTGCTCGAGCTGCTCGAAGGTGTAGGGCTCGAGCGTGGCGTACCCGCTACCCAGGATCGCTCGTCCCTCGGCCGCCACGAACTGGTCGGGAGCACCGGTGTAGGACCCGTCCATCTGCTCCTCCCGGATGAGCCCGGCGCCGATCAGCCAGCGCTGGTAGGTGCTGCCCTCGAACACCAGGACGGTGGCGTCGGTGTCGGCGATGTCACCGATCTCCTCCAGGTCGTAGGTCTCCGGGTCGTAGATGATCGCCTGCGGCGGGACGTTCATGTAGCTGAGGACCGCCGTGGTCGGAGCCTCCTCCACGTTCTCGATCCCCTCGTCGGAGTCGATCAGGGCGAAGGTCAAGGTGTCGTCGATGTAGAGCTGCGCCGACGCCTGGGTGTTGCCGAGGAAGGGGCCGCCGGCGCGGACCTCGAAGGTCACGCCGGTGTCGCCGATCTCCCCGCTGTAGGAGCCCTTGGAGCCATCGATCTCCCCGCCCGGACCGATGACGTTGTAGAGGGGCCCGTACTCCGCCTCCGGGAACCAGCCGGTCTGGACCGCCACCGTCTCGGGGCAGGCTTGGGCCAGCTCGCTCTCGGCGCCGCCACCTCCCTCGTCGCCGCTGGCGGCCGGTTCGGCGTCATCGCCGCACGCGGCGACGACGGTGAGAGCCAGGACGACCGCAGCGGTCCGGGCGAAGGTCGAGGTGAATCGCATGGGGCTCCTTGACGTGGTGCTTCGATGGCCCGTCCCCCCGGACGAGCGATCGGCATGTTGTATACGTGAGTCCGAGCGAGATGGTTTCCCGGCCGTGACGGCTGGACGTCGACCTCCCTACGCCTTCCTGACGCCGTCAGATCGTGGACAGCAGCCGGCAGCGTCCTCGTCACGCGCCGGACCACGACCCGTCACACATCTTGCATACAACATTCGGACGCCGCCATGGACGCCCGTAGGAGCCCACGCCAAGTGACCCAGACCGCCCCCCTCGCCCCCTCGGCGCTGGCCGCCGGCCGCCGGCTGGTGGCCGATGCCGACGCCTGCGACGATCCCATCGCCACCGCCCGCCTCCTCCCCCGCGCCGCCTACGTCGACCCCGACGTCTTCGCCTTCGAGAAGGAGGCAATCTTCGGTCGGGAGTGGCTCTGCATCGCCCACACCTCAGAGGTGCCCGAGCCCGGAGACACCCTCGCCCTCCAGGTGATGGACGAGCCGGTGCTCGTGGTGCGCGACGCGGGCGGACAGGTCAACGTGCTGTCGGGCATCTGCCAGCACCGGGGCCACCCCATCTTCGACGGCCTGGGCGCCCTGCCCGACGACAGCCCGTGCTTCAAGGCCAAGCGCTTCACCTGCCCGTACCACAGCTGGGTGTTCGGCCTCGACGGGCGCCTGCTGGCGGCCCCGGAGATGCAGGCCACGGTGCCGGTCGAGCAGCTGCGCCGCACGGTCGCCCTCCCGTCCATCCGCACCGAGGTCTTCCACGGTCTGGTGTTCGTCTGCTTCGACGACGATGCGCCGTCGCTCGCGCCGACGCTCGCCCGCCTCGACGAGGAGCTGGCCACGTTCGGGCTCGACGAGCTCGTCGCCATGCCCGCGTCCACCCGCACCGGCCTGCGATGGAACTGGAAGCTGCACCACGACAACGCCCTCGAGCCGTACCACACCTCGTTCGTGCACAAGGGCGTGCACGAGGCGGCCCCGGCGGCCAACGCCCGCTTCTACGACTTCACCCCCGGTGAGGGGGCGGTGATGCACCCCACCTACCTCACCTCCGAGGACGTCAGCCTGGCCACCACCTCCGGAGAGCGCCTCACCGCGCCGATCCCGGGCCTCACCGACGACCAGCGCCGGCGGGTCATGTTCGCCTCGGTCCCCCCGCTCCTGTTCGCCATCCTCCAGCCGACCCTCGTCTCGTTGTCCTTCGTCCTGCCGGTCGGACCCGACGAGATGGCCCTGCGGCGGGTCGACCTCTACCCCAAGGCGGCGGTGGAGGAAGAGGGCTTCGAGGAGGCCTACGCCCTCCAACGGGAGCGCAAGAAGGTCGCCATCATGCAGGACCAGGAGACCCTCCTCGCCCTCCAACGGGGCTACCGGTCGCGCTACGCGCCCCGAGGACCGCTGTCGCACCTGGAGGCCGTCATCCCCCAGATGAACAGCTGGCTCCTGGATCGCTACCGGGCCGCGGTCGCAGCCGCCGACGCCGGCCCCGAGGTGGCCGTCGAGGTCCCGCGTGCCCGCTGACGCGGTGCTGCAGTCCCTCGTCGATCGCGTCGCCATCGAGGGCGTCATGGTCGCGTACCACCGGGCGTGCGACGCCCCGGAGGGGAAGGGCCCGCTCGTCGCCGCCCTCTTCACCGAGGACGGCCGCTGGGAGAGCGTGGGCCGCTTCGCCACCCCCGGGTGGGAGGCCGTGGGCCGCGAGGCGCTGGAGGCCAAGTTCGACCGCAACCACGAGCGGATGCCGTACGCCCTCCACCACCTGACGGGCGGCCAGGTCGAGGTCGACGGCGACGCCGCCTCGGGCTGGTGGAGCTACTTCCAGCACTGCACCCACCGGGGGACGACGCCGCTCTGGATCGCCGGCGAGTACCACGTCGAGCTGCGGCGCCAGGGCGCGCGCTGGCTCATCGCCCAGATGCTGGTCGAGAACCACTTCACCACCCCGTTCGACAAGGGGTGGGTCGAGGTCCCCCACGTCGCCACCCCCTGATGGCGGCGGGGAACCTGCACGCCCTGCGCCACCGACCGCTCGCCGCCTACCTGGCCGGGAACCTGGTCTCCAACTGCGGGACGTGGATCCAGAACATCGCCCTGGCGGTGCTGGTGTACCGGCTGACCGACGGCGACACCTTCTGGGTCGGCGTCGTCGGGTTCAGCCAGTTCGCCGCCTACGGGCTCCTCGCCCCGTGGAGTGGCCGGGCCGCCGACCGGTTCGACCGCCGCCACCTCGGCATGGCGGCCGGCGTCGCCAACGCCGCGATCGGCGCCGCCCTGGCCGCGGTGGCGGCGCTGGGGGCGGCGTCGGTGGCGGTCGTGTGCGTCCTCGCCCTCCTCGCCGGGACCGCCACCGCGTTCGCCACACCTGCGGTGAAGGCCCTGGTGACGGGGCTGGCGCCGCCGGAGGACGTCGGTCGCGCCATCGCCCTCGACTCGGCGTCGTACAACGTGGCGCGGGTCCTGGGCCCGCTGCTCGGTGCCGCCGTGGTGGCCGGCGTGGGCGTGCCGTGGGCGTTCGCCCTCAACGGAGCGGCCAGCCTGGGCCTGACGGTGGGTCTCCTCGCCGCCGGGCCCGTGCTCCGACCCCGGGCCCGGCCGTCTGCCTCCTCGGCTTCCGCCACCGCCAGCCTCGCCGAGGCGGTGAGGGTGGTGCGGGCCGATCCCCTCCTCCTCTCGGCCTTCGCCGTCGTGGCGGCGGTGTCGACCGCGTCCGACGCCGTGACCACCCTGGGACCGGAGCTCTCGGTCGACGTCTACGGGCGGTCCGACACCTTCGCCGGCGTCCTGGTCGGCGCCTTCGGGCTCGGGGCGATCGTGTCCGTGCTGACCTTGTCGCCCGCCCTGCGGACGACCCCGGGGCGGCTCGTCGGACGGTGCTCGGTGATGGCGGCCGGGCTGCTCGTCCTCGCCCTCGCCCGGGGAGACGCCCTCGGGCTGGCGGCCCTGGTGGTGGCCGGGGGCGGCTACCTGGCGGGGAACACAGAGGCGAGCACCTCGATCCAGCTCGGCGTGGACGATGCCGATCGCGGCCGCATCTCGGCCCTGTGGAGCATCGCCTTCCTCGGGCTCCGGCCCGTCTCGTCGCTGGTGCTGGGGACCACCGCCTCGGTGGCCGGAGCCCGCGTGGCGGCCGCGGTGGCCACCGTCCCGCTGGCCCTGACGGTGATCGCCCTGGTCCGCCTGGCGCGGCGCCGGGCGACGGCACCCGTCGCGGCCATCTGAGGCCGCCGGGACCCAGGTCGGAGCGGCCGCGACAGCCCGGGCGCGGGTGGATGCCCGCCCGGCGCACCAGGCGGTCCGGTCAGCCCGTCGTGTCGTAGGCCGGCTCGTCGACCCAGCCGGTCGTGAACCGGGTGGAGAAGAAGGTCGCCACCCGCAGGTGGCTGAGCTTCCAGACCCCGTCCTCGACGGCGAGGTCGTTGACGTAGTGGCCGGCCGTCCAGAGCGGCACGGTGCCCTGGAAGGTGCAGGGCTCGAAGTAGTACCAGCGGGCGGTGGCCGTGCCGGCCTCCAGGTCGAGCCGGTCGATGCGGGGGTTGGTGAGGAAGTGGATCGAGAACGGCAGCCGGGTGTGGTTGCGGTCGAACTTCTTCACCAGGGCCTCGGTGCCCTGGGCGGCCCAGGCGCCGTGGTCCTCGACCCGGTCGACCGCCTCCCAGATCCCGTCCCGGGTGAAGGCGGCGGCGACCGCCGCCCCCTTGCCGGTCGGGGAGTCGCAGGCGCACATGTAGCGCACCATGGCGGCTTCGATGCCGGCGCGCGCCTCCAGCTCGGCCGCCCGCCCCTCGACGGCGGCGATCCGGTCCTCGAGGGCGGCGACGGTGGCGGCGAGATCGCCCGGGGCGGGGCGGCGGACGTCGTCGGTCATGACCGCACCGCCACCGGCCGGCCCGCCTCCAGTGCCGCCCGGTAGCGGGGCACCAGCCACTCGTGGAGCTGGTGGACCGTCTCCTCCAGCGCCGCCAACCGGCCGCGGGGGGCGAACGACGACCCGTAGCCGCGCTGGACGGCGCTCGCCGTCGCGCGGTCCTGCTCGACGGCGAGCCCCTTCTTCTCCCGCTGCTCGGCGTAGATGGCGTCGAAGGCCGGGTGCTCGACGGCCGCCCGGGGGTACAGGTTGATCCGTCGGACGGTCACCGAGCCGGCGGCCTGCGGCAGGATCAACGACATGTCGAGCATGGTCGGCGACTGGATGAGGAACAGGGTGGGGGGCACCGACGAGAACATGATGCGGCGGCGTTGGTCGGCGTCGAGCCCGTCGATCGCCGGCAGCTCGACCTGCCCCGAGAAGGTGTTCAGCGAGGCGTCCTCGCTCACCAGGTAGGTCGGGTGCCAGATCATCCCCTGCCCGGGCGCGAACGGCAGGAAGCGGGCCAGCTCCGCCGGGGCCTCGCCGTGGACGTCGGCGTGGACGTAGGACGTGTGGTACGGCTCGAGCGCGTTCTCGTGGTGCACCTTCCAGTTCCACGGCAGGTCGACCCGATCGATCGGCGGCATGGCCACCAGGTCCTCGGACCGGTAGGCCTCGAGGTCGGCGCCCAGGGCGGCGAGGCTCGGGGCGAGCGGTGCGGCGTCGTCGTCGAAGGTCACGAAGATCATCCCGTGGAACACCTCCGAGCGGACCTCGGGCAGGCGGACCTCCTCCTTCAGGTGCGCCACCGGGGTGGTCGCGTGCATCTGCGGGGCGGCGAGGAGCTCACCGCCGAGGCCGTAGACCCAGTGGTGGTAGGGACAGGTGAAGCGGGTGGCGGCGCACACGTCCTCGGGCGGGGTCCCCAGCCCGTCGAAGATGGGGTGCCCCCGGTGCTGGCACACGGCGGACAGGACCCGCACCACGCCGGCGGCGTCCCGCACGACGATGAGGGGCTCGCCGACGACGGTGATGGTGAAGAAGCGCCCGGCCTCCGGCACCTGCCCGACGTGGCCGACGCACAGCCACTCCCGCCGGAAGAGCGCCTCGACCTCGAAGGCGAAGAAGTCCTCCGAGGTGTAGGCCGCCCCGGGCAAGATGGCGGCATCGGCGAGCGGCAGCAGGCAGTCGTCCATGGCGGCGACCACCTCGGCGGCATGCTCCCGGACCGCGGCGCTCAGCCGGGTCACAGCCCCAGCTCCAGCTTGACCATCTCGTCCCGCGCCGTGCCCTCGATCACCAGCTCCAGCTGGCGGGCGTTGAGGGCGCCGTAGCCCTCGATCGCCCCGGTCGACGCGCCCTGCACCTGGAAGTCGTGGAGGGACGGGAAGTCGCAGGTCATGGTGATGTGGTGCAGGCCACCGAGGGCCGGAGCCCACACGGCGTAGGGCCGGAGCCCGGCGTCGACCAGCAACTGGTTCTTCTCCCGCTGGAGGGCGATGAAGGCGCCGGCGGTGCCGAAGTGGAGGTTGCGGTACACCCGGTGCTGGTGCAGCTGGGCGGGGATGTCGGTCACGGGGCTCCTACGGGAGAGGGGTCGGAGGGGGCAGGTCGCGAGCCGGCGTCGGCGTCGGCGAGGTGGGCCACCGATCGGGCGAGCCAGGCCTGGCTGCTCGGGTCGACGGGCAAGACGGTGAGTCGGTCGAACCCGAGTCGGGCCAGGTCCGCCACGGCACCGACGACGTCGTCGGGTGACCCGGCGAGGTGCAGGGCATCGGCCGGGTCGGCGCGGCCCCCGACCTCGAGGGTCACGCGGGCGGAGAAGGCGATCGCTCGCCCGGCGGCAGCGGCCACGGTCCGGGCGACGTCGATCCGATGGGCCAGCACCGCCAGGTCGGGCGGCCGCTCGCCGGGCCCGAGTCCGATCGGCGACAGGATCTCGAGCCGGTCCACGAGGGCGGCGGCCCGGCGCTGGAGGACGGGGCGGGCCGCCCCGACCACGAGCGGGACGGGGTGCGGCGTCGGCGCCCACGGCACGTCGACGTGGGCCTGCACGTGCCGGCCGGCGAAGTCGACCCGGCCGTCTCCGTCGAGCATGGCCCGGCACACCGCCGCCGCCTCGATGAGACGGTCCACCCGCGCCGCGGGCGGTCCCAGCGCGGCGCCGACGGCGGTGTGCTCGGGCTCGTACCAGCCGGTCCCGAGCCCGAGCTCGGCCCGGCCACTCGAGATGCGGTCGAGGGTGGCCGCCGCCTGGGCGACCTCGGTCGGGTGCCGGCGGGTGACGTCGAGCACCGTCTGGGTCAGGACCACCCTCTCGGTCACCGCGGCCGCCGCTCCGAGGGCCACGAACGGGTGGTCGAAGGCCTGCTCCGGACCACCGGGAAGGGCGCAGAACAGGTGGTCGAGGACGCGGACCCCGGCGAACCCGGCGGCCTCGGCGGCCACCGCCTCAGCCGCGGGGTCGCCCCCGAGAGCGGGGCCGAGGATCTGCACGGGGATGGGTCCTTCCGGAGGAGCAGGGGTTCGGGATGTTGTATACGAGCCATCGGTCGGCATGGTTTCGTCCGTGTTACGGATGCGGTCGCCCACCCAGGTCAGGTGGCGTGAAGGTGATCGAGTTGGACCCGTAACGCGCGGGAAACCGATGCGTGGCCGGACTCGTATACAAGATGCGAGATGCCTTCCTCCTCCCTCTCCCTCGACGAGGCGGAGGCTGACGCCTCGGCCTTCGAACGGCCGGCGGGCGACAGCCCACCCATCCTCCGCTTCGAGCAGACGTCCAAGGTCTTCCCCGACGGCACCGAGGCGGTCGTCGGCGCCGACCTGGCCGTCCACCCCGGGGAGCTGGTCTCCATCGTGGGCCCGTCGGGCTGCGGCAAGAGCACCCTGCTGCGCATCGCCGCCGGCCTCGACGACGCCACCGGCGGGACCGTCACCGTCGACCGGTCGAACGTCGGCTACGTCTTCCAGGACGCCAACCTTCTCCCCTGGCGGACGGTCCGGCGCAACGTCGAGCTCTTCCTCCAGCTCCGAGGCGTCCCGGCCGAGGAGCGCAGGGAGCGCGTCGACCGGGCCCTCATCACCGTCGGGCTCACCGACTTCGCCGACCACCACCCGAAGTCGTTGTCGGGGGGCATGCGCATGCGCGTGTCGCTGGCCCGCTCGCTGACCCTCGACCCCCCGCTCTTCTTGTTCGACGAGCCGTTCGGCGCGCTCGACGAGATCACCCGGGAGCGGCTGAACGACGAGCTGCTGTCGCTGTTCACGGCGCGCAGCTTCGGCGGGCTCTTCGTGACCCACTCCGTCTACGAGGCCGTCTTCCTCTCGACCCACGTGGCGGTGATGTCCGCCCGGCCGGGCCGCATCGTCGAGATCGTGGACGTGCCCTTCGACTACCCGCGCCGCCCCGAGCTGCGCCACCAGCCCGAGTTCGCCCGCATCACCGGCCGGGTGTCCGAGATCCTGAGGAGCGTCCACCGATGACCGCGACCGCCGTCGACACCCCTCGCTCGACCGCCACCAACCCCGTCACGGAGGTGGGTGCCGCACCGCGCTCGCGCCCGAACCCGCTCGTCCGCGCCCTGAGGACCCTGTCCAAGGCCCTCGGCCCGCTCGCCGTCCTCCTGGTGGCCTGCGGGATCTGGTACGTCATCACCTACGTCGTCTTGCCCAGCCACCAGCGCTTCCTGCTGCCCCCTCCCCACGAGGTGGTGCAGGACGGGTTCCTCGACAGCCGCACCCGCGGCGAGCTGTTGAGGGGGCTGCTGTCGACCACCCGGGTGGCGCTGTCGGGGCTCACCCTGGCGTTCGTCCTCGGGACCACCTTCGCCATCGTGATGGCCCAGGCCCGCTGGATCGAGCGCTCCTTCTACCCGTACGCGGTCATCCTCCAGACCATCCCGGTCCTGGCCCTGACCCCCCTCGTCGGCCTGTGGATGGGGTTCAACTTCCGCAGCCGGGTCCTGATCTGCACGATCCTCGCCCTCTTCCCGATCATCACGAACACCCTCTTCGGCCTCCGGTCGACCGCCCAGGCCCACCACGAGCTGTTCAGCCTCCACACCGCGTCCCGGTGGACCCGGCTCGTGCGCCTGCAGCTCCCCTCCGCCCTGCCGTCGGTGTTCACCGGTCTGCGCACCAGCGCCGGCCTCTCGGTCATCGGCGCCATCGTCGCCGACTTCTTCTTCCGGCAGGGGGAGAAGGGGATCGGACGGCTCCTCGACGTGTACCGGTCCCAGCTGGCCACCGACAAGCTGATCGCCGGGGTCATGTGCTCGGCCAGCCTCGGCGTCGCCGTGTTCCTGGTCATCACCGTCGTGTCGAACCGGGCCCTGCGGTCCTGGCACGACTCGGCCCGGCCCTGAGCCGGGGGTGACCGTCGCCGTCCCCGGGCTCGTCCGCCCGCGCGACGTGGACGAGGCCGTGGCCGTCCTGGCCGACGGGGCGGCCCGGCCGGTGGCCGGCGCGACGGCGCTCCTGGTCGACGTGGCCCGCGGGGCGGGGGCGCCGAGCCGGCTGGTCGACCTCACCACGCTCGACGAGCTGACGGCCCTCGACCCGGCCGCCGGGTCGGGTCTGGGCAGCAGGCGCGTCGGTGCCGCCGTGTCGCTCGCCCGCCTGGTCCGTTCCGGCGGCGCCCTCGGGACGGCAGCGGCGCAGATCGCCTCGCACCCGGTGCGCCTCCGGGCGACCGTCGGCGGCAACATCGTCGCTCCGGGGTGGCCCCACGACCTGCGCACGGTGCTGTGGGCGCTCGGAGCGACGCTCGAGGTCGCCGGCCCGGCGGCGCGCCGTCGGGTCGCGGTGTCGCTCGACCCCCGAACCCTCGCCCCCCAGGAGGTCCTCGTCGCCCTCCACGTCCCGTCGACGCCGGCCACGGTGGTGGCCGGGGGCGGGGTGACCGCCGGGCGGCCCGCCCTCCAGGTGGTCGTCAGCCGCTCCACCGGGCGGGCCGCCGTGGGCACGTCCGGATGGCGTCGACCCCTGCCGGCGACGGGGACCGCCGCTGCCGCGGGGACCGACATCGGCGCCGTGCTGGGCGACGAGCTGGTCGGGCTCGGCGTCCCGCGGCTGGTCGCCCACGACCTCGCCGACCGATCGGCGCGACCCGCCGCATGACCATCCCCCCGACCGAGACCGCCGCCACCCCGGTCACCGTCCGGGTGGGGGATGAGGCGCTGCCGGTGCCGGCCGCCCCGTCGACCACCTTGCTGGACGTCCTGCGCGGCGCCGGTCGAACCGAGGTGAAGGAGGCGTGCGGCGAGGGCCGCTGCGGCGCCTGCGCCGTGCTCGTCGACGGCGAGATGCGCCTGGCCTGCATCGAGCTCGCCTCCCGGGCGGTGGGCTGCTCGGTCACCACGGCGGGCTCGGCCGGGTGCGCCCCGGCCCGGGAGGCGCTGGCCGCGACGGGGGCGATCCAGTGCGGCTTCTGCACCCCGGCCGCCGTCATCGCGCTCACCTGGGCCGCCGACGGGCGGGCGGGCGTGGACGACGCCCTCGGATCCCTCATCTGTCGCTGCGGATGCCACGTCGGCTTCCGGGAGGCGGCCGCCCGGCTCGGCCTCGGGGTCGACGACGGCACCGCCCTCGGGTCGCTCCGTGCCTGACGCGACCGGGCGGGAGCGACGGGCCAAGGCCGCCGGGCTCCACCCGTTCGCCGGCGACCACGTGCCACCCGGAGCGCTCCACGGCGCCGTCGCGCGGGCGCCCCTCGCCCACGCCGACATCGTCGCCGTCGACGTCGCCGCCGCCCGCCGCGAGCACGGGGTCGTCGCCGTCTACACCAGCGCCGACATCCCGGGCTCGGTCCGGGTCGGCACCATCCAGCCCGACCAGCGGGTCCTGGCCGAGGGTCGCATCCGCCACGCCGGTGAACCGATCGCGTTCGTCGTGGCCGAGACCGCCGCCGCAGCCCGACGAGGGGCGGCCGCCGTCGTCCTCGACCTGGCTCCCCGGCGACCGATCGTCGACGCCGCCGAGGCCGCCGCCCACCTCCCCGAGGGCGACGACGACGAGCCCGGCACCCTCCTCGCCCGGCACGTGGTGCGCCGGGGGGACGCCTCGGCCCCGACCGCCGTGGTGGTGGAGGGGACGTGGGCCACGGGGCGGCAGGACCCGGCCTTCCTGGCGCCCGAGGCGGCGGTCGCCGAACCCTGGGGCGGGGGCGTCCGGCTGACGGTGGCGACCCAGGACGTCCACGGTGACCGCACCGACGTGGCCGCCGTGCTGGGCATCGAGCCGGAGCTGGTGCAAGTCCGCGACGGGGGCGTGGGCGGGGCGTTCGGGGGCCGGGAGGAGATGACGCTCCAACCCCTGGTGGCCCTGGCGGCCCTGCGGCTCGGCCGGCCCGTCCGCAGCGCGGTGTCGTCGGCGGAGTCCCTCCTCGCCCACCCGACCCGGCACCCGTCCCGCTCCGAGGTCCGCATCGGCGCCGATGCCGACGGGACGCTCCGCACCCTCCGCGCCCGGGTCGTGCTGGACGGGGGCCCCTACCTGACGACCTCGAGGTCGGTCGCCCGCATCGTCGCCTACGCCATGGGCGGCCCGTACCGGTTCGACGCCGTGGACGTCGAGGTGCGGGTCGGGCGGACAACCAACCCCACCTCCGGGGCCCTGCGGGGGTTCGGCGCGACCCAGGCCTGCTTCGCCCTCGAGTCCACCCTCGACCTCCTGGCGGCGCGGCTCGGGCTCGACCCGACGGCGCTGCGCCTGGCCAACGCCGCCGGCCCGGCCGACCGGCTGGCCACCTCGGGCCAGCCCCTCGGTCCGGCGGCGCCGGTGGAGGAGATCATCCGCACGGCGCGCGACCATCCGCTCCCCGACCTCCCGCCCCCGGCCCCCGGGGCGCGCCGGGCGACCGCGCTCGCCGTCGGGCTCAAGCACTGCCTGCGAGGTGACGGTCGGGTCGAGGAGTCCTGGGCGGCCGCGGAGCTCACCCCTGACGGGCTCCTGGTCGAGACGGCCGCGGTCGACGTCGGCCAGGGACTGCGGACGGTGGTCGAGCGGGTCGTCCACGAGGCCCTCGGACCCGTGCCGGTGACGCTCTCCACGGCCCGGACCGACCTGGCGCCGACGGGGTCGACGTCGGCGAGCCGCCAGACCTGGCTGGTCAGCGGGGCGGTGCTGGCCTGCTGCGCCGCCCTGCGCGCCGGGCTGGGAGATGCCACCGGCGCCCCCGAGGTGCGCCTCGACGGCACCGACGTCGTGACCGGGCCGGACCGCACCCCCCTCGACCAGGTCCTGGCCCGCACCCCGATCGGGCGGGTGGAGCGGCGCTACGCGGCACCGCCGACCCGCGCCGGCGACCCCCACGACGGGACCGGCGACGCGGTGCACGTGGCCTTCATGCACTCCGCCCACCGGGCCACCGTCGACCTGGCCCCGGACGGGTCCGTCGCCGTCCGCCACGTGGTCGCCGTCCACGACGCGGGTCACGTCGTGGATCCGCTCTCGGCCCGTCGCCAGGTCGAGGGCGGCGTCATCCAGGGCATCGGGTTCGCCCTCTTCGAAGAGCAGGTGCTCGACGCCGACGGCGTGCCCGCCGCAGCGCCGGGTTGGGCCGGCTACCCGGTCCCCGTCCTGGACGAGGTGCCCCCGATCGACGTCGTGTTCGTCGAGAGCCACGAGCCGGGCCACCCGCTCGGGGTCAAGGGCCTGGGGGAGGCGCCGCTCATCGCCTCGCCGACCGCGGTGGCCCTGGCCGTGGGTCGGGCCCGGGGGGTTCCGGTCACGTCCATCCCCCTCGCGCCCGGGGCCCGACCCGGGTGGCTCGACGAGGTCGTCGATGCCTGACACCCGACCGATCACCGCCGCCGGGCTGCGGGTCGCCATCATCGGCGCCGGCGCCATCGGGTCCGCCCTCGCCGCCGAGCTGGACGCCGGCCGCATCGACGGCGCCCGGCTCAGCGGTGTCGGCGCTCGAGGCGACACCGCCACCCACCGGTTCGCCGACCTGCTGGACGCGAGCGACGTGGTGGTGGAGGCCGCCGGGCACGCCGCGCTCGCCGCCCACGGGCCGGCCACGGTCGCCGCCGGACGGCAGCTGGTCGTCCTCAGCGTCGGCGCCCTGGCCGACGACGAGCTGCGGGCCCGGGTGCTGGCCGGACCGGGGCGCGCCCACCTCGTCACCGGCGCGCTCGGCGGGATCGACGCCCTGGCCGCGCTGGCCCGGGCCGGCGGACTGCACCGCGTGGCCCTGCGCACGACCAAGCCGGGACCGGTGCTGATCCGGCCGTGGATGCCCGTCGCCCTGAAGGCCGACCTCCGGGCCGGGCGACCCGTGGTGGCCCTGTCGGGCACGGCGCGCCAGGCCGCGGTCGCCTTCCCGGCGTCGGCCAACGTGGCCGCGACCCTGGCGCTGGCGACGCTCGGCCTCGACGCCACCGAGGTCGAGGTCCGAGGTGGTCCGCGGGACCAGCCGGTCGAGCACCTCGTCGAGGCCGACGGGCCCATGGGCAGCTACCGCTTCGAGCTGCGCAACCGGACGACCCCGGAGAACCCCCGCACCTCGGCGCTGGTCCCCTGGAGCGCGGTGGTGCTCCTCGAGCGTTTGGCCGCCGACGTCATGGTCCGGTCAGCCAGGTGAAACGCACCGTTCCCCGCCTGGTCACGCCCCGGTGAGAAGTCCCTCGTATACAGAAGGCAGAAGACCTCAGGAGGTTCCCTTGCCGCCCGCCCCCAGCCCGACCGTCGCCGACATCGTGTCCCGCCTCGACGTGTGCGTCGGCGACACCACCACGGCCCGGAGCCTGCCCGGTGAGTGCTACACCTCGGAGGAGTTCTTCGCCTTCGAGATGGACGCCCTGCTCTCGCGCGAGTGGCTGTGCGTCGGGCACCACAGCTCCATCCCCCACGCCGGTGACTACTTCACCGTCACGCTCGTCGACGAGCCCCTCGTCATCGTGCGGGGCGACGACGGGGTGATCCGCGCCCTGTCGGCCATCTGCCAGCACCGGGGCCATCCGGTCGTCACCGGATCGGGATCGTGCACCCAGTTCCGGTGCCCGTACCACTGGTGGTCGTACGGCCTCGACGGCTCGCTGGTGGCCGCGCCCGAGATGCGCCACACCCTCCCCCTGCCGGACCTGCGGGCCGAGGTCCGCCTGCCCGAGCTCAAGGTCGAGATCTGGCACGGCCTCATCTTCGTCACCTTCGACCCCGACGCCTCCCCGCTGGGCCCGTCGCTGTGGCGCCTCGAGCGGGAGCTGGAGGGGTTCGGGATGGAGGACCTCATCGCCACGCCGGCCGAGGACGCCGGCCTGCGCCCGTGGAACTGGAAGCTGCACCACGAGAACGCGCTGGAGCCGTACCACACCCAGTTCGTCCACCGCGGCTACCACGAGATGGCTCCGGCCAACAAGGCCGCCTTCTGGGACTTCGAGCCCGACGAGGGCGTCGTGATGCACCCCACCTACTTCGACAACGTGCTCGGCGGGGTCGACGGCGGGCTCAACCCGATGGGCACGGCCATCTCGCCGATCATCCCGGGCCTGAGCGAGGAGCAGCGGAGCCGAGTGATCTTCGGATCGATCCCGCCCACGCTCTTCCTCAGCATCTTCCCGAACTACATCGGCATGTCGATCCTGCTGCCGCAGTCGGCCGGCGTGACCGGCGGGAGGCGGCACCTCCTCTACCCCAAGAGCGTCGCCGAGGACCCGAGGTGGGAGTGGATCCACCACTGCGAGGAGGCCTTCGACGACGTCGCCGGCGCCCAGGACGCCGACACGACCAGCACGCTCCAGCGCGCGCTGCGCTCCCGCTTCGCGCCCCAGGGGCGCTACTCCCACCAGGAGGCCACCTTGCCGCAGTTCAACACCTGGTTGGTGCCCCGCTACCAGCGCCACCTCGAGCGGCTGGGCACACCCGTGACGATCGGGCCTCGATGAGCACCGACCCGACCGACCTCGGCGCCACCACCTTCGTGCGGCCCGACGCCGCCCCGAAGGTCGTCCGCTTCGACCACATGGTGCTGCGGGTCGCCGACCCCGAGCGCTCGGTGGCGTGGTACCGCGACCGGCTGGGCCTCGAGGTGGAGCGCCTGGAGGAGTACCGACGGGGAGAGGTGCCGTTCCCCTCGGTGCGGATCGACGAGGGCACGGTGCTCGACCTCGACGCCCGCAAGGAGCACACCGGGCACAACGTCGACCACTTCTGCCTCGAGGTGGAGGAGCTCGACCTCGACGCCCTCATCGCCTCGGGGCGCTTCGACGTCGTGGGCCCGCCCGTCCGGCGCTGGGGCGCCCGGGGCGAGGCCGACCTCGTCTACGTCCGCGACCCCGACGGCCACGTGATCGAGCTCCGGCACTACGGGCCGGCGAAGGGCTACGGCTACCACTCGCCGTCGTGACCTCGGCCCCACCCACGACGATCCCACCCCCGGCCCGACCGGTGCCGTTCGTGCGGTCGACGGGCACCGGCGTCGTCGGCGCCCAGGTCCCCGACGCCGTCGCCGTCGGGGCCGCCCTCCTCGCCCGGGGTGGGAACGCCTACGACGCCGCCCTGGCGGCCGCGTTCATCGAGACGGTGGTGATGCCGCCGAAGTGCGGGCTGGCGGGAGACCTGGTCGCCCTGGTCGTCGCGCCCGACGGTCGGGCCCGGTCCCTCGTGGCGATCGGGCCCACCCCGGCCGGGCTCGCCGCCGCCACCGGACCGACCGGACCACCGCTCACCGGACCGCTCGCCGTCGGTGTCCCCGGGGCACCCGCGGGGTACGCCGCCCTGGCGGCCCGGGCCACGCGGCCCCTCGCCGAGCTGGTCGCGCCCGCCGCCGCCCTGGCCCGGCGCGGGGTGCTCGTGGGCCCGGTGCTGGCCCGGCTGGTCGCGGCCAGCGCTCCGCTCCTGCGCCAGCACCAGCCCGACGGGTGCGCCTACCTGCCCGACGACCGACCTCCGGCGGAGGGTGACCGCATCTTGCTGCCCGGTCTGGCCGATGCCCTGGACGACCTGGCCCGCCGAGGGGCAGAGCTGTTCGGCGGGCCCCTGGGCGACGAGCTGCTCGCGACCGTGGGGCCCGCCGGGGGCGTCATCGACCGGGTCGACCTCACCGCCGGCGCCCGGTCGGCGCACTGGCACCCCGCGCCCTGGACCACCGTCGGCGCCGGCGCCGTGTGCACGACCCCCGCCCCGACCTACGGCCCCCTCCTCCTCGACGCCCTGGAGGCGGTGGCCGCCGGATCCGACGTCCTCGGCGCCGTCACCGCGGCGGTGTCCCGCCGCGACCGGCTCGCAACCGACGACGGGACCTCGGTCGTGGCCGCAGCCGACGCGGACGGCACCGCCGTGGTCGTCGTCCACTCCAACTCGTTCCCCGAGTTCGGCGCCGGGCTCGTCCTGCCGACGTCCGGCCTGGTGCTGGGCAACCGGCCGGGTCGGGGGTTCCGGGGTCCCGCCGCCGGTGCGGGCAGCCGGCCCCCCACCACCCTCCACGCCTGGGCCCGGCGCACCGACGACGGTCACCTCGCCGTCGGTGCCACCTCGGGCGGGGAGGACCAGGTCGTGTGGAACACGCAGCTGCTCGGACCCGTCCTGGACCTCGAGGGTGCGGCCGCGACCGAGGCCATCCGGACGGGGTTGGGCGCCCCACGGTGGGCGTCGGCCGTGGACGGTGCGGTGCGCGCCGAGCCCGGCGCGCCCGTCGAGGGCGTCCCCGTCCGGCCGATCGGCGAGGTCCGCTCCGCCCACGTGGTGGTGGGTCGCGACGACCGCGGCTGGTGGGCGGCGGCCGATCGACGCCAGACGACGGCGGTCGCCGCCCCCGCTCGCAGGGCGGACCCGTGACCGGCGCCGACCTCGCCCTCCTGCTCGTCGCCGGCTTCGCCGCCGGGACCGTCAACGGGGCCGCCGGCGGCGGCTCGCTCGTGTCGTTCCCCGCCCTGCTGGCGACCGGGCAGGGTGCGGTGACCGCCAACGTCACGTCGACGGTCGGGATCTTGTCGGGGTACCTGGGTGGTGTGGTCGGCCACCGCGCCGAGCTGCACGACCAGGGCGATCGGGTGCGCGCCCTGCTCCCGGTGTCGGTCAGCGGCGCCGCGGTGGGGGCGGCCGCCCTCCTCCTGACACCCGAGGGGGCGTTCGACGTCGCCGCCCCCTGGCTGATCCTCGCCGCCTGCGCCCTCTTCACGGTGCAACCCCGCCTGGCTCGGCACCTCGCCGCTCGGCGCCGGACGGGCCGGGGCGACGCGCCGCCGCCCGGTGACGGCCCGGCGCCCGGCCCGTCCGGGGCCCTCCAGGCCGCGACGTTCGGCGCCGCCGCGTACGGCGCCTACTTCGGGGCCGGGCTCGGTGTGATCCTCCTCGCCGTCCTGGGCCTCGGCCTCGAGGACTCGCTCATCCGCCTCAACGGGGTGCGCGGGGTCCTCGCCCTGGTCGTGAACGTGGTGGCGACGGCGACCTTCGTGGCCATCGCCCCGGTGGCCTGGGCCGCCGCCGGCGTGCTGGCGATCAGCGCCCTCGGCGGTGGGTGGATCGGTGCGCGCGCCGCCCGGCGCCTCCCGCCGCCGGTCCTGCGGGGGCTGGTCATCACCTTCGGCGCCATCGCCGGCGTCCGGCTGCTGGTGACCGGGTGAGCGCGACCGTGACCCGCATCGAGGGTGTCACCGACGGGGTCGACGGCGGCGCCGTCACCATCGAGCTCGGGGCGTCGGGCGGCGGCCCGGTGGCCGCGGCGCCGATCGACGGCCGGGGGTGGATCGTCCTGCCCGGCCTCCACGACGGCGACCAGTCGTGGCCGGTGCCGGACCTCGGAGTGCGCCCCAGCGACCGGCTGCGGGCGCTCACGGGCGGCAGCCTGACGGTCACGACCGGCTGGTCGTGGGATCGCATCGCCCCCTGGCGCCCCGCCGAGGTCGCCGCCGCCCTCGCGCGCGAGCGCTGGCCCCGGCTCGTCCCGGTCCTCACCGTCCCTCGTGAGGGCTCCGACGGCTTCCCGGCCTGGCTGGCCCGCAACCGCTCCGAGCTGTGCGCCTCGTGGCCCCCGGTCTGCCGGCTGTTCTCGTCCGACCCGTGCTTCGCCACCAACCTCGACGCCGTCTGGGCGGCGGGGCTGCGGGCGGCGGTGTTCTGCTCCGACGACGACGCCCGGGACGACCTGCTCGGCTCGGACGGTGGTCCCGTGCACCTGCGCCACGCCCGGTCCGCGGCGGAGGTCGACGCCGCCCGGGCTCGACCCGACACCACGGTGCAGACATCGCCCCACCTCGCCCTCGCGCTCGTCCCCTCGGTCGCCGCCGGGCTCGACGTCCGGCCAGCCGTCCCCGGCGACCCGGCCCGGTCCTCGCTCCGGACCGCCCTCGACCGCGTGACCATGCTCGCGACCGACCACAAGGCTCCTGTCGCCGGCCAGGTCGGTCCCGGCCTCGACGTGGCCGCCACCCTCCTCCCCGCCGTCCTCACCCTGGCCGAGGAGGGCCCGATCGGGCTGGCCGACCTGCTGCCCGCCGTCACGACCGGGCCGGCCCGCCTGTTCGGCCAGGACGCCGGTCGCGCCGGTCGGATCGTGGTCGATCCGACCGGGGAGGCAGAGGTCCGCCGGTCCACCGACCAGGAGCCGCAGCGGGCGCCCTACGTCGGCCGTCGCCTCCGCGGGCGCGTCGTCGCCGTGGAGCACGACGGAGAGGGGTTCCTGCTGTGACGCCGCCGAGGGGACCTTCGGCCCTGCCCGTCGCCTGCACGTGGTCGTAGCGTCTCGTCGGTGAGCCGTGACGTCGTCCGCCCCGCCCCCGACCGGGATCTCGACACGCCCGAGGAGATCGCCGAGATGGTCCGGCGCTTCTACCAGGACGTGGCCCAGGACGGGCTCCTCGGCCCGGTGTTCGAGGACGTGGCAGGGGTCGACTGGGCCGAGCACCTCCCCAAGATCACCGCCTTCTGGTGCCGGATGCTGCTGGGCCAGCACGGCTACGACGGCAACCCGCTGGAGGCCCACCGGCGCATCCACGCCCAGGAGCCGTTCACCACGGCCCACTTCGTCCGCTGGCTCGAGCTCTTCCACGAGACCCTGGAGGAGGGGTGGTGCGGCCCGCGGGTGGTCCAGGCCAAGGCCCTGGCGGTCCGGGTCGCCCGGGTGCACAGCGTGCAGCTCTCCGGGGAGCCGGCCCTCACGATCGGCCTCGAGGCCCCGCAGCGCCGCCCCGCCTGACCCCCGTGGTCAGCGGGGGGTGAAGGCGAGCTCGAAGCGCTCGACGGCCTTCACGAACACGTTGGCCTCGTAGACGGGCGGGGCCAGGGGGCGCAGGTCGGCCATCGCCGCCGGGATCGACACCGGCCCGGCTGGCCCGCCTCAAGCTCCCCGTCGCCTTCGAGGTCGTCGACGAGCTCCCCCGCAACGCCAGCGGCAAGGTCCAGAAGCACGTCCTCCGCCAGCGCCACCCCGGTCCCGCCCCCCGCTGACCGTCAGGTCGTCGGGGCCGCCCTGCCGGACGTCGCGGCCAGGGCGGCGTAGGCGGCGGCGACGGGGCGGGGCCGCCGCGCCGCGTCGAACAGGCCGACCTCGGTCACCTCGCCGACGGGGCGGGTGAGCATGGTGTGCCAGTCGAACTGGTCGCCGCGGCTGTACCAGCACACGCCTCGGGCCGGCAGCCCGTCGGCCCGGAGCCGGTCGATGCACCCGACCACCTCGTCGAGCCAGCGGGGCCCGTCGTCGACGGCCAGCCCGAGGTTCGAGGTCTCCGCCACCCAGAACGGCCGGTCGTAGCGGGCGTGCCACGCCCGGGCCTCGCGCTCGTAGGCGGCGACCCGGTCGGTGATCGTCAGCGGCTCGGCGCCCTCGCCGTGGACGGTGACGCTGACCGGGTAGACGTCATGGCCGGCCACGACCCGCTCGGTGGGACCGGCCAGGTCGGCGATGCGGGCCAGCACGGCGTCGTCGACGACGTCGAGCACGTCGGCCACCGATGCCGGCGGCTCGACGCCGAGGTGCAGGTCCCAGGTGAGCTGCTCGAGCTCACGGGCCGCGGTCGCGGCCGCCTCGTCGTCGGGGGTGGCCGCCACGTGGCACCCGAACCCCTCCGCCCCGATCCACCAGCCGCTGCGGTCGGCCGAGATGCGCTCGATGGCCTCCAGGTTGGCCAGCGTCACGTGGCCCAGCGCCCGGAGGTAGTCCGCCCGGCTCGCCTGGCGGTCGTTCCAGATCCCCCACAGCCCCGAGCACATGGCGGTGATCACCGGCTCGTTGACCGGCGTGAACAGCAGCGGCTCGCGGTAGCGGGCCAGGAAGGCGTCGACGTAGCGGACGAAGCCCTCGACCCACCCGGGGGCCCCGAACCCCTCGTAGTGATCGGGCAGGCCGAAGTGGCACAGGTCGACCACGGGCTCCAGGTCGTGGCGGGCACAGGCGGCGAGCGCCCGGTCCCACAGCGCCCAGTCGTAGACCCCGGGCTCGGGCTCGGTCAGCCGCCAGGGCATGCCGTAGCGCCACGCCCGCACGCCGAGGCCGGCGACGGCGGCCAGGTCCTCGTCCTGGTGGTCGAGGTGGCCGCTGGCGGCCAGCTCGTCGACGCGGACCTCCTGCCCCTCGTGGGCCACCAGCGGATCGGAAGCCTCCTCACCGCAGGCGACGACGAGCTCGGAGGGGTCGCAGAACGGGGCCGGTCGGGTCATCGGCGCACCCTACGGCGGGCCCGGACGGCTCCCGGACCACGCCGCCCGCCGATCACATGGAGCCGAGGCGGACGGCCCACAGCAGGGCCGTGACGCCGAGGAGGGCGAGGACGGCCAGCCAGAGGACCGCCTCCCGGCGCCGCCGGGCGGTCCCGGTCGCGGCTCTCGGCGGCGGCCGCCTCACGCGGCCCGCTCGGGGACGACGAGCACCGGCCGGTCGGCCTCCCTGATCACGCTGCGGCTCACGGACGGGACGAGCAGGCGCTGGAGCAGGGAGCGGTCGTGGGTGCCGACGACGATGAGGTCGACGTCGTGCCGGACGGCGGCCTCGCAGATCTCGTGCACGACGTCGCCCGACGTCACCACGACCTGGGGGTCGGGCACCCCGGCGGCCTCGGCGTCCTCGGTGATGACGTCCTTGCGCTGGTGGGAGGTCTGGGCGTCGAGCGTGGCCAGCTCGAGGGGTGCGACGGTGCCGAAGCCGCCGCCGGCCCCGGCCCACACGATCGGGATCTGGGAGACGTTGAGGACGAGGAAGTCGGCGCCCATCGGGACCAGGAGGTCGGCGGCGACCCTGGCGGCCTCCTGCGCCGCGTCCGAGTGGTCGAGGGCGATCAGGACCTTCACGGGCACCTCCTCGACAGACGGTGGTGGTGGGTGCGCCGGGACGCTGCCCCGGCCCCGGTCGAGCAGCGTCACAGCCGCGTCACGGGGGCGGCTGTGACACGACCGTGACGCAGCGCCCGCCCGGCCCGGGCAGGGCGCGCCATCGTGAGCGACGGCGACGGCGACAGCGGCCTCGATGCCGCGGCGGCGGCCCTGCTGGTGGGGGGCATGGCCTGCTTCGGCAGCGCCACGCCGGTGAGCCAGGTGGTCGGCCGCTCCTTCCCGGTCTGGCTGGGCAGCGGGCTGCGGATGGCGATCGCCGCCCTCGTGCTCGTCCCCGGTGCCCTCGCCACCCTCCGCCAGCAGGGGTCCGGGCCGGTGCAGGTGCTCCGCGAGGCCGACCGGCGCGACCGCATGCTGCTCGCCGGCATCGCCGTGATCGGCACGTTCGGGTTCAGCGCGCTCATGCTGCTGGGCATGCGCGAGGCGCCCGGCGCCGTCGGCGCGGTCGTCATGGCGACGACGCCCGCGGTCACGGCCATGGGCGCGGTCGCCTTCCTGGGTGAGCACCTCGGCGCCCGGCGCATCGTCGCCGTCGCCCTGGCCCTCGCCGGGGTCGTGTTGGTGAACGCCGCCGCCGAGACGGTCGAGGGATCCGGCGACCGGCTGCTGCTCGGGTCCGGCCTCGTGTTCGGGGCCGTGGTGTGCGAGGCCACGTACAGCCTCATGGGCAAGCGCCTCACCAGCGACCTGGCCCCCGTCGTGATCGCGGCCGCCGCCGCGGTCATCGCCACGATCGTCTTCCTGCCGCTCGCCCTGTGGGACGCCTGGACGTTCCGCTGGTCCGCCCCCACCGGGGGCCAGTGGGCGGCCGTCGCCTGGTGGGGTGCCGGCACCATGGGCCTGGGCTCGTGGCTCTGGTTCCGGGGCATGGCCCGGGTCCGCGCCGGCACCGCCTCGGCCTTCATGGGGGTGATGCCCGTCAGCGCGCTCGTGCTGTCGTACCTGCTGCTCGGCGAGGCGTTCCAGTGGATCCACGTGGCCGGCATGGTCCTGGTGCTGGCCGGGCTCGTCGCCGTGGTGCGCAGCGGCGCCCAGGTGCACTGATGGCGACGCCGACGGGTGACCGTCCGAGCGGCTCGTGAGCACCCTCGCCGAGGACGGCCGCGAGGAGGTGCGGGAGGCCGGCGACGCCCTGCGCGACCTGGGCGAGACCGTGGTCACCGCGCTCCCCCGGGTCGCCATCGCCCTGGTCGTGCTGGCCCTCCTCGTCGGCAGCGGCCGGCTGCTGCGGCCCGTCGTCCAGCGCCGGCTGGGCCGCCGCCGCACCCCCAGCTTCGCCCGCGTCATGTCCCGCCTGGCGGCGGCTGCGCTCTCGGTCGTCGGCGGGCTCCTCGCCGTCACGATCGTCTTCCCGTCGGTCCAGCCCGTCGACCTCCTGTCCGGCGCCGGGATCGTGTCGGTCGCCGCCGGGTTCGCGTTCAAGGACATCCTCCAGAACCTGCTGGCGGGGGTCCTCCTGCTGTTCCGCCAGCCGTTCCGGGGCGGCGACCAGATCCAGGTGGGCGAGGTGGCCGGCACCGTCGAGGAGATCACGGTGCGGGAGACGGTCATCCGGACCTTCGACGGCCGCCGGGTCCTCATCCCCAACGCCACGGTCTACACCGACGTGATCGAGGTCCAGACCGCCCACCCGACCCGCCGCATCGAGATCGCCGTGGGCGTCGCCTTCGGCACCGACCTCGAGCACGCCATCGACGTCGCCGTGGCGGCGGCCCGGCCGGTGCCCGGCGTCGTGGCCGAGCCCGCCCCCGAGGCCCTGGTGGCCGAGCTGGGCACCTCGGCGGTGGGGCTCGAGGTGCTGGTGTGGTGCGCCGACACCCACCAGGTCGAGACGCGCCGGGTGCGGTCCGCCGTCACCACCGCGGTGCTGCGCGCCTTCGACGCCGAGGGGATCGTCGTCCCGGCCGAGATCGTGTCGATCCGCCCGTCGGCCGAGCTGCAGGAGCTCCTCGGGTCGGCGACCGGCCCCGCAGCACGCGACGACGGCACCGACTAGGACCAGGGCATGGGCATCCGACTGAGGGCGATCGCCGAGCGGCTGCGCAGCAGCCTCTTCTTCGTCCCCATGGTCCTCGTGGTGGTCGGCGGCCTGGTGGGCCAGCTCATGGTCGGGGTCGACTCCTCGGTCGATGGCGGGGTCGACAGCCTCCCGTTCTTCCTGACCTCGACCGTCGACAGCGCCCGCGAGGTCCTGAGCGTCGTCGCCGCCGCGACCATCACCTTCGCCGGCATCGCCTTCTCGGTGAGCCTCCTCGTGATCCAGCAGGCCTCGAGCCAGTACTCGCCCCGGGTGGTGCACAGCCTCTTCCGCGACCCGTTCAACCGCCGGGTCATGGGCGCGGTGGTGGGGACGTTCACCTACTGCCTGATCGTGCTCCGGGCCGTGCGGGGCCCGCTCGAGGACAGCGGCGAGCCGGTGATCCCCAACCTGTCCGTGGGGGTGGCGGTGATCCTCGGGGTCATGGCGATCCTGGCGATCGTCGCCTTCATCGACCACAACGCCCACTCGATGGAGGTCAGCGAGATCCTCGGCCGGGTGACCGACACCACCGTCGAGCAGATCGAGCGCTGCTGGCCCGACCGCCGGGACGAGCCGGACGGCATCGCCGTCGACGACTCCGTCCCGTCGGGCCCCGGGCACGTCCTGACCTTCACGGCCAGCGGGTGGCTCCAGCAGGTCGACGAGGCGGCGCTGATGGAGGCCGTCCCACCGGGCGGGACGCTGCGCCTGGAGACGGCGGTGGGCCGCTACGCCATCCGGGGCACGCCGCTGGGCACCGTCTGGCCCGCCGCCGCGGTGCCCGAGGGAGCGGAGGCGGCGGCGGCCGACGCCATCCAGCTGGGGAGGGTGCGCACCATGCAGCAGGACCCCAGCTACGGGATCCGCCAGCTCGTGGACGTGGCGCTGGTCGCCCTGTCGCCCGGCGTGAACGACCCGACCACCGCCCAGGAGGCGATCTTCCACCTCGCCCAGGTGATCCGCGAGGGGTTCGTGCGGGACCTCCCCCCGCCGGTCACCACGCACGAGGACGGACGGCGGATCATCCACGGTGAGGCCCCGACCCACGAGGCGCTCCTCGCCCTGGCCTTCGCCGAGATCAGGCGGTCGGCCGCCCCCCACCCCGCCGTGAACACGTACCTGCTCGAGGCCCTCCACCTCGTCCACCGCTCGATGCTCGCCGAGGGGCTCGGCGACCGGGCCGCCGCCGTCCGGGCCGTCGCCGAGCGGGTCGTCGAGGGCTCGGCCGGCGCGGACGTCGATCGGGAGGACCGGGAGGCCGTGGCCGAGGCGTTCGCCCACCGGTTCGGCCCGGGGCCGGCCTAGCCTCCCGGTCCCGGACGGGCGCCGGACAGCAGGTCGGGGAAGTCGTCGCGGGCGAGGGCCTCGTCGGTGAGCGTCCCGTCGCCCCGGGGGACCTCGACCGACGCCCCGTCCAGGCGGAAGACCACCCGGCCGATGCCGGGCCGGGCGGTCAGCGTGAACACCGTCTGGGCGATGGCGAGGGCCTGCGTCGCACCGTCGATCTCCGAGAACGACGGCGCCAGATCGACCTCCGCCGTCCCCCGGACGACCTCGACGTCGCCGTAGACGTCGGGGTCGGGCACCGCCGTCGTCAGCGCGGCGGCGGCCTCGGCGGCGGTGGGCACGGCGGCGAGCATCCCCACCAGCTCCTCGAGCCCGGCGTCGCGCCGCAGCTCTCGCTCGACGGCCACCAGCTCGTCGTCGCGGACGAGGTAGATCGCCACGGTCGTCCCGTCCGGCACCGACGCCGTCGCCCCCGCCCGCTCCTCCTCGAGGAGGCCGTAGGGGACGTCGTCGGCGCCGATGACGTGGGCGCGGTCCTCGGCGCCGACGGCGCACCCGGTGACCAGGGCGAGGGCGGTGGCCACCCCCAGCAGCCGCCCGGCCCGCCTCATCGGACCTCCCCGCGCGGGATGCAGACGGTGACCCGCGCCCCCCCGTCGGGCGACTCGCTGATCGCCACCTCCCCGCCGTGCAGCCTCACGTGCTCGCGGACCAGGGCCAGCCCGAGCCCGGTGCCCGGTGCATCGGTCCGCTGGCCGCGGGCGAAGCGCCCGAACACGTGGGACCTCTCGTGCTCGGGCACGCCGGGCCCGGCGTCGTCGACGATGATGACGAGCGACCGGGACCGCCCGTCGACGGTGATCCGGGTGGCCCCGCCGCCGTGGTGGGCGGCGTTGTCGAGCAGGTTGGTCAGGACCTGGGCCATGCGCCGCTTGTCGAGGACCGCCATCGCACCGGCGCCGGGGCGGGCGTCGACGTCGACGCGGTGCGGGCTGGTCTCGACGACGGCACGGACGAAGGTGCGGGGGTCGACCGGGTCGGTCACCAGCTCGGCGACGCCCGCCTCGGCCCGGCCGATCTCGAGGAGCTCGTCGATCAGCTGGACGAACCGGGCCACCTCGGCGTCGAGCACGTCGAGGGCCTCGAGGACCGACGGATCGTCGGCCCGGCGACGGGCCACCGAGAGCGCGGCCGCCATGGTCGCGAGGGGCGATCGGAGCTCGTGGGTGACGTCGGCGGCGAAGCGGGCCTCGCGGTCGATGCGCTCCTGGAGGCCTTCGACCATGCCGTTGAACGAACGGACGAGCGGCTCCAGGTCCGCGTCGTCGTCGTGCTCCAACCGGCGGTCGAGCGACCCCTCCCGGATCTGGTCGGCCGCCTCGGCCATCCGCCGCACCGGTCGCAGCACGCGGGCCGAGACCAGCCAGCCCACGCCGGTGGCCACCAGGGCCGTCACCCCGATGGTCACCAGCAGGGCGACGGTCACGGTCCGCAGGGCCCGCTCGACGTCGCCCAGCGGCACGAGCTCGACGTAGGTCGCGTCCGCCTCGGCGATGGGCACGGCGACGGCGACCATGACGTCGTCGCCGATCTGCACCCGCATGCGGGCGGCGCGGCCGCCCTCCAGCGCCACCAGCAGCTCCTCGGGCAGGTCGTCGGGACCGGCGGACACCGACGAGGAGTACCACTCGGCCCCCCGCTCGAGCAGGGCCACGCCCTGCCGGCTGGTCTGGACGGCGTCGAGGGCCGCCCGGTCGTCGGCGGACTCGCCCAGGGCCGCGCGCACGGCCCGGGCGTTCAGGAACGCCTGCCGCTCGGCCGACCGCTCCCGTCCTCCCACCAGCGAGGCGCGGGTCACCGAGATGCACACGCCGACGACGACGGCGGCCACGGCGAGGCCGAGGAGGCCGAAGGCCACCATGGCCCGGTACCGCAGCGCCGGGTGGCGGACGCTCATCGGCCGGGGATCCCGGTCACGACGGGCTCATCGCCGGCGCCGACGCCACGGCGACGGTCGCCGACCTCGGCGGGGATGGCGGCGCAGGGCTCAGGCGGCGACGGGTCCGGGCAGCTGCACGACACCCTCGAGGACCTCCAGGGCGTGCTCCAGGGCGGCCAGGTCCAGCTGGCCCGACGCGACCAACCCGGCGGAGGCCGCCGCGACCTCGGCGCGGGTGGCGTCGAGGCGGTCCTGGGCCCGGGCGAAGGCCTCGGGCTCGTCCCGGGCCAGGTGCCCGACCAAGACGTCGACGACGTCCTGGCGGATGGGGGGCACGACGACGGGGCGGTGGTCCATCACAGCGGTCATGGCCCCCTCCCTGCCCCTGGGGCGCCCGGGCAGCGTCACCGTTCGGTCACGGCGGTTTCGCCGGCCCCGGACCGGAGAGCGGGGGGTGGGGTGGCACGGGCGCGCCAGCGCGGCCGACCCGGAGGACGCGGAGGTTCGTGGTGAGCACCTGGTTCGGATCGACGTGGGGCACGGTCGGCTTCATCGTCCTCAGCACGACGGCGACCTACGCGTCCGCGGTGGCGTGCGTCCGCCTGGCCGGTCGCCGCACCGTCGCCCAGATGTCCGCCTTCGATGCGGTGATCACCATCGCCCTGGGCAGCATCGTCGCCACCACCGCCGTCAGCGCCACGACCAGCTACGTCGAGGGCATGACCGCGCTGGTCACCCTGCTCGTCCTCCAGGTGGTGCTGGCGTGGGCCCGGAGGCGGTGGCCGGCCCTCCACCACGCGGTCGAGGCCGGCGCCGAGGTGGTCGCCGACCGGGGCCGGATCTCGCTGCCGCGCGGGCTCACCACCTCGCAGATGAGCGGTGAGGAGCTGCGGGCCCGGCTCCGCCAGAGCGGCCACGCCGCCCCGCCGCCGGCGGGCATCGTGCTGCTCGAGGCCGACGGGAAGGTGTCCGTGCTCGCCGACGAGGCGGAGGCCGCCGCCGTGCGCGACCTCCTCGGCCGAGGCTGATGCCGTCGTCGCTCGCGTCGGTCAGCTGGCGGCCGGGCGGGGCGACCACCACGGGTACGGGATGCCGGCGAGCCGGTTGATCACGAACCCCTGGACGACCATCAGCACCACGGCGACCATGAGGACGGCGAGCTGCTCGGGCTCGCGCAGGATGCCCAGCGACACGATGAGCGTGGTCGCCCCCGCCGGCGGGTGGGGCACGCGGGCCCAGACCATGGCCCCGCTCGTCAGCCCCAGGGACAGGGCGGCGGCGCCGACCCGGCCGCCGGTGACCTCCGAGGCCAGGGCGGGCGCGGCGTCGGTGAGGCCGAACACCACGAGGGCGAGGTAGCCGGCGGCGGCGCCGATGGCGTGGCCGCCGAGGGTGTTGCGGGGCGACGCCGCCGGGAGGAGGGGCGTGTAGAAGAGCAGGAAGGCGGTGGGCCCCAGCGAGGGGAAGATGAACGGCTCCCCGGTGAGGAGGGCCACCAGGGCCAGGGCGCCGATGGCGATGAGCCCGTTGACGAAGGCGAACAGCCCCAGGACGACGGTCGAGTCGTGCCGCTCGGTGAGCGCCGAGAGCCGCGCCCGGCGGGCGAGCCCCTGGACGATGGCGGCCATGTCGCCACCGATCGGCCCCGGCCGGCGCGCCGGCGGGTCGGTCACCGCAGGTACCGGTAGAAGCCGGCCGATCCGGCCGCCAGCACCACCGAGAAGAGCGCCGTGACCCGGGCCAGGCCGTCCTCGTCGGCGAGGAGGGCCTCGAGGCCGACGGTGAGCAGGAACACCTGCAACGACAGCAGGACGACCACGAAGACGCCCAGGGCGGCCGGGACCTCGCGGTGGAAGCGGGGCCGGCGGGGGCCCGTCCGGTGGGCCGGGACCCGCCGGGGCGGGATCGGGTCGCTCACCCCTCCTCCCCCTCGGCCTCGCCCCGGTACCCGAGCGCCCACACCGTGCCGTCCCGGACCTCGACGTCGATGCGGCCCAGCGGTCGCTGGGGCGGCCCCGACAGCACGTCGCCGGTGTGGACGTCGAAGTGGCCCTCGTGGCACGGGCACTCCATCTCGCCCGTGTCGCGCTGGTAGTAGACGACGCAGCCGAGGTGGGTGCACTTCTGGCTGAACGCCCGCAGCTCCCCGCCGGGCAGGTGCACGAGGATGGCCGGGTCGGCGCCCGTCGGGTAGTCGAAGAGGTGGGCCGAGCCCTCGGGCACGGCGTCGAGGGCGACGATGGGGCGGGGGTCGCCCTCGTTGATCGACCGCAGCGCCGACCAGACGGCGATGCCGACGTTGCCGGCGGCGAAGCCGCCCGAGGCCAGCACCAGGTAGCGGACGAACTCCCGCCGGGTGACCTCGTCCTCGCCGGCCGAGGTCAGGGGGAAGTCCTGGCGCCAGACGGGGTCGGGCACGGGTGTCCACCCGTCGCGGTCGCCGGAGGCCGCAGGACGATCGGTCATGGCCGGGCCCTCACGACGGCCCCTCCTCGTCGAGGCCGAAGGGGTCGTCCTGCCAGGGCCGGGCGCCGCTGGCCGCCACGACGTCGATGGGTCCGGGCCCGTCGGCGACGGTGCGGACCTTCGTGGCCACGGGCTGGCGGCCGAACCAGAACTCGTTGACGAGGGTGCCGGTGCGGGTGGCGGCGAACTCGTCGGGCGTGCCGAACCACAGGGCCTCGCTGGGGCAGACCGATGCGCACATCGGCTTCTGCCCCACCGACGTGCGGTCGTAGCACATGTCGCACTTCATCATCTGGTCGATGGCCGACAGGTACTTGGGCACCCCGAACGGGCAGGCGAGCACGCAGTTCGAGCAGCCGATGCAGCGGGGCTTGAGGGCCGACTGCACGACCCCGTCCTCGTTCTGCTTGATGGCGTCGGCCGGGCACACCTCGGCGCACGTCGGGTCCTCGCAGTGCATGCACACCATCGGCGCCGTCTGCGTGGTGGTGGCCCGGTCGATCTCCTCGAGGTGGATCATCGTCGTGCCCCGGTGCGTGCCGCACTCCTCGCACGCCTGCACGCACGAGCGGCACCCGATGCACCGGCTCTGGTCGATGACGAAGATGCTGTCGCCGAAGGCACCGGCCGTGGTGTGCGTGGCCGGGGACCGCTTGACGCCGATCGAGACGGGGACCGAGACGCCGCCGCTCACCCTCCTCCCTCCTCGGGCTCGGACGGTGGCGTGCGGGGGGCGTCGCCCCCGGTGGCCCCGCCGACGAGGTCGACGTCCCGGTCGTCGACGACCACCGTGCCCGCCGGCCCGACGCGCTCGAGCCGCACGGCGGAGACCTTGTACTCCGGGATCTTGGAGAGCGGGTCGAGGGCCCGGTTGGTGAGCTGGTTGGCGGCCTGGCGCCCGGCCCAGTGGTACGGGATGAAGACGGTGTCGGGCCGGATGGTCGACACGACGGTCGCCGGCAGCGTCATGGTCCCCCGCCGGGAGGTCACCCGGACCACGTCGCCGGTGACGATCCCGTGCTGGTCCGCCAGGCGGGGGTGGATCTCGCAGAGCGGCTCCGGGTACTGGGCGACGAGCGGGCCGATCCGCCGGGTCTGCGTGCCCGACAGGTACTGGCTGACCACCCGGCCCGTCGTCAGCCACACCGGGTAGTCGTCGTCGACGACCTCGGCGGGCGGCCGGTACCGGACCGGGTTGAAGCGGCCCCGCCCGTCGTCGGTGTAGAAGCGACCGCCCTCGAACAGGCGCGGCGTGCCCGGGTGCCCCTCCGACGGGCAGGGCCAGAACACGCCCATCTCGTCCTCCACCCGGTCCCAGGTGATGCCCGAGTAGTCGGCGCTGCCGCCCTTGGAGGCGACGCGCAGCTCCTCGAAGATCTGCTCGGCGTCGGTGTACGGGAAGTAGTGGCCCTTGCCGAGGCGGCGGGCGATGTCGCAGAGGATCTCCCAGTCCAGCCGGGCCTGGCCCGGCGGCGTCTTCGACGGGTTGAGCTTGATGACGCGCCCCTCGACGCTCGTCGAGGTGCCCTCGTCCTCCTCGTGCAGCGAGCCGGGCAGTACGACGTCGGCGTGGAACGCCGTCTCCGAGAGGAAGAAGTCGATGACCGAGTAGAACTCGAGCTTGTCCAGGGCCTCCTTGGTGAAGGTGGTGTCGGGCAGCGAGACGACCGGGTTGAAGCAGATCGACAGGAGGCCCTTGATCTCGCCCCGGTGGATCGCCTCGACGATCTCCTCGGCGGTGAGGCCCTTGCCCGGGATCTCGCTCTCGGCGCAGCCCCACACCGAGGCGACGTACTCCCGGTGCTCGGGGTTGGTGATGTCGCGGTTGCCGGGCAGCTGGTCGCACTTGTGGCCGTGCTCGCGGCCCCCCTGGCCGTTGCCCTGGCCGGTGATGGTGGTGACGCCGCAGCCGGGCTTGCCGTACTTGCCGGTGGCCAGGCCCAGGTTGATGCAGGCCCACACGTTCTCGACGCCCTTGGTGTGGTGCTCGAGCCCCCGGGCGTGCATCAGCATCCCGGTCTCGGCCGTGCCCCACAGCTCGGCGGCCTGCTCGATGCGCGCCGCCGGCACGCCGGTGACGTCGCTGGCCCACGCCGGCGTGTGGTCGGCCACCGCCTCGGCCGCCGCCTCGAACCCGGTGGTGTGGTCGCGGATGAAGTCGTGGTCGAGCCAGTCCCGCTCGATCAGCACGTGCAGCATGGCGCCGAGGAGGGCGGAGTCGGTGCCGGGCCGCAGCCCGAGGAACAGGTCGGCGGTGCGGGCGGTCGGCGTGACGCGGGGGTCGGCCACGATGAGCTTGGCCCCGTGGTCGCGGGCCCGCCAGATCCAGCTCGTCGTGATCGGGGCGCACTCGGCGATGTTGGCGCCGATCACGAAGACGACCTCGGCCTGCGGGATGTCGCTCCACGGGTTCGACGCCCGGTCGATCCCCAGCGCCCGCTTGTTGGCGACGCCCGCCGAGACCATGCAGAGCCGGCCGTTGTAGTCGAGGTTGGCCGTCCCCAGGGCGAGGCGGGCGAACTTCCCGATCATGTAGGACTTCTCGTTGTCGAGCGAGACGCCCGAGAGCATGGCGAAGGAGTCCGGGCCGTGCTCGGCCTGGATGCGCCGGATCTCCGAGACGGTCCGGTCGAGGGCGTGGTCCCACGAGACCGGTCGGAACCCCTCGGGCCGCGAGGCGTCCCTCTCGAGCGGCTCGACCAGGCGGTCGGGGTGGGCGTTCTGGAGGTACCGCTTCACGCCCTTGGGGCAGAGCTTGCCCTCGTTGAAGGGGAACTCGTACCAGGGCTCGAAGCCGACCACCTCGTCGTCCTTGACCTTGAGGACGATCCCGCACTGCTGGCCGCAGAAGCAGCAGTGGGTCTTGACCTCGCGGTCCGCCTCGACGCCGGCGTCCCACCCGCCGACGGGGGTCTCGTTGAGGTGGGGGCCGTACCGGGCGACCAGCTCCTCCTCGGTGATGGGCGGGCGGGCCATCAGCCGAACCCGCCGACGGCGCGCGACTGCGCCAGCGCCACCAGCTTCCGCCGGCACATCGGGCAGGTGTCCTGGTAGCTGCCGCCACCGGCGGCGAGCGAGTAGTCGAACCCCATCTGCGGGAGGACCTCCTTGAGATCGGTCATCTGCAGGGCGGACGCGAAGTCCTCGCCGCAGCGCGTGCACGTCTGCTGGGCCCCCTCGGCGCCCTCACGCTTGTAGTAGGCGACCCCGAGGTTCGCCGGGCGCTGGAAGATGTGGAACAGCTTCCCGAACGGGATGTACATCAGCCCGAGGATCACGGTCAGGGCGTGGACCGTGTTGAGGAAGACGTAGAAGCGGCCCTCCATCCAGATGTTCGACGCCGTCAGCGACAGGCCGGTGACCGACACGGCGAACAGCCCGGCCAGGGCCAGGAAGTCGTTGGACCGCTCCGTCGCCAGCGCCCCCGGGTCGCGGAGCCGGCGGGACAGGAAGATGAACACCCCGGCGAGGACGAGGACCGCCGAGATGTCGAGCAGGTGGAAGGTGATCCAGCCGAGCACGCTGCGGCTGTCGAAGCTGAACGTCGACACCTCGCCGACGACCGTGCGGTACTCCCGCCCGTCCTGGCCCACCGACTCGAAGTGGAGCAGGCCGAACACGAGGGGGAACGTCACCAGGCCGGCCAGGATGCAGCCCCAGAACACGAGCTGGTGGGCGAGCCACCGGCTGCGGGACCGGCTGCGGATGAACGACTGCACCAGCAGGTTGGTGACGACGAGGCCCGGCAGGGCGCCGGCGTTGCGGGCCCGCTGGCCGGGCCGGCGGAAGGCGTCCCACCCCCGCCGGTTGAGCCGGGCCGTCGGCGGGCGACGCAGCCAGATCAGGTAGCGGTAGACGATGGCGAAGATGGCGAAGAGGGTGCCGAACAGGTAGCCCACCAGGGCGGCGTCGAACCACCGCAGGTTCCCGCTCCCCAGCACGGCGATGGCCAGGGCGACGACCACCGCCAGGACGCCCCACGTCGCCGCCCGGCGATCGATCGTGGCGAGCTGGCTCATGCGGCGGTCCCTGGTCGCGGCCGGGGCGCCCACCCGGAGGTGGGCGCCCCATGCCTACACGGCCAGGACCGACCGCGCTGGGCGACGGTCGCGTCACCCGATGGTGAGGTCGGTCTCCATGCCGGACTCCCGGTGGCCGGGGATGCTGCAGAAGAGCGTGTACGAGCCCGGAGCCAGGGCGCTGACGTCCAGCTCGGCCTCGCCGCCGGCGTCGAGCGCCGGGGTGGCCAGGTCCTGGTCCTCGACCGTGAGGTCGTGGGCCGCGGTCCCCTCGTTGGTGACCGTCAGCGACCCGCCCTCGGCCACCGTCACCGGCGCCGGGTCGATGGTGAACTCGGCCAGCGACACCGCGACCGCACCGCCCCCTCCGCCGGACCCGCCGGCGGGGATTGCCCGGTGCTCGTCGATCGAGCGGGCGGCGAGGCCCATGGCGAACACGGCGATGATGGCCGCCGCGAAGGCCAGGACGAGGGCGATGACGGCGATGGCCTCGAAGGTGAGCCCGGGGCCGCGTCCGTCCGGTCGGGCGGGCGGGCCGCCCGGCGCCGCAGGGGCCGCGGTGGCGGCCTGCTCCTCGGTGGGTGGGGTGATGGTGCTCATGCGGGCTCCTCGGAGACGACGAAGACGGAGACCATGCCGAACATCCCGTGGGGGCTCTCGGCGTGGGTGAGGATGTGGCAGTGGAACGCCCACGTCCCCGGGTTGTCGGCGACGACGGTGGCGTCCCACCGCTCGCCGGGGGCGACGGTGATGGTGTCGCACAGGAACGGCTGCGGGAGGGGGTAGCCGTCGCGGGCGAACACCTCGAAGGTGAGCCCGTGGAGGTGGACGGGGTGGACCATCGTCCCCTCGTTCATGAACCGGAACCGCACCCGCTCGCCCAGGTTGGCCGTGTAGGCGTCGGTGGCGGGGAAGCCCTTGCCGTTGATCGTGAACCCGCCGAGGGCGTCGTTCAGGATGTAGAGGTAGTCCCGGTCGTGGGTCGGCTCGTCGGCCGGGTCCTTGGGCTCGACGATCAGGGCGCCGAGGAGCCCGGCCGAGACCTGCTCGGCGGCGTTGTGGTGCGAGTGGTACATGTGCGACCCGTAGGGGCCGGGGACGAACTCGTAGGTGTAGGTCTCGCCCGGCTTGATCGGGGGCTGGGTGAGGAACGGCACGCCGTCCTGGTCGTTCGGGACGCGCTGGCCGTGCCAGTGGACGCCGGTGCTCTGGGGCAGCTCGTTGGTGACCACGATGCGGGTGCGCTGGCCCTCGACCATGCGCAGGGTCGGCCCGGGGACCATCTCGTTGTAGGCCATCGCCTTCTCGATCTGGCCGGGCGTGACCTCCCAGTCGATCTCCGAGCACGTGAGCTCGAAGACCCGGGTGTTGCCGTCCATCGTCCACTCGGCGTCGACGGCGCCCTTGCCCTCGGTGATGGGGCTCTCGATGTTGGCGAGGAACTGGTTGATGCCGTCCTCGTGCATGGCGTCCATCTCGTCGACGTTCGCCGGGGCCTCGGTGCTGTCCGTCTGGTCGCCCATGTCCATGCCGGCGTGGGCGTCGGCCGCGCCCGCCGAGGTGGTGGCGTCGCGGGGCCAGGCCGCCAGGGCGGTGCTGCCGACGATGGTGGCTCCCCCCACCCCACCGGCGACGAGCCCCATGAACAAGCGGCGGTCGACCGTCCTCTCGCCGGCGGTCTCGCTCTCCGTCACATCGTCTCCTTTGGTCCTGCGCCACCGAGGGGTGGCGATCACGGGGCCCATCGTCACGGACGGCGTCCGGCGCTGCTCAGGGCCAAAGGTCCCGAGCGGACGTGACTTCGGCCGCATCGGTCGCGGGGCCGCCGGGGCCGCGCCGCTGGTCGTCGGGCGGGACCGGCGTCGGGTCCCGGGGCTCAGGCGGGCAGCCGGCCCGGGAGGGGCCGGGGCGCGACCTCGCTCGCCGACCACCGGAACGAGAACACGTGCTTGGCCATCCCGGCCATCACCGCGGCGGCGTGGGCCTTGGCCCGCTCGGCGAGGGGACCGGCCCAGCGCTCGTCGACGCACCCCACCCAGAGCGAGTACCAGCGGTCGCAGTGCTCGCGCTCGATGGCCGCGAGGCCGTGGAGGTGCCGGTGGACGCCCATGAGGGAGCCGCGGGGGCCGTCGACCCCCAGCAGGATCGCCACCCAGTAGTCGATGAGCACCGGGATGTGCCGGGGCCAGTCGACCTCGGCGACCTCGCCGAAGACGGGCTCGAGCAGGTCGTCGAAGACGATCTCCCGGTAGAACGACGTCACCAGGTCGCTGATGGCGCCCCGCGTCGCCAGGTCCGGCGTCTCTCCCCTCAGCGCTCCCCCGTCCGGCACCACCGCACCTTATCTAGCAGACGCTAGAGAAAGCGAGGGTCGGGCCCGGCGACCCCCCGTTCACCACGGCTCGGTCCCGGCGACGGCCCGTCCGGCGGCCAGCAGGTAGGCGGGGTCGGGTCGCAGGGCGTGCTCCTGGAGGCACGCCTCGGTCATCTTGACGGCGTGGGGCGCCCGGTTCTCGACCGCCCGGGCCACGAGCTCGGGGGGCGCCAGGGGCTCGCCCGCGGGGCTGCGGGTCACGTCCACCGGCCGGTCCGGGGTGAAGCAGGCGAGGATGCCCGCCCCGACCTGCCAGGCCGCGGCGTACACGTGGGCGACGGTCCGGGCCGGGACGTGGGGCAGCAGGGTGCGCGCCGCGACGATCGGCGTGACCGTGTGGACCAGGGCGTCGGTCGGCGCTTCGGGGTGGGCCACGAGGGCGCGGGCGAAGGCGAGGGTCAGGTCGCCGAGCGGGTCCGGGGTCCAGGGCGGGCCGAGGGACTCGACCGCGGGGGCGAAGCCCTCGAGGCCGGCGAGGGGCTCGAAGAAAGCGCGCTCGACCGGCCCCCACGGGCCCGTGGCTCGGGGGATCCGGGCCATGGCCTCGGCGAGGGAGGCGTCGCCGTCGAGGCGGATCCGCCCCGGCAGGGGCTGGTAGGTGCCGGCCCAGAACGCCAGGCCCATCGCCAGCTCGTGGAGGGCCACCCGCGGTGGGTCGACGGCCGGCAGGGCCTCGAGGATCCGCACCGCGTGCGCCGTGCGGAGGAGGCCGTGGGTCAGGAAGCCGCCGTAGCCGTCGACCAGCCGGGGGACCCAGGTGGCCACGACCTCGGACCAGGGTGCCTCGGCCAGCTCGGCGTCGAACAGGTCGCGCCAGTCGCCCAGGCGGGACCGGTCGCCGAGGGCGGCCCGCCACGTGTCGGGGGCGTCGGCGTCGAGCCGGGCGACCCGGGGCGGGGCGGAGTGGGGCCGGTGCCGCTGGCGGTAGGCCTCCACCCACGCCACCACGAGGTCGTCGTGGCCCAGCCCGCTGAGGGCCTCGGCGCCCATGGGGCCGTGCACGGCCATCCCGGGGCCGTCGAGGAAGGCGTCCCCGGGCAGCAGCTCGAGGGCGGCCTCGAGGGCGGCGGGACGGCTGATCCCGGTCGGGTCCGCCGCCGCACGGGGGCGGGGCGGGGCGGCGGGAGAGGTGCGGGGGGCGGGCATCGGGACCTCCAAGGGGGATGGCGCCCACAGGTCGTGAACGCTGGTTCACGACGCACTCTACCGTGAACCTGCGTTCACGCAAGGGGGTCCTCAGGTGCTGATGCGCCGGCCGACCTCGTCGAGCACCTGGGCCAGCCGGCGCCGCGTCGGGCGGGGGTAGCCCGGACCCGACGCGACCAGGTTGTGGACCGCCCCGGCGACGAGGAACCCGTAGGCGCCCTCGTCGAGGTCGGCGGCGACCCGGCCGAGGTCCTTCTCGGCCCGCAGGTACGCGACCACCGTGGCCTCCAGGGCGGCGACGATGCCGGTCTCCCCCGCCGCTGCCTCGATGGCCCGGTCCAGCTCCTCCTGGCCGTGGTCGTCGTGGGCGAGGGCGATGGCGGGCGACGCCAGGAGGACCTCGGCCCACCGCCCCAGGTTCCCCCCCACCGTGCCCGTCCCCGCCGCCGCCACGACCGCCTCCAGCTCGTCGCGCAGGCGGGCCATCTCGCGCGCGATCACGGCCGCCACCAGGTCCGTGCGATCGGCGAAGACCTTGTAGGCCAGCCCCACCGAGCACCCCGCCTCCCGGGCCAGGGCCCGCATGGTCAAGGCGGCGGCGCCGTCGCGCCGGACGATGGCCTCGGCGTGGTCGACGAACCCGGCCCGCGCCGCGGCGACCTCCTCGGGGCTGCGTCGGGCCGGGCTCATTGCCCGCACCCTACCGTGAACCTCAGTTCACGGCCCTGACGGCGCGATGCGGGGACGTCGGGCCCGCCGGAGGAGGCACCACCGGTCAGGGGCAGGCGGGACCGACCTGGGGGACCGGGGAGGCGCATGCCGCCCCCGAGGCGCGGTAGCCGTCGGGGCTGGCGTGCAGAGCGATGCGCAGGTCGAGGTAGCTGGTGCCGGTGCGCAGGCGCTCAGCCCAGTAGTCGCGGCTGGCGACGTCGACGGTCACGAGGATCTCGTTGTGGTACGCCCAGCGCACCCGCACCCGCCGCCCCTCGATCGACCCGCCGATCTGGGCGACGACCCGGTTGCGGGTGCTCTGGCTGATCCGGGTGGTCCAGTAGCGGCGGTCCGGGTCCGAAGGGGTGCGCCCCAGCAGCAGCGCGTAGGCGGCGTCGACCAGCTCGGCGTCGGTGGTGGGGCTGTTGGCGAGCAGGGCGGCCTCGAGCCGGCGGAGACCGTTGACCAGCAGGATCTGCTCCCGCCAGTAGGCGAGGTCGCCGGCCGTCGGCGTGAAGCCGCCGAAGCGCTCGTAGTAGGCCAGCACCGTCGCGTCCCGGGACTCGACGCCGCGGGCGAGGCCGGCGACGAACGAGGTCCGTCGGGCCGGGAGCTGCGGGGCCCACGTGTCCACCTCGGCCGTCGTGGCCGGGCGGCGGGCGAAGGACGCGTGGGCCCGGCAGACGAACGCCGCCGCGTCGCTGGCGGCACACGCCTCGGGCTCGGCCGCGGCAGCGGACGGCCCGGTCCCGGTCCCCAGCAGCGCGCTGACGGTGAGGACGACGCACAGCGCCGCGGTCCACCTGCGGGTCACGTGTCCTCCGTTCGCCCGGGTCGCTCGCCGGATCGACCGTACCCGACCACCCCCTCGCCCCGGAGCCGGCGGGCGCCGTTGGTACTGTCCCGGGGTGCTGAAGGTGGGGACGCGCCCGACGATCGCGCTCAGGCTGCTGGTCGCGGGTGCGGTCCTGACCGGGCTGGTGGGCTGCCAGCCGGAGGCGCAGCTGCCCGGGCGCCACGGCGCCGCGACCCCGCCCCTCGTGTACGTCTACGGCGACAGCCTCACCCCGCTCACCGACTACCGCCAGCAGGCGGCCGCCTCCGGCTACGCCCTCGTCGGGGACAGCCAGGGCGGCTCGTGGATGTGCGGTGGCCACACCATCCCGCAGTCGGACGGAACCCGCTGGTGGCCCCGGATCGTCGAGACGATCACCGAGGTGAAGCCCGACTTCGTCGTCCTCCAGTACCAGGCCTGGGCGAACTACGAGCTCCGCTGCGGCGGGCGGCCCGAGCAGTTCCCGTTCGACCCCGCCGACCCCGGCCGGGCCTGGCGCGTCTACCTGCAGATGTTCGTCGACGCCGCCGCGGCCGCCGGTGCCCCGACCCGGCTCGTGGTGGTCGAGTCGCCGTCGGCCCCGGCGTCGATGCCGGAGTGGGGCGAGCCCATGCGGATCATGGACCAGGCCTCCCGGGTCATGGCGGCTCGGCGACCTGAGCGCATCACCTTCGTCCCCATCCGCCACGAGACGACCATCGACGGTCGGTGGACGCCCTACGTCCCGTGCCAGCCCTACGACCCCGGCTACCGGACCGACCCGAGCGTGTCGTGCTGGGACTCCCACCGGTCCGCCGACTGGCCCGCCGGCCAGGTCCGGATCCGGTCCGGTGATCGCATCCACCACTGGTGCCCGTCGGGCAACGGGATCTGCGACGTGTCCTCCCCCGCCGGGCTGCGCATCCGCCGGGCCGTCTTCACGACCCTGAACGACCTGGTGGCCGGGCGCCGCTGACCGGGGCGGCCGCCTTCGTCGACGGCTGGCCCGGTCGGGCAAGATCGGCGCGGACGGAGGAGAGCTGGACATGGCCGTATCGGGTGAGGACGAGGCCCATCGGGCCCGGGTCGGGAAGGGCACCGAGCGCCCCGAGGACCTCCCGCCGGCGGGTGGGCCCATCGGGGTCGACCGCACCTTCGCGTTCGTCGACCTCTCGGGGTTCACCGCCTTCATCGAGGAGGAGGGGATCGCCGCCGCGGTCCACCTGCTCGCCCTGTTCCGCCTCGGGGCGTCCGAGGTCACCGCCCGGCGCGGCGTCCGCGTCGCCAAGTGGCTCGGCGACGGGGCCATGATCGTCGGCGTGCAGACCGGGCCCACGGTGGCGGCCGTGGCCGAGCTGATGGCGCGGGTCGGTGCCACCTCCCGCCTCCAGCTGCGGGCCGGGGTCTCCCGGGGCGACGTGATCCTCTTCCAGGGCGACGACTACATCGGCCGCGCCGTCAACATCGCCGCCCGCCTGTGCGACGTGGCCGGCCCCGGCGAGATGCTGGCCACCGAGGCCGTCGCCGACGAGGCGCCCGGCTGGGTGTGCGAGCTCGACACCCGCAGCGTGGAGCTCCGCGGCGTGGGCCAGGTCGACGGCGTCCGTGCCCTGTGCCTGGCCGAGGACGTCACCCTCCCGCCCGTGCCGGTGACCGACGGCGCCCCGGGCTGACCGCCCGCCGGGCGGTGGGACCGGACACGACAGCGTCACGTCGGGGCAACATCACCGAAACGACGACCCGCGACCATCGTCGGATGCTGGCGCCCCTGGCCGGGTTCACGGTCGGGGTGACCGCCGACCGTCGGGCCGACGAGCAGGTCGAGCTCCTGCGCCGCCGGGGGGCCGAGGTCGTCCACGGTCCGGTGATCCGCACCCTCGCCCTGACCGACGGGGCCGCCCTGGCGGCCGCCACCGAGGCGGTCGTCGCCGACCCCCCTGACACGCTGGTCGCCCTGACCGGCGTGGGGGTCCGCTCGTGGTTCGAGGCGGCCGACGGCCACGACCGCGGCGACGCCCTGCGCGCCGCCCTGGCCGGCACGACCGTCATCGCACGGGGTCCCAAGGCGGCCGGCGCGCTGGCGACGGTCGGTCTCGACACCACCTGGCGTGCACCCGACGAGAGCAGCGCCGAGGTCGCCGTCCACCTCGGCACGGCCCTCGGCGGACGCCGGATCGCCGTCCAGCGCGACGGGGCGGCCGAGCCCCACCTCGCTCGGGAGCTGGCCCGAGCGGGCGCCGACGTGATCGACGTCCCCGTGTACCGCTGGGTCCTCCCCGACGACCTCCAGCCGGCCCGCTCGCTCGTCTCGGCCCTGGCCGACGGCGGCCTCGACGCGGTGACCTTCACCTCGGCCGCCGCCATCTCCAACCTGTTCGCCATCGCCGCCGAGGCCGGGGGCGACGCCCTCGTGGGCGCGGTGCGGGCCGCTCTCCTGGGGCCGGTCCTGCCGATCTGCGTCGGGCCGGTCAGTGCCGCCCGCCTCGCCGCCCACGGCGTCGACCGCCGGGTGCACCCGGCCCGCTGGCGCCTCGGTCCCATGGTGCGGTGCCTGGCCGAGCACCTGTCCGTGCGCCGACGGACGGTGCGCATCGGCGGCCGGGACGCCGTCGTCCAGGGGACGTCGCTCGCGCTGGACGGGCTGCTGCTGGATCTCAGCCGACGTGAGGCCCAGGTGCTCACCGCCCTCGTCGACGCCGGCGGGGCGGTGGTGCCCAAGGAGCGCCTCGCTCGCACCGTGTGGGACGCCGGCACCGATCCCCACGTGGTGGAGGTGACCGTGGCCCGGCTCCGCCGCCGGATGGGACCAGCCGGGGCCGCCCTCCAGACGGTCCCCCGCCGGGGCTACCGCATCGCCGGCTGACCCCACGCGCCGAACCGGTGGTCGGACCCCCATCCGGGGTGGGGTCCGACCACCGGTCCGCGACGGCGGGCGGGGGACTAGGCGGGGACGGGTTCGGCCGCCGTCGCCGCGACCGGCTCGGCGACGGCCTCGGCGGGAGCGGGGACGGTCGCGGGGCGGCCGATCCAGGCGTAGCCGAGCCCGACGATCAGCCCGCCCCCGACGACGTTGCCCGGCACGGTCCACGCCAGGTTGCGGGCCAGCTCGCCGGCGGTCGCGCTGCCCTCGAGGATGCCGAGGCCGAAGATGGTCATGTTGGCGATCGAGTGCTCGAAGCCGGACCCGATGAAGGCGAGCAGCGCCCACCACAGCACGATCGCCTTGGCCGCGTCGGACTGGACCCGGCTGGCCATCCACAGGCCGAGGCACACGAGCATGTTGCAGAGGACCGACCGCCAGAACAGCTGGGGACCGGCGGCCGCCGCCTTGGCGGCGGCGACCGTGGCGATGAGGTCGGCGCCGGGCCCGGTCAGGGTGCCGCCGCCGTGGACGACGGCCGCCAGGCCCAACGAGCCGACCAGGTTGCCGACGAGCGATGCGACCCAGACGCCGCCTAGGTCGACGGCGGAGACCGTCTTGGCCCGCAGCCCCTGCAGCATCACCATGGCGTTGCCCGTGAACAGCTCGGCGCCGGCGAAGACGACCAGGGTCAGCGCCACGCCGAACACGGTGGCCTGCACGATCTTGGTGGCGGCCGAGCCGGTGGCGGCCAGCGGGGCCGAGAGGCTGATCAGCAGCACGACCGCGATCCCGACGTAGGCGCCGGCCAGCGCCGACGACGCCAGGTAGCGGAGCGGGCTCGACCGGAGCAGCGAGGTCTTCGATGACGCCAGGGCACCGGCGTCGTCGAGGGCGACGGGAAGGGGGATGGGCACGGTGGTCTCCTCAGGGGTGGGGGTCTCAGGCGACGGCAGGGACGGCGGGGCGGGCGGACGGGACGGGCACGTCGGTGTCGGAGGGCTCGGGGCCGGTGGCCCAACGGTCCTCGAGCACGGCCTCGAGGGTGGCGGCGAAGGCCTCGATCCCGAGGCGGGCGACCGTCGCCGACAGCGGCTCGCTGCCGTGGCGGTGCGCCTCCCACGTGCCGATCACGGCGTCGACCACGGCCGGGGCGTCGTCGGCGGCCATGCGGCCCACGACCTCGCCCACCCGCCCGACGGAGAGGTCGGCCCCGAGGTAGAGGTGGTAGCCGAGGCGCGTGGCCCCGCCCATCCGGACCTTCGTGCCCGACAGGCCGATGTCGCCGGCCTGGTGCTGGGCACAGCTGTTGGGGCAGCCCGACACGTGGACCCGCAGCGAGCTGTTCCGACGGAGCCCGGGGGTCGCCAGCAGCATCCGACCGGAGTCGGGCGCCGGGGAGATCCCGAGGGCGCAGACCGAGGACCCGGTGCAGGCCCGGATGGCGGCCTCGGCGCTCTCGCCGAGGAACGACAGGCCGCGTGGCGCCAGGGCGGCGCGGATCGCGGCGACCTCGTCGACGGGGACGTTCCGCAGCACCACGTCCTGGTCCCGCCCGAGGATCAGGTGGCCGTCGCCGTGGCGGTCGGCCAGGTCGGCGATGAGCTCGAGCTCGGACCGGTTCGTGTCGCCGAGCGGCAGGGCGATGGTCACCGACGCCAGGCCCGGCACCCGTTGGGGGCGCACCCCTGACGACCAACCGCCCGCCGGGCGGCGGCGGATGGCGGCGGCCCGGTCCCCGGGGGCGAGGAGGTCGACCGGCACCGGGTCGGGGTGGGGCTTCTCCCGCTCGACGGCGAAGGCCGCGGCCCAGGCGGCGCGGAAGGCGTCGGCGCCCATGGCCTCGATGCAGAACTTCATGCGGCCCTTGGTCGGCGTGGCCAGGTCGCCGTGGGCGACGAACACCTCGGCCAGGGCGAGGGCGGCCGCCAGCGCGTCGGTCCGGGGCACGAACTCCGACAGCTCGATGGCCAGGCTGGGGGCCTTGCCCAGGCTGCCACCGGCGAAGACCCGGTAGCCGGGCACGCCGTCGACCACCTCGGACACGAAGGCGGCATCGTTGATGAGGGCGTCCTCGCGGCACCGGGGCGACCCGCCGAAGGCCATGTTGATGCGGCTGGGGAGGGTGCAGTTGAGCTCGGCCGAGCGGGCGACGATGGCGTCGCTGGCCGCCACCGCGTCCGGGAGGCAGTCGAAGGGCTCGTCGAGGGCGACGCCGGCGTCCTCGGAGCACATGACGTTGCGGAGGGTGTGGCCGCACGCCGAGCGGGTCGACAGCCCGGCCTGCTCGAGCTCCCCCAGGAGGTCCCGCACGGCCCGGTCGGCGACCCAGTGGAGCTCGATGTTCTGACGGGTGGTGAGGTGGAGCCAGTCGGACCCGTGCCGGGCGCCGAGGCGGGCGATGGCCCGGGCCTGCGCCGTCGGCAGCACGCCGCCCGGGATGCGGACGCGCACCATGAAGACGTGGTCCTGCAGCTGGGTGCACACCCCCCAGGTCTTCAGCGAGTAGCGGTCCTCCGGCGTCAGCCACCCGTCGCCCTCCGCCGCGAGGCGGTCGAGGTCGACGGGCAGGCCGGCGGCCTTCGCGGCAGGGATGTTCGGAGCGGCCATGGCGGCGACGGTACGGACGCTCCGTTGCCGGAGGCCGTCCGGGCCGTTGCGACCCGGTCACGCCTCGCTCACGCTGCCGCGACCCCCCTGTGAGCGTTCTGGGGTGCATCTCCCCTCCCGACGGGGGAGAATGGGCGGATGCCGTCCACCGCCTGGTCAGGGGCCATCAGCTTCGGGCTCGTCTCGATCCCCGTGAAGCTCTACTCGGCCGTCACCCGCAAGACCGTCCGGTTCCACCAGGTCGACACCCGCACCGGGGCCCGGGTGAAGCAGAAGCGGGTCTCGGCCGCCGACGGGTCCGAGGTCGCCTGGGACGACATCGCCAAGGGCTACGAGCAGGCCGACGGGGAGTACGTGCTCCTCACCGACTCGGACCTCTCGGCCCTCGACGCCAAGGCCACCAAGACCATCGAGATCGAGCAGTTCGTCGACCTGGCCGAGATCGACCCGATCATGTACGACTCCCCGTACAACGTCGTGCCCGACCCGTCGACGCCGAAGCCCTACGCCCTCCTGCTCGAGGCCATGGAGGAGTCGGGCAAGGTCGCCATCGCCCGGTTCGTCATGCGGACCAAGGAGCACATCTGCGCCCTGCGCCCGCTCGACGGGCGGCTGGTGCTGTCGACGATGGTCTACCCCGACGAGGTGAACGACCCGGCCGAGCTCGAGGCCCTCGACGCCGTCTCCGACGTCACCATCTCGGCCAAGGAGCGCAAGGTCGCCGAGGCCCTGATCGAGTCGCTCACCGAGCCCTTCGAGCCCAGCGAGTACAAGGACGAGTACCGGGAGAAGGTCCTGGACCTGATCGAGGCCCGGGCCAGCGGGGCCACCGAGGTCGTCGAGGGGGCGCCCGAGGAGGAGGACGACAAGGTCGTCGACATCATGGCCGCCCTCGAGGCCAGCATCGCCGAGGCCAAGAAGGCCCGGAAGCGCCACCCCAGCGGCAAGGACGAGGCCGCCGCCGAGGAGGCCCCGGCCAAGCCCGCGGCCAAGCCCCGCAAGGCCGCCAAGGCGACGAAGAAGGCGGCCAAGAAGGCCAGCTGAACCGTCACCCCGAGCACTCCCACGGATGGTGCCAGGCACCATCCGTGTCCTCCCACGGATGGTGCCAGGCACCATCCGTCCCCCCGACTGCGCCCGCGCCGACGACGACGTAGCGCGCCATCAGCGGCGCCGGTCCCAGAGGTCGACGACGGTGGTGAGGATGTGCTTCCCGGCGCCCAGCCCGCCGAGGTGGCTCTCGCCGGCGAGGACGTGGAGCTCGGCGTCGGGCAGCAGCCGGACCATGTGCTCGCCGTGGGCGAAGGGGACGATGTGGTCGGCGTCGCCGTGCCACCACCGCACCGGAACGGTGACGTCGCCGACCCGGAACCCCCAGTCCCGGGTGAAGAGGAGGACGTCGGCGAGCGGGGCGCCGAGCTGCTTGCGGCTGCCGTTGAGCAGGTCGTCGAGGAACATGGCCTTGAACTCCGGCCGCCGGAGCAGGGCTCGATCACCGGCGGGCGACAGGCGGGCGTAGAGGTCGAGCACCGGTGACGCCACCGGGCGGGCCAGGCGGACGGCGCCGGTGAGGAGCACGCCGGTGGGGACGTGGGTCAGGGCGACCAGCGGCGCCATGCGGACCCCGAGGTCGACGAGCCCGCCGCCGATGGCGTCGGGCCCCTTCGTGGGGGCCACGCCCCCGAGGACGGCGGCGGCGACCACCCGGTCGCCCATGGCGTGGGCGCCGGCGAGGGCGTAGGGACCGCCGCCGGAGAGGCCGACCAGCGCCATCTCGTCGACGCCGAGGCTGTCGGCGACGATGGCCAGGTCGGCGGCGAAGCCGAGCACGTTCGGGTACACGTGGGCCGTCGACGACCCGATGCCGGGCCGGTCGATGCCGATGATCCGCAGCCCGAGGTCGTGGGCCAGGGCCCGCGCCTCCTGGGGGATCTGGCGCCGGGCGCCGGGGGTGCCGTGCAGCCAGACGACGGCCCGACCGTCGGGCGGCCCGAACTCGGCGAAGCCGAGCCGGCGCCGGCGCCCGACCTCGACCGTGCCCTCCAACCGCGGTGGTGTGACCGTCCCCATGGCCGACAGCGTGGCACCTCCGGCCGGCCTGCGAAGGTTGGGCCATGGCAGACGACGTGTTCCCGGACCGCGACATGAGCCATCGGGACAAGGTCCTCTTCATGCTCGAGCGCGAGGGGTGGGCCATGGACGCCGTCCCCGCCCGGGCCGACACCGACCCGCCGTTCCCCCGCTACGCCTTCACCATCGGGTTCGAGGACCGCTTCGGCTTCCCCGAGCTCTGCCTCTTCGGCCTGGCGCCGGTGGCGTGCCGGGGCCTGTTCGGGCTGGTGGCCGACGCCCTCGCCGGGGGCACCGAGCTGCCGGTCGGGGCACCGTTCATCGGCCTGCTCGACGGGGGCCAGCCGTGCGCCCTGCTCCCGGTGGACGCCCCGTCGTGCGTCAGCCTCTTCCCGTCGCTGGCCGAGCACCACCGCCTCGCCGGCCACGCCGAGGACGACTTCCGCATGGTCCAGCTGACGTGGCCCGACCCCGCCGGTGTCCTCCCCTGGGAGCCCGGTTTCGCCCCCGACCTGGCCCCCATCCAGCTCCTGATCGCCGACCCGCCCTGACCCGCCCTGACCCGATCGTCGCCGGTCACTGGGGGTCAGACCCCAAGTAACCGGGTGATCCTCAGCTCACGCGCCGTCGCAGGGTGACATGGGGTCGGACCCCGGCTGGTCAGGAGCGGTGGACCTCGGCGAGCCAGCCGCCCGTGGTGGCGATGGGGCACAGCAGGGTCCCGGCCCGGAGGGCCCAGGTGAGGGCCCGGTCGACGTCGGGCGGGTCGTCGAGGCGGACGACCAGGCCCCGGCGGACGTGGTCCTGGACCACCTTCCACCCGTCGGGCAGGGCCAGGCCCTCGGCGGCGAGGCGCCGGACGACCATGCTGCCCACGCCGTGGGTCATCCCCAGCTGGGCCGGCTTCCGCCCCCGCCGCCCCTCGGTCGGGGCGATCAGGGTCGCCTGCGGGATGGGCGGTCCGGGGGCCCGGAAGATCGACGCCACCGCCGAGGGGGTGACGGCGGCGGCCTCGTCCTCGTCGACCTCGGGGTACAGGTTGACCCACCCGCCCCGGGCGTCGACGAGCTCGCCGATGGCCTCGATGACGGCGGCCGGGTCGGTGACGGTGAACTCGATCTGCTCGGGGCGCGGGCGACGGGCCACCCGGTCAGCCTCGCACCCGGGGGCGGGCGGTCACGATGCGGCCAGGACCTCGGTGGCCGCCCTCTCCCCCGAGCGCACCGCCCCGTCCATGTAGCCGTTCCACACCGCCGCCGTCTCGGTGCCGGCCCAGTGCACCCGCCCCCAGGGGGCGCGGAGGAGGTCGCCGAAGGAGGTCCACACCCCCGGGGCCAGGTGGGCGCCGTAGCACCCGCGGGTCCACTCCTCGGCCGCCCAGTCGCGCTCGGCGTAGTCCGTGGGCCGCTGGGCCTGGGGACCGAAGAAGCGGGTGAGGGCGTCGACGACCTCGGCCCGCCGCGCCCGCGCCGACATCTCCGAGGCCCGCCGGGCGTGGTCGCCCTCCAGGAAGGCGACGAGCACGCCGGGTCCGTCGTCGTCGGGCGGGGAGTTGTCGAAGGTGATGGTGACGGCCGAGTCGAGGGCGGCGGCCTGCCCGCACAGCCCGTCCTCGCGCCAGAAGGGGCGGTCGTAGCGGACCAGGCACTTGATCACCGAGCCCATCGGCATCTTCTGGAGCAGCTGGTCGCGCCGGGCCGGCAGCAGCGGCGACCAGGCGATGCGCCCGGCGAGGGCCGGGGGCACGGCCACGATCGCCCGGTCGGCGCGCACCTCGCCGCCGTCGTGGCGGACGACGACGCCCTCCTCGCCCTGCTCGACCGCCCGGACGGGTGCGCCGAGGCGGACCTCGACGCCCTGGTCGCGCAGCTCGGCGAGGGCGCGGTCGGCGACGACGGCGCTGCCCCCGACGAAGCGGTCCTGCTGGGCGCCCCGGCGGGTGCCGAGCAGCCGCTCCAGCGACCCGCCCGAGTGCAGGTAGAAGGCGACGTGCAGCAGGGAGATGTCACGGGGCTCGGCCGCGAACACGGCCTCGATGGCCAGCCGCCAGAAGCCCCGGGCCGCGGCCGTGGCGTGGTGGCGGCGGATCCAGGTCTCGAAGGTCGTGCTGTCCAGGCGCTCGGCGCCGCGGGTCGCCCACGGCTCGTCGAGGTCGACCCGGGCGGCCAGCCGGTCGAGCAGGGGCTGCGAGGCGGCGATCTCGACCACGGCCGCGCCCGGCAGGCCGAAGGTCGGGCTGCGGTGCCGGACGATCTTGCCGTCGCGGGCGGTGACCAGGTCGCCGGTGTCGTAGGTCGGGAACGTCTCGACGCCCAGCGCCGAGGCCAGGGCCAGGATGCGGTCCTGGGTCGGGCCGACCCACTGGCCGCCGATCTCCACCTCGAGGTCGTCGTCGAAGCGGTGGTTGACGATGCGCCCGCCGACGCGGTCGCGGGCCTCGACCACGGTGACGGGGCGCCCGGCCCGGGTCAGGTCGCGCGCCGCGGCCAGGCCGGCCAGCCCGGCGCCGACGATCACGACCGAGGGGGTGTCAGGCATCGGGGCTCCTCGTGCCGGGCGGGGCCTCGGCCGCCCCGCCGGAGCGGCGCACCCGCTCGACGAGGCGCTTCAGCGGGCCGGGCAGGCGGTCGCGGAAGCGGGTCGTGGCGACCGGCTTCTCGCCGTGGACGGCCTCCATGTACACGGCCTTGATCGTGCCGCACAGAGGGGTGGCGGCCAGGGCCCCCGGCACCCCGGCGGCGGCCCCGCCGACGAGGGCGGCGAGCATCGTCACCGGGGGCGACAGGTCGACGGCCTCGCCCACGATGGCGGGGGTGATGATGTAGTTCTCGAGGTTCATGTAGGCGACCACGAGGACCAGCACGACGAGGGCGGGCACGACCCCCTGGGTGATGGCCAGGATCGTCACGAAGGAGGTGCCGAGGAAGCCTCCGATCTGGGGGATGAGGCTGACGACCGCGTACCAGACCGCGGCCACGGGCGCGAGGGGGACGCCGACGGAGAGGCCCACGATCAGCACCCACGTCCCCCCGATCGAGGCCACGAGCAGCGACCCGGCGAAGTAGGTGCCGACGACGCGGTAGAAGACGCGCCCCACCGAGTCGGCCCGGTCGCGGTAGCGGGCGGGCACGACCAACCGGGTCCGGGCGACGAGGGACGGACCGTCGAGGAGGGCGACGAGGGCGACGAGCACCACGCCGAGCCCGTTGAGGGCGCCGTTCAGGACGTTGCGGGCGGCGGACTCGACGCCGTCGGCGTCGACCCGGCCGGGCAGGTCCTCGACCCAGCGCTCGACCCGGTCGGCGAAGTCGGCGTCGGCCAGACGGGGTCCGACGACGGGCAGGCCCTCGATGTCGGAGAGCGTCTGGGGGAGCTCGTCGCCGAAGTCCTGGGCCTGGCGGACCGCGGCCGGTCCGACGACGACGGCGAGGGCGGCGAAGGCGAGGAGGAGCCCGGTGCCGACGGCGCCGACGGCCGCCCCGCGCGAGCAACCGGTGCGGCGCTGCACGGCCAGCACCAGGGGTTCGATGGCGAAGGCCAGCAGGATGCCGACGCCCACCACGGTCACCGACCGCTGGGTGACGTCGAAGAAGGCGGCGACCACCGACATGGCGATGATGCCCCCGGCGATCCAGATCGCCGAGCGAGGATCGATCTCGACGGTGAGCTGCTCGGCGCTGGCGTCGGGCACCACCTCGCCGTGGAGGGCCACGGCATCGTCGCGAGCATCGGCCACGCTCGGTACGGTACGCCGCTGTGGACCGCCGGGTGCGCCTCACCGTCGGTCCGGCGGCGATCGCCGTCGTGTTCGGCGCCATCGTCTTCGCCATGGTGGCCGACAGCGTCCTGATCAAGGGTCGGCGGCCGCTCGGGTGGGCGCTGGCGGCGGTGGTGGCGGCGGCGGCGGTCGAGCCCCTCATCGGCCGGGCCAGCAAGTACATGCGCCGCGGCCTCGCGCTGGTGGTCGTGCTGGTGCCGGTGCTGGCGTTCGTGGGTCTGGTGACGTGGGGCGTCGTCGGGGACCTCGACGCCCAGGTCCGCCGGCTCCAGCGGGACATCCCCGAGGTCGCCGCCGACATCGAGGCGGGCGAGCAGATGGGCGGCGCGGCCCGGGAGTTCGAGCTCACCGAGAAGGCCGAGCAGTTCGCCGAGAGCCTGCGCCGGCCGTCGAGCCGGGTCGGGCAGGAGGCCGCCGGGGGGGCGTCCACGTGGGCCCTGACCCTGATCCTCACCATCTTCGCCCTGGGGTGGGGACCGCGGTTCGCCGACGCCGCCCTGAAGCAGGTCCCCGAGGGGCGTCGGCGCGACCGGGCCGCCCGGGTGGTGGGCCGGGCGTTCCTCCAGAGCCAGACCTACATCGAGGTCGCCGTCCTCATGGCCGTCGTCACCGGCTTCCTCGCCTTCGGCGTGTTCCGGCTGATCGACCTCCCCGCCCCGACCCCGCTCGCCCTCGTCGTCGGCGTCGGCACCCTCGTCCCGTCGATCGGCGTCGTCGTGGCCACCGTGCCGGCCGCCCTGCTCGCCGGCGGTCTCGTCTCCCCCTCCACCGGCATCGCCCTGGTGCTCGGCGCCATCGCCGCCCAGATCGTCCACGCCATCGTGCTCCGGCGGGCCACGCGGGGCGCCGCCCACCCCGGCGCCGCCCTCATCGTCATCTCGTTCGTCGTCGGCTACGAGCTCTACGGCGTGGGCGGCTCGGTCGTCGGCTCGTGCGTCACCGTCTTCGTCGCCGCCCTCCTCGACTCGCTCGCCCAGGAGGAGCGCGAGGACGTCCCCATCCCCGCATCGATGACCACCCTGGAGGAGACGACATGACCACCGAGGTCCGCCGGGCCGACGGCCGCTACGAGATCGTCGTGGACGGCGTCGGGGCCGGGCACACCACCTTCCGGGAGGACGACGGCGCCCTCGCCTTCCCCCACACCGTCGTCGAGGACGAGTTCGAGGGCCGGGGCCTGGCCAGCCGGCTGGTGCGGGAGGCCCTCGACGACGTCCGGGCCCGGGACCGGACGGTCCACCCGTACTGCCCCTACGTGCGCAGCTGGATCCAGAAGCACGAGGAGTACCGGGACCTCGTCGACGACCCGGAGCGGTTCGGGCTGTAGGCGTCGCGCCCGCCGCGGTGGGCAGGGAGGCAGCCATGAGCATCGAGGTGACGGAGCACGAGGCCGCCGGGCGCTACGAGGTACGGGTCGACGGCGAGGTCGCCGGGTTCGCCGACCGCACCGTGCGGGACGGCGTGATGGTCCTCCCCCACACGGTGGTGGACAGGCGGTTCCGGGGTCGGGGCCTGGCGGCCGAGCTGGTGCGACGGGCCCTCGACGACGCCCGGGCCCGGGGCCTCAGCGTCGCCCCTCAGTGCTGGTACGTCGCCGAGTACATCGGCCGCCACCCCGAGGACCGAGACCTCGTCCCCGAGGACCAGCGCGCCCGCTACGGCCTCTGACCGGTCGGAGTGGGTCAGACCCACTCCGACCGGTCAGGCGCTGGGCTCGGTGCCGACGATGCCGACGAAGCTGACCATCTCGCCCGGGTAGCCGCCCAGGTTGTGGGTGAGGGCGAGGCTGCGCCCCTGGGCCACGGTGGCGACCTGACGCTCGACGGGGGCCTCGGAGCGCAGCTGGAGCCAGGCCTCGTACATCATCCGCAGCCCGCTGGCGCCGACGGGGTGGCCGAACGACTTGAGCCCCCCGTCGGGGTTGACGGGCAGCTCGCCGTCGAGGTCGTACACGCCGGACTCGCAGTCCTCCCACGCCTGGCCCCGGGCCGAGAAGCCGAGGTCCTCCATGAGGACCAGCTCGGTCGGCGTGAAGCAGTCGTGCACCTCGGCCAGGGCCAGCTCGGACCGGGGGTCGGTGATCCCGGCCTGGGCGTAGGCGTCGGCCCCGGCGGCGGCGATCTCGGGGAAGGTGGTGTAGTCGTACTCCGGGTCGATCAGGCCCGAGCCGTTGCCGGCGACGAGCGACAGCGCCTTCACGTACAGCGGCGTGTCGGTGTAGCGGTGGGCGTCCTCGGCCCGGCACACGACGGCGACGGCCGCCCCGTCGGCCACGCCGGCGCAGTCGAACACGCCCAGCTGCCCGGCCACGGCGGGCATGGCGCAGATCGCGTCGACCGACATCTCCTTGCGGAACTGGGCCTTGGGGTTCTTGGCCCCGTTGCTGTGGTTCTTGCTGGCGATGCGGGCCACGACCCGGCGGAGCTGGTCGGGCTCGACCCCGTAGCGCTCGGCGTAGGCCGGCAGGACCATGGAGAACATGGCGGCCGCGGTGAGGGTCCGGTTCGTCCCGTCGGTGGGGATGGGGAAGGCGTTGAGACCCTGGTAGCCGGAGTCCTTGACCTTCTCGACGCCGACGGCGACGGCCAGGTCGTAGGCCCCCGAGGCGACGGCGTAGCTGGCGGCGCGCAGGGCCTCGGAGCCGGTGGCGCACATGTTCTCGACCCGGGTGACGGGCTTGCCCTCGAGCTGGAGGGCCTTGGCCAGCATGATCCCGCTCATGCCCGACTGGGCCGTCCCGACCCACCAGGCGTCGGCGTCGGCCCGCTCGATGCCGGCCGAGGCCAGGGCCTCGGTCGTGGCGTCGACCATGAGGTCGTCGAGACCCCGGTCGAAGTGCTCGGCGAAGGGCGTGCAGCCCATGCCGACGATGGCGACCCGGTCGCGGATGCCGTGCGATCCCATGGTGTGCTCCTCTCGACCCGGCCTCAGCCGGCCTGCTCGGCGGCGACCCGGACCACCGTGCCGTCGGCCGACCGCAGCGGTCGGGCCTTCCAGAAGTAGTTGGCGATGCCGTCGGCGGTGAACAGGCGGCGGAAGGTCATCTCGACCCGGACGCCGATGCCGATCTCGTCGGCGTCGCAGTCGGTGAGCTCGACCGGCAGCCGGCCGCCACCGTCGAAGTCGACGACGGCGAACACGATCGGCGGGCTGGGTGAGTAGGCCAGGCGATCGACGGTGGAGGTCACGACGGTGCCGGCCACGTCGGCCATGGGCCGGGCCTCCATGTCGTCGATGGCCCCGCCGTGCATGGCCGCCCGGGCCGGCGGCATGTGCACGCCGCCGGAGGTGCGGTCCTCGGAAGCGACGAAGCCGAACTTCCAGTCGGCGTTGCGGGACGCGGCCGACGCCGAGGGCCGGGCCGGCTCGGGGCGTCGGGGCGGCTCGGTGGCGAGCAGGCCCCGCCAGCGCAGGAACGTCGGGTACGGGAGCGGTGCGCCGGCGGCGACCTGGTCGGCGATGGGACGGGCCGGCTCGTGGGCCGCCAGGGCGTCGGTGGCCCGGAAGACGAGGGCGTCGGCGCCGTCGGCGAGCGAGAGGAGGACGACCACGTCGCCCGGGGCGGCCTGCTCGAGGGCGGCGGCCAGCAGCAGCAGCGGCTGGGTCGCGCCGGGGTTGCCGACCGTCGCGCCGAGGTCGTCGGCCAGCGCCTCCTTCGCCACGCCGAGGCCGCGGACCACGGCCTTGGCCGCCCGGGCGTGGGGGCTGGCGATGACGAGGCGGGTGACGTCGTCGGCGGTGAGGCCGGCGTCGGCGAGGGCGGCGGCGAAGGCGGCGGTCCCGAGGGGGACGTAGCGCTTCTCGCCGAAGCGCTCCTCCCACTGCCGGGTGCGCCCGTCGCCCGGGGTGCGCCAGCGGTCGAGGAACTCCTCGGTGCGGGCGGCCCGCCCCACCAGCTCGGCCAGGACGGGTGCGACGGCGGTGTCGTCGCCCACGAGCAGCGCCGCACCGGCGTCGGCCCCGGCGGCCTCGTCGGCGCTGCCGGGCAGCCCGGGGCGCACGTCGCCGGCGACCACGAGGGTCGGCCCGCCGCCGGCGAGGCCGGCCACCAGGGCGGCCACCGACGAGCGGGCGGCGCCGACCATGTCGGCGGCCATCGTCTGCGGTGGGAGCCGGAGGGCGGCGTGGATGGCGGTGGCGTTGGTCTTGTCGGCGTAGGTCGGGGTGGTGGTGGCGAACCAGAGGGCGGCGGGCACGACCGGCGACGAGCGCACCACGCCCCGGGCCGCCTCCACCGCCAAGGTGGTGGCGTCCTCGTCGTAGCCGGCGACGGTGCGGGTGCCCTTGCCGCCCCCGCCGCCGGCCACCGCCGCGATGGTCGAGCGGTCGAGGCGACGGTGGGGCAGGTGGCCGCCGAAGGCGAGGATGCCGCGCATGGGTCGAGCCTACGAGGAGATCTGACGACCCGTCAGATCGACTCCGGGGAGGCTGGCGCCCACCCCTCTGTCGTCGATCTGACCGTGGGCCCCTACGGTGGGCGAGCCGTGCCCTCCCCCGACACCGCACCCCCTGACCCGTCGCGCCCCGACGAGGCCGCCATCGCGGCCGAGGCCGCCCGGCTCCGACGGGCCGATCGGGCCCGTCAGGCGTTCGTGGCCCCCTGGTCGCGGCGACGGGCCCGGCGGGTGGGGGTCGTCGCCCTGGTGCTCGGCATCCTGGGGCCGCTGGCCGGCACCGCCGTCGCCTTGCTCCTCGTCCCCGCCCAGGCGGGCGACGTCTTGCCGCCCGACGAGGACCGCACCGCCCTGCTCGACGTCCGGGCGACGGTGCGCACGGTGGACGCCACGAGCGGGGAGATGCTCGTCCGCCTCGTCGTGGAGCGGAGCGCGACCACGCCCGAGGAGGAGAACGACCTGTTCGCCTCGGGCGCGCTGACCGAGGAGGTGGTGCTGGTCGTCAACGACGACGCCGGCCAGAGCGCGATCACGCTCCCGGCCGGGCAGCCGCCGGGCACGGCGACGGCGACCATCCCCCTCGCCGAGTCCCGGGCCACGCGCTACCCGGTCGACCGGTACCGCGCCACCCTGCTCGTGGCCGCCCTCCGGGACGGCGACCAGGATCGACCCATCCCCGTCCGCCTCTCGGTGCGGTCGAGCGACACCGGCTTCACCCTGGACGTCGCCGAGGAGGCCCTGACCGACGACGCCGCCATCGTCGAGCTCGCCGTCGCCCGGCGCGGGACGGTCATCGGCTGGGCCGGGTTCTTCGTGCTCGTCTGCTGGCTGCTCGCCATCGCCTCGGCCTCGCTGGGGTGGACCACCGTCGTCCACGGCATCGGCTCGCCCGCCTGGTCCTGGGGCTTCCTCATCGGTGTGCTGTTCGCCCTGCCGCCCCTGCGGAACGCGCTGCCCGGCAACCCGCCGTCGGGGTCGCTGGTCGACCTGGCCGCGTTCTACTGGGCGGTCGGCATCGTCGCCCTCACGCTGGTGGCCATGGTCGGCTCCTGGAACATCCGCGTCCGGCGAGCCCCGCAGGAACCCGACTCGCCCACGCCTCGCACCTGACCCGACCCAGCGACCTGACGGGCCGTCAGATCCGGCGGCTACGGTCCGCGTGGTGAAGCTCGGTGACGTGGTGGACCCCGACGACCTGGTGCACGGACGGCCCCTCGACGGGGTGCGCATCCTCGCCCTCGAGCAGATGCAGGCCCTCCCGTGGGCGACCCAGCTGCTGACCCGGCTCGGGGCCGAGGTGGTGAAGGTCGAGGCGGTCGGCACCGGCGACCAGGGTCGTGGGTCGCTACCCGCCATGACCGACCCCGAGGGCCGCCGGGTCGGGGCCACCTTCCTGCGGACCAACCTGAACAAGCGCTCGATGTGCGTCGACCTCAAGTCGGACCGGGGCCGGCAGCTGGTGCTCGACCTGGCGCGCCGCTTCGACGTGGTCGCCGAGAACTTCAAGGGCGGCGCCCTGGCCCGGCTGGGCCTGGCCTACGACGACGTGGCCGCCGTCCACCCCGCGGTCGTCTACCTGAGCGTGAGCGGCTTCGGGAGCAGCGGCTCGCCCTACGCCGACATGCCCGCCTTCGCCCCCATCGTCGAGGCCATGTCCGGCATCTACGAGATGAAGCGCCAGGGCGACGACCCGCCGGTCGTCGCCCCGGTCGGCGCCCTCGGCGACATCGGGACCGCCCTGTTCGGGGTCATCGGCGTGCTGGCGGCGCTCCGCCACCGCGACCAGACGGGCCGGGGCAGCCACGTCGACGTCGCCATGCTCGACGCCATGGTCGCCATGACCGACATCGTCACCAACTTCTGGTCGATGGGGCTGCGGGGCGGCGAGCTGGGCCCGCTCCTGATGCACGGGTTCCGGGCGCGCGACGGCTGGTTCGTCGTCCAGGTCGGCCGCGAGCACCAGTTCGCCCGGCTGGTCGAGGCCATCGGACGCCCCGAGTGGGCCGCCGACGAGCGCTTCGCCACCCGGCAGGGCTGGCTCGACCACCTCGACGTCCTCCGGGACGGCATCGAGACGTGGGCGGCCGACAAGACGTCGATGGAAGCGGCCCGGGCCCTCGGCGCCGTCGGGGTGGCCTCGGGGCCGTGCCTGTCCGACGAGCAGGTCGTCGCCGACCCCCACGTCGCCGCCCGCAACATGCTCGTGGAGGTGCCGCGCACCGACGGCGTCGAGCAGCCGGTCCTGGTGCCGGGCAACCCGGTGAAGATCAGCGGGGTGGCCGAGGGGCCCGAGACCCGCGTGCCGTGGCTGGGCGAGCACACCGACGCCATCCTGGCCGAGGAGCTGGGCCTCGACGCCGACTCGATCGCCGCCCTCCGCGCCGACGGCGTGGTCGGCTGAGAGGGGGACCCCTCCCCGCCGGGAGTCCGCCCGTCCTCGGCCAACTCTCAGGTCGGCGCCGTACCGTCCGACGGAGGAGTGATCATGCACGTCTTCCGCACCACCACCGCCAGCCGGATCGGGTCGGGCCGGTCGAGCAACCAGGACCGGGTCGCCACGAGCGCGTCCCGGGTCGTGCTGGCCGACGGGATGGGCGGGCGCCAGGGCGGCGAGGTGGCGGCCCAGGTCGCGGTGGACACGCTGAACGAGCGGCGGGGCGGACGGCTGGAGGAGCCCCGGCGGGCGATCCTGCGGGCCAACGCCCGCATCCGGGCCCGGGCCGAGGACGGCGGACCGTCCGGCATGGGCACCACGGTCGTGGTCGTCGACCAGCCCGACCCCGAGACCCCCAACGTCGTGGTCGCGTGGGTCGGCGACAGCCGCGTCTACCGGGTCCGCGACGGCGTGGCCGGGGTGGTCACGACCGACCACACCTGGGAGGCCCTGCTCCTCGAGCTGGGGAGCGACCCGGTCGACGCCGCCGAGCGGCGGCACGTCCTGACCCGGGCGCTGGGCACCCACGCCCAGGTGGAGGTGGAGATGTGCACGTTCGAGGTGCGCCCCGGCGACCGCCTCGTCCTCTGCAGCGACGGCGTGCACGGCGCCCTGGGCCCCGAGGTCATCGCCGCCCGCTCCGGGCTCGGTGCGGCCGCCCTCGTCGACGCCGCCGCCGCGGCCGGCACCCGCGACGACGCCACCGCCGCCGTGGTCGAGCTCGTCCCCGCCCACGTCGCCACCGACGACACCGGCCAGCTGCCGGTGCTCACCCCCGCCGGCTGACCCCTCAGGCGGGCGCGACCGCCGTGCCCCGGATCATGGGACGGATCACGGTGGGGGCCTTGCGGGCGCTCTCGCGGGTGATCGACGTGATGCGGAACCCGGCGTCGACGATGGCGGCCTCGGTCCGCCGGGTCAGGCGGCAGCCCCCGGCCAGGTGGGGCCAGAACGGGTCGAGCATCCGCTGGCGCCGCAGCCGCTCGGGCCGGTCGTCGGCGGCGACGTGCTCGAGGAACACCAGCCGGCCGCCGGGGCGCAGGACCCGCCGGGCCTCGGCGAGGACGGCGTCGGGCTCCGGGACGGTGCACAGCACGAGGGTGGCGACGACGGCGTCGGCCTCGCCCTCCCCCAGCGGCAGCGACGACGCCGTGGCCCGCCGGGCGGTGACGTCGACGCCGGCGGGCGCCCGGTCGACCCGGTCGCGCAGCTGGCGCAGCATGAGCGGCTCGGGCTCGGTGAGCACCAGCCGGTCGACGGCCGCCGGGTAGTGGGGCAGGTTGGCGCCGGTCCCCGCGCCGATCTCGACCACGGTGCCGGAGAGGTCGGCGAGCAGCTCGGCCCGCCACGTCTGCAGCCCCGCCTCCTCGAGGGGAGCCAGCACCCGGTCGTAGACGCGGGCGAAGATCCGGTCGCGCAGGGCCATCGCGCCAGTGCACCACAGATCGCCGCCCTGCCATGATCCGACGATGCCCGAGGTCGCCGGCGATCCCCGATCCGCGTTCCACCTCCCCCCCGACGTCACCTACCTCAACTGCGCCTACATGGGCCCGCTGCCCCGCAGCGCCGTCGAGGCGGGCTGGTCGGCGCTGGACCGCAAGGCCCGCCCGTGGACGATCGCGGCGGACGACTTCTTCGTCCCGGCCGAGACCTACCGGAGCCTGGTGGCCGAGCTCCTCGGCGCCGACGCCGACGGGGTGGCCGTCACCCCGGCGGTGAGCTACGGCCTGTCGACCTTCGCCGCCAACCTCCCCCTGACCGCGGGCCAGGTCGTGCTCGTGCCCGCCGACGAGTTCCCGTCCGCCCTGCTGCCCTGGACCGAGGCCGCCGCCCGGGCCGGGGCCGAGGTGGTGCGGGTCCCGGCCGACGGCCCCGACCGCTGCGGCCCGCTCCTGGCCGAGGTGGAGCGGCGGGGCGAGCAGGTCGCCCTGGTCTCGGCGCCCGCCTGCCACTGGACCGACGGCACCCCATTCGACCTCGTCGCCCTCCGCGCCGCGACGCGCGCCGTCGGCGCCCTGCTGGCGGTCGACGTGGCCCAGTCGCTCGGCGTGGTGCCCTTCGACGCCGCCGCCGTCGCCCCCGACGTGGTCGCCGGGGCGACGTACAAGTGGCTGCTCGGCCCGTACTCGCTCGGGTTCGCCTGGTTCGCCCCGGCGTGGCGGGAGGGCCGGCCCCTGGAGCACTCGTGGATCGGGCGGGCCGGCGCCGAGGACTTCGCCGCCCTGACCTCGCCCTCCGACGGGTACCGGCCCGGGGCGCGCCGCTACGACATGGGCGAGGGCTCCCAGCACAGCCTGATGGGCGTGGCCCTGGCCGGCCTCCAGCTGGTGCGGGACTGGGGCCCGGCCGCCACCGCGGCCCACGCCCGACCCCTGATCGACCGGGTCGCCGCCGGCGCCACCGAGCTGGGCCTCACCGCCCCGCCGCCCGAGCAGCGATCGCCCCACCTGGTCGGCCTGTCGCTGGCCGAGACCGGGATCGACGCCGCCGAGCTGGCCTCCCGCCTGGCCGACGACCGGGTCCACGTCAGCGTGCGGGGGACGTCGATCCGGGTGTCGGCCCACCGCTTCAACACCGACGAGGACGTCGACCGGCTGCTGGCCTCGCTCACCCGGGCCGTGGGGCGGGGCTGATGGCGAAGGCGTGCGTGTTCTGCGCCATCGTCGCCGGCGACGAGCCCGCCCACCTCGTGCTCGACGACGACGCGGCCGTGGCGTTCCTCGACGTGCGCCCGCTGTTCCCCGGCCACGTCCTCCTCGTCCCCCGAGAGCACCACGAGACCCTGACCGACCTCCCTCCCGACCAGGTCGAGCCGCTCTTCGCCCGGGCCCGGGCCCTGGCCGGCGCGGTGGAGGAGGCCATGGGGGCCAAGGGGACGTTCGTGGCCATGAACAACCGGGTGAGCCAGAGCGTCCCGCACCTGCACGTCCACGTGGTGCCCCGCACCAAGGGCGACGGCCTCCGGGGCTTCTTCTGGCCCCGCTCCCGCTACGACGGCGACGCCCAGATGGTCGAGGCGGCGGCGCGCATCAGCGCCGCCCTCGCGGTCTAGGGCACGATCCCCCGGCAGGCCGAGGTCCCGCACCGGCACCGCATCGACGGCGCTCCGGGGCCGGAGATCAGGGCGTAGTCCGTGGTGAGCTCCTCCCCCGCCGGGACCGGGCGCCGGGTCACGAGCTCGCCGGTCGTCAGGTCGACGCGGACGGTGGGATCGCACGAGTGGTTGAGGTGGTGGAGCGGCGTCGCCGGCGGGAGCACCAGGTGGGCGTCGGGTCCGACGGTGACGTTGTCGACGTAGGGCCGCGAGGGATCAGCCCCGCGGGCGGCGATCAGCGCGTCCCGATCGGCGGTCGAGACCACCGTCCCGCCCAGGCGGGCGATCACCGTCCCCGCCGGCAGGTCCCGACCCGCGACGGCGCCCGACCCCTCGATGGGCGACGGGCCGATCCGGATGGCGGCCGAGGCCCAGACCTCCGACGGCCAGCCCGCCGGCGAACGGTCACCCACGACCGCAGCCTGCCGCACCCGGCCGCGGCCCGCATCCGCGCCGCCCTGGGCGCGGCGGACCGGTGATCGGGCCCCCCACCTGAGGTCACCCCACCACCGGTCCGGACGTGAGAGCCCGACGGGCCGGGCGACGTTCCGCCGCCGGGGCGGGTGGCCCCTCCCCGGCCGGCGTCGGTCGCCCCGCCGTCCGCCGCGAGACGGCGATGTGACGGCTCGGTGAACTCCCCCGCCGACGGCCCCACCATCCCCCCGGCGGGCGGGCGGGGGGTGTTGCATGGGCGGCGGTGACCGACCATCCCCGTCGGCGGGGGCTCCCGTCCTCCGTCGACGCCACCGACGCCCACCGCCGGGAGGGCCCGTGCCCGATCTGACCTCTGCCTCGACGCGCCCGCGCACCCACGTGCTGGACACCTCCGTGCTGCTCGCCGACCCCGCCTGCCTGGCGCGGTTCGCCGAGCACGAGGTGGTCCTGCCCGTGGTGGTGCTGAGCGAGCTCGAGGCCAAGCGCAACCACCCCGAGCTGGGGTGGGCCGCCCGGGAGGCGCTGCGCGCCCTCGAGCGGCTGCGCCTGGCCCACGGCTCGCTGATCGAGGCGCTCCCCGTGAACGACGCCGGCGGCACCCTGCGGGTCGAGCTGAACCACCAGGACACCCGGTCGCTGCCGCCGGCGCTCACCGCCGACAACAACGACCACCGCATCCTCGCCGTGGCCCGGAACCTGGCCGACGAGGGCCGCGACGTCGTCGTCGTCACCAAGGACCTGCCCCTCCGGCTCAAGGCGAGCATCGTGGGCCTCGACGCCGACGAGTACCGCAACGAGCAGGCCCGCGACACCGGCTGGACCGGGTTCGTCGAGCTCGACGCCGGCGCCGACGCCATCGACGAGCTCTTCGAGGAGAAGGTGGTCGACCTGGCCGCGGCCCGAGACCTCCCGTGCCACGCCGGGGTGGCCCTGACCAACGGGTCGCAGTCGGCGCTGGGCCGGGTCCACCCCGACAAGCGGGTCCACCTCATCACCGGCGACCGCTCCGTGTTCGACGTCCGGGGCCGCAGCGCCGAGCAGCGGGTCGCCATCGACCTCCTGGCCGACCCCGACGTGGGCATCGTCAGCCTCGGGGGTCGGGCCGGCACCGGCAAGAGCGTGCTGGCCCTGGCCGCGGGGCTCGAGGCGGTGCTCGAGCAGGGCACCCACACGCGGGTGATGGTCTTCCGGCCCCTGTACGCCGTCGGTGGCCAGGACCTCGGCTTCCTCCCCGGTGACCGCGACGAGAAGATGGGCCCGTGGGGGGCCGCCGTGGTCGACGCCCTCCACGCCCTCGCCGGCCGTGAGGTCGTCGAGGAGGTGCTGGCCCGCGACCTGCTCGAGGTCCTCCCCCTCACCCACATCCGGGGCCGGAGCCTCACCGACGCCTTCGTCGTGATCGACGAGGCCCAGAACCTCGAGCGGGGTGTCCTCCTGACCGCCCTGTCCCGTCTGGGCGAGGGCAGCCGGGTCGTGCTGACCCACGACGTGGGCCAGCGCGACAACCTCCGGGTGGGCCGCCACGACGGCATCACGTCGGTGATCGAGCGGCTCACCGGCCACCCCCTCTTCGCCCACGTGACCCTGGCCCGGGCCGAGCGCAGCGCGGTCGCCGCCCTGGTCACGAGCGTGCTGGAGGGCAGCGGCGACTGACGTCGGGCCGGCGGTCCCCGCGGCGGGCCCGCCGGCCATCTCTCCTGGCGATCAGAGGTATTCCCACAATCTCTTGCAGAGTGCAGGACAGGGCGAGGGGCCATCCGTACCCTGGGTGTTCGACGCCCACCAGGGAGCCCACAGCCGTGATCGTGACCACGCACGACCGCTCGGACACCGCACTCGACATCCCGGAGACGGCCGATCGCCCGCGGTGGATGGCCGAGGCCATCTGCTCCGGCCACACCGAGCTGTTCTTCGCCCCCCACGCCGAGCGCCCCCCCGCCCGCCTGCGGCGCGAGGCCGCCGCCCGGCAGGTCTGCATGCGCTGCCCGGTGCGGATCGACTGCCGGGACCACGCCCGCGCCCACCTCGAGTACGGGCTCTGGGGCGGCGAGAGCGAGGCCGAGCGGGCCGCCGCCGGCTACGCCGTCCCCGCCCCCATCGGCGGCCGGGTCGCCGAGGCGGTCTGACCCACCGCCACCTGCGGTCGCGCGCATCGCGGTGAGGTGACCGGGACCATCCCCCACCTGGTGACGGATGGCTCGTAGCCTTTCGACTCGATGACACGGCGACCTGTCGTCTACGGACTCGACATCGAGACCGACACGACTGCGGACGGGCTCGACCCCCGAGTCGCCCGTGTGGTGACCGTCGCCCTCTCCCTCCCGGGTCACGACGAGATCTTCAGCGGGCGGGAGTCGACGATCCTGTTCGACCTCGACGAACGGCTGCGGGCGCTGGCCCCCGGCGTGCTGGCCACCTGGAACGGGGCCGCCTTCGACCTGCCGTTCCTCGCCCACCGGGCCGGCGTCCACCAGCTCGACCTCGGCCTGCGGCTGCTGCGGGACCCGACGATCCGGATCCGCGACCCGCTCCCCGGCCTGGCCGGCGGGTTCCGGGGGGCCTGGCACCGCCACGCCCACCTCGACGCCTACCGGATGTACCGGGGCGACGTCGGGCCGGTGCTGCGGGTGTCGTGCTCGCTCAAGTCGATCGCCCGCCTCGTCGGCCTGGCCCCGGTCGAGGTCGACCGGACGCGGATCCACGACCTCTCCCGCGAGGCGCTCCACGCCTACGCCTCCTCCGACGCCCGGCTCGCCCGCGTGCTGACCGAGCGCCGCATGCCCGGTGCCGCCCGCTTCATCGACCGGCTCGACCCTCCCGAGAGCGGCACGACGGCCATCGCCTGACGCGGCCCCCGAGGTCTCGCTGTCACAGGGGGTGGGCATGATGGGCTCGAGGGTCGCGGCCGCCCTCCCCGCCCACCCCCCGAGGCCCACGACCGTCTCGGGGGTCTCGAGGGTCGGGACCACCGACCGCCGGATGCCCATCTTCGTCCGGAGGTCGCCGTGCCCCAGCCCACCTGCTCCACCCCCCGTCCCCTCCCCCCTGCCCTCGTCGACGAGCTGGCCCGCCAGATCGCCGGCGCCCACGTCGACGCCGCCCACGCCAGCCTCGTGCGCCTCCGGCCCGGGGCCGACGGCGTCGAGGTCGGGCTGTGCGCCCTGCCCGACGGCGTGCACCCGGCCGACGCCCTCGTCGGCCAGGTCGTCCCCGCGCCCTGGACGGCGTCGGGCGTGGTGGCCCCGGCCCGGGCCCGATCGCTCGACGGGCCCGACGAGGGCGGCACCCGCACCGTCGTGGCCATGCTCGTCACCCGCGACGGCCACCTCACCAGCCACGCCGTCGACCTCGACGGCGCCGACCTCGCCGGGCTCGCCGCCGGCGGCGAGGCGCCGGTCGGCCGCCTCCCGGACCTGCTGCGGCGCACGCTGGGCCTCCCCACCACGCCCCCGCGGGTCCCCGCCGCCGAGTGGTGGCGGGTCTGCTGGCTCGACGCCGTGGTCACCGCCGCCGCCGGCGCCGGTGGGACGGTCGACGCCGACCACCCGCTGACCAGCACCCTCCCGTCTCCCCTGGTACGGGCTCTGGTCGACGATCCGACCCTCTGCGCCGTCGAGGGCTGGGGCCGGATCCGGGCCCTCGCCGCCGCCCCCGAGCCCCCCAGCGACCCGGCGGCGGCCGCCGTCCGGCGGTCGGTGGCCCCGTTCGTCGACCCCCCGGCGGCGGCGTGGATGGACGACGGGTGCTTCGCCCGCTGGCTGCTGGCCGCCCTCCCCTCGGTCGACGAGCTGCTCGCCCTGGCCGACGACCTGGTGCCGGCCGACGTGGCTGCCCAGCTGCGCGCCGTGGCCCGCCCGGCGGAGGCCGAGCCGTGAACGAAGGGCGGGGGTCCTCCTGGTGGCGCGCCGGATGGCGTCTCGTCGTGTCGGTAGTCTCCGACCTCCATGCCTGGTGCGGACACCGTGGAGATCCCCGGCTACGACGACCTCGTCGAGATCGGTCGTGGCGGGTTCGCCGTGGTCTACCGGGCCCGCCAGGTCCGCCTGCAGCGGCTGGTGGCGGTGAAGGTCCTCACCGGCACCGACACCAGCGACGCCGCCCTCGAGCGCTTCGAGCGGGAGTGCGGGGCCGTCGGCGCCCTGTCGGGGCACCCCAACGTGGTGGCGGTGCACGACGCCGGCACGACCGCCGACGGGCGGCCCTACCTGGCCATGGAGCTGGTGGCCGGGGGCACCCTGGCCCACCGCCTGGCCGAGGGCCCCCTGCCGGTCGACGAGGTGCTCGCCGTCGGCGCCCGCCTGGCCGACGCGCTGGCCGCGGCCCACGCCGCCGGCGTGCTCCACCGGGACGTGAAGCCCGAGAACGTCCTCCTGAGCGACGACGGCACACCCAAGCTGGCCGACTTCGGCATCGCCATGGTCGCCGACACCAACAACACCGCCACCGGCGTCGTGCTGGGCACCGTCCTGCACGCTGCTCCCGAGGTCCTCACCGGGGCCCGGGCCACGCCGGCCTCCGACGTGTACTCCCTGGCCTCCACCATGGACGCCCTCCTCCGCGGCCGGGCCGCCTTCGCCGGCGCCGCGGGCGAGGGGCCCATCCCGGTCATGTACCGCGCCGTGCACGAGCGGGCTCCCGACCTGCGCCAGCACGGCATCCCCGACGAGGTCGCCCGCCTCGTCGAGGCGGGGATGGCCAAGGACCCCGCCGCCCGGGTGCCCGACGCCCGCACCTTCGGCCAGCGCATCCAGGCGGTGCGCGACCACCGGGCCGGCGGTCAGGCCCCGACCCCGATGCCGCACGTGGTGGTCCCGGCGCCGGCGGTGGCGGGCGCGACGGTCGCGGCCGCCCCGCCCGCGGCCGTCACCCGGACCGACGCAGGGCCCGACCGGGGTCGGGCCGGTCTGGTGGTGGGGCTGGTCGCCGCCCTCCTCGTCCTGGCCGCGGTGGTGGCGGGCATCGTCGTCGTGCTCACCGACGGCGACGACGACCAGGCCACCCCGACCACCACCACACCGGTCGCCAGCTCGACCGAGGCGTCCTCCACGGCGTCGTCGTCCAGCTCGTCCACCACCACGACCACGACCACCGCGCCGACCACGACCACCACCTCCACGACGACCTCCACCACCGCGCCGACGACGACCACCGCGCCGGTGGCGAGCGACGAGGCCGAGGCGGCGGCGCTGATCGGCGCTCGCTACCCGAGCTGGACCGTCGTCGACTCCACCGGGTTCCGGGCCAGCGGGGCCGGCGCCGTCGTCGGCGAGGACGGCGCCGGCAGGCGCATCGTGTTCCTCTTCGGGGGTGGCCGGCTGATCGGCACCGACACCAGCGAGCCGAGCCTCGGCCTGGTGGTGGTCGGCGTCGGGGGGAACGACGTCCGCATCGGCTACGACACCTGGCCCGCCGGCTCGGGTCCGCCCGATCCGCCCACGGGGTACGCCGAGGTCCTGCTCCGCTGGCCCGGCACCGACCAGTTCCTGCTCCAGGAGGGCGTGTTCCCGCCCACCGACCCCGCGACGGCCGACCACCGGTAGCCCCGTCGGGCGCCGCCGCATCCCCGATCGGCGAGGGGGCCGTCGGTAGCCTCGGACCCATGACCGCGCCGCTGCTCGACCGGCCGATGCCAGCGCCGGCCACCACGTCGATCCCGGGAGCGAGCGAGGCCGAGATGTTGGCCGAGGGACCGAACCGCCAGCTCGAGCTGGCCCTGACCGACCTGGCCGAGGTGCTGGCCGTCTACCCGTTCCGGTCCTCGATGCCGGTGTGCGACCACTGCGTCGACCCCTACGAGCTGCGGATGCTCGGGCGCCAGCCCGGCCGGATCCCGTCGTCGGTGCTGGACCGTTACGTGACCAAGGCGCTCATCACCTGGGGCGAGGACGTCGACTTCAAGCGCCTCCTGCCCGAGATCCTGACCCGCGCCTGCCGCGGCGACCTCGGCGCCCCCGAGACCCTCGTCGGGGCCCGGATGCGCCGGGCCGGCTGGCTGGACTGGCCGGCGGCCGAGGCGCCCGCCGTGCGCCGCACGCTCCGGGCGGCGTGGCTGAGGACCCTCTCCACCGCGCCCGGCCCGGGGCGCCCACCGGCGATGGCCCGCCTGGGGCTCATCGTCACCGCCGAGGACGACCTCAGCCCCTACCTCGACCTGTGGGAGGACCGGCTCGAGGCACCGGGGAACCCGGCGGCCCGGCTCCACGCCGTGCTCCACCTGGCCGACCTCCTCGCCCCCCTGGCCAACGGGGGCCGGCGCCGCCTGGCCCGGAGCTTCCCCCTCGCCCGGCGGGGCGTGGTGGGCCAGCTCGACCAGTGGCTGCGCCTCCCGGTCGTGATCCGCCGCCTGGCCCACGCCGCCGACGCCCTCGAGCACACCCCCCAGGGCACGCTCGTCACCCAGGCCCGCTCCGGCCTGTCCCGCCTCCGGACCGAGCGCTAGCCGGGGTCGGACGACAGGTCGCAGCGCCGACACCGGGGCCGGCAGGGGCCTACGGGATCTCGTGGTCGCCGGGCCAGAACTCCCGGAGGTGGGCGGCGAACTCGGCGCGAGAACCCCCCTCGCCCGCCAGGGCGTCGAGGAGGGCACCGACCAGCAGCCAGTAGAACGGCGCCGCCGGGGCGGGGACGATCGAGCCCCCGGCCTCGTCGGTGACGTCCTTGGCCACCCGGTAGAACGCGTAGACGAGGTACTCGGCCAGCTCCGGTTCGACGTCGGTGGCCCAGGTGACCTCGCCGTCGTGGGCGGCCAGGCCCTCCCACTCGTCGAGGTAGGTGTCGAAGGCGGAGGCGGCGTCGGAGGGGACGTCGGCGCCGGGGCCGGCGGAGTGCAGCAGCCGCCGCCCGAACTCGACCCACGCCCCCATGCTCGCGGCGGTGACGGGACCGACGACGACCTCCACGGGCACGACCCTACCCAGGGCGCCGGAGCGTCAGGCCCCGGTGCCGCCCACGGCGACCTGGCCGTGGACCTTGCAGCGGGCCCGGTGGCCGGCGGGGCTGACGACGACGGCGAGCCGCAGCCCGCAGGTGGGGCAGAAGCGGGGCGGGTCGTACTCCCACCGGCAGCCGGCGCACACCGTCGACGGGCGCCCGCACCCGTCGCAGTGGGCGGCCCCGGCTCCGGCGGCGGGCACGGCTAGATGACCTTGCCGAGGATCCCGATCGGCATGCGGAGGTCGTCGAGCATCTTGAGGTCGTCGGCCGGGCTGCGCCCCAGGTACGTGAGGTAGTTGCCGATGATGAGGGCGTTGATGCCCGAGGTCATGCCCATGGCCTGGAGATCGCCGAGGGTGAACTCGCGGCCCCCGGCGTAGCGCAGGATCACCTCGGGCAGGCCCAGCCGGAACAGGGCGATCCAGCGCAGCGCCTCCAGCGGCTCGACCGCGGGGCGGTCGGCGAACGGCGTGCCGGCCATGGGCTTGAGGAAGTTCACCGGCACCTCGGCGGGGCCGACGGTGCGGAGCTCGGCCAGCAGCTCGAGGCGCTGGTCCACCGTCTCGCCCATGCCCAGCAGCACGCCGCAGCACAGCTCCATGCCGTTGTCGCGCACGAGCCGGCAGGTGGCGACCCGCTCGTCGAAGGAGTGGCTGGTGACGACCGACGGGAAGTAGGAGCGGGCCGTCTCCAGGTTGTGGTTGTAGCGGTGGACCCCGCCCTCGGCCAGACGGCGGGCCTGGTCGGCGTCGAGGATGCCGGCCGAGACGGCGACGTTGAGCCCCGTCTCCTCCCGCACGATCGGCACCAGGTCGAGGATGCGCTGCATGATCCGCTCGTCGGGGCCGCGCACGGCCAGCACGATGCAGAACTCGCTGGCGCCCAGGGCCGCCGTCTCCCGGGCCGCGGCCAGCACCTCCTCGGTGTCGAGGAAGGGCGTGGCCTTCACCGGCGTGTCGAACTTCGACGACTGGCTGCAGAAGTGGCAGTCCTCGGGGCAGCCACCGGTCTTGGCCGAGAGGATGCCCTCGACCTCCACCTCGGGCCCGCACCACGCCAGCCGCACGTCGTGGGCCAGCGAGGCCAGCGACGGCACCGAGGCGTCGGGGACGTGGGCCAGGGCGGCCAGCTCGTCGGGGGTGAGCATCCTCCGCTCGTCGAGCAGGGCGCCCTCGGCGGCGCGGATGGCCCGGCGGGCCTCCTCGGCGGTGAGCTCCGGGCGCGAGGTGGCGGCGGGGCCCGGCTTCCGCCCGATGGCGACCGGCTGCAGCGTGTCGGACATGGCGGCGAGGTTACGGACCCCGCCGTTCCCGGCACGAAAGTGCACCGCGACGGTGCGCCTCCGTGCGGGGTTCGGAGCAGGACGGGCCCCACCCTTGACCGACTACTCGGAACAGAGTACTCATGTCCGAGTGGCTCCCTGGCGCCGGTCGAACCCCCTGGCCCTGGCCGTGCTGTGCTGCCTCTACGAGCGGCCCATGCACCCCTACGAGGTGGCCCAGACGCTCCGGAGCCGGCAGAAGCACGAGAGCATCCGGCTCAACTACGGGTCCCTGTACGGGATCGTCGAGAACCTCGAGCGGGGCCGGCTCATCGCGGCGCGGGAGACCGTGCGGGAGGGCAAGCGACCCGAGCGCACGGTCTACGCCATCACCGAGCGCGGGGTCCGCGAGCTCGTCGACTGGATGTCGGAGCTGGTGGCCACCCCGGTCAAGGAGTACCCGCAGTTCGAGGCGGCGCTGTCGCTCATCCACGCCCTCCCGCCCGACGTGGCCGGCGACCTGCTGGCCCAGCGGGTCGTGAACCTGGACCTGATCCTCACCCAGAAGCGGGCCGCCCTCGCCGCCACCGCGGCCCAGGGCCTGCCCCGCCTGTTCGTGCTGGAGACCGAGTACGCCATCGCCATGCTCGCCGCCGAGCGGGACCTCACCGACGAGATCGCCCGCGCCGTGGCCGACGGGACGCTCGACGGGATCGACGAGTGGCGGAGCTGGTTCGCGTCCGACTCGACGGCGTTCGACCCCGAGGGCGCCCACGTCGACGATGCCGACGGGGGACCGGCCCGCTCGGGCGTGCGGGCGCCGTGGTCCGACGCCGCCGCCGACCGCCGCCAGGCCCTGGCCCAGGTCGAAGATGCCGTCGCCCGGACCCGAGAGGAGGCCGACGAGCTGCGGGTCCAGGCCAAGCGGACCAAGGCCGCGGCCAAGGACGTCAAGGCGGCGGCCAAGGCAGCCGTTCCCCGACGCAGCCGGAGGCGCCCCTCGGACGCCTAGCCCCACCCCTCGGCGGGACCGGGTCGCGCGGCAACGCGGCCCGGTCCCACCTCACGACACCAAAGCGATCCCGGTCGTCGACCGGCACCACCTCGGTCCGTTGCACCCCCGATGGTAGGTCGGCCCCCGGCCCGGATCGCCCGTCCCTCCACGGGAGATCCATGACACCCACCCACGCCCCCCTCATCGAGGCCCGCGGCCTCACCACCCGCTTCGGCGCCGTCACCGCCCTCGACCACCTGGACCTGGTGGCCGAGCCCGGTCGGGTCGTCGCCCTGCTCGGCCCCAACGGGGCCGGCAAGACGACCTTCGTCCGCCACGTCGCCACCCTGGCCCGGCCGGATGCGGGCACCTTGCACGTCGCCGGCATCGACGCCCTCGCCCACCCCGCCCGGGTCCGCCGGTGCATCGGCCTGGCCGGCCAGTCCGCCTCGGTGGAGCCGGCGATGACCGGCCGGGAGAACCTCCGCATGGTCGGCCACCTCTTCGGCCTCGACCGGGGCGAGGCCGCCCGCCGGGCCGACGCCGTCCTCGACGAGCTCGCCCTGACCGAGGCGGGTGGCCGCCTCGTCCGCACCTACTCCGGGGGCATGCGCCGGCGGCTCGACCTGGGCGCCAGCCTCGTCGGCCGACCCCGGCTCCTGCTGCTCGACGAGCCGACCACCGGGCTGGACCCCCGCAGTCGCAGCGAGCTCTGGGCCGCCATCCGGACCCTCGTCGCCGGCGGCACCGACGTCCTCCTCACCACGCAGTACCTCGAGGAGGCCGACCAGCTCGCCCGCGACGTCGTCATCCTCGACCACGGTCGGGTCGTGGCCAGCGGCACGCCCGACGACCTCAAGCGTCGGGCCGGCGCCGACGTGGTCGAGGTCCGGCCCCACGACCCCGCCGACATCCCCCGCGTCCTCGACCTCCTGGGCCGGGTCGGCGAGAGCGAGGCCCGGGCCGACGACGACGGCACCCGCGCCGCCGTCAACGCCGGGCGCGGCGCCGACGACCTGACCGAGGCGGTCCTCGCCCTGGCCCACGAGGGCATCACCGTCGACGACGTCGGGCTCCGCCGCCCCACCCTCGACGAGGTCTTCCTCGCCCTCACCGGCCACACGTCCACCACCCCCGACCTGATCGAGGAGCCCACCCCGTGACCACGACCCTCTCCCCCGCACCCCCCACGACCGACGGCCCCGCCGCGTCACCTGGCGCCGGCCTCGTCACCGCCACGCTCACCGTCGCCGGGCGGACCGTGCGGCAGTTCGCCCGCACCCCGCAGCTGGTGGTCGTCAGCACCGTCCAGGGCGCCATGTTCCTGCTCATCTTCCGGTACGTGTTCGGCGGCGCCATCCAGGCCGGCGGGCTGGACTACGTCGACTTCCTCGTCCCCGGCTTCCTCGTCTCGAGCATCCTCTTCACCGGTGCCGGCACCGCCGCCGGGGTCGCCGAGGACACCGAGACCGGGGTCTACGACCGGCTCCGGTCGCTGCCCATCCCCCGGGTGGCCATCGTGGCCGGGCGCTCCCTGGCCGATGCCGGGCTGCTCGTCTGGGGGCTCGGGATCACCGCCGCGCTGGGCTACGCCGTCGGGTTCCGCACCGGCGGCGAGGCCGTCGACGTGATCGTCGCCTACGCCCTGATCGTGCTGTTCGGGGTGGCCTTCGGGTGGCTGTTCATCACCCTGGGCCTGGTGGCCGGGAGCGCCCAGGCGGCACAGGGGATGGCCCTCCTGGTGTTCCCCTTCACCTTCGTGTCGAGCGCCTACGTGCCGGTCGACTCGATGCCGGGGTGGATGCAGGCCTTCGCGGACCACCAGCCGGTCACGGCCATGACCAACGCCGTCCGCTCGCTCATGCACGGCGGCCCGCAGGCCGTCGGGCTCGACCACACGACGGGGCACTGGGTCGTGCTGGCGCTGGTGTGGTCGGCCGCCCTGCTGGCGGTGTTCGTACCCCTGGCGTCGTGGCGCTCGGCGACCCGCTGACCAGTCCGAACCGGGGGGTCAGCCGCGGACGAGGTCGGCGATCGTCCTCATCTGCTGGGGCGGGCCGGCCACGAGGAGGGTGGTGATGCACGTCTCGCGCCAGCGCTCGAGGTCCTCGCGGATCTTGTCGGCGGGGCCGATGAGGGCGACGTCCTCGACGAGCGCGAGGGGGACCGAGGCGATGGCCTCCTCCTTGCGCCCCGACAGGAACAGCCCCTGGATCTCCTCCACGGCGTCGGCGTGGCCCATGCGGCTGAACAGGTCGGCGTGGAAGTTGACCTCCTTGGCGCCCATGCCCCCGATGTAGAAGCCGAGCGACATGCGGACCTGGTCCGCCGCCTTCTCCACGTCGTCGTCGATGACGATCTGGACCAGGTTGGCCACCTCGAAGTCGTCGGGCCCGCGCCGGGCGCCGGGCCGGCCCCACCCCTCCTCCAGGCTCGTCCGGTACAGGGGGTCGAGACCGGGCGACATGAACATGGGCAGCCAGCCGTCGGCGATCTCGGCCGCCAGGGCCACGTTCTTGGGCCCCTCGGCCCCGAGGTAGATCGGCAGGTCCGCCCGCAGCGGGTGGGTGATCGACTTGAGCGGCTTGCCCAGCCCCGTCGTCCCCTCGCCGGTGCGGGGCAGCTGGTAGTGCTTGCCGTCGATCTGGACGGGCTCCTCGCGCGCCAGGACGTCGCGGACGACCGAGATGTACTCCCGCGTCCGCTCCAGCGGCCGGGGGTAGGGCTGTCCGTACCAGCCCTCGACGACCTGGGGGCCCGACGCCCCGAGCCCGAGGATGAAGCGCCCGCCGGTCAGGTGGTCGAGCGTCAGGGCGCTCATGGCCGTGGCCACCGGGGTGCGGGCCGCCATCTGGCACACGGCCGTGCCCAGCTGCAGCCGGGTGGTCTGCGAGCCGTACCACGCCAGCGGGGTGAAGCAGTCGGAGCCGTAGGCCTCGGCCGACCACACCGAGTCGAAGCCCAGGTCCTCGGCGGTGGCGATCTGCTCGGCGACCCCTGACGGGGGCTGGGCGAACCAGTACCCGAGGACGAGTCCGAGCTTGAGGTCAGCAGCCATGGGCAGGACCGTACCGCCCCCGCCCCGTGTAGGGTAGAACGCGTTCTCGTTTTCGCCCGTCGGAGTCCCCCCGCATGAGCCGCTACCCCTTCCCCATCCCCTTCGGCTGGTTCCAGGTCGGCCTGCCCGAGGACGTGCCGGCGAAGGCCAGCAAGGCGCTCTACTACTTCGACCGCCACCTCGTCGCCTGGCGCGACGAGGACGAGGTCCTCCACGTCATGGACGCCTTCTGCCCGCACCTCGGCGCCCACCTCGGCCACGGGGGCACCGTCGACGGGTGCCGCATCCAGTGCCCGTTCCACGGCTGGGAGTTCGACGGCGAGGGCACCAACGTCGACATCCCCTACTCCACCCGCACCAACAAGCGGGCCCGGATCCGGACCTACCCCACCCTCGAGGTGAACGGGAAGTCGCTGGTGTGGTTCCACCCCGACCCCGAGGTCGGCCCGCTGTGGGACATCCCGCCGTTGCCCGAGCTCGAGAGCGGTGAGTTCTGGGGCCCGATCCGCACCGAGCACACCGTGCTGGCCCACGCCCAGGAGCTGGGCGAGAACGCCGTCGACTCGGCCCACTTCCGCTACGTCCACAACGTGGCCGAGGTCCCCGAGATCACCGCCTACGTCACCGAGGGCCCGGTGGCCGAGATGAGGTCGCTCCAGAAGTTCCCGACGCCCCGCGGCGTCGTGGAGGGCACGATCGAGTCGCTGGGCTACGGGCCGGGGGTCTCGATCGTCCGCTTCTCCGGGATCATCGACACCCTCGCCGTCAGCTCCACGACGCCGATCGACGCCGGCAGCTGCATCACCCGGTTCGACTTCTACACCCGGTCCCTCGGCGATGCCGAGACCAACTCGAACGTGGCCCAGGCCTTCGTGCGCGAGGTCGACCGGCAGTTCATGGAGGACATGCCGGTGTGGGAGCACAAGGCCCACATCGCCCGCCCGGCGCTGGCCGACACCGACGGGCCGTTCATGACCTTCCGCAAGTGGTACCAGCAGTTCTACGCCGAGGTGGAGCCGGACACGGCGGTCGACCCGAACCTGTACCCGCCGCCCCACTGGCCCGACAAGATGGACGAGACGCCGGCCAAGGCCACCGCCTCGGCCAAGCACGGCGCCAAGGCCGACAAGAGGGTGGCCGAGGCCGAGGCCGGCGCCGTCGCCCAGCAGCTGACCTAGCCCTCGCCGAGGCCCACCCCGGAGCTCGGGTGGTAGGCGACGGCGGTCGACGCGAACGTGGTCGGGTCGAGGCGCTCGAGGGTCTGGTCGGTGAGGAGCATCGGTGTCCCCGACACCACCAGCACCCGCGCCACCGTCGGGGCCGGGGCGGGTGAGCAGGCGAAGATCGAGCCGTTGAACTCCTCGCCGGGGGCGAACCGGGCGACGAGCGAGGCGTCGACGCGGAAGCACCCGTAGCGGGGCCACTCGACGGTCCGGCGGTCGGGGTCGTCGCAGCGCAGGGCGACCCCGCCGGGCCCCAGCGCGGCGCGCGCCTCGGGGTCGGTGACCTCGACCGCGGGGCACGGCGGCGGCTCCTCGGGGGGCTCGCTCGCCGCGGGCACGGCCACCTCGGTCACGCCCCCGCCGACGTCGAGCACCACGGCGTGGTTCGGCCCCCGCTCGGCCGACCACCGGGCGTCGTGCACCCCCCACAGCGCCAGCCCGCGATCGGGCCAGTAGGTGAAGGCGTGGTGGTCCGCTCGGACGCTGTCGGTCGACCAGGGTCGCTCCCAGCTGCCGACGATGGCCGGCGCGTCGGGGTCGCTCACGTCGAGCAGCTGGGCCACGACCCAGCTCCGGGTCTGGCGATCGTCGCCCTCACCGACCTCGTCGCTGCGGGCGCCGACCATGAGGGCGCGCCCCTCCGGCAGCGGGTGGAAGTAGCCGACGTCGCCCGGGACGGTGACGGCCCCCGCCCGGCGGGGTGCGGCGGGGTCGGTGACGTCGATGACCGAGACGGTCCGGCCGAAGAAGCCGGCCGAGACCAGCACCCGGCCCTCGACGAAGCGCACCGCGGCGACGGCGCCGTCCCCCTCGGCCAGGTCCTCGACCTGGGAGGCCACGTCGAGGGCACCCTCCCCGTCCGGGGTCAGGACCGTCAGGTCGACGACGGCGTCGGGCTGCTGCTGCCAGGGCGTGCCCTCGGTGGTCACCACGGCCAGCGAGTCGCCGATCTCGCCGAAGGCGAACTGCCCGACCGTGGACCCGTCGACAATGCCCGACCCGTCGTAGGACGGCGGCTCCTCGTCGGTGAAGCTGAACTCGTGGACGGCGGTCTGCCAGTCGTCGAAGGTGAGGGTCTCCCGGTCGATCGGGTCGACCCACACCTCGGAGCTGATCGCCACCCGGTCGAGCCCGGCGTAGAGGGTCCGGCCGGGCGCCAGGATCGACGTGCCGGTGGGCGCGAACCGGCCGGTGCCGAGCGGGAAGGTCACCATCGAGGTCATGGCCACGCCCGAGAAGGTGTCGGGCACGTGGACCCGCTCGCAGGGAACCAGGCGCTGGCCGTCCTCGCCGTCCCGCTGCCACTCGGGGATCCAGTCGTCGGCGCTCGACCCGGCCACGATGCGGCGGTTCTGGTCGAGCGCGGTCGCCACCGACGGCGGTGTGGTCGGCATCACGAACCCGAGGTCGGCCAGGTCCGACGTGGTCACCAGCCGGATCTCCCCGTCGACGAGCCGGGCCGCCACCAGCCGGCCCTCGACCCGGACGCGGTCGGTGACGGTCGGCGCCGCCGGGTCGGTCGCGTCGACGAAGGTCACCGTCAGGAAGTCGACCGACGCCCGGGTGGCCGAGGGATCGCCCTCCACGGGCTCGGACACCTCGACCTCGGAGCCGAAGACGGCGACCTTCCCGTCGGCGACCAGCAGCTCGCTCACCTGGGCCGGGGGGTCGTCCTCGCCCGCCGGCCCGGGGGTGACGTCGAGGGACGCGAGCACCTCGAGGGTCGTGGCCTCGGTGATGCGGAGGTTCCCGCGCCCGTCGAGGTCGTAGATCAGGTCCCCCTCCGCCTTCACCAGGTCGAGCTCGTCGACCCCGGTGACCTGCACGTTGGTCCCCAGCGTCTCGCCGCCCGCGGTTCCCGCGCCGTCGGCCGGCGCGGCGGCGTCGTCGAACCCCTCCGTGGAGGCCTGCCGCTCCTGGAGCTCCATCCCGACGGCGCCGAAGCCACCGCCGAAGGCCCCGAACCCCCGGCTGCCGACGTGCTCGGCCCCGACCCGGCGGAGGTCGGTGATCAGGGCGTCGCAGTCGGGGAAGGTCGACACCGAGCTGACCAACTGCACCTCGGTGGGGTCGACGGGCTCGTCGTCGAGCGCGGCGACCAGGCGGTCGACGTCCTCCCCGCCGGGGGCGCCGGCCGGCCCACCACCGTCGCCGTCGCCGTCGTCGGCGGCCTGCACGCCGATTAGCACCCCGCCCAGCAGGGCGACGACCACCGCGACGGCGGCCACGCCGCCCATCCGGCGGAGCCGGCGACGCTGGATCGCCCGCTCGACGCCGGACGGCGTGACGGGAGCGACCCGCTGGCGGAGGCGGGCCCCGGCAGCGGCGAGGGCCGCGTCCTCCTGGTCGCCGACCGGGGCGTCACCGAGATCGTCGTTCGGGTCCTCGGGCTGGGGGTGGTCGTTCATGGTGCGCTCTGTCCTTCCGCGTACGGCTGGAGGGCGGGCGCGCTCCGCAGGGCGGCGCGCCCCCGGTGCAGGAGCGACTTCACCGCCGGCACGGAGAGCTGCAGCGTCGCCGCGATCTCGTCGATGCCCACGTCGGCGCCGTAGCGCAGGGCGATGGCGGCGGCCTGGTCGTCGGGCAGAGCCCGGACGGCGGCCCAGACGTCCTCGTCGTCGAGCGCGCCCAGCGGGTCGCCGACCACGGCTCCGTCCCGGTCGACGAGGGCGCCGAGCCGTTGGACGGCCCGCCGCTCGTTCGAGGAGCGCCGGGCCGAGGAGATGGCGGCGTTGATCGCCACCCGGCGGACCCACGCCCCGGGACGATCGAGCCGCGACACCCGGCGCCAGCGCCGGTAGCACCGCTCGAAGGCGTCCTGGACGATCTCCTCGGACCGGTGCCGGTCGCCGACGATGGCGTACACGGCCGCGACCAGGCCCCGGCTCTCGCTCTCCACGAGATGGGCGAAGTCGACCATGCGCACCCGTCCTCCGCCGCACACACGCACGAGACCCGTCGGAGGTCGCGCTCGCCGCGGCGGTCGGCGTCGGGGACGACGGTAGGCGCCCGGTGGACGGGCGGTGCGTCAGGTGCGCACCGGGTGCGTCAGGACCCCGGGATCTGCGTGAGCACGGTGGCGTCGCCGGCGAGGTGGCCGCCGTCGACGACGTACTCGGCGCCGGTCACGTAGCCGGCCTCGTCGGAGCAGAGGAACAGGACCACCGGGGCCACGTCGTCGACCGTGCCCACCCTCTTGATCGGGAGGTTCTGGTAGAAGGCGGCGTCCTCGTTGCTCACGTCGCCGCCGAAGCGGGTCATGGGCGTGTCGATGCCACCGGGGTGGACCGTGTTGACCCGGATGCCACGGCGGCCCAGCTCGATGGCGGCCGAACGGCTGAGCCCCCGGATGGCCCACTTGCTGGTGGAGTACGCGGCCAGGAACGGCAGCCCCTCCATCCCGCCGTTGGACGAGATGTTGACGATCGACCCGTTGCCGCTCTTCTTCATCGAGGGCACGACGGACTTGATGCCGAGGAAGCAGCCCATGACGTTCACGTCGAGGACGGTCCGGAACCGGGCCGCGTCGTACTTGTCGATGGCGTTGAAGTCGAGGATGCCGGCGTTGTTCACCAGCGTCGTGATCGGTCCCCACGCCTCCTCGGTCTCGGCCACGACCTGCTTCCAGGCGTCCTCGTCGGTGACGTCGAGGGTCGCGGCCCGGGCCGCGTCGCCGAGGTCGGCCGCCACCGCGGCGGCCTCGTCGGCCAGGACGTCGGCCACCACGACCCTGGCCCCCTCGGCCGCGAACAGGCGGGCCTCGGCCTCGCCCTGCCCCCGCGCCGCGCCCGTGATGATGGCGATCTTCCCGTCGAGTCGTCCCACTGGGTGCTTCCTCCTGGATCAGGTGCAGCTGGTCGGAGTGGGTCTGACCCACTCCGACCACCTACGGCTTGTCGGCGCCGACGACCCACATGGCGAAGAACTGCGAGCCGCCGCCGTAGGCGTGGCCCACGGCGGTGCGGGCCCCCTCGACCTGGTGGTCGCCGGCGGTGCCCCGGACCTGCATGGCCGCCTCGGCGAAGCGGAGCATGCCCGACGCCCCGATGGGGTTGGTGCAGAGCACGCCGCCGGACATGTTGACCGGCAGGTCGCCGTCGAGGGCGGTGGCGCCCTCCTCGGTCATCTTCCAGCCGTCGCCGGGCTCGGCGAAGCCGAGGTTCTCGAGCCACATGGGCTCGAACCAGCTGAACGGGACGTACATCTCGACGCAGTCGACGTCCTTGCGGGGGTCGGTGATGCCCGCCTGCTTGTAGACGTCGGCCGCGCAGAGGGCGCCGCCCAGCGGCAGGACCGTGTCGCGCTCGGCCGACAGGGTCGGCTCGGACCGCATGGCCGTGCCCTTGATCCACGCCGGCTGGCGCCCCTCGGCGGCCGCCGCCTCGGCCACCTTCTCCGAGCCCAGCACCAGGGCGCAGGCACCGTCGCTCGACGGGCACGTCTCGGCGTAGCGGATCGGGTCCCACAGCATCATCGACTCCTTGATGGAGTCGAAGGTGATGTCGTGCTCGTGCAGGTGGGCGTAGGGGTTCTTGAGCCCGTTCTGGCGGTCCTTCAGGGCCACGAGCATCCCGATGTGGTCGGGTGAGCCCGAGCGGCGGATGTAGCTGCGCACGTGAGGGGCGAAGTAGCCGCCGGCGCCGGCGTGCAGCGGCGGGGTGAACGGGATCGGCAGCGAGAGGGCCCACATGGCCTCGCTCTCGGACTGCTTCTCGAAGGCGACGGTGAGGACCCGCTCGTGGATGCCGGCCTCGATGAGCTGGCTGGCCACGATCGCGGTCGAGCCGCCGACCGAGCCGGCGGTGTGGACCCGGAAGAGCGGCTTGCCGGTGGCGCCGAGGGCGTCGGCCAGGAACAGCTCCGGCATCATCACCCCCTCGAAGAAGTCGGGCGCCTTGCCGATCACGACGGCGTCGACGTCGGCCCACGTCATCTGGGCGTCGTCGAGGGCCCGCGAGGCGGCCTCCCGCACGAGCCCGGCCATGGAGACGTCGCCCCGCGTGGCCTGGTGCTTGGTCTGGCCGATGCCGACGACGGCGACCCTGTCCTTGCCCATCAGGCGTCCCCTTCCAGGACCGTGACCAGGTTCTGCTGCAGGCAGGGCCCGCTGGTGGCGTGGGCGACGCCGCGCTGGGCGTCCCCCGCCGAGATGCGGGTGGCGACCTCGCCGATGCGGATGAGGCCGGCGGCCATCATCACGTTGGCGGCGAGCGCCCCTCCCGACGGGTTGACGCTCACGTCGTCGCCCAGGCCGAGGGCCTCCCGCAGGATCAGCTCCTGGTGGGTGAACGGGGCGTGGAGCTCGGCCACGTCGACCGGGCCGTCGGCGACCCCGGCCTTGTCGGCCGCGATGCGGGTCGACGCGCTGACGGTGAGGTCGCGCAGCCCGAGGTGGATCGGCTCGATGCGGTGGTCGATGCCCCGGATCCAGGCCGGGCGCTCGACCTTCTCCCGGGCGACGTCGCCGGCGGCGAGCACGATGGCGGCGGCGCCATCGGTGATCGGCGGGCAGTCGCCCTTCCGCAGCGGGGCGATGTGGTAGCCGTCAGCCAGGTGGTCGGCTGCGGGCCGGTCCCACGCCAGCTGGGCGTTGGGGTTGTCGAGGGCCGCCTTGCGGCTGCGGACGGCGACCTCGGCCATGTCGTCCTCGGTGCCCTTCCCGGCATCGAGCCAGGCCTGGGCCTGGAGCGCCGCCAGGCTCACCGCGTCGGGCCAGAGCGGGCCGGTGAGGATCGGGTCGAGCTGACGGGTCAGCACCATGGGCAGGTCGCCCGGCGACGACTTCGAGTAGCAGTAGACGAGGGCGGTGTCGAGCTCCCCGAGCTGGAGCTTCACCCAGGCCTCGTAGAGGGCGAAGGCCCCGTCCATCTCGACGTGGCTCTCCTGGATCGGGGGCCAGGGGCCGACCGAGTCGAGCGTCGACACGAAGCTGAAGCCCACGCCGGCGAGGTAGTCGGTCGAGCCCGAGCAGGTGAACCCGATGTCGTCGATGGTCATGTCGACCTGGCCCAGCGCGGTGTGCACCGCGGGCATGAGCATCTCGACCTCGTTGAGCTCGGCCACCCGCCGTCTGGCGGGCGTCTGGGCGAAGCTGATGACGGCGATGTCGCGCATCAGGCCCGACCTCCTTGGCCGGTGCGGGGGTTGCGGACGAGGGCCTCGGTGGGGGCCACGCCTCCGACCCAGGACCCCAGGCCGGTGCCGTGGTCCTCGCCCGGGATCCGGACCGAGGTGTCGTCGGGCTCGCCGTTGGGCTTGAACCACTTGATCGACTCGAGCGTCGGCTCGATGTCGGCGTCGTCGCGCCACACCGCCTCGACCCGCATGCCGATGTGGACCTCGTCGGCCGGCACCTCCTGGATGAGGTGCATGATCGAGAGGTCGGCGCCGTCCAGGAGGATCAGGGCGCTGACGTAGGGGATCTCCATCACCGAGCCGTAGAACTGGACGTTCACGACGCAGAACGAGGTGACGGTGCCGACCTGGGCCACCTCGACCTCGATCGGCGTGGCCTGGCCCAGCTCGGGGTCGGCGCCGCGGGGCGGCACGTAGACCCGGCTGTCGGCGTTCGCCCGCTGGCCGATGATCTTCTTCTGGGTGAGGCCCCGGAGGAAGCGGGTGGTGGCGTCGCCGGCGGTGAACTCGTAGTCGAGCTGGGCCGGCGTGCGGACGCTCTTGACCGGTTCGACGTCGCGGAGGGACTCGGGGAGGCTGACCTCGGGCGGCATCAGGCGCTCCCCTCCCCGGACGAGACCTCGAAGCAGGCGATGTCGGTGATGTGGCCCTCGCGCTCGTCGGCCCACCGGGGCACCACGCGGGTCCCCGGACCGACGGCGTCGGGGCCGCTGGCGGCGACGGCGTGGAGCATCGGGGTGTCGGCCCCGTCGAGGGTGATCAGGGCCCAGGCGAAGGGCTCGTCGAGCGGGTGCTTGTCGTGCGGCGCCGTCACCCACGCCGCCGTCTGCACGGTGCCGCCGGGCCCGACCTCGACCAGCTCGGTCAGGTCCTCGCCCGTCACCGGGTCGAACTCGGCGGGCGGCACGATGACCCGTCCGTCGGCGGCCTTCGAGCCCACCAGCACCTGCTCGCGCAGGCCGGTGAGGAAGGCGCCGACGACGGGCCCCGTCGTCCGCTTGAACGGGTACTCGATGACCAGCGGAGCCGACAGGACCTCGGCAGCATTGACCTGGTCAGGCACTGAGCTCTCCTCGGCTGGCGCCTCGGAGGGAGGGCGCTGTGCTTGCTGGGTCGCTGGCGCTCCAGGTGAGCACCTCAGAGGGTTCCGTCGGTGGGGCCACGGCCGGAGACTAGAACACGTTCTCGTTCGGCGGGCAAGCACCAGGCCCGATGCCGCGACGGCTTCGATGGCGTGCCCCGATGACGTCGTCACAGACCCGGTGGACCGTCCCCGTCGAAGAGGCTGACCCATGCGTACATCTCCCCGCCCATGACCCAGGCAGTGTCGTGCGGTCCCACGCCCTGCCAGCCCAGCCGCAGGGCGGTGGCGAGGGCCTCGTCAGCCCAGAGGGCCCGGTGCTCGGACGACCGGGCCACGTGCCACACCAGCTTCCACAGCGGCAGCCCGGATCGCAGCCGGCCGATCCAGTAGGCCCGTCCGTCGGGCTCGGCCGGGCGCTCGAGGGCGGTGGCGTAGAGGTGGTCGACGATCTGGTCCGGTGTCATCCCCGCGTAGGTCGCCCGGGCTTCGGCCGATGCGCCGAAGAGGCGGGCCATGCGGTCGCCGGCGAGCCCACCCTGGAGCCGGTCGGCCCAGTACCGGAGCCCCCCCGTGTCGGGCGGGCGGCCGAAGAAGGCGACGTACTGCCGGGTCGCCTCGCCCACCGATGCGTCGACCTGCGGCTCGCGCACCATGCGCAGCACCATCTCCCGGTTGGGAGTCTCCCCGGCGACGAGCTCGGCCACGAGGTCGTCGTGCTCGGCCGGGCCCACCGGTCGCCGCGGCAGCGGCGCCAGCACCTCGTCGACGAACTGGTCGGGCGAGCCCCACGGCTCCCACTCGGACCCGAACGAGAGCGGCACCCGATCGCTCATCAGGCCCTCGTAGACCAGGGACAGGGTGCAGGGCGACGTGCGGCAGTCGTGGAGGCCCGTCGGCAGGGGCAGGTACCGGTGGACGCGCGTGGTGTCCACGTTCGAATGGATGTGCTGGCTGGCGGCCTCGAACTCCGACCAGACCGGCACGTCCGTCCTCGACGGGCCCACGACGCAGTCCCGCTCCAGGTCGGGCTCCGCCACCTCCCGGCAGGTGGTCACCAGCAGCGGCTGCTCGCTTCCCGGGACGCCCTCGGGCCAGCCCTCGGTGGACAGGTGGACGTCACTGCCCTCGTGGAGCTGCGTCGTCGGCGACGCCACCAGGGTCGGGCGGGCCTGCGCCGCCGCTGGCGCACCGCCGGTGGGCAGCGACAGAGCCGCCGCGATCGCACCCAGGGCCAGGACGCGCCGCCATCGCTCCGTCATCCTCCGCCATCGGCGCTCGGCGTCCCGGCTTGAGAGGGTGCCGCATGCTCCTCGAGCCGTTCGTCAGTAGAGGGCGGGGATGAAGCGCTGGGAGGTCTTCGGGGGGCGGATGTGGGACCCCTTCTGCGGCGGCCGGGGCGGCAGCTCCAGGGGCGGCGGGGTCAGGTCCTCGTAGGGGACCAGCGAGAGCAGGTGGCTGATGCAGTTCAGGCGGGCCAGGCGCTTGTCGTCGGCGTCGACGACCCACCACGGGCTGCCGTCGGTGTCGGTGCGGGCGAACATCAGGTCCTTGGCCCGGGAGTAGTCCTGCCACCGGTTGCGGGACTCGATGTCCATCGGCGACAGCTTCCAGCGCTTGGTCGGCGTCGTCAGCCGCTTCTGGAACCGCCGCTCCTGCTCGTCGTCGCTGACCGAGAACCAGTATTTCACCAGCTGGATGCCGTCCCGCTGGAGCATGTCCTCGAACAACGGGGCGGCGCGGAGGAACTCCTCGACCTCGTTCTCGTCGGCGAAGCCCATCACCCGCTCGACACCGGCCCGGTTGTACCAGGAGCGGTCGAACAGCACGATCTCCCCCGCCGCCGGCAGCTGCTCGACGTAGCGCTGGAAGTACCACTGCGTCCGCTCGCGGTCGCTCGGGGTGCCGAGGGCGACGACGCGCACGAGGCGCGGGTTCGTGACCTCGGTGATCCGGGTGATCACGCCGCCCTTGCCGGCGGCGTCGCGGCCCTCGAACAAGACGACGACCCGGTGCCCCTCGGCCCGCACCCACTCCTGGAGCTTCACCAGCTCGACCTGGAGCCGGCCCAGCTCCTCCTCGTAGGCCGCCTTCTTCAGGCTCCCGTCCTCCTTGTAGGCGTCGGGGCCGAGGACCTTGGTCACGGGCCCCGTCCTACCACCGTCGCCGAGCACGGCGCGGCCTCAGCCCGTGAACCGGGCGACGGCGCCGACCGGGACGGCGGGCGGCGCCGGGCCGCTCACCGGCGGGATCGGGGTGTCGACGTCGGGATCGATGCCGGGAGGGACGACGGCGGGCTCACAGGAGTCGAAGACCTCGGGGGCCTCCCCGATCCAGTCCACCTCGCGTGCGGGCGGGGCGCCGGCCAGCACGCCCAGCAGCCAGGTGGCCCGGTCGGGCGCCGACTCGTCGCTCACCTCGACGTGCCCCTCGTCGTCGTACATCCACACCCGCAGGTCGGTGCCGAGGTCGGTGAGGCCAGCGCAGATGGTCTCGGTGAGGAACCGGGCGACGGTGCCGTCGCCCTCGCTGGCGACCATCAGGACGGGGACGTCGATCGGGTCGGACCCGGGCTCGTTGGCGACGAGGGCGTCGCGCCACGCCGGCAGCGTCAGCGGGTCGGCGGCGACGAAGTCCTCGATGTCGCCGCCGTCGAAGGCGCTGTAGGCGCAGCGGTCGGGGTCGGAGTCCCGGGCGGCGAAGTCCTCGTAGGCCGCCTCCCCCTCCGGCGTGAGCAGCTGGGTGCGGTCGAGGTCGGGGCGGGCGGCCACGATGCCGGTCAGGCCGATCCCCAGGTAGGCGCGGGCGCTGGGCAGGGCGTCGCGCGCGGCGTAGATGGCGCTGAGCAGGGTGGGGGCGGCGACGGGGGCGATGCCGCGCAGGTCGACGTCGGGGGCGTACCCGGCGGCGTGCTCCGACCCGGCGTAGAGCGTGGCGTGGCCACCCTGGGACATGCCGCTCACGGCCGCCGGGCCGGTGCCCCCGAAGGCGCGGGCGGCCCGGATCGAGTCCAGCACCGCCCGGCCGGCGCTGATGCCATCGAGGTAGGGGTGCACGCCCGGGGTCCCCAGGCCGGCGTAGTCGGTCGCCACCACGATGGCGCCCCCGGCCAGCAGGGCCGAGACGTCGTCGTAGACGATGGAGCCGTCGGACTGGACGGACACCGACGGTGCGCAGCCGTCGCTGATCCCCACCGTCCCGTGGGGCACCGCCACCACCGGGCGTCCGCCGGCGGGGGCGGGCACGCCGGTCGGCACCAGGAGCGCGCCGGACACGGCGATGGAGCCGCCGAAGCGGTCCGTCGAGCGGTAGAGCAGCTGATGGCCGTCGACGGCGAAGGCGTAGGTGGCGACGGGGAACGGGGCGGAGTCGATGACCGACCCGGGCGGTCCCGATGGAAGCGGGTCGGGCACCGGCAGGAGACCGACCGGCGGGGCCGGGAACCCCGGGTCCTGGGCCGCCACCGCGCCGGGGGCGAGGAGCCCGCAGACAAGGGCCAGGGCGACCGCCGTCGCTCGTCGTCGTCCTCGCACCGTGCCTCCCCCGATCGTCCGCCGGCAGCGAGCCTACGACGTGGCCGTCACGTGCACAGGCCGTCGTCGGTGACGCCGCGGGCGCACAGGGCGGTGGCCTCGACGGTCTTCAGTCCGAAGCCCTCGCCGCTGGGGTCGGGGGTGGCGAAGACGTGCAGCCGCTCGCCCCGGAGGGAGTCGTCGGCCAGGCCGAGCACGTCGACGGTGATCTCGCCGAGGTCGCCGACGGTGGGACCGTCGACGACGGTGACCGTCGGCTGCGGCCCCTCCCCGGCCGGCGCCCGGGCGGCGGCGACGGCCTCCCCGATGGCGAGCATCGTCTCGCCGGCGATGCCCTGGCCGACCTCGGACGTGACGTCGGTGGTGCCGCCCAGCTGGGCCACGTACTGGCCGTTGACCCAGCCGGTGGTGCCCTCGGCCTCGAGCTCGACCCACAGCGAGTCGTCCTCGAGCGTCCGGTTCCGTCCCGTGGCGGTGGCGTCGGCGGCCAGCGGGCCGAGCTCGACGACGACGTCGAAGGAGGTGCCGGGCCCGGCGCGGACGTTCAGGGTGTCGTCGGCCTCGACGCCCACCACGGCGAGGACGGCGCCCTCGTAGGGGTAGATGTCGATGGGCTCGCCGGGCAGGTCCTCGTCGGGGACCGACGGAGTCGACGAGGTTCCGTCGGCGGCGGTCGTGGTCGTCGAGCCGTCGGCGGCGGTGGTGGTGTCGGTCGCGGACGACGACGCGCCGCCGGCCTCGGTGGTCGACGATGCGGTCGTCTCGTCCTCGTCGCCGCCGTCGTCGCCGCACCCGGCCGCCCCGAGCACGAGCACCACGGCGACGGCGACGGTCAGGGCGAGGGGGCGACGCATGGTGTCCACCGTAGGAGCCGAGCCCGGGCCCTGCGGTCCGCGCCTAGAACGTGTTCTCGTTTTCCGCCTAGGCTCGGGGCATGGGAGATCTCGGGTTCTGGAGGCTGGCGGAGGCGGACGGCGACTGGCTGGCGGTCGTGGACCCGGCGGGCGGCGAGCACCGCGCCGGGGACCTGCTGGCCCGCTGCAACCAGGCCGCCCACGCCCTGCGGGGGCTCGGCCTGGGCGAGGGCGACACCCTCGCCGTGCTCCTGCCCAACTCGATCGAGCTCATCGAGCTGTTCCTCGCCGCCCTCCAGATCGGCGTGCGCATCACGCCGATCAACTTCCACCTGGTGGGCCCGGAGGTGGCGTACATCCTCGACGACAGCGACGCCAAGGCCTTCGTGGCCCACGAGCGCTTCGCCGCCGTCGTCACCAAGGCGGTCGACGAGGCCGGCTTCCCCGCTGACGCCCGCTTCGCCGTCGGGTCGATCGACGGGTTCCGGCCCTACGCAGAGCTGTTCGACGGCGAGCCGACCACCGCCCCCGAGGGGCGCACCACGGGGGCGGCGATGCACTACACGTCGGGCACCACCGGGCGGCCGAAGGGCGTGAAGCGCCCGCTCGCCGGCATCGACCCCAGCGACATGTCCGAGCTGATGGCCTACCTGCCCAACCTGTTCGGCATCGGGCCCCACGACGGCCACGTGCACCTCACCGTCTCGCCGCTCTACCACACGGCCGTGCTGATGTGGACGGGCAACGCCCTCGCCCTCGGCCACACCGTGGTGCTCATGGACAAGTGGTCGGCCGAGGAGACGCTGCGCCTGATCGACCGCCACCGGGTGACCTACTCGCACATGGTGCCGACCCAGTTCGTGCGCCTGCTCGACCTCCCCGAGGAGACCCGGGCCTCCTACGACGTGTCGTCGCTGCGGAACATGGTCCACGGCGCGGCGCCGTGCCCCCACGAGATCAAGCGGCGGATGATCGAGTGGTGGGGGGACACGATCCAGGAGTACTACGCCGCCACCGAGGGCGGCGGCACGCTCATCTCGGCCAAGGAGTGGATGGAGCGACCCGGCTCGGTCGGCACGGCGTGGCCCGGCAGCGAGATCCGCATCTACGACGACGAGGCCAACCAGCTCGGCCCCGGCCAGATCGGCACCGTCTACATGCAGCTCATGGCCGACTTCGAGTACAAGGGCGACTCGGCCAAGACCGAGGCCAACCGCATCGGGAGCTTCTTCACGGTCGGCGACCTGGGCGAGCTCGACGCCGACGGCTACCTGTACCTCCGCGACCGCAAGAGCGACATGATCATCTCCGGCGGGGTGAACATCTACCCGGCCGAGATCGAGGGCGAGCTGATCAACCACCCCAAGGTCCAGGACGTCGCCGTGTTCGGCATCCCCCACCCCGACTGGGGCGAGGAGATCAAGGCCGTCGTCGAGACGCCGCAGGGCGTCGAGGGCACCCCCGAGGTCGAGGCCGAGATCCTCGAGTGGGCCGCCACCCGCATGGCCAAGTTCAAGCTGCCCAGGTCGGTCGACTTCGTCGACGCCCTGCCGCGCGAGCCCAACGGGAAGCTGATCAAGCGCCGCCTCCGCGACCCCTACTGGGCCGACCAGCAGTCCCAGATCTGACCCCCACCCCCGACGTCAGTCGAACTGGGGGTCCTCGTGGCGGGTGCGCTTCAGCTCGAAGAAGTGGGGGTAGCCGGCGAGGAGGACGGCGCCGTCCCACACCTTGCCGGCGTCCTCGCCGCGGGGGATGCGGCTGAGCACCGGGCCGAAGAAGGCGACGCCGTTGACGTGGATCGTCGGCGTCCCGACGTCGTCGCCGACGGCGTCCATGCCCTCGTGGTGGCTCTTGCGCAGGGCGTCGTCGAGCTCGTCGGAGTCGTAGACGTCGAACAGCGAGGCGGGGAGCCCGGCGTCCTCGAGACCGGCCTTGACGATCGCCGGCAGGTCCTCCTCGCCCCGGTCGTGGATCCGGGTGCCGACGGCGGTGTAGTACGCCGCCAGGCCCTCCTGGCCGTGGTCGCGCTCGACGGCGATCGCCACGCGAACCGGGCCCCAGCCCTTCTCCATCAGCTCCTGGTAGTGCTCGGGCAGGTCGCGGCCCTCGTTCAGCACGGCGAGGCTCATCACGTGGAAGGTGGCGTCGATGTCCCGCACCTCCTCCACCTCGAGGATCCAGCGCGAGGTGATCCAGCACCACGGGCACAGGGGGTCGAACCAGAAGTCGACGCGGTCGCGATCAGCCATGGGGGCCCTCCAGGGGGGTGACGGGTGCCGTCGGTCTACCGAGTTGGGGAGCCCGTTCCACCCCGATAGGCATGCCGGATGCTGCGCACCATCCAGGGCACCGACGTCCCCGCCATCGGCTTCGGCACCTGGGAGCTGGTCGGCGACGACACCTTCCCCGGGGTCACCGCCGCCCTCGAGCTGGGCTACCGCCACATCGACACCGCCCAGGCCTACGGCAACGAGGCGGCCGTGGGCGAGGCCATCACCGCCTCCGGCATCGACCGGGACGAGATCTTCCTCACGACCAAGGTGTGGAACGACAACCTGACGCCCGAGGCGATCAAGAGCTCGACCTACGAGAGCCTCTCGAAGCTGCAGACCGACCACGTCGACCTGCTCTTGATGCACTGGCCGCTCAGGCTCGACCAGCTGGAGACCAACCTGGCCGCCTTCGTCGAGCTGGCCGAGGCCGGCGCGGCCCGTCACATCGGCGTCAGCAACTTCCCGCCCGACCTGCTCCGCCGGGCGCTCGACGCCGCCCCGATCTTCACCGACCAGGTCGAGCACCACGCCTACCTGGCCCAGCCCGAGCTGCTCGCCCTCACCGCCGAGCACGGCATCCTCTTCACCGCGTACTCCCCCCTGGCTCGCGGCGACCTGCTCACCGACGCCGCGGTGGTCGCCATCGCCGAGGAGCGGGGGGCGACCCCGGCCCAGGTGCTGCTGCGCTGGGTCCTCGACGAGGGCGACCACGTGTCGGTCATCCCCAAGGCCACGGCCCGGGAGCGCATCGAGGAGAACCTCGGTGCCCTCGACGTCGAGCTCACCCAGGGCGACCGTGACGTGCTCGCCGCCCTCGACCGCGGCCGCCGCCAGGTCGACCCTCCCTGGGCTCCCGACTGGGCCCGGTAGTCCCGCCGCCCGGCGCTAGGCCCGGCTGCCGAGACCGTTCGACGACAGGTAGCTGATCAGCCCGGCCGGGTTGCGGCTCTGCATGAGGACCTCGCCGGGGCCGGTGAACTCGAAGACGAACCCCTCGCCCGTCTTGGCCGACTGGATGAAGCTGCCCTGGGCGGCGCGGCGCAGCTGGTACTGGATGTTGGCGTGGGCGGCGACGAAGTGGCCCGAGTCGACGACGACGGTCTGACCGGCCTCGAGGGCGATGCGGTCGATGGCCCCGAAGGCCGAGATGACCAGCGAGCCCTGGCCCCCCGCCTGGAGGAGGAAGGCGCCCTCGCCGCCGGCGAACATCTTCATGCCGGTGAACTGGGTGTCGACGGTGACGTTGGTGTCCGACCCGAGGAAGGCGCCCTTCGAGAGCAGCCACGGGTTGACGCCGTCCATCGGGATGACGGCGAGGTCGCCGGGGAGGTTGGCGGCCAGGTCGACCCAGCCGCCGCCGGGCCCGGCGGTGAGGGTCGTGATGAAGAACGACTCACCGCCGAGGGCGGCCCGCTTGAGCGACTTCATCACCCCGCCCTGGGCCTTGGCCTCGAGGTGGGTGTCGGCGGCCATGGCCATCATGGCCCCGGACTCGGCCCGCAGCGGCTCGTTGGGGGCGAGGAGGCAGCGAGCGATGGCGAAGCTGGGCTGATGGCGGAGCTGGACGTCCATGGTCGCCATCTTGGCCGGTCCGGACGGCGACAGGTGCCGCACGGATGGTGCCTGGCACCATCCGTGTCAGCTGAACTGGTCGAGCAGGAGGCGGCTGGCGTTGGTGATCTCGGTGCTCACGTCGGTGGTGCCCGCCCAGCCGTTGACCCAGCCCAGCAGGGCGCCGTACCAGACGAAGTTGAGGACCCGGGCGACCTCGGCCCGCACCTCGGGGTCGAGGTCCTCGGGCATGGCCCGGTCCATGACCCGGGCGAACGAGCCGGCCACCTCGCCCTGGCACGACGCCGCGCCCTGGTCGGGCGAGGAGATGGCCAAGATGACCGCCTCGGTGAGCTTGGGCTGGCGCTCCATGGCCTCGGTGGCCCGCCGGAGAACGTCGCCGACCCGCTCGGCCGGGGTGGCCCCCTTGGGGGGACGCCGGGCGATGCGGCGCTCGAGGTCGTTGGTCCAGGTGACCAACGAGGCGGCCAGCAGGTGGTCCTTGGAGGAGAAGTAGCGGTAGATCGTCCCCAGGGCGACCTCGGAGCGGGCCGCCACGTCGCGCATCTGCACGGCGTCGTAGCCCCCCTCGGCGGCCAGGTCGAGGGCGGCGCGGATCACCCGCTCGCGACGCGCCGCCTGGGCGACGGTGAGGCTGCTGGTGTCGGTGGCTGCGCTCACGATCCTCCGAACCTACCGCCGGCCGCCCACCAGCTCGCGGAAGGGCACGTCGTCGACGGCCGCCTCGCGCGGCAGGCCCAGGACCCGCTCGCCGATGATGTTCCGCTGGACCTCGTTCGAGCCGCCGGCGATGCCGATGGCCGGCGCGTGCAGGAACCGGGCCTGCCAGGCGCCACCTCCCGGGCCCCCGCCGTCCCGCATCCCGTCGGGACCGAGCAGGGCGAGGGCGGCCCCGCCCAGGCGGCGGAGGTACTCGGCGGCGAAGAGCTTCATGATCGACGTCTCGGCACCCGGCTGGGGGCCCTGGCTGAGCGCCGTCTGGAGCCGATAGCCGTGGTAGGTCTGGATCCGCTGCCGGATCCAGCAGTCGACCAGCGCCTGGCGGAGCACCGGGTCGTCACCCCGCCCCATCTCGGTGGCCAGGGCGCAGAGGGCGGCGGCGTCGGAGGCCTTGTTGCCCCCGGCGATGAGCCCCCGCTCGTTGGCGAGGGTCGTCGCCGTCACCGCCCAACCGCCGTGGACCTCGCCCAGCACGCCGTCGCAGGGGATGCGGACACCGTCGAGGAAGACCTCGCTGAAGTGGCTGGACCCCGTCATCTGGCGCAGGGGCCGGATCTCGATCCCCGGCGACCGCATGTCCACGAGGAAGTAGGTGATGCCCCTGCGCTTGGTGGCGTCGGGGTCGGTGCGGGCCAGCAGGATCCCCCAGTCGGCGTGGTCGGCCGACGACGTCCACACCTTCTGCCCGTCGACGACCCACTGGTCGCCGTCGCGCACGGCACGGGTGCGGAGGGCGGCCAGGTCGCTGCCGGCCTCGGGCTCGCTGAACAGCTGGCACCACATCTCGTCGCCCCGGAGCATGGGGCGGAGGAAGCGCTCCTTCTGGGCGTCGGTCCCGTGGCGCAGGATCGTGGGCCCGGCCATGCCGATGCCGACGGCGAAGGGCCCGACGGTCACGCCGTAGCGGGCCATCTCCTGGTTCCAGATCGACGACTCGAGCGAGCCCTCGCCCCGCCCCCCGTACTCGGTCGGCCACGTGTTCCCGGCCCAGCCGTGCTCGAACAGGGTGCGCTGCCAGGCCTTGGCCCGGGCGACGTGCGTCGCCGCGTCCGCCGTCCCCTCGAGGTAGCCGCCGGAGAAGTCCTCGGCGCTCCCCTTGGCCGGGGCGTGGGCGTCGAGCCACGCCCGGGCGGCGGCGCGGAAGGAGGCCTCCCGGGGGGTGTCGTCGAAGTCCACCCCGATGAGATTAGAACAGGTTCTCGTTCTGATGACCGCCCGGCGCCCCGTCGACCGTTCCGTGGGAGGCTGCCGGGCGACGCCGACGCACGAGGGACGAGGGTGAGCTCATGGAGCGACTGACCGGGCTGGACGCCGCCTTCTTGTACCTCGAGACCCCGACGCACCACATGCACGTGGCCATGACGATGGTGCTCGACCCGGCGACCATGCCCGACGGGTACTCCTTCGAGGCCATCAAGGACTTCATCGCGTCGCGGACGGACCGCATCGCCCCGTTCCGCCGTCGCCTGGTGTCGGTGCCCCTCAACCTCCACCACCCGGTGTGGGTCGAGGACCCCCACTTCGACATCGACTACCACATCCGCCGCATGGGGGCGCCGGCGCCCGGCGGGCGTCGGGAGCTGGGCGAGATGGCGGCCCAGATCGCCAGCGTGCCGCTCGACCGCTCCCGGCCGCTGTGGGCGATGTGGGTCATCGAGGGGCTCAAGCAGGGCCGCATCGCCGTGGTGTCCAAGGTCCACCACTGCGCCATCGACGGGGCCAGCGGCGCCGAGCTGATGGTCCACCTCTTCGACCTGGACCCGAAGGACGCGGTGGTGACGGGTCCTCCGCCCGAGCTGCCGTCGGAGCGGATCCCCAACGAGGTCGAGCTGATCGGCCACGCCATCACCTCGAAGGTGCGGCGGACCATGGGCCTGGGCGGGCTGCTCAACGAGACGGCCCGCAGCGTGTCGCGCGTGGTCAGAGCCCGGCGCGACCCCGAGGGCCTGGTCGGGGCGGCCCCGCTCACCGCACCCCGCGTCCCGTGGAACGGGCCCACCTCCGGCCGGCGCGACGTCGGCTTCGCCCGGGTCCCGCTGGCCACGGTGAAGGACCTCAAGACGGCCCTCGGGTGCACCGTCAACGACGTGGTCCTGGCCCTGTGCGCCGGCACCCTCCGCCGCTACCTCGCCGAGCACGACGCCCTGCCCGAGGAGCCCCTCGTGGCCGTCTGCCCGGTGTCGGTCCGCGCCGAGTCCGACACCGCCGGGTCGAACAAGGTGTCGGCCCTTTTCACCTCGCTCGCCACCCAGCTCGACGATCCGATCGAGCGGTTGGACGCGATCCGCACCACGACCCGCGGCGCCAAGGAGGAGCACAACGCGGTCGGTGCCACCATGTTGCAGGACTGGGCCGAGTTCGCCGGCCCCAACGTCTTCAACCTGGCGTCGCGGCTCTACTCGGGCATGAACCTGGCCAACGTGCACCGCCCGGTGCACAACCTGATCGTCTCGAACGTGCCCGGCCCGCCCTTCCCGCTGTACTTCGCCGGGGCCGAGGCGGTGGCCGCCTACCCGATGGGCCCGGTGATGGAGGGCTGCGGCCTCAACATCACCGTGTTCAGCTACCAGGAGTCGGTCGACATCGGCTTCATGGTGGACAAGGAGCTGGTGCCCGACGTGTGGACCATGGCCGAGGCCGTCGAGCCCGCCCTCGACGAGCTGGTGACGGCGGCCGGGCTCGCCCGCCCGGCCCCACCGGCCCGCACGCCGGCGAAGCGGACGAAGAAGGCAGGCCCGGCCCGGGCGCGCTCCGCGTCCTGACCGCCGGCCGAGCTCAGCCGGCGGCGACCACGGCGACGACCACCGCCACCGCGAGCGCCACGATGGCGGTCCCCACCCAGCCGATGATCACGCCGGCCAGGGCCAGCCCCCGGCCGTTCGTGCCCCGCTCGGCGATGCGCCGCAGGGCGATGTGGCCCAGGACCGCCCCGACGGGGCAGGCGAGGATCGGCAGGAGGAAGCTGAAGCCCAGCACCAGCCCGATGAGCGACGTGAGGAACGACCCCAGGGCCATCCCCTCCATGGGCGGGGGCGGCGGCGGGTACCACCCCGGTGCCGGGCCGTAGCCCGGGGGGACGCCGTACCCCGGGGGCGGCCCGTACCCCGGCGGCGGCCCGTACCCGGAGGGTGGTTCGTACCCGTACCCCGGTGGTGGACCGGACCCGGGGGGCTCGGAGGCCGGCGGCCAGGATGCCGGTGACGGGCCGCTCCACGGCATCGGATCCGGGCCGAGCGGGGGCGGGGAGATCCAGACCGACCCGCCGGCGGCGTCGCCCGCCCCGACGGGACCGGGCCCGACGGCGCCGTCGACCTTGGTCAGGTCGACGCCTTGCACCTGCGTGGGATCGGCGGACGCCCACCGCGGGTCGCCGGCGTCGTCCTCCACCGCCCCGCCGCAGTGCGGGCACACGACGTCGGTGGCCCCCACCGACGAGGAGCAGAGCATGCAGTGCGCCATCGCCGCCGCAGGCTACCCGTGACCCCGCCTGGTAGGACGAGCAGATGACCGCACTGCTCGCCTTCGCCGGGGTGCTGCTGGTCGCGGTCCTCGTGTCGGAGCGGGCGCACCGGACCGTGCTGTCCACGGCCGTCGTCTTCCTCGTGGCCGGGTTCCTCCTCGGCGACGAGGTGCTGGGCGCGGTCGACCTGGGGTCGGGCGACGAGCCCGTCGGGGTCGTCGCCGAGCTGGCCCTCTTCGCCGTCCTCTTCACCGACGGGATGAAGGTCGGCGTCAGGGAGCTGCGCACCGCCTGGCGGCTCCCGGGACGGGCGCTGCTCGTGGGCCTGCCCCTGACGATCGTCGTCATCGCCGTCTTCGGCCGCTTCGTCGCCGGGCTGCCCTGGGCCGAGGCGTTCCTCATCGGCGCCGCCCTCAGCCCGACCGACCCCGTCTTCGCCTCCGCCATCGTGGGCCGGGACGAGGTGCCGCGCCGGCTGCGCCACCTCCTCAACGTGGAGAGCGGGCTGAACGACGGGCTCGCCCTCCCGATCGTCCTCGTCCTGCTGTCGGTGATCACCGACGAGGGCGCCGACGCCACCAGCCTGGCGGGGGAGGTCCTGCTCGGCGTGGCCCTGGGGGTCGCCATCCCCTGGTTGGCCATCCGGCTCGAGCGGAGCCGCTTCCTCTCGGCGTCGACGCCCTACGAGCCGCTCAACGCCCTCGCCATCGGCCTCCTCGTCCTGGCCGCCGCCTCCCTGACCCACGCCAACGAGTTCCTCGCCGCCTTCGCCGCCGGTGTCACGGTGGCGACGATGAGCCCGGCGGTGCGGGACGCCTTCCACCGCTTCGGCGACCTCCTCGCCGAGCTGTTGAAGCTGGGCGCGCTCATGCTCTTCGGGGCCCTCATCTCCCCGTCGTTCCTCCGGGAGATCCCGCTCAGCGGCTACCTGTTCGCCCTGCTGGTCCTGGTCGCGGCGCGCCCGATGGCCCTCGCGGTGTCCTTCGCCCGCAGCGGGCTGACCCGGAAGGAGTGGTACGCGGCCGCGTGGTTCGGTCCGAAGGGCTTCGCCTCGGTGGTCTACGGCATCATCATCCTGGAGGCCGGGACCGGGCGCAGCGACGAGCTGTTCCACCTGATCGCGCTCGCCGTCGTCGCGTCGATCCTCGCCCACTCGTCGACCGACGTGCTCGTCGCCCGTCGCTTCGCCGAGCCCCCGCCAGCCGGACCGACGGCGAGGGCGCGACCGGTGACCCTGGCGCCCGACGACGCCGTCGACCAGGCGGTCGGGGCCCTCTCCGCCTGCGCCGACGCAGCGGCGGCGTGCGCCACGGGGTGGGAGGCGAGCGACGACGAGGCCCGGGCGCACGGTGCGCACCTGGCGCGCGACTGCGCCGAGCTGTGCCGGGTGACCGAGCACGTCCTGTCGACCCCGGACGACCTCCACGACGACGTGGCTCTGCCGCTGCTCCGTGCCTGCGTGGCCGCCTGCCACGGCACGGCGGTCGCCCTCGACGCCGCCGACAGGCCGGCAGGGCCGTGCGCCGGCACCGCCGACGCCTGCCGCCATGCGGAGGATGCCTGCCTCAGCCTGCTGGGCGCCCTCCGCTGAGGACAGCCGACCGGACCGGCCGAGGGGTGTTCCCTCAGAACCCGCGACGAAAACGAGAACGTGTTCTCGTTCTCTCTGGTACAACCGGGGGATGGCGTTCAACATCGCTGACCTGTTCGAGCGCGCCGTCGACGCCGTCGGCGACCGCACCGCCCTCGTCGTGGGCGACGACCGGCTCTCGTTCGCGCAGGTCGAGGAGCGGGCGAACCGCCTGGCCCACCACCTGGCCGACGCCGGCGTCGGCGTCGGCGACCACGTCGGGGTCCACGGGCAGAACTCCACGGAGTGGATGGTCGCCATGATGGCGGCGTTCAAGCTGCGGGCCGTCCCGATCAACATCAACTTCCGCTACGTCGAGGACGAGCTGGCGTACCTCTTCGACAACGCCGACCTCGTCGCCCTCGTCCACGACGTGGCCTACGCCCCGCGGGTCGCCGCCGTGGCGCCGAAGATCGCCCACCTCCGCCACCTCGTGGCCATGCCCGGGCCGCCGGACGACGAGTCCCGGGCGGCGGCCACCGAGGCCGACGTGCAGGCGGCGCTGGCGCGGCTCGGCTCGGTCTCCTTCGCCGACGCCCTGGCCTCCGGCTCCCCGGCGCGGGACTTCGACGAGCGCTCCCCCGACGACCGCTACGTCCTCTACACGGGCGGGACGACGGGCATGCCGAAGGGCGTGGTGTGGCGCCACGAGGACGTCTTCTACGCCCTCGGTGGGGGGATCGACGCCTACACCCAGGAGCGGGTCACCTCCGACGCGCAGCTGGCCGAGAAGGCGGCCGCCACCGAGACCCCGATGGTCACCCTGTCGGCCCCGCCGCTGATGCACGGGGCCGCCCAGTGGTCGACCCTGCGCTTCTGGTTCGAGGGTGGCACCGTCGTGTTCGTCCCCCGCTTCACGCCCCACGGCATCTGGGAGGCGATCGCCCGCGAGAAGGTGAACACGGTGATGATCACCGGCGACGCCATGGCCCGCCCGATGATCGAGGCCCTCGAGGAGGACCCGGGACGCTACGACCTGTCGTCGCTCTTCGTCGTCTCCTCCAGCGCCGCCGTGTTCTCCCCCACGGTCAAGGACCGCTACCTCGAGCTGCTCCCGAACGCCCTCATCATCGACTCGATCGGGTCGAGCGAGGGTGGCATGAACGGCATGGTCGCGGTGCAGAAGGGCCACACCGAGATGAAGGGCGGCGGGCCCACGGTCGACCCGTCCCGCGACGCCGTGGTCCTCGACGACGACCTGGAACCGGTGACCCCGGGGTCGGGGGTGATCGGCCGGGTGGCCCGGGGCGGCAACATCCCCGTCGGGTACTACAAGGACGAGGCCAAGACCGCCGCCACCTTCGTCGTCGCCGCCGACGGCCGGCGCTACGTGGTGCCCGGCGACTACGCCACGGTCGAGGCCGACGGCAGCATCACCCTGCTGGGCCGGGGCTCGGTCTGCATCAACTCCGGGGGTGAGAAGATCTTCCCCGAGGAGGTCGAGGCCGCCCTCAAGGCCCATCCCGACGTCTACGACGTGGTGGTCGTGGGCGTGCCCGACGAGCGGTGGGGGTCGACGGTCGCCGCCGTCGTGCAGCCCCGCCACCCCGGCGCCCCGCCCACGCTCGACGACCTCGACGCCCACTGCCGCTCCCGCATCGCCGGCTACAAGGTGCCCCGCCAGCTCCACCTGGTCGGCGAGATCGTCCGCTCCCCCGCCGGCAAGCCCGACTACCCGTGGGCCCAGCGGGTCGCCCAGGGCGCCCGCCTCTCCTGAGGGGTGGGACGCGACGTGCCCGGCACGTCGCGTGCCGTCTCGCGCAACTCCGTCGGATCCGATCGTCGGCTCGCCCTACGGTCCCGGGATGACCGAGGTGCGGATGAAGGACTGGTGCATCGCCGCCCTCGACCCGGAGCGGGTCGGACGGTTCTGGGGCGCGGCGCTGGGCCTCGACCGGTGGGTCCACACCCGCCCCGGCGTCGTCGGGGTGGGTCCGCAGGGCACGGCGCAGCTCTGGATCAACCGCACCGACCAGGCCAAGGTCGTGAAGGACAGGGTGCACCCGGACCTGCTCGTGCCCGACCTCGACCGGCTGCTCGCCCTCGGGGCGACGGTGCACTCCGAGCAGGACGTCTTCACCGTGCTGGCCGACCCCGAGGGCCACGAGATGTGCGCCTTCCCGGGCGGGGACCCCGAGGGACCGCCCGCCACCGTCTTCGCCTGGTGCACCGACAGCGCCCGGCCGGTGGAGGTCGCGGCGTGGTGGGCGGCGCGCACGGGGGCGACCGTCGGCCCCGGTCCCGACGGCACCCCCCGCTACCTCCACGGCGTGCCCGGCCTCGGGGACGTGACGTGGAAGTTCGTCCCGGTCGACGACGAGCGGGTCGGTGAGAACCGGGTCCACTGGGACCTGGAGGGCGATGCAGACGAGCTGGAGGCAGCCGGCGCCACCGTCGCCCGCCGCCCCGACGGCGACATCGACTGGACCGTCATGCGCGACCCCGACGGCAACGTCTTCTGCTGCTTCGCCCCGTAGGGACGGCCTCGCCCCCGGGCGCTCGGCGACCTACTCGCCGGTGAAGACCGGCGGCCGCTTCTCGGCGAAGGCGCGGGGGCCCTCCTTGGCGTCCTTGGTGCCGAAGATGATCGGCTCCCCGATGGTGAGCTCGTGGGCCAGGCCGTCGGCCTCGGTCATGCCCGCCGTCTCCCGCATCGAGCGCAGCACCGCCTTGACCGCCAGCGGCCCGTTGGCGGCGACGAGGTCGGCCAGCTCCCGGGCCCTGGCCAGCGCCTGACCGGCCGGCACCACGTGGCCGACGAGCCCGATGGCCTTGGCCTCCTCGGCGCTGATCCGCCGCCCGGTGAGGAGCAGGTCGGCGGCGTTGGTGAACCCGATCTGGCGCTGGAGGCGCACCGTCGAGCCGCCCAGCGGGAACAGCCCCCGCTGGACCTCGGCGATGGCGAACTCGGCGGTGTCGCCGGCGACGCGGATCTCGGTGGCCTGCAGGATCTCGGTGCCGCCGGCGACGCAGTAGCCCTCGACGGCGGCGACGATCGGCTTCGACGGCCGGAAGTGGCGCAGCAGCGCCTTCCAGTGCATGTCGGGGTCCTCGCTCCACCGGGCCTGCACGTCGTCGGGCATCCCCCCGGCCAGGGCCTTGAGGTCCATGCCCGAGCAGAAGCACCCCTCGGCCCCGGTGAGGATCCCGACCCGCAGCTCGGGGTCCTCGTCCAGCAGCTTCCACGCGTCGGCGGCCCGGACGAGCATGTCCGGGCTGAAGGCGTTGCGGGCCTCGGGCCGGTTCATGGTGACGGTCAGCACGTGGCCGTCACGCTCGACGAGCAGGTCGGGAGAGCCCTCGGTCATGCCCCGACCCTAGGGCAACGACCTAGAACGCGTTCTACTTCTTGTCGAGCGGGTCGGCGCGGAGCGGCTCGCGTCGGACCCGTGGCGCCTGGCCGCCACCGGCGGGCGAGGTCTCCACCGCGTGACCCGTGTGGTCGGCCGCGGCGTCCACCCGCTTGGCCAGGTCGACGTCGGGCGCCGACCCACCGGTCCGGGGGGCCGCGCCGTTGGTCAGCGCCGCCTCGATGCGCCCGAGGGCGTCGATCGTGCGGTCGGTCTGCACCTGGTGCTCGTGGACGATCCGGGCCAGCCAGAACCGGAACAGCCGGGCCAGCGAGAAGCGGGTGATGAGGGCGCAGCCGAGGACGATCAGCCCGAGGCCCAGCGCCCCGCCGGAGAGGGCGTAGGGGATCTGCTCGGCCGGGCTGCTGGTGCCCGACGCCCCCCAGTAGCCGATGAGGACGGCGATGATGCCGACGGCGACGATCACACCCCCGGCGACGAGCATCATCCGCTCGCGGTCGGCGTTGGGCTCGGGGACGTGGATCTGGCTCACCCGGTCGGCGAGCCCCGCCGCCGGCGAGCTGGCGAGTGGCGCAGACGATCCGGGCGAGCTGGCGGGGGGCGCAGACGGCGCGGGTCCGCCGGTGGGCGTCGGGTCGGTCATGAGGAGGCTCCCAGGTAGGCGGCGGACAGCTCGGACTCGATGGCGGAGGGGTGGCCCACGGACGTGATGCGACCGTTGGCCATGATGGCGGCGACGTCGGCCACGCCGAGGACGGTGCGGGCGAACTGCTCGACCACCAGCACCGACACGCCGTGGCGGGTGATGCGGTGCACCTGCTGGTAGAGCTCGTCGACGATGATCGGGGCCAGGCCCATCGACAGCTCGTCGAGCAGCAGGAGCGACGGCGAGGTGACCAGGGCCCGGGCCAGCGACAGCATCTGCTGCTCGCCGCCGGACAGCGTCCCGGCCAGCTGGTCTCGGCGGGCGCCCAGCTTGGGGAAGATGCCGTAGGTCCGGTCCTCGACGTCGGCCATCCTCACCCCCCGGTAGGTGGCCATGCGGAGGTTCTCGCGCACGGTCAGGGACCGGAACACGCCCCGTCCCTCGGGCACGGTGCAGAGGCCGGCCGCGGCCAGGTCCTCCGGGGCCGCGCCGGTGACGCGACGACCGGCGACGAAGACGTCGCCCTCGGTCGGGCGCATCTGGCCGCTGGCCACGCACAGGGTGGTCGTCTTCCCGGCGCCGTTGGGCCCCAGCAGAGCCACGACCTTGCCCGCCGGCACGACGAGGTCCACCCCGTGCAGGACCTCGATCTTGCCGTAGCCGGCCCTGACGCCCCGCAGCTCCAGGACGGGGGGACCGCTGTCGTCGCCGACGGCCGCGACGCTGTCACCGACGAGGGCGGACACGTCGATGTGGGTGTCGAGGTCGTCGTCGGCGGGCCGGCCGTGGCCGTTGGTCGTCGCCTTGCCGAGCTCGGGGCTCATCGGGCCGCCTCCGCCACGGGGGTGGCCCCGAGGTAGGCCTCGATGACGCGATGGTCGCCCTGGACCTCGGCCGGTGTCCCGTGGGCGAGCACCCGCCCGAGGTCGAGGACGTAGACGTCCGACGCCAGCCGCATCACCAGCGGGACGTCGTGCTCGACGAGCAGGATCCCGAGCCCGGCGTCGGCCAGCTCCTCCAGCACCGAGGCGAAGTGCTCGGTCTCGGCCTCGTCGAGCCCCGAGGCCGGCTCGTCGAGCAGCAGCAGCCGGGGCCGGGTGGCCAGGGCCCGGGCCAGCTCGACCATGCGGGCGGTGCCGGTGGGCAGCTCCTCGGCCCGCACGTCGGCCAGGTCGCCCAGCCCGAGGTGCTCGAGCAGCATCGCCGTCTCCTCGACCGCGCTGGTGTCGGTGGCGGCGCCGGGCACCCGAGGGGCCCGCTGGCCACCGCCCTGGCGGCGGAGGAGCTCGGCGGCGAGGAGGACGTTCTCGGCGACCGACAGCGATCCGAACAGCTCGAGGCGCTGGAAGGTCCGGCCCATGCCCAACCGGGCGCGCTTGTGGGCGGCCATCCCGCTGATGTCGCGCCCGTCCCACAGGACGAGGCCGGAGCTGGGGCGCTCGAGCCCGGTGATGACGTTGAACGTCGTCGTCTTGCCGGCGCCGTTCGGCCCGATGAGGCCGGTGATGCGGCCGTCCTCGGCGAAGAGGCTGGCGTCCGACACGGCGACGTTGCCGCCGAAGCGGACGGTGACGGAGCGCAGCTCGAGCAGAGGTGCGGCCGGGCTCATGATCCGCTCCTCGGCCCGACCGGCTCCGGTCGACCCCAGCTCAGGCCGAGCACGTGGTCGAGGTGGGCGACGTCCTCGGCGTCCAGCCGCCGTCCGCTGCTCAGCATCTGCTCGGGCTCCCTGGTGGCCGGGCGTCGGTCGGCGTCGGGCTCGTCCCGGCCGGCCCGCAGGCGGCCGATCGCCTCCGCCACGTCGGACGCACCGTCGGCGATCTGGCGAGCCGCCCCGTCCGGCGACTGGGCCAGGCCGATGCCGGCCAGACCGGGCAGCACGTTCATCGCGCTCTTGAGCCAGCTCACCTTGTTGCCCAGCAGGGGCATGCCCACGAAGAGGAACGCACCGAACGCCGCCCCGAACACCGAGGTGATGCCGCCGATCACGGCGACGAGCAGGAGGGGCAGGCCGCCGAGGGCGCCCCCCTCGAGCAGGCCGTACTGCGCCAGGCCCACGTTCGACGAGTTCCACATGGCCAGCAGACCGCCGCCGAAGCCGGCGATGGCCGAGGCCAGGACGAAGACCTGGAGCTTGGTGGCGGTCAGGTCCATGCCGAGGGTGACGCAGCCGTCGGGCGAGTCCTTCATGGCCGCCAGCCGCCGCCCGAACGGACCGTTGCGGATGACCGTCAGCCCCACCGCGATGAGGGCGAAGGCGACGGCCATGGCCACGAAGAAGGCCTTGTCGCTCTCGAGGAAACCGGGCCGGTCCGCCCGGGCCCCACCGGTCGCGAACGGGCGGAGGGCGGGGAAGATCGTGTTGTTGCCGTAGACCACGTTCTCCATCAGCAGCGCGAACGCCATGGTGGTGAGGGCGAGGTAGAGGCTCCGCATGCGCAGGGCCGGGAGGGCGACGAAGGCGCCGACGACGGCGCAGATCACCACACCGGCGACGAGCCCGCCCACCGGGCCCATCTTCCACACCGCGCACGCCGCCAGGCCGGAGAGCCCGAGCTGGGCCAACGACACCTGGCCGGCCCAGCCGGTGAGCAGGACGAGCGACAGCATGACGATGCCGAGGGCCAGGCCCTTGCCGTAGTTGAGGCGGGTGGTGACGGTGAACAGCTCGAGCTGGGCCACCACGGCGGCGACGAGGACCAGGGCCCCCATGCCCGCGGCGACCGTCGTGGTCGAGGGCCGGGGGACGCGGAAGTTCAGCTTCTCGGAGCGCAGCCCGCCCCGGTCCTCGCGCAAGACGATCAGCACGACGAGCAGCATCAGAACCGGCACCGCCGAGCCGAGCGTGCCGAGCTTGCCGCTGATGTTCTCGCCGAACCAGTCGTTGATGTCGATCAGGGCCAGGAGCTGCTCGGTCTCGGCCAGGATCAGGGCGCCGAGGAAGGTGAGCGGCAGGCTCCGGAGCCGGCCGACCATGGCGGCGGCGTAGGCCTGGATCACGAGCAGGGTGAGGGCGATCGCCGTGAACTGCGAGAGGTTGGGGGCGATGAGGATGCCGGCCAGGCCGGCCAGGGAGCAGCCCAGCATCCACGCCACCGACGAGACCCGGTCCGGCGAGCGCCCGTTGAGGGCGGTGAGCTCGCGGCTGTCGACGACCGCCCGCATGGCCACGCCCAGCCGGGTGGTGAACAGCAGGGCCCGCAACCCGAAGGCCACGGCCACGGCGATGGCCAGCGACAGGGCCCGGTGGTAGGTGACGTTGACCGAGAACAGCTCGAAGCTCTCGCCCGGGAAGAACCCCGGCAGCGAGTAGCTCTGGTCCTGGGGCCAGAGGATCCCGGCGATCTGGACCAGGGCGAACAGCAACCCGATGGTGGCCACGATGCCGGCGATGGTCGAGGCACCGGCCAGGCGGCGCATGATCACCCGGTCGAGCACGAACCCGATGGCGGGGGCGACGACGAACAGGCACAGGACCAGGGCCAGCCACGGGTTCAGCCCCATGCCCCCACCGAAGAACGCGTCACCCCCCGACGACGTCGAGGTCATCTGCCAGTAGGCGAAGGCCACCACCATGCCGATGGCACCGTGGGCGAAGTTGAAGATGCCCGAGGTCGTGTAGGTGACGACCAGCCCGCTGGCGGCGATGGCGTAGATCGCCGCCGACTGCAGGGCGAAGATGACCAGGTACTGGAGGATCTGCTCCATGGGTGCGGCGGCTCCCTAGCCGGCGTAGGACTCGTCGGACTCGATGACGAAGGCGGGGTCGCACTCGAAGCCCTCGTCGGGGTGCTCGCGCGTGAACTCGCCGTCGGTGATCCGCAGGTAGAGGAAGCAGTCGTTGTGGAGCGCCTCGCCCGGGTTGGTGGGCATGTGGAGCCCGCCGCCGTCCCACTCGGTGATGCCCTCGAGGGCGGTGACGAGGCCGTCGCGGGTGATGTCGTTGCCCAACGAGTCGACCGCGGTGGCGAAGAGCAGGCCGGCGCTGAAGGCCTGGACGCCGAGCGAGGTGATCTTGTCCTCGTCGGCCCCGGTCTCGCCCATCCACTCGGTGTAGAGGCCGAGCGCCGGCGTCTGGTCCGTCTCGCTGAACGGCGTCGTGTTGGTGAGGACGTAGGCGCCGTTGGTGAGCGCCTCGGCGGCGACGGCCCGGTCGTAGTACTGCTGGCCGAGGTCGATGACGTTGAACTCGAGGCCCTGGGTGTTGGCCTCACGGAGCACCGCCAGCATCTCCGACGAGGCGCTGACCATGGTGAAGTAGGTGACGCCGGCGGACTGCATCTCCTCGATGGCCGGGCCGAAGTTGGTCTCGCCGAACGGGACGGGGACGTCGGCGACGAACTCGAAGCCGGCCTCGGCGGTGCAGTTGTCCTTGATCTGCTGAGCGCGGACGCTCGCGGTGGGCAGGTCGGTGTAGACGATGGCCGCCTTGGTGACGTCGTCGGGGAACTGCTCGGCCATCCACAGGCACGGCCCCACGTTGAAGTGCTGGGACTGGGTGGCGGGGATGGGCTGGAAGAACAGCTCGGACTCGGACCGGTTGGAGGTGGCCGAGTAGGCGCCGACCTCGGGCAGCCCGCAGCCGATGCGGGACTCGATGCCCAGCTGGTCCTGCACCGACCCGGTGCCCACCAGGGCGAACAGGTCGTCGGCGCACGCCTGCTTGGTGACGTCGTCGGTGGCCGTGATCATCGAGTCGTAGGTCTCGAGCTCGAGGGTGCGACCGTTGATGCCGCCGGCGGCGTTGCAGAACTCGACGAAGGCCTTGACGGACTCCTCGATGCCGACGGTCGGCAGCGGCACGCTGGGGTTCTCCTTGTCGGAGATCACGCCGATCCGGATGGTGTCCTCGGTGACCCCGGGGGTGTCGGCCGGCAGCTCCCCCTCCGCGGCCTCGGCCGAGCAGGGGTTGTCGATCGTGCCGATGGTGTCGGACTCGGGGGTCGGCACCTCACCGCCGTCGCCGGACCCGTCCTCGCCCCCCTCGTCGCCGCCGCCGCCGTCCTCGGCGCTCAGGCCGTCGTCGCCCCCACCGCCGTCATCGGCGTCGTCGGCGCGCGACCCGCAGGCGCTGGCCCCCAGGAGGAGAAGCAGCGCCACGAGGGCGGCGCCGAGGCGGTGGGTGCTGATCGTGGTCCCCCGGGATCGGTTCATCGGTGTCCTAGCTCTCGAAGCGCTCGTCGGATGTGTGGATGTACGCCGGATCGCAGTCGTAGCCCTCTTCTGGGTGCTCACGGACGAACTCCCCGCCCTCGACCCGCAGGTAGAGGAAGCAGTCGATCGTCTCGTTGGTCCCGGGGCTGCCCACCAGGTTCAGACCCCCGCCGTCCCACTCGGTGATGCCCTGGAGCTCGGTGACGAGACCCTCCCGGGTGACCTCGGCGCCCAGGGCGTCGGTGGCGGTGGCGAAGAGCAGACCGGCGCTGAAGGCCTGGACGCCCAGGGTGCTCTGCACGCCGCCGACCTTGTCCAGGTACTCCTGGTAGAGGCGGAGGGTGGGGTTGGAGTCGGCCTCCGAGAACGGTGCCGTGTTGGACAAGACGTAGGCCCCTTCGGCCACGGGCTCGGTGGCGAAGTTGGCGTCGTAGTACTGCTGGCCGAGGTCGATGACCTCGAGCTCCAGCCCCTGGGTCTCGGCCTCCCGCAGCACGGCGAGCGTCTCGGAGGTGGCGCTCACCATCTGGAACATCTCGACGCCCTGCTCCTGCATCTGCTCGACGATCGGGCCGAAGTTCGTCTCACCGAAGGGGAGGGCCTCCTCGACCACGTACTCGAACCCCGCCTCGGAGGAGCAGCCCTCGACGACCTGCTGGCCGCGCACCGACGCCGCCGGCAGGTCCGTGTAGAGCATCGCCACCTTCTTCACCGCGTCGGGGTGCTGCTCGGCCATCCACAGGCAGGGGCCCACGTTGTAGTCGGTCGGGCTGAGACCGGGGACGCCGGTGAAGAAGTCCTCGGACCCGGCGCGGGCCGAGGTGGCCGAGTAGCCGGCGACCTCGACCAGGCCGCAGCCCTCCCGGGTCTCGATGCCCAGCTGGTCCTGCACCGACCCGGTGCCCACCAGGGCGAACAGGTCGTCGGCGCACGCCTGCTTGGTGACGTCGTCGGTGGCCGTGATCATCGAGTCGTAGGTCTCGAGCTCGAGGGTGCGACCGTTGATGCCGCCGGCCTCGTTGCAGAACTCGACGAAGGCCTTCACCGCCTCCTCGATGCCCACCGTCGGGAGGGGCACGGCCGGGTTCTCACGATCGGAGATCACGCCGATCCGGATGGTGTCCTCGGTGACCCCGGGGGTGTCGGCGGGCAGCTCGCCCTCCGCCGGCTCCCCCGAGCAGGGGTTGGGGATCGTGCCCAGCTCCTCGGACTCGGGGGTGAGGTCGTCGTTGGCGGCCTCCTCCTCCTCGGACCCGCCGCCCTCGCCCTCGGCCTCGAGGTCGTCGCCGCCTCCCCCTCCCCCGTCGTCCGCGTCGTCGACGCGAGACCCGCAGCCGACGGCGGTCAGCGCGAGGAGGAGGGCGAGCAGCAGGGCGACACGGCGCATGGGGGAGGAGCTCCAGATCGGGTCGGTGTCTCGGGTCACACTACATCTGACGGGTCGTCAGATGTGAGGGGTGCGGGTCACGGTGTGGATCACGCCGCGCCCACGATCCGGCCACCCAGTGCGACGAGGTGGGGGCTGGCGGTCCCGAGCGTGTGCTCGGCCGCCTTGGCGGCCCGGAAGAAGCGGTGGAGGGGGTAGTCGGTGTCGACGCCGATCCCTCCGTGGACGTGCTGGGCCCCGTGGACGACGCGCTGGCCGCCCTCGGCGGCCCAGATCTTGGCCACGGCCAGGGCCTCGTCGGCGGGGAGGCCCTCGGCGAGCAGCCAGGCGACGTGGATGCTGGTGAGGCGGATGGCCTCGGTGTCGATGTAGGCGTCGGCGAGGCGGTGGGCCACGGCCTGGAAGGTGGCGATCTTGGTGCCGAACTGCTCGCGCTCGGAGGTGTAGGCGGCGGCCAGGCGCAGGGCGGCCTCGCACGTCCCCGCCTGGCGGGCGCAGATGCCGGCGGTGCCGAGGGAAGCGATCGTACGGACGACCGCGGCCCCGTCGTCGGGAGCGCCGAGGAGCCGACCGGGCGCGTCGCGCAGCACCAGCGTCGAGACGGGCTCGAGGTCGGTGCCGACGTTCCGGGAGGTGCTGACGCCCGCGCTCGTCGGGTCGATCAGGGCCACGACGACCCGGCCCTCGGCATCGGCGGCGGGCACGAGGACGCGCACGGCGACGCCGGACTCGGCCAGGTGGACGCTGGGCACGACGTGCTTGGTGCCACTCAGCAAGACGTGGTCGGGCCGCTCGGCGTCCGGGGTCGCCGTCGTCGCCGGCGTGTCCGGCGGCAGGCTCCCACCGTCCTCCACCAGCGCCGCGGTCAGCACGAGCTCACCCCTGGCCACGGCGGGGAGCACCTTCGCCTTCAGGGCGTCGGACCCGTGCTGGGCGATCGGCAGCGCACCGAGCATCAGGGTCGACCACAGGGGCACGGGGGCGGCGGTGCGGCCGACCTCCTGGCACAGCAGGGCGGCCTCGAGGACGCCGTAGCCACCGCCCCCGTCGGCCTCGGGGAGCACGAGGCCCAGCAGGTCCGCCTCGGCGAGGAGGCGCCAGAGCTCGGGGTCGAAGCGGTCGCCGGCCGCCTCGGCGGCGGCGAGGGCCTCGGGCGAGCAGCGGTCGCCCAGGATGCGGGCGGCGAGCTCGACGATGGCGGTCTGGTCGTCGGTGAGGGTGAAGTCCACGGGTCGGTCCCTTACATCCGGGGCATGCGCGGCATCTGCAGGCCGAACATGGCGATGAGGTCGCGCTGGATCTCGTTGGTGCCGCCGCCGAAGGTGAGGATCAGCGTCCCCTGGTACGAGCGCTCGAGCCGGCCGGCGAGGAGGGCCTCGGGGCTGTCGGCCCGGAGGGTGCCCCGGGCGCCGAGGATCTCCATCAGCAGGCGGTAGGCCTCGATGAACAGCTCGGTGCCGAAGACCTTCGACGAGCTGGCGTCGGCCGGGTTGGGCGACTGGCCGGCGGCGTCGAGGGCGGCGATCTTCCAGTTGATGAGGCGGAGGAAGTCGAGGCCGGCCCGCACCCGGGCCAGGTTGACCTGCACCCACTCCTGGTCGGCGAGGCGGCGGCCGTCGGGCAGGGTCGTCTCCTTGGCCCAGGCGATGGTGTCCTCGTAGATCGACTCGACCATCCCCGGGGGCGACAGCCCGACCCGCTCGTAGTTGAGCTGGTTGGTGATCAGGTGCCAACCCTGGTTGAGCCCGCCGATGATGGCGTCGTCGCCCACCTTCACGTCGTCGTAGAAGGTGTTGAAGGTGCTGGCGTTCACCATCGTCGAGATCTTCGAGTACGAGTACCCGGGGTCCGTCGTGGGGACGGCGAACATGGTGATGCCCCGGTGCTTCGGGGCATCGGGGTCGGTGCGGGCGGCCAGCCAGATGTAGTCGGCGTAGCTGGCCAGCGACGTGTAGATCTTCTGGCCGTTGATGACCCACTGGTCGCCGTCCTTGACCGCCTTGGTGGTCAGGCTGGCCAGGTCGGTGCCGCTGCCGGGCTCGGTGTAGCCGATCGAGAAGTGGAGCTCGCCGGCGAGGATCTTGGGCAGGAAGAACGCCTTCTGCTCCTCGGTGCCGAACTCCATGATCGTCGGGCCGACGGTGTTGACGCTGAGGAACGGCACCGGTGCCCCCGAGCGCCAGGCCTCGTTCATGAAGATGAACTGCTCGACCGGCCCGAAGCCCCGACCCCCGAACTCGGTGGGCCAGCCCACGCCGAGCCAGCCGTCGGCGCCCATCTGCCGCACCGCGGCCAGGCAGGCCGGGTCGCCGGTCTCGCCCGCCGTCGCCGCCGCCGCCACCTCGGGCGTCATGATCGCCGCGAAGTAGGCACGGAGCTCCTTCTGGAGCGCGGTCTGCTCGGGCGTGTAGGCGAGGTGCACGGCCGTCCTCTCCGGGTCGGGACTAGAACACGTTCTAGTTCACCGACGTGTCGCCTGCCACCTGCCCCCGCACCCGACATCTCCCGTGGGGACCTGGCGCACGTCCCCGCACGGGCGCTCGGGACCCCCGGGGAGGCGACGCAAACCCTTGATCTTCCCAGGTCTCGCGTTTCACTCCAGCCGGTTCGGGGTACCCCGTACACATGTTCCCCCTGTGTGACGAGGTCCCGAAGGAGCAGCCACCGCTGCCTCCTCTCGACGCCTCTGCGGTGCTGGGGGTGGTGGCCGGGGACCTTGATGACGCGGCCCTGGCCGAGCGCCTCACGGAGCTCCACCGACTGCGGAACCAGCTCGACGCCGCCCTGGCCGAGACCTCCAGGGTGTTCGACGCTCGGGCCGGGTGGGCGCGGGACGGCGCCCGCAACGGTCCGACCTGGGTGACCGCCCGCACGGGCACCAGCCACGGCCGGGCCAAGGGCGACATCGTCCACGGCCGGGCCCTGTGCGAGATGCCGGTGGTCGCCGCCGCCCACGCCGAGGGCCGTCTCTCCCGCGAGCAGGTCGACGCCCTGGTCCGAGCCCGTACGGGGCTGGAGCCCATGTTCGCGTCGGTCGAAGCGATCCTGGCCGACGAGGTCGCCCGCACCACCCTCGCCGGCGGCCAGCGGTTCCTGCGCCGCTGGGTCGCCGAGGTCCGCGACCGGCTGGGCCTCGACGACGGCGACGGCTCCGCCCCCACCGACCCCTCCGGTGTCCACCTCTCGCCGACGTTCGAGGGCCGCTGGCGCCTCGACGGCAACCTCACGACCGAGCAGGGCGAGATCTTGGCCGGCGCCATCGAGGGCCAGGTCGACGACATGTTCCGCACCGGCACCTTCACCGGCGACGACGGCCTCTCCCCTGCCGAGCGCCGGGCCATCGCCCTGGTCGAGCTGGTCACCCGAGGCACGCGCAGCACCGGGGACGACGGTTGCGCTCGCCCCCTCGTCCTCGGCGTGCTCGACCTGCGCCCCGATCCGGATCGACCCGCCGAGCTCGACCCGACCCTGTCGAGCCTGCCCATCGGCCTCGCCGGCCGTCCTCCCGGGGTGACCGTGGGGATGGCCGAGGCAGAGTGGGCCGGGGTGATCCCCCGGGAGACCGTCGAGCGGTGGCTGTGCGAGGGCACCTTCCAGGCCGTGGTCATCGGCCCCGACGGCGAGCTGAACATGGGCCGCAAGGTGCGCACCGCCACCCGGGCCCAGCGCCGCGCCCTCCGGCTGCGCGACGGCCACTGCGTGTTCCCCGGCTGCTCGGCCGGACCGCACCAGTGCCAGGCCTACCACATCATCTGGTGGGAGCACGACGGCCCGACCGATCTCGACAACCTGGTCCTGCTCTGTCGGTACCACCACCAGGCGGTGCACGACCGGGGCTTCACCATCACCCGCGACGACGGCATCGTCGAGGTCCGCCGCCCCGATGGCAGCCCGGTCACCTCGGTCCGATGTCCCCGGGCCGACGCCCGACGGGGCCGGCCCCCACCCCGGGCCCGCGAACCCATCGACCAGCCCGATCCCACCGAGGTGATGGAGACCCGCGCCATCCGCCGCCGGGTCGACGCCCTGATCGCCGAGGTCCAGGGGCCCAGCCCCGCTCGTCCCTGAATCGAACGAGGGGGCGCCGGACCCCGGCGCACTTCGTCAGGGGAGGCGGGAGACGGTGTCGTCGACGGCGCGCCGGAGGGCGCCGCCGAAGAGCGGTCGGGCGCAGACGACGTGGCCGTCGCGCACCTTGTGCATGGTGGCGGTCGGGATCTTGAGGGCGAGGCGCGCCTGGTCGATCGGCGCCACCGCCTTGTCCTCGGTGGTGACGAGGACCGTGGTCGGCACGTCGATGTCGCCGATCCACCGCGACGAGTCGTAGGTGCCGATGGACGCAGCCGCCTCGGCGACCAGGCGCCAGTCGTGACGGCGCATCTCGGCCCGGGCCCACCGGCGGAAGCTGTCCGGCCGACCCCGGTCGCCGGCGGGCATCTGGCGCTGGACCCAGCCGACCGGGAGGCGGGTGACGACGTCGCCCAGCCGGGTGGTCCCGGCCACGGCCCCCATCGCCGTGACGAAGACCAGCTGCTCGCGCCGACCGGGCAGGAACCGGTCGCTCGTGGCGCACATGACCAGGCCGGCGACGTGGTCGCGGTGGCGCTTCCAGAGGAGCTGGGCGATCGGTCCGCCCATCGAGTAGCCGACGACGATCGCCGGGTCGACGCCCTCGACCTCCATCAGGGCGGCGACGTCGTCGGCGCAGTCGGCGAGGGTGAAGCGCTTGCGGGTGCGCAGGCCGCGGGCGTGGCCCCGGTGGTCGATGGCGAGGACCCGGTAGCGCCGGCCCAGGGCTCCGAAGGTCTGGAACCAGTTGAGCCCGCCCGACGCCGTGAGCCCGTGCAGCAGCACGACGGTGCGCGCTCCCGGCGGCCCCGGCACCTCGCGGACGAACGTCGTGCCCCGCCCCGGCAGCTCGATGCGCCGCCCCAGCGGCAGGTCGGGCAGCAGCAGGGCGGCCTCGGCCTCCGCCTCGGCGGCGTCGGCCTCCGTCTCGGTCTCGGTCCCGGGCTCGGAGATCACCGCCATCGGCCCAGCCTAGGGACACCTGACACCCCGTCAGGTCATCGTCCCCGCCCGTCCCGCCCACCCCGCCCCTCCCGAACTCGGTGGCAGATGTCGGATCTCCGTCCCACATCTGCCACCGAGTTCAGGGGTGGGGGGAGCGTCCGGCTTCGCTGTCGCACCCCAGCGGTACAAGAGGGCCATGGATCGTGACACGCGACGCCGCCTCCTCCAGATGAGCGAGCAGAACCACGGGCTCCTGGGCCGCCGCGAGGCGCTGGCGGCCGGGGTGTCGGCCGAGGCGTGGCGCAACCTCACCAACCGGGGCGACTGGGTCGCCCTGTCGCCCCGTGTGGTCCGACGCTCCGGGGCGCCGCGGACCCCGATCCAACGAGCGCTCGCCGGGGTCCTCGACGTCGGCCCCCCTGCGTTCGTGACGGAGACCTCGTCGGCCGCCATGTGGGGCGTCCCCGGCCACCGGATCGAACCGGTGCGCGTGATGGTCCTCCGCGGCGTCAACGAGACCGCGACGGACCTGGCGATCATCCATCGACCCACCCACCTCCCCGACCCGTTCGCGGCGGTCATCGATGGGGTGCCGGTGGTGCGACCGTCGCTGATGGTCCTGCAGCTCGCGGCCCGGATGCCCCCCGAGCGACTCAAGGCCGTCGTCGACCGGCTCTGGTCCCGGCGCCTCCTCTCCGGACCATCGCTGCGACGAGAGCTGGAGCCCGTCCTCGGCCGGGGTCGAGCCGGGTCGGCCGCCATCCGTCAGCTGCTCGCCAGCTTCCCCGAGGGCTACGTGCCCCCGGCCAGCGGGCTCGAGTCCCGGTTCGCGTCCCTCGTCGCCCACGCCGACCTGGGCCGCTTCCGGCGCCAGGTCGATCTCGGCGACGACGAGTCCTGGTCCGGCCGCGTCGACTTCGTCGCCGAGGCGTGGCCGCTGGTCGTCGAGGTGCAGAGCGAGCTGTACCACGCCTCCCTGACGGACCAGGATGCCGACGATCGGCGCCGCCGACGCCTGCGGGCCGCCGGGTTCACCGTCGTCGAGGTGTGGGATACCGAGGTCTGGCACCGCCCCGCCGCCGTCGTCGAGCGGGTGCGTCGGGCCCTCTGGCAGCTGCGGGCTGCGGCCTGAGCTCCACCCCGTCGAACTCAGTGGCAGATGTGGGATCGCCGTCCCACATCTGCCACCGAGCTCGGCTGCGGGGCGGGTGGGGTGGGCCGGTCAGGGGGTGGGGGCCACGGCGGTGCGGGCGGCGCTGGCCGCCCAGCGGTAGTCGGCCTTGCCGGCCGGGGTGCGCTGGACCCGGTCGACGACGACGAGGTGCTTGGGCAGCTTGTAGCCGGCCAGGTGGGTCCGGGCGTGGTCGCGGAGATCGTCGAGGGTCGGCGGCTCGACGCCCTCGGCGGGCTGGACCACGGCGGTCACCGCGCTCCCCCAGCGCTCGTCGTCGACGCCCACCACGAGCACGTCGGCCACCGCCGGGTGGCCGTGGAGCACGCCCTCGACCTCCTCCGGGTAGACCTTCTCGCCCCCGGTGTTGATGCACTGGGAGCCCCGGCCGAGCAGGCGGACGGTGCCGTCGGCGTCGACGGTGCACATGTCGCCCGACAGGACCCAGCGCACGCCGTCGACCTCGACGAAGGTCTCGGCCGTCTTGGCCGGGTCCCCGTCGTAGCCGATCGGGATGCGGCCCGAGGTCGCCAGCCGACCCACCTCGCCCGAGCCCGGCTCGACCGGCTGGAGCGACGCGTCGAGCACGGTCGTCGTGGGCCCCACCGTGAACGAGGCCACGCCGCCGGCCGACGCCGCCCCCGACTCGCCCTCGCCCGGCTGGGTGCGGGCCGCGCCCTGCACGCCGGACTCCGACGAGCCCATGCCGTCGGTGATGACGCAGCCGGGGAAGGCGGCGACGAGCCGGGCGCGGACCGACGACGACAGCGGGGCGGCGCCGTTGCCGATGGCGTAGAGCGAGGACACGTCCCAGCGGTCGGGGTGGGCGTCGCGGGCGTCGAGCAGCGGCTTGGCCACGGCGTCGCCGACGACGGTGAGGACGTTGACCCCCTCGCGGGCCACGAGGTCCCACGCCGCCTCGGCGTCGAAGCTGCCGGGGACGAGGACGACGGTGCCCCCGCCGAAGAACCACATGAACGACGTCCACTGCGCCGCCGCGTGCATCAGCGGGGCGATGGGCATGTAGACGAGCTTCTCGACGAAGCGGTCGCCCATCTCGGCCAGGTCGGTGATCGGGCCCGACAGGCGCATCGGGTCGCCGCCGCCGAGGCAGGCGTAGAACGCATCCTCGTGCCGCCACAGCACGCCCTTGGGCAGCCCCGTGGTGCCGCCGGTGAACATCAGGTAGTGGTCGTCGCCCGAGCGGCCCTCGGTGACGACCGGCCCGTCGGGGGCGGCGTCCAGGGCGTCGGCGTAGGGCACCGCCCCGGCGACGTCGGCCTCGGCCGGCGGCGAGCCGTCGATGTCGTCGACCGCGAGCACCGCCCTCATCGAGCCGACCACGTCGGGCACGCCGGCGACGGCGTCGGCCAGCGAGCGGTGGTAGACGAGGGCGGCGGCGCGCGACGTCTCCAGCACGTACCGCAGCTCGCCGGCGACGTACCGGAAGTTGACGTTCACCGGGATCGCCCGCAGCTTGAAGGCGGCGATCATCACCTCGAGGTACTCGGGTGCGTTGCGGAGGTCGATCGCCACCCGGTCCCCGGGCCCGATGCCGGCGGCGCGGAGGTGGTGGGCGATGCGGTCCGCCCGGGCGTCGAGCTCGCCGTAGGTGCGCCGTTCCGGGCCGACCACGAGGGCGAGCCGGTCGGGCCCGCGGGCCGCGGCCCACTCCCAGATGTCGGCCAGGTTGAACGAAGCGGGTGCGTCAGCCATCGGGGCGGCAGTGAAGCAGGTCACGGGCCGGTGCGTGTGACGGCGAGCACGTCAGACGACGTCGAGGCCGTCGACGACCCCGGGGACGGTGCCGCCGACGCGGGCCGCGTAGGCCTGCCGGTACCGGGTCGTGGAGTGGGTCTCGTCGGTGTCGAAGCGGGGGATCACCTCGGTCCCGAACAGCTCCATCGAGGCCAGGACCGTCTCGGTCGGCAGGGTGTTGGTGGTGGGGCTGAAGGTCAGCTGGTCGAAGCCCAGGTCGACCCACCGCTGGATGCTCCGGGCGCAGTCGTCGGGGTCGCCGATGGCGACGTAGCCCTCCTTCGACAGGTACTCGACCTGCTCGGGGGTGGGCTCGGGGATCTTGTTCGGCCACTCGGGGAGGTCCTTGGGCCGGGGCACGTTGTCGAGCCAGTGGTACGCCAGGCTCGAGTAGTAGTTCATGCCCATGTTCGAGGCGACCTCGAAGGCCTTGGTGCGGTCCTCCATGCACAGCATGTTGGTGACGCCCATGATGTTGTCGTTGACGTAGTCGCCGACGGGCGTGGCCCCGCCGATGGCGCCCTTGTAGCTCGTGATCAGCGGCTCCATCTGCGACGGCTTGCCCAGCGCGAAGCAGAACGCGCCGAGCCCCATCTCGCCGGCCTCGGTGAACGTGCCGGGGCTGCCGGCGGCGACCCACATGCCGGGGTGCCCGGTGCCGTGCGGGCACGGGAAGATCTTCCGCTCCGGGACCGAGAAGTGCTCGCCCTCGTAGCTGTAGACCTCGTCCTTCCACATCTTCGGGATCTCGCGGATCGTCTCCCGCCACATGCTCTTGGTGTCGTCGACGCTCGGGATGCCGAAGCCGAGCACCTCCGTCGACGACGAGCCGCGGCCGGTCCCGAACTCGAAGCGGTTGTTGGTCAGGTGGTCGAGCAGGGCGACGTTCTCGGCCACCCGCACCGGCTTGTTGACCGGCGGGGTGATGTTGAAGATGGCCGAGCCGAGGTGGACCCGCTCGGTCTGCGCCGCGCAGAAGGCGAGGAAGGCCTCGGGCCCGGGCATGTGCGAGTACTCGTCGAGGAAGTGGTGCTGCGGGCACCACACGTACTTGAAGGCGTAGGCGTCGGCGGCCTTGGCGATCTCGACGTTGCGGAAGATGCGCCGGTGCTCGGCGTGCGGGTCGCGATCCCGCTCGAACTGGGGCACGAACAGCTGGGCGAAGACTCCGAACTCCATGGCCGAAAACTAGAACACGTTCTCATTTTCTGTCCACCTGCCGACGAGCCCCTAGTTTCTGACGGGTCGTCAGATCTCTCGGGACCGGAGGAGCGCACATGTCGGAGCAGGATCGGGTCGGGCCCCTGGCCGGGGTGCGGATCGTCGAGTGCTCGATGCTCGGCCCCGGCGCCATCACCACGCACCTGGCGGACCTGGGGGCGACGGTCATCAAGGTCGAGCCGCCGACCGGCGACTACATCCGCCGGATGACCTGGCCCATCGTCGAGGGCACGTCGCTCATGCACCTCCACATCAGCCGGGGGAAGCGGTCGATCACCCTCGACCTGCGCACCGAGGAGGGCAGGGCCGTCTTCCTCGACCTGGTCCGCGACGCCGACGCGGTGGTGGAGGCCATGCGCCCGGGCGGGCTCGAGCGGCGCGGCCTCGGCTACGAGGCGCTGAAGGAGATCAACCCCGCGATCGTCTTCTGCACCATCTCCGGCTACGGCGCGACCGGTCCCTACGCCACCATGCCCAGCCACGGGATCGCCTACGACGTGTGGGCCGGGCTGGTGAAGCCGGAGACCACCGAGGAGGGCTTCTGCTTCATCCCCGAGCACCCCTCGGTGGGCATCCACGCCGGCCCGCTGTTCGGGGCCCTCGGGATCCTCGCCGGGATCACCAAGGCCCGGGCCACGGGCGAGGGCTGCCAGCTCGAGATCGCCCAGAGCGACGCCGCCGCAGCCATGGACTGGCTCCGCAGCGAGACCTACAAGGCCTACGAGCGCCCCGAGAGCGAGGTCACCGGCAACGAGGCCGACGGGTTCGAGCGCCGGGCACCCGGCACGGCGGGCATGAAGGACGGCGTCCGCTACCAGTTCTACGAGACCTCCGACGGCCACATCCTCTTCATGTCCTCCGAGCGCGAGTTCTGGAAGAACTTCTGCGACGGCATCGGCCGGCCCGAGCTGTTCGAGCAGCACCCCGGATCGCAGTACGCCGACCACGCCCGGGGCAACGAGGAGCTGCGGGTCATCCTGCGCGATGTCTTCCGGGAGCGCACCACGGCCGAGTGGGTCCGCTTCGGCGACGAGCACAACACCCCGATCGCCCCGGTCAACACGCCCCAGACCATCGCCGACGACCCGCAGTTCCAGGACCGCCTGCCGTGGATCCCCAAGGAGCTGGTCGGCGCCGACCAGGTCCCCAGCCCGCTCAAGTTCCTCGACGCACCGATCCCGGAGCCGACCAAGGCGCCGACGGTCGGCCAGCACACCGACGAGATCCTCACCGACGTCCTCGGCTACGACGCCGACCGCATCGCCCGGCTCCGGGCCGACGGCGCCCTGGGCTGAGGACCCGGCGCCAGCGCCTCCCTCAGCCTGACGCGCACCCCTCGACGGGGCGGGCCTCGATGGGGCCGAAGGTGGTCCCGTCGGCGGCCTCCAGTCCGTCGACGCGGAACCCGGTGGCGCAGCCGCCGGGTTCGCGCTCGACCGCGACGCGGCCCTGGACGCCGGGGGACGTGGCCGCCGCCGCCCCGGCGCGGCAGAGGCCCGACGTCAGGTCCTCACCGTGGAGCACGACCACGTCCACCTCCTCGCTGGGGAGGATGGCCTCGTCCACGTCGGCCTCGGCGCCGACCGTGACGGCGATCGACCCGGCGTCGTCGGCCGCCCACAGGCGATCGTCGTCGCACCGGCCCGAGGCGGTCAGCTCGGCGGCGACGGGGCTCGGCACCAGCGCCCCCAGCGACTCGACGTCCCCGTCGGCCCCCGGGTCACCCTCGGCGCACCCGGCGAGCAGCAGGACCAACGCCACGGCTGTCGCCCGCGTCCGGGCGGAGCCGGTCGATGCGGTCACGTCCCGGGGTGGAAGGGACTGCCGGGGCCGGGGACCATGAGCTCCTCGCGCCACGCCGTGCACCACTGGCGGCGGGACTCGGCGAAGCCGGGCAGGACGGCGGGACCGTCCACGCCGGCCTCGAGCATGGCCGTGTGGGCGTCGAGGCTGGCGGCCCAGACCGTCACCACCTCGACATCGGTCATCAGCACCTCGAAGGCCCCCACCAGGTGCACCCCGACCTCGGCCGCGGCCGGCGCCCAGCGGTCGACCACGGCCGCGAGGTAGTCCGAGCCGGCGCCGGGCTGGACCCGGGTCAGCTCGTGGACGGCGACCTCACCCCGGACGCCGCTCGCCGCCGCCTCCATCGGGTCGGGGGCGCCCGGCGCCGACACCAGCAGGCGGTCGAACCCACCGGTCCGGCTCTTGTAGGCCTCGTCCCACCAGCCCGCCAGCTCGGTGTTGCCGGCCTTGGCCAGGTTGGTGCGCCGGGTCAGCCGGGTCCACCCCTCCCACCCGTCGACCACGTCCCACAGGTTCACCACCTGGGGCCACCGCCCCGTGGTGCCCACCACCTCCCACGTCCCGGCCAGGGCCAGGCCCCGGTCGGCCACCGTGCCGGGGTCGAAGCCGACGACGTGGGCCATGTACGGCGCCGCCCCCCGACCGACGACGTCGACGACCTCGTGCAGGTACAGGCGGCGCTCCACGGTCCCGAGGCTGCCAGACCAGACCCCGGGGCGGGCGCCGCACGAGCCGCCGCCGCACGACGGATCGCCTCCGAGGCGATCCGTGCGCTCAGCCCATGAGGGCGACGGCGGCCTCGATGCGGTCGCCGATGACGTCGAGGCTCGACGCCCAGAAGGCCTCGTCGCGGATGTCGATCCCGAAGCGGGCTGCCAGCGGGGCAGCGTCTCCGAGGCCGGTGGCGCCGAGGAGGTCGTCGTAGCCGCCGCGGAAGCGCTCGGGGTCGCGCCGGAACTCGGCGTAGAGCCCGAGCCCGAAGAGCAGGCCGAAGGTGTAGGGCCAGTTGTAGAAGGCGGTGTAGTAGTGGCCCTTCACCGCCCACATGTGCGGGTGGCGGTGGTCGGGGTCGACGCCGTCGAGGTAGGCCGCGTCCTGGGCCTCGGCCATGAGGGCGGTCATGCGGGCCGGGCCCACCGCCCCCCGGGCCCGCTCGGCCGACAGGGCCTGCTCGAACAGGAAGCGGCTGTGGATGTCGACGACCACCTGGGCCGAGCCCACGAGGTCGCCGTCGAGGATCGCCAGGCGGGCGGCGACGTCGTCGCCGACGGCGGCCAGGCCGGCCTCGACCATCACCGTCTCGCAGAAGATCGACGCCGTCTCGGCCAGCGCCATGGGCGTCGCCCGCAGCAGCCAGGGCCGATGGCCCAGCTGGGTGTTGTGGTAGGCGTGGCCGAGCTCGTGGGCGAGGGTCTGGACGCTGTTGAACGACCCGTCGAAGCTGAGCAGGACCCGGCTCTCCTCGTCCCGCACCGGCATGCAGAAGGCGCCGCCGACCTTCCCCGGCCGGGGCTCGGCGTCGATCCACCCCTCCCCCACGGCGCGGTGCAGCAGGGAGACGAGACCGGGCGAGTAGGTGCCGAAGGCATGCTCGACCGCAGCCACGGCCTCGTCCCAGGTGAAGCGGCGCGGGGTGCCCAGCGGGGCGAGGAGGTCCCACCACGGCAACCCCCGGTCGCCGTGGCCGAGCGACGCGCCCTTGGCCCGGTGGTAGCGGGCGAAGGTCGGGAGCGACGCCCGCACCGCGGCGGTGAGGGCGTCGAGCGTGGCCCGGTCGACGTTGTTGGTGGCCAGGGACACCTCCAGCGGGCCCTCCCACCCCCGCCGGCGGTCGAGGGCGACCATCTCGCCCCGGTGCGACGCCAGGGCCAGCGCCAGCGGCATCTCGACCGAGCGCCACGCCGCCACCTCCCCGTCGAAGGCGGCCCGGCGCACCGCCCCGTCGGGGTGGGCGGCGAGACCCCGGGCCTCGGTGACGGGCATGTCGGTCGGTCCCTCGTCCGGCAGGTCGACGGTGGCCGTGAGCGTGGCGGTCATCTCGCCGTGGAGCCGGGCCCAGGACCGGCCGCCGGTGAGGCCCAGCTCGGCCGCCAGCCCCTCCTCGGCCTCGCTCATCTGGTGCGACGCCAGACGGGCCGCCCGCTCGAGCCAGAAGGCGTGGTCCCGGGCCACGGGGCCGGTCGCGGCCAGGGCGTCGGCACCGAGGCGGGCCACCCAGCCCTCGACCCGCTTGATCAGCGGGCTCAGCGAGGCCGTGCTCGCCTGGAGCTCGACCGACAGGCGGGCGGCCTCGTCGTCGCGGGCGTCGGTCGTGGTGTGGGCGTAGAGGTAGGCGCCGACGAGGCGGGAGCGCGCCATGAGCTCGTCGAGGGCGGTGAGGACGAGCTCCACCGTCTCCCCGTCCTCGGCGCTGACGGCGCGGGGCTCGCCGGCCCGCACGTCCCGCTCGTCGCACAGGGCCTGGAACCGGCCCACCGAGGAGGCGACCTCCTCGAGGGCGCCGAGCAGGTCCCGGTCGTCGAGCCCCCGGAAGTAGGGGCTGAGGTCCCAGCGGGGCAGGGCGGGGGCGGGCTCGACCGTCGTCATCCCGCCAGTCTGCCGGTCCCGCCCGGCGGCCCGACCCTGCGGCCCGACGGTGTGTGCCTGGCCCACACCGTGGGGTCCGGCACCGCGTCAGCCGGTGAAGGTGGCCGGGGCGGTGACCGGGACGGCGGGCCCGGCGGTGGGTGGCCCGTCGGGCGGCGGCGGGCCGGCGGGCGCGACCCGGGCCGGCACCTGGCCGGTGTGGGCGGTGGTGATAGCCGAGTCGGGCACCGTCGCGTCGGCGACGACCTTGTACTCGTAGCGCATCGAGTCGGCGGTGAGGTCGACGACGGTGTAGCCCCGCTGGCGGACGTTGGCGTACTCGATGTAGGGGATCGACCCGACGATCTCGTCGGCCACGTCGGCCAGCTCGTCGGGGATCGACGCCGCCGAGGACACCGAGGTGCCGACCAGCTCGGTGCCGATCCGCTCGGTCGCCACGTCCTCGAGCTCGTGGTGCAGGCGGGCCACGCCGCCCACGTGGATGTCACCGGTGAGGATCACCGGGTTCAGCCGCTGGCGCAGGAGCTCCCACACCCGCTGGCGGTCCTGGGGGTAGCCGTCCCACTGGTCGGTGTTGTAGCCACCGGCGATCGGCAGGGGCACGAAGACCGTCTGCTGGCCGACCACGTCCCACACCGCCGGCGACGACGCCAGGCTGTCGGCCAGCCACCGGCGCTGGTCCGCCCCGAGCATCGTCCGGTCCTCGCCGGTGCGGGCCGGGCAGTCGGCCAGGCCCAGCGGGTTGGCCTCGGCCTCGACCTGGCACGGGGCCGGGTCCCGGTACTGGCGGCCGTCGAGCATGTGGAAGCGGGCCAGGTCACCCCAGTCGAACCCGCGGTAGATCTGGAGGTCGGGGCCGGTCGGGACGGGCAGGCGCACGGGCAGGTGCTCGAACCAGGCCCGGTACCCGGCCTGGCGCCGGGCCCGGATCTGCGCCGTCGTCTGGCCGCCCTGGCCGACCTCGTCGGCGTAGTTGTTGTCGACCTCGTGGTCGTCCCACACGACGATGACCGGGGCGGCGTGGTGGGCGGCCTGGAGGTCCGGGTCGCTCTTGTAGATCGCGTAGCGGTTCCGGTAGTCGTCCAGCGTGACGGCCTCGATCGTCGCCTCGGGGCGGACGGGCCCGGAGGCGGCGTTCTCGTAGATGTAGTCGCCGAGGTGGAACCAGAGGTCGACGCCCTCCTCCGACAGCCCCCGCAGGGCGGTGTAGTAGCCCGACGCGTACTTCTGGCACGACACGAAGCCGAAGCGGAGGGCGCCCGTCCCCGACGCCGGCAGGGTGCGGCCCCGGCCGACGGGGCTGCTCCACCCCTCGACGTGGAACTGCACGAACCACTCCCGGTCGGGGGCCAGGCCGGTGACGTCGACGTGGACGGTGTGGGCCAGCTCGGCCACGGCGGCGACGGTGCCGGACGCCGCGACGTCGCTCATGGCGGCATCGCGGGCGACGACCCACTCGACCGGCACGTCATCGGGCGGCATGCCCCCGCCGTTGGTGGGGTCGGGGGCCAGCCGGGTCCAGGCGATGAACCCCGACGAGGTCGGGTCGCCGGTCGCCACGCCGAGGGTGAACGGGTCGACCGGCAGCGGTGCCGCCCCGGCGGGCAGGGGGGCGAGCAGCGAGCGCAGCCGCACCGCGGCCACCGTCGCGGCGGCACCGACGAGAAGGGATCGACGACCGATGGGCTCCACGGCCGGTCATCGTGCCACGCCACCGGCCCCCGCGACCGGGTCGCGATCGCATCGGGTGCGCCGACGTGACACGGTGGCTCGGATGCGTCGCCCCTCTCGCGCCGAGGTGCTCCGTCGGTGGAGCCTGGCCGCCGCCCTCCTGCTGGTGGTGGCCGTGCTGGCCTGGGGCCTGGTGGGGCGCGACGACCCCGAGCCCGAGGCGGCAACGGCGACGACCTCGACCGACGCCGTCGCCGCGACCACGACGACGGCGGTGTCGTCGACGGCGCCGCCGACCACCCGGTCGACCGGGGTGTTCCTCCCCGACACCGGCCCGCCGGGGCCGGTGGTGGGCGGGGGCCCGCTGCGCACCTACCGGGTCGAGGTGGAGCAGGGCGCGGGCATCCCGGTCGAGGAGTTCGCCGGCTCGGTCGAGCGGATCCTGTCCGACCCGCGGGGCTGGACCTCGGCCGACGGCATCTCGCTCCAACGCCTGCCCGGTCCGGAGGCCGAGATGACCGTGACCCTGGCGACGCCGGCCACGGTCGACCTCCTCTGCTACCCGCTCCGGACCGACGGCGACGTCTCGTGCGCCAAGGAGGGTCGGGCCATCATCAACGTCCGGCGGTGGATCGAGGGGGCGGCCCCGTCGGGCCTGGACCTGGGCCGCTACCGGGAGTACCTCATCAGCCACGAGCTGGGCCACGTCCTCGGCCACCACCACGAGCCCTGCCCCGGGCCCGGGGCGCTGGCGCCGGTGATGCTCCAGCAGACCCTCGGGATCGCCCCCTGCGCGCCCAACCCCTGGCCCGCCCCCGACGTCCAGGCCGGCTGAGACCTCGGTACGACCGAAAACAGGAACGCGTTCTAGCATCGGGGCGTGGACCTGACGCTGACCGACGAGCAGGAGATGATCCGGGACGGGGTGGCCAGGCTGCTGGCCAAGCTGTCCGGACCGGAGCAGGTCCGGGCGGCCGAGGCCGAGGGCCACGACCCCGCCCTCTGGGACGCCTTGGTCGCCATGGGCATCCCGGCCATGACCCTGCCCGAGGCCGTCGGCGGTGGGGGCTCGACCCTCGCCGACCTCGGCGTCGCCCTCGAGGAGTGCGGCGCCGCCCTCGCCACCGTGCCCCTCGTCGAGGTCGCCGTCGCCGGTCGGGCCCTCGCAAGCCTGGGCCAGGAGCAGCGGGCCACCGCCGTGGCCGAGGGCGCCATCGCCGTGGTGTCCCCCCGCCCCGGGGGCACGCTCGTCCCCGGCGCCGGCGTCGCCACCTCCGCCCTCGTCCTCGACGGCGACAGCCTGGTCGCCGCCGACGCCAGCCGCGAGGTCGGCGCCGACCCCTGGTCGGTGCCCGCGGCCATGAGCCCGGTGGCGGCGGCCGACGTCCCCGCCGACGCCTGGCGGGTCGTGCTGGCCAGCGGAGAGGAGGCCCTCGCCGCCCACGCCCGCATCGCCGACGAGTGGCGGGCCCTCACCGCCGCCGTGCTGGTCGGCGTGGCCCAGCGGGCCCTCGACATCGGGGTCGCCTACGCCACCGAGCGCACGCAGTTCGGCGTCCCCATCGGGTCGTTCCAGGCCCTCCAGCACCAGCTGGCCGACGTGGCCACCGATCTCGAGGGCGCCCGGCTCGTCGCCCGCAAGGCCCTGTGGGCCCTCGACGGCGGCGAACCCGAGGCCGCGGCCTACCCGGCGATGGCCTTCGCCCTCGCGTCCCGCGCTGCGCAGCGCGCCACCGCCGTCTCCCTGCACGTCCACGGCGGCTACGGGTTCATGGAGGAGTACGACGTCCAGCTGTACTTCCGCCGGGCCAAGACGGTGAGGTTGCTGGTGGGTGACCCGCGCGACGACCTCCTCCACGTGGCCGACCGCTGCTTCGGCCCCGTCGGGGCGCCCCTGGCCGACGTCGACTCGGTCGTCCTCGGGCCGCTGGCCCCGGAGCGCCGCCCCGAGCGCGCCCGCCGCGACGGCCTCGAGTTCCGCCTGCCCGACGAGGTGGAGACGTTCCGGGCCGACGCCCGGGCGTTCCTCGCCCAGAACGTCACCGACGCGGTGATCGAGCGGGCCCACACCACCGGCACGATCCACGACTGGGGGCTCCACCGGGCCATGGCCGCCGACGGCTGGATCTCCGCCGGCTGGCCCGAGGAGTGGGGCGGCCAGGGCCGCTCCCCCCTCGAGATGAACGCCCTCACCGAGGAGATGTACCTGTCGGGGGCGCCGGTCGACGGCATCGGCGTGGCCAACCTGGTCGCCCACACCCTGATGCACGAGGGGACCGACTGGCAGAAGGGCGAGATCATCCCCAAGGTGCTCGCCGGGGAGGTGCTGACCTGCCTCGGCTACAGCGAGCCCGACGCCGGCAGCGACGTCGCCGCCTGCGCCACCAGGGCGGTGCGCGACGGCGACGAGTGGGTCGTCAACGGGCAGAAGATGTTCACCACCCTGGCCCACGAGAGCCAGTACGTGTTCCTGCTCACCCGCACCAACACCGAGGTGGCCAAGCACAAGGGCCTCACCATGTTCCTGGTGCCGATGGACACCCCGGGCATCAGCGTCACCCCGGTCCACACCATGGGCGGCGAGCGGACCAACATCACCTGGTACGACGACGTGCGGGTGGACGATCGGTGGCGGGTGGGCGACGTCGACGGCGGGTGGAAGGTGATGATGACCGCCCTCGTCTTCGAGCGGAACTCGGCCTGGTACGGCGAGGCCGTCCGCCTGCTGGCCCACGGACTGCGCTGGGCGCGGGAGTCCGGCCGCATCGACGAGCCGTCGGTCCGCGAGCGCCTGGCGTCGGCCGCGATGGGCAACGAGGTGGCCAACCTCCTGGGGTGGAAGGCGGCGTGGCTGGCCTCCACCGGCGCCCTGCCCGGCGTCGAGGGCACCATGGCCAAGCTGGCCACGACCGAGCACTACCAGCGGGCCGCCGACGACATGATCGACATGCTGGGCGCCGACGGCATCCGCCGCCGCGACGAGACGGGCGGGGCCGGCGCCCCGGCCGACGGGTGGATCGAGGCCACCTTCCGCCACTGCCAGGTGACCACGATCTACGGCGGCACGTCCGAGGTCCTGCGCGGCATCATCGCCGAGCGGGGCCTGGGCCTCCCCCGCGGCGGCCGCTAGGCGGCGCGCCCGGATCGTCTCCGAGGTGATCCGGGCACGGTGGTCAGTCCGCGTCGTCCGGTGCCCCCGGCGTGCTCGCCGCCAGCTCCTCGAGGGCGAGGGCGGCGGCGATGAGGTGGGCGCCGTGGGTCTGGTGCCAGGCGACCAGCTCGTGCCCCCCGGCCCTGTCGCCGGCGGCGACGAGGTCGTCGAGCCACCCCCGCAGGCGCTCGGCCGCACCGGCGAGGTCGGGGAGGTCGGGGATCGGCACCACGGCGCCATCCCACCTCGGGCGGCGCACCGTGCGCATCGGGGAGACCCCGTGCCCGGCGCCCTCAGCCCGCCGCCGGGCGCAGCCACGGGTCGTCGACGGCACGGGCGGCCAGGCCCCGGCGGCCCCGCACCTGCAGCTTGCGGTAGACCGCCGACAGGTGGGCCTCGACGGTGCGCTCGCTCAGGAAGACCGCCCCGCCGATCTCCCGGTTGGACGCACCACCCGCCGCCAGCCGGGCGATCCGGAGCTCCTGGGGGGTCAGGTCCTCGTGGCCCGGCCCGGCCTCACCCGGGGCGGCCCCGCCGGCGGCGACGAGCTCGGCCACCGCCCGACGGGCCCACGGCCCGGCGCCGACCTGGGCCAGCACCTCGGCCGCCGCCTCGAGGTGCGTGCGGGCCTCGGCCTTCCGGCGGCGCCGGCGGGCCCACTCCCCCCAGCACAGCTGGGTGCGGGCCCAGCCCAGGCGGTCGCCCTGGTCCTCCGACGCCTGGCACGACGATGCGAACAGCACGGTGGCCTCGTCGTCGTCCCCCACGACGAGCGCCCGGACGCGAGCGAAGCGGGTCGGGGCCAGGGGCTCGAGGCCGGCGGCGGCGAGGGCGTCGAGGAGGCGGCGAGCGTCGGCCGGCCGGCGGGCCCGGACGAGGGCCTCCACGTGCTCGGGCTCCCAGCGGCTGAGGTTCCGGCCCACCCCGACCCGGTCGGCGAGCCGCTCGTACACCGCCACCGCCTCGTCGGCGGCCCCCTCGGCCATGAGGAGCGACGCCTCGCCGACGAGGGCGACGGTGACGTCCGACGGCAGGTCCGATCCCCGCAGCACCTCCTGGGCCCGCCCGAGCGCCGCCCGATCACCGGCGGCGGCGGCGGCGACGCACAGGCCGTGGGCGGCGACGGTGGCCAGCCGGGGCGTGCCCAGCTCGGCCGCCAGCTCGATGGCCTCGTCGGCGGCCAGGACAGCGGCGACCTGGTCCCGGCCGTGGTGGTGGAGCTGGAGGGCGCTGAGCACCAGGGCCAGCGGGACCAGGGCCGCCGCCTCGCGCAGGGCCGCCTCGACCTCGCGCAGCAGGGCCAGGACCTCGCCGCCCCGGGCCCGGTAGCTGAGCATGGGCGCCATCACCGACCCGATGAGCGTCCCGGCCGCGGCCACCCCCTCGGCCGCCAGCACCTGGCGGGCGAGGGCGACCGCCGGGGCGGCGTCACCGGTGATGAGGCTGTCCAGAGCGGCAGCGATGGCAGCCGCCCGCAGCTGCACGTCGGGGGCGCTGCGCTCGGCAACGGCGGCCAGGTCGGCCACCGCGGCCAGGGTGCCCTCTGTGTCGATCGTCCGGACCAGGGCGCCGAGGGCCTCGAGCAGCGCCCGGGCCGCCTCGTCGGGCATGTCGTCCTCGATCTCGTGGGCCAGCGCGGTCAGCGCCTCCGCCGCCTCGGCGTCGCGCCCGGCGACGATCAGGGCCCGGCCCCGCATCCGGGCCAGCCGCGCCGCCACCGCAGCGCGGGCCTCCGACGGACCGTCGTCCCGACCGATCAGGGCCTCGGCCTCGTCGAGCAGCCGGTCGGCGTGCGCCGTGGACCCGAGGTCGAGGCGGGCCTCGGCGGCGCGGACGCGACGGGCCGCGGCGGGCAGGGGCAGCCCCGACAGGGCGGCGGCGCGCTCGAGCTCGGTCGCCGCCGCCGTCAGCGCGCCCGCGCGCCACAGCTCCTCGGCCGCGCCCTCCAGGCCGATCGCCACCTCCTCGTCGGGTGCGTCGGCGGCGAGGGCCCGGTGGACGGCGCGGGCGACGGCGTCGGGGGCGTGCCGGGCGAGGGCGGCGTGGGCCCGGCGCCGGTCGGGATCGGGGGCCGCCTCGAGGACGGCGGCGCGCAGGGTCGGGTGGGCGAAGGCGACGGTGCCTGCGGTCCGGTCCCGGGCGACGATCTGGGCCTCCTCGGCCCGGGTGAGCGCATCCGACGTGGCGCCCACCTCGGCGAGGACGGCCTCGACCACGCCGAGGTCGGGCCGGGCCGCGGTCGCCACGACCAGCAGCGCCGTCCGGCTCTCGGCGTCGAGGGCGGCCACCCGCTGTCGCGCCCCGGCGGCGAGCGTCGCCGGGAGGGGCAGCACCTCCGGGGGTGGGACGGTGCCGGCCCGCACCGCGGGGTCGAGCTGGCGGACGGCCTCGACGAGCAGCATCGGGTTCGTCCCCAGGTCGGCCAGGACCCGGGTGCGGAGGGCGGGCCCGACCCCCTCGTGGCGGAGCAGCTCCTCGGCCGACGCCCGGTCGAGGTCGACGATGGTCCGCTGGGGCAGGTCACCGGCGACGCGGCTGGCGGCCAGGAGGCCGATCGGGTCGTCGGCGATGCGACGGGCGACGTAGCCCAGGACCCGGCGGGTCTCGTCGTCGAGCCAGTGCAGGTCGTCGACGACCAGGAGCAGGGGCCGCGCCGCGCCGGCGGCGGCGGTGAGGACGTCGAGGGTCGCCACCGCGACGGCCCGGAGGTCCACCGGCCCGCCGTCGTCCTCGATCAGGAGGATCCGCTCCAGCGCCGCCCGGCGGGGGGCGGCCAGCCCGGCGAGGGCGCCCTCGTCGACCAGCGGCTCCAACAGGCTGGCCAGCCCGGCCCAGGCGAGGTCGGTCTCGGCCTCGACCGCGGTGGCCCGCACCACGGTGATGCCGTCGGCCCGGGCGGCGGCGGCGTCGAGCAGCACCGACTTGCCCACGCCCGGCCGCCCCACCAGGGCCAACGCCCGCCCCTGGCCGGATCGCACGTCGTCGAGGAGGGCGGTGACGGAGGCCAGGTCGTACTTCCGCCCGACCAGCATGGGCGATGACACTAGGGCCACGACACGGGGTTCTCCCGATGCGGGAGCGGGGGTCGCGGGCGCACGGTGGGGGCATGCACCCCACGACCACCACTCCCCTGCGCCGGAGCGCGCTCGCCACGATCGGGCTCGCCGCCCTCCTGTTGGCGGGGTGCGGCGGCGGCGGGGGCGACGACGAGGGCGCGGCCACCGAGAGCCCCGCCACCGAGCAGGCCGCCGCCCAGGAGGAGGCCCCGGACACCACCGAGGCCCCGACGACCACGGCTGCCCCCACCACGACCGAGGCGCCGACCACCGAGGCGCCGACGACCACCGCCCCAGAGACGGCGGCGTACTCCTTCGACGACACCTTCGACAGCGACACCGGCTGGGTGACCGGCTGCAACGACGTCGGCTGCGCCGGCATCGAGGACAGCTACTTCTACGAGGACATCTTCGCCGGGGAGAAGGAGATCGACCAGCACACCGAGTGGGAGGGCCGGGCCTTCTACGACGTCACCATCGAGGCCGGCATCGTCGAGTTCGGTGCCGGCACCCCGCAGGGTGGCGTCGTGTGCCACGCCGACCCCGAGGCCGACACCTACTACGACTTCACCATCGGGCCCGACGGTCGGGGCTCGGTGTACCGGTTCGAGGGCGGCGAGGGCGAGGCCCTGGGCGGCCCCTTCACCGTCGAGGGCTTCGTCCCCGCGTCGACGATCGTCCAGGCCTACTGCGCCTACAACGAGGACGGCTCGCTCCGGCTCGGCATGGGCATCAACGACGAGACGGTGGTCGACGTGGTCGACGAGGACCCCCTGCCACCGGGCGAGGTCGGCCTGATCTCCTACGGCGACACCGCCGAGCTCAGCACGGTCCACTACGAGCTGGTGACCGTCCGGGCCAGCGAGCTCGTCGGCTGACACCGATCGCGTCCCGGCGGTGGTGCGGCAACGGCGCACCACCGCCGGGGCGACGTGATCCCCAGACGGCACGGCCGACCCCCTCGGACCGACCGGCGAGACCGCTCCGGGCACCCGCCCGGAGCGGCGACGCGCCCGGGCCCCCGTTCGACGCTCGGCGGGCCATCCGGTCGTCGGCCGCTGCGAGTCGGTCGTACCGATGGCTCGTACGGCGGTGGCGCTGCGGGCTGGTGGAGTGGCCTCATCTCGTTGGAATGCTGTGTGGCGATCTGAGCGTCTCGTCGTCGTCTTCGGTCCAACCGACCACAACCGACCTGCGGGCCTCACACGGCCACACAGGAGCCGGGAAACCAAGCGATTTCTCGGGTTTCCAGGGTTCGATTCCCGTCTGGCGGGTATCATGAGTGTCATGTTCGAGGCGCTCGCCACAACCATCGATGACCTGGACATCCCGGTCGACGGCGACGCCCTCGAAGAGGCGCTGTTCCTGCGCGATCGTCTCGACGCCAAGATCTCCCAGGCGGTCGGCCGGTTCGAGTCCACCAACGAGCACGACACCGCCGACGGGTGCCCCACCATGGCCACCTGGCTGCGGGTCAAGGGGCAGATGACCGCCCATGACGCCCACCGGATGGCCAAGACCGCCGGCCGCCTCGAACGCCTCCCCGCCCTCCAGGCCGCGTGGCTGTCCGGCGAGGTGTCGGGTGGGCATGTCGCCGCCGTGGTGGCGAACCTCAACGACCGCACGACCCCGTTGTTCCAGTCGGATGAGGACAACCTCGTCCGCGTGTTGGGTGAGCTCGACGTCGCCGGGGCGGTGGTGGCCATGAAGGCCTGGGCCGCTCACGCCAAGGAGATCGTCGACGACGAGCCCTCCGGTGAACCCGACCCGGACCGGTCAGCGCACCTGTCGCCGACGCTCAACGGTGGGCGGTTGGATGCGAACCTCGAACCCGAGGCGTTCCACGCCGCCCAGGCCGCACTCCGTTTGGTGATGGGGCGCCGCTCCGACGACGACGAGCGGACACCCGCGCCGCGGCGTCACGACGGGCTGGCCGAGATCTTCAACCACTTCCTCGACCACCAGTCCGATCACAAGGGCGGACGCCACCGGCCCCACGTGAACATCACCATCGGACTCGAAGAGCTCACCTCAGGCCGGGGGCAGGGGTGCTTCGACGACGGGACCCCGATCACCGCCGACGCCGCCCGCCGGCTCGCGTGCGATGCGAACATCCACCGGGTCATCACCCGAGCCGATGGCACCGTCCTCGACTACGGGCGCAGCATACGGACCATCCCCGCCCCGTTGTTCCAGGCCCTGTGCATCCGGGACAAGGGGTGCCGGTTCCCGGGCTGTGACCGCCCCGCCCACGTCACCGACGGGCACCACATCGCCGAGTGGATCGCCCACCGAGGACCGACGAACCCACGCAACCTCGTGCTGCTGTGCCGGTACCACCACGGCGTCGTCCACCGCCCCGGATGGACCATCGAACTGATGCCCGACGCCACCGTCATCATCACCACCCCCGACGGACGGAAGCGACGATCCCAGCCCGTCGACCGACGGGCCCTCGCCGCCTGAAACTCGACACCAGGTGAGCCCGCAAACCGTGCGGGCTCACCACCGCGCTACGGAAGGTGCCAGGCACCTTCCGTGCCCCGCGCCGCCTCACGGACCAGCAGGAGGAACCTGGGTCTCTGCGCTCAGGACCCCGACATGACCTGCCGAGCGGAACCGCGGGGACCACGAGGCGCCAGACACCTCGTGGACGCGCGTGGGTCGGCGCCTCGTCAGGCGTCGGCCGGGACGAACTGGTAGTGCCAGGCCGCTCGGGGGCCGATGTCGATCAGGACGTAGGTGCCACCCTTCTCGGCGATCTCGAGGCGAGGCGGGTACACCTCGAGGCGAGACTGGCACGGGCCGCCGTGGCAGGGGACACCGAGTCGGTCGCCCGGCTCGAGCACCTGGGGCTCGCCGCTCTGGTCGTACCAGTCCGGGGAGTGGCGCGGCCCGGCCGGGACCGGCATCCATCGCGTGCCCTTCCACGACATGGCCGCAGGCTACGACCAACCTGAGGATCAGGTGGCGGCGTTGGCCTTCTCGCTGATCACCTTGCTGCTGCCGCCGGGCTGCATGGTGACGCCGTAGAGGAGGTCGGCGGCCTCCATGGTGCGCTTCTGGTGGCTGACGATGATCAGCTGGGCGTCGGCCCGGAACTCGGCGACCAGGCCGAGGAAGCGGTGGAGGTTCACGTCGTCGAGGGCGGCCTCGACCTCGTCCATCACGTAGAAGGGCGAGGGCCGGGCCCGGAACACGGCGAACAGGTAGGCGAGGGCGGTCAGCGACCGCTCCCCGCCCGAGAGCAGCGACAGCTTCTTGACGTTCTTGCCCGAGGGCTTGGCCTCGATCTCGACGCCGGTGCCGAGGAGGTCCTCGGGGGAGGTCAGCGCCAGGCGCCCCTGGCCGCCGGGGAAGAGCGTCTCGAAGAGGTGGCGGAAGTTGCCCTCGACGTCGGCGTAGGCCGACGCGAAGACCGAGACGATCTCGGCGTCGACGGCCCGGATGACCTTGGCCAGGTCACGCCGGGCGGACTTCACGTCGTCGAGCTGGGCCTCGACGTGCTCGTGGCGCTCCTGGAGGGCGGTGAACTCCTCCAGCGCCAGCGGGTTGATCGGCCCCAGCAGGCGCAGCTCGCGCTCGAGGTCTCGCACCCGACCGGCGACGGTGGCCCCCTCGGGGACCGTCGGCTCGGGGGCGGCGAGGGCGGTGTCGGGGTCGGCGTCGAGGTCCCGGCGCATGGCCTCGACAGCGGACTCGATGCGGACGGTCAGCTCCGAGATGTCGAGCTCGGCCCGCTGCAGGCGCTCGCGGGTCTCGCCCAGGCCCTTCTCGGCCTCGACCCGCCGAGCCCGCGTCCCCTCGAGCTCGGCGGCGACGGCCCGGGCGGCGTCGGACTGCTGACGACGACGCTCGCGCAGGGAGGCCAGGGCGACCTCGACCTCCTCGGACCGGGCGGCCACCACCGCGGCCAGCCGGGTGACGGCCTGCTCCTGGCGCTCGAGCCCCGTCCGGCGGGCCTCGGCCTCGGTGCGCTCGGCGCTGTGGCGGGAGAGGCGCTCCTCGATGTCGGCCCGGCGACCGGTGAGGAACTGGGTGCGCTCCTCGATGCTCGCGGCCCGGACCTCGAGGTCGCCCCGCAGGGCGGCGACCGATCCGGCCCGGTCGTCGATGCGGGACCGGGCGTCGGCCGCGGCGCGGGCCCGGTCGGCCCGGCGGGCCTCGTCGGCCTCGAGCCCGGGCAGCTCGGCCTCGAGGGCGGCGAGGCGCTCGCCGTCGCGGGCCACCCGCTCGTCGAGCTCGCCGGCGTGGGTCTGGAGCGACGCCGCCTCGGTGGCCAGGTCCCGGCGGTCGGCGTCGGTGCGCTGGAGGGCGTCCCCGGCCGCGACGAGGCGGCTGTCGTTGCGATCGAGCGCCCGGCTGGCCTCGGTCTCGGCGGTGCGGGCCTCGGTCAGGAGGCGCCGGAGCTCGCCGACCTCGGTGGCGGCGGCGTCGGCCTCGGCGGCGGCGGCGGCCGCCCGCTCCTGGGCCTCGGCCAGGGCGGCGCCGGTGGCCCCCGAGCCGGCGGCCCCGACCCGCCACCCGTCGGGGGCGAAGCGGTCACCGGCCCGGGTGACGACCACGGTGCCGGGGGCGGCGAGCACGGCGTCGACGGCGTCGGGCCAGGCGTCGACGACGACGGCGGACCCCACGAGCGCGTCGAGCAGACCCTCGACGCCGGGCGCCACCGCCCGCACGTGCGGCCGCAGCGCCTCGCCGTCGCGGATCGCGTCCGAGGCATCCCGGGCGGGACCGGACGCCGAGGTGAGGGGGACGACGGCACCGGCCAGCTCGCCGGCGGCCAGGGTCTCGAGGGCGCGCCGAGCCCCCTCGACCCCGTCGACCACGACCGCACCGAGGGCGGCGCCGGCGGCGGCCTCGAAGGCCGCCTCCCAGCCCTCGTCCACGGCGACCAGGTCGAGCAGCGTGCCCAGCACGCCGCTGACGCCCGCGAGGCGCTCGGCTCCGGCCCGGGCCCGGGCCTCGTCGAGGGCCAGGCCGAGGGCGTCGGCCCGGGCGGCCCAGCGGTGGCGCTCGGCGTCGGCGGTGCGACGGCGCTCCTCGGCGGCCTCGGCGGCGGTCTCGACCTCGGCCCGGCGGGCGACGGCGACGTCGGACTCCTCGACGAGGGTGCCCTCGGCGGCCTCGGCCTCGGCCAGCTCGCCCCGCAGCCGTTCGGCCTCCTGGTCGAGGCGGGCGGCCTTGGCGGCGAGGGCGTCGATGCGCTCGGCGACGCGCCGGCGCTCCTGCTCCCACCGCTCGACCGACGACCGCACCGCGGTGAGCTCGCCCCGGACCTCGGCGGCCCGGCTGACGCCGACGCCGCCGGCCTCGGCCCACGCCTGCTCGGCCCCGCCGGCGTCGTCGCCCCACTCCTCGGCGAAGCGCTCCCGCTCCGCCGCCAACACGGCCTCGGCCTCGGCCAGCGCCTCGGCGTCGGGGGCCAGGCGGGCCCGCTCGGACTCGACGGCCTCCAGCTCGGCGTCGAGGCGGGCGGCATCGGCCTCGAGCGAGGCGATCACGGCCTGGTCGACCGACGCCCCCCGCTGGCGCTCCAGCCCGCGGCGGCGCTCGGCCAGGACGGCCGACAGGCCCCGGGCCCGCTCGCGCAGGGCCTCGCACCGGGCCAGGTCGTCACCCAGGTCGTCGCCACCGAGGGCGGAGAGCCGGGTCTCGGTGGCCACCACGAGGGCGTCGAGCTGGCTCAGCTGGGCCTTGGCGTCGGACTCGCCGGCGCGCAGGTCGCGCCGGGTCCGCTCGGCCGCCTCCAGGCGGGTGCGCAGGCGCCGCAGCTCGTGGCCGGCGAGGAACAGGCGCAGGGCGCCCAGCTCCTCGACCAGCGACTCGTGGCGGCGCGCCGCCTCCGCCTGGCGCTCGAGGGGCCGGAGCTGGCGGCGCACCTCGCGGAGCAGGTCCTGGAGGCGGAGGAGGTTGGCCTCGGTGCCGGCGAGGCGGCGCTCGGCCTTCTCCTTGCGGCGCCGGAACTTCAAGATCCCGGCCGCCTCCTCGATGATGAGCCGGCGGTCCTCGGGGCGGGCGTTCAGCACGGCGTCGATCTGGCCCTGCGAGATGATGACGTGCTGCTGGCGGCCGACGCCCGAGTCCGACAGGAGCTCCTGGATGTCGAGCATCCGGCACGGGACTCCGTTGATGGCGTAGTCGCTGTCGCCCGAGCGCCACAGGGTGCGGGTGATGGTGACCTCGCCGAAGTCGATCGGGAGCAGACCGGCGCTGTTGTCGATGGTCAGGCTGACCTCGGCCCGCCCCAGGGCCGGGCGCTTGGCCGTCCCGGCGAAGATGACGTCGTCCATCTTCTGGCTGCGCACCGCGCTCGGCGCCTGGGCGCCCAGCACCCAGGCGATGGCGTCGACGACGTTGGACTTGCCGCTGCCGTTGGGGCCGACGACGACGGTGACGCCCGGCTCCATCTCCAGGGCGGTGGCGTCGGCGAAGGACTTGAAGCCCTTGAGGGTGAGCGTCTTGAGGAACACGGTCAGTCCAGCCGGGGAGGGGGCACGAGCAGGGTCCCGGAGGGGACCGTCAGACCTGGCAGTCGGGGCACATGAACAGGTTGGCCTTGGCGAACTTCACCTTGGTGATGGTGCCCCGGCACCGGCTGCACGCCTTGCCGGCCCGCTCGTAGACCTCGAGGTACTCCTGGAACCCGCCGGGCTTGCCGGCGAGGTCGTAGTAGCCGTCCTCGCCCAGGGTGGTGCCGCGGTGCTTGGCCCCGTCGTGGAGCGTCTCGACCAGGGCGCGGTACAGGCGGCGCATCTCCTGGGACGTGAGGCGGTTGGACTCGCGGTCGTGGCGGAGGCCGGCCTGCCAGATGATCTCGTCGGAGTAGATCGGGCCGATGCCGACCACGGCGGTCGGGTCCATCAGGAAGCTCTTGATGGGCTGGGCCCGGCTGAGCAGCAGGTGCCCGAAGGTCGTCCACGAGATGGGCTCGACGACGGGGTCGAGGCCCAGCTGGGTGAGGATCGGCTCCTGCTCGAGCAGCTCGTCGGGGGTGGCGACCCAGATCTTCATCTTCCCCGTGGTGTCGACCATGCGCAGCTGGCCGCCCTGGGTGAAGGAGATGACGACCTGGGTGCCCTTGGCCACCTCCTCCTTGGGGGTGGTCTTGCGGAGGTGGCCGCCCTCGCGGATGTCGAGGACGAGCAGCTCACCGCTGTCGAGCTTGAGGGTGAGGATCAGCCCGCGGCGGTCGGCGCCGCTGACCTTCACGCCGTCGAGGCGCTCGATGAGCTGCTTCTTGGGGACGGCGCCCATGGCCGTCCGCCCCGTCACCTCCGTGGTCTTGACCCGCTTGCCCCCGACCTCGCGGTCGAGGTCGCGTCGGAGGGTCTCCATCTCGGGCAGCTCAGGCATCGTCGGTCTTCTCAGTCGGGGCCGAGGGGTCCTCGGCCGTTGCGGTGGTCTCGGTGGGGGGATCGGCCTCGCCGGCGGCGAGCGCCTCGGTGGGCGGATCGGCCTGGCCGGCGGCGAGCACCGGGGCGGGCGGGTGGGCGGCGAGCAGCGCGTCGTAGGCGGCGCGGGCCGCGAGCTGCTCGGCCTGCTTCTTGGACCGGCCCGTGCCCTCGCCCCAGGGGGTGCCGCTGATGCGGGCGATGGCGGTGAAGGTCTTGTCGTGCTCGGGGCCGGTGTCGGTGACGCGGTAGGAGACGACCTCGCGCAGCACCCGGCTGACGTGCTCCTGGAGCCGGCTCTTGTCGTCGAGGTGGCCGGGCTCGCCCGACGCGCTCCGGATGCGATCGCCGAGGAACGTCATGACGGCGGCCCGGGAGGCGTCGCGACCGCCGTCGAGGTGGACGGCGCCGATGACGGCCTCGAGGGCGTCGGCCAGGATCGACGGCTTCTCCCGCCCGCCGGTGGCCTCCTCGCCCTTGCCCAGGCGGACGACGGCACCCAGGCCGAGCTCCTCGGCCGTCTCGGCCAGGGTGGTGGCCCGGACGACCGTGGCCCGGGCGCGCGACAGCCAGCCCTCGTCGGCGTCGGGGAACCTGCGGTACAGCTCCTCGGCCACGACGGCGCCGAGCACGGCGTCACCCAGGAACTCGAGGCGCTCGTTCGACGTCCCGCCGGCGTTCTCGGCGCACCACGAGCGGTGGCACATGGCGATCTCGAGCAGCCCGGGGTCGACGAAGGAGTACCCGATGCGGTCGGCCAGCGGCGCGACCGGGGGGACCGTGTCGCTCGCGCTCAGGACGCGTCGCCGCCCACCCGGCTGTGCACGTAGTCCACGGCGTCGCGGACGGTCTTGAGGTCTTCGAGGTCCTCGTCCTCGATCCGGAAGCCGACGGTGCGCTCGCCGATCTCCTCCTCGAGGGCCTCGACCAGCTCGATCAGGGCCAGCGAGTCGGCCTCGAGGTCGTCGGCGAAGGAGTCGCCCTCGTGGACCTCGGAGGCGTCGATCTCCAGGATGTCCACCAGCCGGTCACGGATGAGCTCGAACACCTCTTGACGAGTCATGGGTGCTTGCTGGCTGTGGGTCTCGGCGGGCACGTCGGCTCCCTGGTCGTCGGACAGCCGGTTGACCTTACCGGAACGCAACTTTGTGCGCTTGTGAAGCGGAGGCCGGCGAGCGACCCGCGTCTCCCGGACGCGACGTGCCGGGCCGTCGCGTCCTCAGGCGGGGGCGAGGGCGGTGGTGAGCTTGCCGACCAGGTCGGAGGTGACGGACTCGGCCGCGACCCGGCAGGCGTTCACGATGGCCGTGGCCGACGACGAGCCGTGGCTGATGATGCACACGCCGTCGACACCGAGGAGCATGGCCCCACCCGTGGCGTCGGGGTCGAGCTGGCCGTAGAGCGGCAGCAGCGCCGGCATGAGGGCGTCACCGGCGGCGCGGGTGGCGTCGTCGGTGTCGAAGGCGCCCAGGATGGCCCCGACCAGGGACCGCATGGCCCCCTCCAGGGTCTTGAGGGCGACGTTGCCGGTGAAGCCGTCGGTGACGACCACGTCGACGCCGGGGAACATCAGGTCCCGCCCCTCGACGTTGCCGACGAAGCGGGCGCCGCAGGCCTCGGTCCAGGCCGGGTCGTCGAGCAGGGCGTAGGTCTCCTTGCGGAGGGTGTCGCCCTTGCCGGGCTCCTCGCCGATCGAGAGCAGCCCGACCTCGGGGGCGTCGATGCCGAGGCGGTCGCGGGCGAACACGGCGCCCATCTGGGCGAACTGCACCAGCCACTCGGCCTGGGCGTCGGCGTTGGCCCCGGCGTCGAGCAGCACGAGGGGGACGTCGTGGCCGGGGCGGGGCAGCGGCGTGGCGATGGCCGGGCGGGCCACGCCCCTGATCCGGCCCATCCGCAGCAGGGCGGCGCCGAAGGTCGCCCCGGTGTTGCCGGCGCTGACCATGGCCGAGGCCCGGCCGTCGCGGACGGCCTCGGCCGCCCGGACCAGCGACGAGTCCTTCTTGCGGCGGACGGCCTTGCCCGGGTCGTCGTGCATCTTGATGACCTCGGAGGCGGGGACGACCTCGAGCGAGGTGCTCAGCCGGTCGGGGTCGCCGACCAGCACGATCGGCAGGCCCAGCTCGGACGCAGCGCGCTCGGCGCCGGCCACGATCTCGTCGGGGGCCTTGTCACCCCCCATCGCATCGACGGCGATGGGTGCGGGGAGGTCCACGTCAGTCGACGTCGATGGCCTGGCGGTCCTTGTAGAAGCCGCAGTTGCCGCACACCCGGTGGGGCAGCTTCACCGCGCCGCAGCGCGAGCAGGTGCTCCGCGGCGGAGCGTCGAGGCGCCAGGCGCTGGCCCGACGACTGCGGCTCTTGGACTTGGAGGTCTTCTTCTTGGGGACGGCCATCGCAGTCGTTCCTGGTTTCGTCTATCGGGTCGCCTCGCCTTGCGGCGCGGCTCCGTGCGGGTGGGCTCGGGGATGCCCGAGGCACAAGGGGGAGAGCGTAGCGGCGGCACCCCGGACGCGGCGAAGCCGCCGACCGGGATCAGTCGAAGCGCAGGTCGTCGAGGGCCGACCACCGCGGGTCGGCCAAGGGCGTCGGGGCCGCCTCGTCCTCGTCGTCGCGCTCCTCGAGGGCGGGGTCGCCCTCGACCCGGGCGGGGAAGCGCTCGGGGTCCGGTCCGGCGCAGTCCTCGGCGCACAGCGGCACCAGCGGCAGGCTGAGCAGCACAGCGTCGTGGATGACCGGCCCCAGGTCGATGCTGTCGTGCTCGACCGGCCAGGTCTCGCCCTCGACGGGGTGCGGGGAGAAGATCTCCCGGAGGTCGACCTCGACGGTCCCGACGACGGACCGGAGGCAGCGGCGGCACTCCCCCTCCCAGGGGGCGGTGGCCGTGCCGGCCAGGACGATGTCGAGCCCGGCGGCCTCGACGGTGGCGTCGAGGGTGATCTCGCCGTCGGGCGGGACGGTGGCGGTCGAGGTGCCCAGGGGCCCCAGGGCCTCGGCCGGGAAGGTGCGGACGACCGGGCGCTGGGTGCCGGGCCGGCGGCGGACGTCGGCGATGTGCTCCAGGGTGCGGAGCCGGCTCACCCGTCGTCCTGGTCGAAGAAGGGCGCGTCACCACCCGGGGGGACGGTGGCCTGGGCCGGCGGCTTGCCGAACCCGCCGTGGGGGACGTCGGTCGGGGCCATGGGCACGGCGGCGACCTCGTCGGTGCCGTCGTCGTCACGGCTGTCGGCCGGGGCGGCCATCGGTGCCGCGTTCAGCTTCTCGCGCCCGGCGTGGACCATCTTCATGGTCCGGTTCAGCACGATCTCGAACTGGGCCAGGCGCTGGTCGCAGAAGTCCTCGCACTCGTGGCGCAGCCGACGGGCCTCGTCCTGGGCCTCCTCGACGATCCGCTTGGCGCGCTGCTCGGCGGCCTTGACCACCTCGGTGCGCTGGACCATGGCCTCGGCCTTGGCGCTGGCCTGGTCGAGGATCTCGTCGCCCTCGCCCTGCACGCGGGCCAGGAAGTCCTCGCGCTCCTTCAGCAGCCAGCGGGCCTGGCGGAGCTCGTCGGGCAGGCGGTCGATGGCCTCGCCCAGCAGGTCGAGCACCTCGTCCCGGTTGATCATCACCGACGACGACAGCGGCATGGGTCGGGCCGAGGCGACCAGGTCCGCGGCCCGGCGCAGCAGGGCGTCGGCCTCGGGTCCGGCGAGCGGGTCCCGCGAGCGGCGTCGCGTCGCCTGCGGGTGCTGGCCACTGGCCTCCCCGGCGGTGGGCAGGTCGTCGTTGAACGTCATCGTCCGAACCTCTCTGCGAGTCGCTGGGTCACCGGGGTCGGCACCATCGAGGTCACGTCGCCGCCGAACCGGGCGATCTCGCGGATCAGCTTCGACGCCACGAACGAGTGCTCGGTGGCCGACGGGATGAACACGCTGTGCACCCCGGAGATGGCCAGGTTCATGTGGGCCTGGTGCATCTCCGACTCGAAGTCGGAGACGGCCCGCAGGCCCTTGATGATGAAGTCGGCCCCGACCTCCTGGGCCACCTCGACCACGAGCTTGGAGAACCCGACGATGCGCACGTTGGGCAGGTGGCTGGTCGACTCCTCGAGCATCTTGGTGCGCTCGTCCACGTCGAACATGGGCTCGCCCTTCTGCGGGTTGCGCAGGGCGGCCACCACCACGTCGTCGAACAGCCCGGCGGCGACCTCGATGATCTCGATGTGGCCGTTGTGGACGGGGTCGAACGACCCCGGGTAGAGGACCGTGGTCACGACGGACCGCCGTTCTCACCGGTGAGGGCGGTGACGAGGGTGAGCATCTGCACCACCGTACCGCCGTAGGCCTTCTCCCTCCGCAGCGACCACGTGGCGTCGCCGGCCTCGACGACCGGGCGATCCGACTCGACCACGACGACCCCGTCGGCGGCGAGCCGGGCGGCCACCAGGCCGAGGAGCCGGTCCCAGTCGGCCTGGGCGTGGGGCGGGTCGAGGAGGACGAGGTCGAACCGCTCGGAGGTCCGCTCGAGGTGGTCGTGGACGTCGCCGCCGATGACCCGGGCGTCGGCATCGAGCCCGGTGGCGGCCAGGTTGGCCTCGACCACGACCCGGGCCGCCCGCTCCTGCTCCACGAAGGTGCAGGTCGCAGCGCCGCGGGACAGGGCCTCGATGCCGAGCGCGCCACTGCCGGCGAAGGCGTCGAGCACGCGGGCCCCGTCGACGGCTCCCATGCTGCCGAGGGCGTTGAACACCGCCTCCCGCACCCGGTCGGTGGTGGGACGGGTGCCGGTCCCCGCAGGGGCGGTGAGCCTCCGGCCACCGGCGGTGCCGGCCACGACGCGCATGGGCGCAGTCTGCCGCTCCCACCAGGGCGCGGACGGACTTGGGGCAATCCGGTCCCATCGGGGCAGCGAACAGGCATCGTGCGCATCGCCATCGTGGGTGGGGGCGTGACCGGCCTCGTCGCCGCTCACCACCTCCACCGCCACCACCAGATCCGGCTCTTCGAGGCCGCCGACCGCCTCGGTGGCCACGCCCACACGGTGGACGTCGAGGTCGACGGGCAGAGCTTCCCGGTCGACACCGGCTTCATCGTCTGCAACGACCGGACCTACCCCCGCCTCACGGCCCTGCTCACCCGGCTCGGCGTGGCGACGGTCCCGGCCGAGATGAGCCTGTCGGTGGCCGACGAGCGGGCCGGCGTCGAGTGGGGCACCGCCCTCGGGCGCATGCGGGCCCGGGCCACGCACGGGTCGGGCCGGGTGACCCCCCTGGGCCACGCCGCCCACGCCCGGGTGCTGGCCGCCATCCCCCGCTGGCACCGGGCCGGCGTCCGCCTGCTGGCCCAGGTCGACCGGGGCGAGGCCGACACCGCCGAGACGCTGCGATCCTTCCTCGCCCGCCACCACCTCCCCCGCGCCCTGGGCGAGGCCTACGTCGTCCCCCTCACCGCCGCCGTCTGGTCCGCCGACCCGACGACGGTCCTCGACTTCCCGGCCACGACGATCTGCCGGTTCCTCCGCAACCACGGGATGCTCTCGCTGGGCGAGCGCCCGCAGTGGCGCACGGTCGTGGGCGGGTCGCGGTCCTACGTCGACGCCATCAGCGCCCCCTTCGCCGAGGACGTGCGGCTCAAGGCGCCCGTGACCGAGGTCCGCCGGCGGCCCGACGGGGGGATCGACCTCCGCGTCGCCGGGGGCCCGCCCGAGCACTTCGACGCCGTGGTCCTGGCCGTCCACGCCCCGACCGCCCTCGCCATGGTGGCGGACGCCGACGAGGACGAGCGGGCCGTCGTCGGCGCCGTGCGCACCCAGCCCAACCCGGCCGTCCTCCACACCGACCGGTCGATGCTCCCCCGCCACGAGGCGACGTGGTCGTCGTGGAACGTCCTCCTGCCGGCCGAGCCGCAGAGGGCGGTGGCGGTCACCTACCTGATGAACCGGCTGCAGCCGCTCCCGGTCACCACGCCCGTGTGCCTGAGCCTGAACCGCGACGACGAGATCGACCCCGAGACGGTCCTCGGCCGCTACGACTACGCCCACCCCGTGCTCGACGGGCTGGCCATCCGGGCCCAGGCCCGGCTGCCCCGCATCCAGGGCCGGGGTGGGCTGTGGTGGGCCGGAGCCTGGACCGGCTACGGCTTCCACGAGGACGGGGCCCGGGCGGCCGAGCACGTCTGCGAGCGCATCGACCCCGGGAGCACGCGGTGGTGAGCGCCCTCGCCGCCCCGGACGCCGTCGGGACCACCCCCACCGGGCTGCGGAGCTGCCTCTACGAGGGGACGATCGGCCACAGGCGCCGGATCGACGTGCAGCACGGCTTCAGCCAGCCCATCGTGCTCGCCCACCTCGACCTGGCCGAGCTCGACGAGGCCTTCGCCGCCCACCCGCTCTGGTCGACGTCGCGCCCCGCCCCGGTGCGGTTCCGGCGGCGCGACCTCCACGGCGACCCGTCGGTCCCGCTCGACACCGCGGTGCGGGCGACGCTCGCCGACCGCCTCGGCACCGCCCCCGCCGGGCCGATCCGGCTCCTCACCCACCTCCGCCACTGGGCCTGGACCTTCAACCCGATCAGCCTCTACTTCGCCTACGACGCCGAGGACACCCGGGTCGAGGCGGTGCTCGCCGAGGTGACCAACACGCCGTGGCACGAGCGCACGGCCTACGCCCTGGCCGCCCCACCCCCCGAGGAGGCCGAGGCCACCGGCATCCGCTTCGCCAAGGCCATGCACGTCTCGCCGTTCATGGACCTCGACCTCGACCACGTCCTCCGCTTCAGCCCCCCGGGCCGGGACCGCTTCGTCGTCGAGATGGACGACCGCCGCCGAAGCCATGTCGCAGACGGGGTCGTCGACCCCACCGGGTCCGCGAACCGGCCTCTTCCCGCCGAAGCTCGCTCCGCTCGCCGGCTCGGGCTGGCGCCCGGCCCAGGAGCCCCAGGGGCTGCCGCCAGGCCGGACCAGACCGGTTCGCGGGAGGTCGGCACCGGGCTGGACGACGTGGACGCCGGCGACCTCGTGTTCTCGGCCCGGATGGTCCTCCACCGGCGCCCCCTCGACCGGGCGTCGATGACCCACGTCCTCCTCCACCACCGCCTGCCGGCGCACCGCGTCTCGGCGGGCATCCACCTCAACGCCCTGCGCCTCTGGCGCAAGGGCGCCCCGTTCCGTCGCCACCCCCGCCACACCCACCCCGCCGCACCACCCGGAGCCCATCGATGACCACGTCCGCCGAGCCCACCCACCGCCCTGAGGGCGTCGGCTCCGCTCCCACCGGCTCCCCCGGTGCCCGCCCGGCCCTCGAGGGCGCGCCCGACCGGAGCGCCGCCGGCGCGATCCGCCCCACCACCGTCCGGCCCGCCCCGCGGCGGGCGACCGCCATCGACCGGGCCAGCAGGGCCGTCCTGACGCCCCTGCTCACCCGCATCCGGGGCGGACGGCTGACGCTCATCGAGGCCGACGGCCGGGTGACGGCCTTCGGGGAGCCGACCGACCTCGACGTGACCGTCCGCCTCCGGACGCCGGCGGTGTGGCGGGAGGTCACGACCCGGGCCAGCACCGGCCTGGGTGCCAGCTTCATCGACGGGTGGTGGGACACCGACGACCTGACCGGCCTCGTCCGCCTGGCCATCCGCAACCTCGACGTCCTCGACCGGATCCGGACGCGGTGGGACGCCGTCACCGCACCGGTCGCCGACCGGGCCCGCCGGCTGCGTCCGGAGAGCAAGGAGCGGGACCGGCGCGACATCGCCGCCCACTACGACCTCGGCAACGACTTCTTCGAGCTGTTCCTCGACGCCGAGACCATGGCCTACAGCTGCGGGCTCTACTCGGAGACCGGCACCGACGACCTGGCCGAGGCCCAGCGGGCCAAGCTCGACCGCCTCCTCGACCTGCTCGACCTGGCCCCCGGCGAGCGGCTGGTCGAGATCGGCACCGGGTGGGGCGGGCTGGCCGAGCGGGCCGCCGAGCGCGGCATCCGGGTCACAACGTGCACCATCTCCACCGAGCAGCACGCCCTGGCCCGCCAGCGCATCGCCGCCGCCGGCCTCGCCCACCTCGTCGACGTCACCCTGCTCGACTACCGCGACCTGCTGGCCCGGGAGGGCGAGGGCACCTTCGACGCCCTGGTCTCGGTGGAGATGATCGAGGCCGTCGACTGGCGCGACCACGGCGCCTACTTCTCCACCTGCGGACGCCTGCTGAAGCCGGGTGGCCGCCTCGCCCTCCAGGCCATCACCGTCCCCGACAGCCGCTACGAGCGGGCCAAGACCTCGAGCGACTTCGTCAAGGAGCACGTCTTCCCCGGGTCGTGCCTGCCGTCGGTCGAGGTAATCGAGCGCGGCCTGGCCGCCCACACCGACCTCCGGGTCGAGCGGGTCGACGCCTTCCCCCAGGACTACGCCCGCACGCTCCACGAGTGGAACGCCCGCCTCCTCGCCCGCCACGACGACGCCCGCGCCCGCGGCTACGACGACGCCCTGCTGCGGCTCTGGGAGTTCTACCTCTGCTACTGCGAGGCCGCCTACGCCGAGGAGTACGTCTCCCTGGTGCAGGTCCTGGCCACCGCACCCGAGGGGCGGGGCTGATGCCGAAGGTCGTCGACGCCCTCTCCACCCTGTCGTTCCTCGCCCTCGACCGCGGGCTGGTCCCGACGCCGGTGCTCCACGCCGCCTGCCGAGGGCGCGTGGCCAAGCGGCTCCGCACCGAGCGGGCGGGCACCCTGGACGAGCGCAGCGACCGGTTCCGGGCGCTCGTCCAGGAGCTCCGGTCGGGCGCCGTCACCACCCACACGGCCGAGGCCAACGAGCAGCACTACGAGGTCCCGACCCGCTTCTTCGAGGCCGTGCTGGGCCCCCGCCTCAAGTACTCGTCGTGCCTGTACCCGCCGGGCGTCGACGACCTCGCCGCCGCCGAGGTGGCCATGCTCGAGCTGTACGGCGAGCGGGCCCGGCTGGCCGACGGCCAGCGCATCCTCGAGCTGGGCTGCGGGTGGGGCAGCCTCACCCTCTGGATGGCCGAGACCTACCCCGACGCCGAGGTCGTCGCCCTGTCGAACTCCCGCACCCAGCGCGAGCACATCGAGAAGCAGGCCGCCGACCGGGGACTGGCCAACGTCCACGTCATCACCGCGGACGTGGCCACCTTCGACCCCGCCGACCACGGCGAGGGCGCCCCGTTCGACCGGGTGGTGTCGGTCGAGATGCTCGAGCACGTCCGCAACCACGGCGTGATCTTCGAGCGGATCGCCCGCTGGCTGGCCGACGACGGCCTCTTCTTCACCCACGTGTTCGCCGGCCGCGACGTCTGCTTCCGCTACGACGCCGACGACCGCCGGGACTGGATGGCGAGGCACTTCTTCTCCGGCGGGCTGATGCCCCGCGACGACCTCTTCCTCCACCTCCAGGACGACCTCGCCATCGTCGACCACTGGACGCTCAGCGGGGTCCACTACCAGCGGACCTCGCTGGCCTGGCTGGCCAACCTCGAGACCCACCGGGCCGAGCTCGACCGGCTGGTGGGCACGGTCCAGGTCCGCCGGTGGCGAGCCTTCTTCGCCGGCTGCGCCGCCCTCTTCGGCCACGACGACGGCGAGGCCTTCGGCGTCAGCCACTACCTCTTCCGCCCGCGCACGCGCCCGTAGGCCACTCGGCTGCGCCTCGCCGGCCCCCGACCCCCCCGCCCTGACCGCCGACCGGTGCCGGGCACCGGTCCGCGGTCAGAGGGCGAAGCGGCGGCGGACCCAGTCGGCCAGCAGGGGGTCGACGACCACGAGGTGGCCGTCGCGCTCGGCCAGGTACCCGTTGCCGGCCAGGGCGGTGACGGCCGCCCGCGCCGTCCCCGTCGACAGGGAGAGGGTCGCCGCCGCCGTGCCGTAGACGCTGCCGCCGCCGGCCACCACCCGCAGCACCTTCTGGTGGCCCGCCGGGAGCAGGGCGAACAACCGCTCGGAGCCGTTGTCGACCGAGGCCCGCACCTCGGCCAGGGCCCGCTCCCAGTGCTCGACCGTGGCCGCCTCGCCCTCGGGGACGGCACGCCAGACGGCGTCGGCCAGCTGCATGGCCCGCTGCGGGTGCCCCTCGGCGGCGGCGACGAGGGGGGCGACGGCCGGTCCCGCGTCGCGTCCGGTGCGGGCGAAGCCCCCGGTGACGATGGCGACGACCTCCTCGTCGGCCATGGGGCCCAGCTCGACCAGATCGGCCTGGGCGAAGAAGGGCTGCGCCTGGTCGGTGAAGAGGGCCGCCATGGTCGACGGCTGGGACCCGGCGAACACGATCCCGAGATCCCGGTAGTGGTGCTGCAGCTCGGTGCGGAGCACCCCGGCGGCACGGGGGACCCCGGCGATGCCCGAGAACTCGTCGAGCACGAGGACGACCGGTCGACGAGCCGCCACCCGGACGAGGAGCTGGAGGAGGCTGCGCAGGCGCAGGACCGGGTCGGGGCGGTCGCGCGGGCCGCGGGACAGCTCCAGCCCCAGCACGCCGAGGCGGATGGATGCCGCCGCCGCCACCTCGTCGAGGGCCGAGCGGAGGCCACCCCGCACCTCCGCCAACCCCCGGTCGAGCGACGACGCCACGTCGGCCATCGAGCTGACCTCGTAGAGGTCGACCCACACCGTGTCGGAGCCGACCTCGGCCAGGTCGGCGGTGACCCGGCGCAGCAGGCTGGTCTTCCCGTACCGGCGCGGCCCGAGCAGGGCCGTCAGCCGGCGGTCCGTGATGCGCTCGGCCAGATCCCGGCGCAGCTCGTCGCGACCGGTGACCTCGTCGGCCCGGAGCGGACCCTGGAACGGGAACGGGCTCGGTTCCATCACAGTGAAAAGCTATCACTGGACCACAGGTCTGACAGAGGACGACCTCTTCGTCGGGGGGCGCCGGTGGCGGACCGGTTCTGGCCGCCACCGGGACGGTCGGTAGGTTCGCGCCGGCATGGCCGCCGCACCCGACGACGCGTTCACCCCGATGATGGCTCTCGAGCCCCACGGACCCGACACCTTCGTGGGCACCGGACCCCGCTACCCGTGGGGCGGCCTGTACGGCGGCCAGATCGTGGCCCAGGCCCTGCACGCCGCGGCCCAGACCGTCGTCGCCGAGCACCGGGTCCACTCGCTGCACGCCTACTTCATCCGCCGCGGCGACCACGCCGAGCCCGTCCGCTACGAGGTGGCCCGCACCCGCAACGGGCGCTCGTTCACCACCCGCACCGTCGAGGCCCGCCAGGCCGTCGGGGCGATCCTCTCCCTGTCGGCGTCGTTCCAGGTCGACGAGGACGCGCCCGAGGTGCAGACCACCTCCCTCCCGGACGTGCCCCTCCCCGACGGCGCCCCCAACGACTCCTGGAGCGGCGCCTACGACCGCGTCACCCTGCCCCCCGACGCCGAGCACGGCACGGCCGCGGCGTGGGTGAAGCTCTCGCGCCCCCTCACCGGCGCCCACGACACCCCGGCCCTGCACGCCGCCGCCCTCGCCTACATGTCCGACGACGTGCCCACCGACGCCGCCCACGTCCTCGACCCCCGGGGCCGCGACACCGGGCCCGACGAGGGCCTCATCGGGTTCAGCCTCGACCACGCCGTGTGGTTCCACCGCCCGCTGCGCGCCGACGAGTGGCACCTGCACACCGTCACCTGCCACGGGCTCATCTCGTCCCGAGGCCTCACCGTCGGCCGGGTCTTCGCCACCGACGGGACCCACGTGGCGACGGTGACCCAGGAGGTCCTCCTCCGACCGCGCCGCTAGGTGGTGCGTCGCCAGCCGCGCCCCGCTGGGCCACTCGGCTGGGTCAGGGCTCAGGTGCTGCTGCTGGTCCCGAGCACCGCGACGAGGATCACCAGGTAGGCGCCGAACAGCAGCACGTAGATGCCCAGGAGCACGCTGCCGACGATGCCCAGGATCCGCCCCGTGTTGACGTTGCTGCGGTTCGAGTAGCGCAGCGGGTCCCGGTCGATCTCCTCCAGGGCCTTGTTGCCCATGGACCAGGCGAACGGGGCGAGGATCTGGCACAGGACCAGGCCGCAGATGCCGAGGATCAGCACCGTCGTGCCCTGGGGGTGCTCGACCTGCCCGCCGTAGCCGCCGTAGCCCGGCGGCGGGTAGCCCTGGTTGGGGTAGCCGCCTGGTCCGCCGTATCCGCCCGGGGGGTATGACATCGCCGGAGCGTAGGTCAGAGGCGCTCGATGATGGTGACGTTGGCCTGCCCGCCGCCCTCGCACATCGTCTGCAGGCCGTAGCGGCCGCCGGTCGTCTCGAGGTGGTGGAGCAGGGAGGTCATGAGGCGCGCCCCGGTCGCCCCGAGCGGGTGCCCGAGGGCGATGGCGCCGCCGTTGGGGTTCACCTTCTCCATGTCGGGCTCGAGCTCGCGCTCCCAGGCCAGCACCACCGAGGCGAAGGCCTCGTTGATCTCCACGGCGTCGATGTCGCCCATCGTCAGACCGGTCCTCTCCAGGGCGTGCCGGGTGGCGGGGATGGGCGCGGTGAGCATGAAGATGGGGTCGTCGCCCCGCACGCTCATGTGGTGGATCCGGGCCCGGGGGGTGAGGCCGTGGTCGGCGACGGCCCGCTCGCTGGCGATCAGCAGGGCGGCCGAGGCGTCGCTGATCTGGCTGGCGACGGCCGCGGTGACGCGCCCGCCCTCGACGAGGGTGGGCAGGCTGCGGATCTTGTCCCAGTTCGGCTCGCGGGGGCCCTCGTCGGCGGTCACGTCGCCGACGGGGGCGATCTCGGCCTCGAAGCGGCCCTCGTCCCGCGCCCGCAGGGCCCGGGTGTGGGACTCGACGGCGAAGGCCTCCATCTCGTCGCGGGAGATGTCCCACTTCTCGGCGATCATCTCCGCCCCCCGGAACTGGCTGACCTCACCGTCGCCGTAGCGCTCGACCCACCCGGGCGAGGTGGTGAACGGGTCCGGGAACCCCAGGTCGGTCGCCAGGGTCATGGCCGAGCTGATCGGGATCTGGGACATCTGCTGCACCCCGCCGGCCACGACGAGGTCCTGCACCCCGGCCATGACGGCCTGGGCGGCGAAGTGGACGGCCTGCTGGGCGGACCCGCACTGGCGGTCGACCGTCGTGCCGGGCACGTGCTCGGGGCCACCGGCCACCAGCCAGCAGGTGCGGGCGATGTCGCCGGCTTGGCCCCCCACCGAGTCGACGTTGCCGAACACCACGTCGTCCACGGCGCCCGGATCGATCCCGGTGCGGTCGAGCAGGGCCCGGATCGAGTGCGCTCCGAGGTCGGCGGGGTGGAGCTGGCTGAGGCCGCCACCCCGCTTCCCCACCGGGGTCCGGACGGCGTCGACGATGAAGGCCTCGGGCATGCCCCGACGATACCTGACACCCCGTCAGATCGACCGAGCCCCGCCCGCCACCCCCATCGACCGCCGCCCGCCCCGATCCCGCCGCCCTCCGTTCCGACACCGCCCCTTCTGACACCGCCAGGCGACAACGACGACGCCTCACGCGAACAGAACGGCTTCCGATCGCCCGCCATCCGTTCTGACCGCGCCAGGCGACACCGATGACGCCTGGCGCGAACAGAACGGACCCGGGCCGGCGCGCCCGGGCGGGAGCTGTGCCGGGGAGGGTCGGCCCGCAGGTGTGGCCGCAGGCGCGGCGGGGTACCTGCCAGTCCTCCACGGCCTCCTGCGCCGGATCGGGCCGCCCGTGCCCCTGTCCCGCCTCGTGCCGCCCAGGCGGCACCCACACCGAGGAGGTCACGTCCATGGACCCCGTCCTGGGCCGCATCATCGCCGACCTGGCGCGCCGCCAGCACGGCATCGTCAGCCGCCGCCAGCTCGAGGTCGTCGGGATGTCGGTCCGCACCGTCCAGCGCCAGGCCCACGACGGCCTCCTGCTGCCCGCCGGTGCTCGCACCTACCGGCTGGCGTCCGCCCCTGTGACCGGGCGCTCGATCCTGATGGCCGCCACGTTCGACAAGGGGGCCGCGGCCTCGCACCGCGCCGGGCTGTGGCTGGCCGGTGCCACCGAGGAGCCGGAGCGGCTCGACGTGACGGTGCCGAAGGGCCGGTCGATGCGCCGAGCAGCGGCCGACGACCCACGTCTGGAGATCCACTCCACGACCTCGATGCCGGAGTGCGACATCGTGGTGATCGACCGCATCCGGTCCATGAACCTGGCCCGGAGCGTCCTGGGCGCGGCCGCCTTGGTGCCCGACGAGGTGTCGCCGGCCGAGCTGGTCGACGTGGTCGCCTCGGTGATCGAGACCGGGCGAGCGTCGATCGCCTGGCTCCGCTGGATGCTCGACGAGCGCCGGTGCCGGGGTCGCGACGGGGTCACGGCGCTCGAGGAAGCGCTCGACACCCGAGAGCAGGTCGGGCCGACGGACAGCTGGCTGGAACGCCGGACCCTCGAGCTGCTCGACGAGGCGGGCCTGCCCCGCCCGGTGCTCCAGCAGAGGATCCCTCGCACCTCGGGGAAGCCGGCCCGGGTCGACTTCCTGTTCGTGCGGGAGCGGGTGGTCCTCGAGGTGCTCGGGTGGGCGTTCCACCGGACGATGGAGAAGCAGGCCGACGACATGCTCCGGGCCGGGGAGCTCCAGATGCAGGGCTACACCGTCCTCCAGCTCACCGCGCTGGTCCTGCGCACCGACCCGGTCGGGGCCATCGCCCACGTCCGCGACGCCCTCGCCGCCGCGCCCCTCAGCCTCCGCCCCACCCCGTTCTGACACCGCCAGGCGACAGCCGTGACGCCTCACGCGAACAGAACCGCACCCGATCGCCCGCCATCCGTTCTGACCGCGCCAGGCGACAGCGATGACGCCTGGCGCGAACAGAACGGTCCCGATCGCAGGGCTACAACGCGAGGGCGTCGGCGACGCGGGTGCGGTGCCAGGCGGGGTCGCCCCAGGTCCGGGCCAGGACCTCGGCCCGCTTCAGGAAGAGGTGGAGGTCGTACTCGGTGGTGTAGCCGATCGCCCCGTGGCACTGGAGGGCGGTGCGGCCGGCCCGCCGGGCGGCGTCGGAGGCCATGGCCTTGGCCATGGAGACGTCCCGGTGGGTCGTCGCCGCGCCGGTGGCCAGCGACCACGCCGCCCGGTGCACGGCCGGTGCCGCGAACTCGAGCTGCAGGGCGGCGTCGGCGAGGTGGTGCTTGACGGCCTGGAACGACCCGATGGGCACGCCGAACTGGCGGCGCTCGCCGACGTAGCCGACGGTGAGGTCGATCATCCGGCGGGCCAGGCCGACGAGCTGGGCGGCGGTGCCCAGCGCCCCCCGGTCGAAGGCCAGGGCGGCGTCGCCGCCGGCGCCGAGGCGATCGCCGGCCCGCCACGCCTCGAGCTGGACGGTCCGTCGGCCGGCGTCGACGACGTCGGCCAGGGCCCGGTGGTCGCCGCGGGCGACGCCGTCCGCCACCCGGCGCGCCACCCACTCCCCCGTCGCCGGATCGACGTCCAGGGTCAGGAGCAGCGTGACGGCATCGCCCCACGGCACCAACCGGGTGCCGAGCGGGAGCACGGCGGCGCGGCGGCTGCCGTCGAGCACGGAGGCCAGCACCCCGTCGGGGTCGCCGGCGGTGGCGAGCAGCGGTCCGGCCACCGCCGCGGTCTCGACGAAGGGGTGGGGCAGGGCCACGTAGCCCGTCTCCTCGGCGAGGAGCACCCAGTCGAGCTCGGACAGGCCCAGGCCCCCGTGCTCCTCGGGCACGGCCACGCCGAGCACGCCCATCTCGGCCAGCGCGGCCCACACCCGCTCGACGCGGGACGGATCGGCGCGGGCGCCCTCACCCTTGCGGGCGCCGTGGGCGTCGGTGCCCTCGGGCCAGGCGGCGCGGACCACCTCCGGCGGGCACTCCTTGGCCAGGAGGTCCCGCACGGCGTCGCGCAGGTCGTGCTGGTCGTCGGTGAAGGCGAAGCGCACGAGGCCTACTTCCGGGGCAGGCCGAGGACGCGCTCGGCCGCGATGTTGCGTTGGATCTCGTTGGTGCCGGCGTAGATCGGGCCCGACAGGGCGAACTGCCAGCCCTTGGTCCACGGGCCGTCGAGCTCGGCGTCGGGGCCGAGGATGTCGAGCGCCGTCTCGTGGAGGGCCACGTCGAGCTCGGACCACCACAGCTTCACCAGGCTGGAACGGGCCCCGGCCGGGTGGCCGTCGGCGTCGGCCGTGACGGTCTGCAGGGTCTGGAGCCGGTAGGCCTCGGCGTGCATCCAGGCCTGCACGACCCGGTCCCGCAGCGCCGGGTCCCGGCCCCCGCGCTCGCGGTAGAGGTCGGCCAGACGGTCGGCGGTGGCGGTGAAGCGCCCCGGCGAGCGCAGCGTGAGGCCCCGCTCCGACGAGGTGGTGGCCATGGCGACCGACCACCCGGCTCCGACCTCGCCCAGCACGGGGCCGCCGGGCAGGGCGTCGTCGGGGAGGAAGGCGCCGTCGAGGAAGACCTCGGCGAAGCCCTCGTCACCGTCGAGGCGGCCGAACCCCCGGACCGTGATCCCGTCGAGGTCGAGCGGCACGAGGAGGTAGGTGAGGCCCCGATGCCGCTCGCTGTCGGGGTCGGTGCGGAAGAGGCCGAAGAGGTGGGTGCAGAAGGCGCCGCGGGTCGTCCACGTCTTCTGGCCGTCGAGGACCCACCCGCCGCGCTCGTCGTCGCGGCGGGCCCGGGAGCTGAGCGAGGCCAGGTCGCTGCCGGCGTCGGGCTCGCTCCAGCCCTGGCACCACAGGTCGTCGCCCCGGGCCATGCGCCGGAGGATGTGGTCCTGCTGGGCTGCGGTCCCGTACTCGAACACGGTCGGGGCGAGGAGGAAGATCCCGTTCTGGGTGATCCGGGGCGGGGCGCCGGCGCGGTAGTACTCCTCCTCGAAGATCAGCCACTCCCAGCGGCTGGCGGCCCGGCCGCCGTGGGCCTCGGGCCACGACACCACGGCCCAGCCGCCGTCGAACAGGGTCCGCTCCCAATCGAGGTGCTGGGCGAACCCCTCGGCGGTGTCCCCGGAGAGGATCCGGCCGTCGTGGCGGTCGCGCCAGGCGGCCAGGTTCTCCTGCAGCCAGGCGCGGGCCTCGGCCCGGAACGCCTCTTCGTCGTCCGACCACGTCAGGTCCACGGGCCGACCGTATCTGACGACCCGTCAGGTCTCCGAAGTCGGGGTCCGGGCACGGAGCACCTCGGAGGGACTCCGTGCGCTCAGCCGTGGAGGCGGGCGAGGGTGGCGCGGGCGTCGGCCTCGATCTGGTCGAGGATCTCGGCGACCGGCGGCGTGCTGTCGATGAGCCCGGTGACCTGGCCCGTGGGCAAGACGCCGACGTCGGGGTCGCCGTCGACCAGCGCGGCCTTGATCAGCATGGGGGCGTTGGCCGCCATGGCCAGCTGGGCGAGGGTGAGGTCCTGGCTCTTGCGCATGGCCAGGCCCTCGGTGGCCAGGTCCCTCACCGACGTGCCCGTCACCCGCCGGAAGGCGAGGGCGTTGCGCACGGCGCGGGGCAGGCGCGTCACCGCGCTCGACCGGATGAGGCGGTCGACCAGGTCGGTGCGGATCACCCGCTGGGGGGCGCCGTCGAGCGCCTCGGTGACGACGGTGTCGGTGACCCGGGCGGCGAGGTAGCGCTGCTTGACCTCGTCGGGCACCCGGCTCTCGGCGCTGAGCAGGAAGCGGGTGCCCATGGCCACGCCGTCGGCCCCGTAGGCCAGGGCCACGACCAGGCCCCGCCCGTCGTGGAAGCCACCGGCGGCCAGCACCGGGATCTCGGCCCCGACGGCGTCGACCACCTCGGGCAGCAGCAGGGTCGTGGGCACGGGACCGGTGTGGCCCCCGCCCTCCCCGCCCTGGGCGATCACGGCGTCGACGCCCCACCCGAGCATCTTCTCGGCGTGGCGGCGGGCGCCGACGGTGGGCATCACGAGGATCCCGGCGTCGTGCAGACGGTCGATGGTGTCCTTGCTCGGCGCGCCGGCGAAGGAGGCCAGCCGGACGCCCTCGTCGGCGATGAGCCGGACGCGGGCGTCGAGGTCGGGCTGGTCGGGCCGCAGGTTGACGCCGAAGGGGGCGTCGGTCGACGCCTTCACGGCCCCGATGGCCCGGGTCAGCTGGGCCAGGTCCATGGTGACGGCGGCCAGGATGCCGAACCCCCCGGCGGCGCTGGTGGCGGCGGTGAGGTTGGCGCCCGACACCCAGCCCATGCCGGTCTGGACGATCGGGAGGCGGCAGCCCAGGAGGGTGCAGGCGCGGGTGGCGAGGACGTCGGTCATCGTCCCGGACCCTAGACCTGACGGTCCGTCAGATCAGCGCCACGAGAAGGCGAAGATGACGTCGTCGTCGGCGGTGCGGATGCCGCCGGCGGAGGCGTAGAGGCTCGCCGCCGAGGTGTCCGAGGCGTTGGTGATGACGAACCCCCGGGTGATGCCCCGGCTGCGGGCGTGGTCGCCCACGGCCTCGAGGAGGGCGGCCCCGATCCCCTGGTTGCGGAACCGCTCGGCCACGCCGACCTCGTAGATGCACAGGTGGCGCAGGGCGGTGTGCCGGCGGTAGAGCTCGTTCGCGTAGCAGAAGCCCACCGGCTCGTCGCCGGCGAAGGCCACGAAGGTGGCGGTGCGGTCGTCGGCCAGGAAGGCGACCGTCTCGGCCTCGGTCAGGGGCTGGAGCGGCTCCCGCTCGTCGACCGTGCCGAAGGTGGCGTTGGCGACGGCGAGGTGGCTGAGGACGGCGTCGTCACCGGGTCCGAGCCGCCGCACCGTGACCGGCGGGGGCACGCCCGGCGTCGAGCGGTCGCGCTTGCGCGTGGAGAAGCCCACCCGTCGCCATCGGCGGCGCCGCGCCACCCCTGAGGGGAACTCGGTGGGAGATCTGGGACGTCGGTCCCCCGTCCGCCGCCCAGCTCGAGGCCACGGGGGCGGGTCAGGCCGGGTCCGGGACCTCGCGGTAGCGGGTGCCGTCGGGGTCGATCACCGTGCCGAGCAGCTCGAGCTCGTCGGGGGTGGGGAGCCGGCTGGTCGGCACGTCGTCGGGGACGGCGAGCTCGAAGCCCGTTGCCTCCTGGACCTCGGCGACGGTGACCCCGGGGTGCAGCGACCGGATCCGCATGCGGTGGTCGTCGGTCTCGAAGTCGAACACGCCCAGGTTCGACACGACCCGGCGGATCTCGTGCCACCGGGCCGCCTCGGGGCCCAGCTCGGCGGCCCGGTCGTAGCCGATCCCGCACACGACGTCGACGGCCTCGACGAACACCTTCGGGCCGTGGCGGCCGACCCAGTAGCTGGTGGTGTCGTTGATCGTGTTGCCCGGCGCGCCCCGGACGCCGAGCAGCTGGACCGCCGGTCGCTGGGGATCGGGCCCGAGGGCGGCGATGTTCTGGTTGCCGTAACGGTCGACCTGGGTGGCGCCCATCATCACGTGGCGTCGCCCGCTCCAGACCACGTCGAACATGCGCCGATAGGGGTTGAACGTCTCCACGACCCGCTCGGCGGCCGGCACCGACGCGGCGTGGTTGGCGATCAGGGTCGCCTCGCCGTCGGTCATCATCAGATCGGGCTCGAAGCTGGCCCGGGCGAGCCGTCCCCCGATCATGGGGATCACCCCGATCGGGTTGGCCAGGCTCTCGCCGTCGCCGCGGAAGCAGTCGGCGACGGCGACGGCGCAGACGTCAGCCCGCCGGACGTCGGTGGCGGTGTCGGACGTTCCCTCAGGCACGGGCCCACTCCTCGAGGAAGGCGGCGCGGGCGTCGGGGTCCTTGGCGGTGGCGAACCAGCGGGACTGCGCCTCGTCGTCGCGGTCGCGGTCGGGGACGCAGTCGGTGAAGTCGCTGCCGCCCGGGGCCTCGACCACGCCGGTGGTGAACAGGCGGCTGATGCGCAGCCGGGTGACGTCACCGGCCTCGGCGACGAGGTCCTCGGTCGCCACGACCCGCTCGACGCTGACGAAGCCCTCGGCCGCGGCCTCGAGGAACAGGTCGTCGAAGTAGAGGTCGGGCCCGGTGAAGGCGGCGTTGCCCCGCTCGTCGCCCACGTTGACGTGGACCAGGGCGGCGTCGAGGGCGATGGCGGGCTGGGCCACCAGCTCCTCGCCCTCGCCGCCGTCGGGACCGGGGTAGGGCGAGCGGACGGTGCGCAGGCCGGGGTCGAGGCGGAGGACGTCGGAGCCGAGGCCGACCCGGGTGGGCAGGAACGGCACCCGCCACGCCGCGGCCTGGAGCCCGAGGAGCAGCATCCCCTCGTCCAGCTCGGTGCAGGTCAGCAGCCCGGCCTGGCGGGCGGCCCGGAAGTGCGGGTCGAGGCCGGGGACGCTGCCGCCGGTCATCGGGTTGGGCACGTCGGGCGACACGAACGGGAAGGTCAGCCGGCTCATGCGCCCGGCGGCGGCGAGGATCCCGACCTCGGGCCCTCCGTAGGTGACCACGTGGAGGTCGGTGACGTCGCTGCGCAGGATGGCCTTGATCAGCGCCATGGGCTTGCGGCGGCTGCCCCAGCCACCGATGCCGACGGTCATGCCCGACCGCAGCCGGCCGGCGACCTCGTCGGGCGTCATTCGCTTGGCCGTGGGCGGGGCGGTGATCACTTGCTCACGTCCGTGTCCCGCTTGGCCACGAAGGCGTCCCGGTGCTCGTCGGCCACCCCGGCCAGGTTGAGCTCGAAGGTGAAGCCCTGCTCGAAGCGGTAGGAGCGGTGGACGTCCCACAGGTCGATGCCGTTGAGCGACGCCTTGGCCGCCCGCACGACCGTCGGGGACTTGGCCGCGATCTGCTCGGCGACCCCCATCGCCGCGGCCCGCAGCTCGGCCGGCGGGACCACGGCGTGCACCGACCCGTACGAGGCCAGCTCGGCGGCGGTGATCGTGGCCGCGGTGTACACCATCGCCCGGGCCCGGTGCTGGGGGACGAGGCGGGAGAGGTGGGTGGCGGCGCCCAGCGCCCCGCGGTCCACCTCGGGCAGGCCGAAGGTGGCGTCCTCGGCGGCGACGATGACGTCGGCGTTGCCGATCAGGCCGATGCCCCCGCCCAGGCAGTACCCGTTGACGGCGGCGATCACCGGGACCTCGCACTCGTAGACCGCCCCGAAGGCGGCGTAGCACCCCTTGTTGGCGCCGATGAGGGCGTCGAAGCCCTCCGTGGCCTGCATCTCCTTGATGTCGACGCCGGCGTTGAAGCCGCGGCCCTCGGCCCGGAGGACCACGACCCGCACCTCGGGGTCGCGCCCGAGGGCGGCCAGGCGGTCGGCCAGGTCGAACCAGCCGGCCACGGTCAGGGCGTTGACCGGCGGGTTGTCCATGACCACCTCGGCGATGCCGTGGTCGTCGACCGTGTGGGTGGTGGGCATCCGGCTACCTTCTCGAGTGTCGTTCTGACGGGTCGTCAGATCCGCAGCGGCAACCTAGTGACCGTCCGCTCCCGAGGCGAACGTCGTCCGTCGCCGCCCTGGAGGCACCCCCGTGGCCCTGACCATCGACCTGTCCGACCAGGTGGCCCTCGTGACCGGCGGCGGGCGCGGGGTGGGCCGCGGGATCACCGATCGCCTGCGCGCCGCGGGGGCGACGGTCGCCGTCGCCGGCCGGAGCGTGCCGGACGGCCTCCCCGGCGGGGTGACCTTCCACGCCGCCGACGTGCGCGACGCCGATGCCGCCGCCCCGCTGGTCGCCTCGGTGCTCGAGCGGCACGGCCGCCTCGACCTGCTGGTGAACAACGCCGGCGGATCGCCCTCGGTGGCCGCCGCCGACGCCTCGCCCCGGTTCAGCACCCGCATCATCGAGCTGAACCTGCTGTCGGCGCTGCACCTGGCCCACGCCGCCCGGGCCGCGCTGGCCGAGGCCGGGGGGTCGATCGTGAACGTCGCCTCCCTGTCGGGGCTGCGCCCCTCGCCGGGGACGGCGGCCTACGGGGCGGCCAAGGCCGGCCTGGTGAACCTCACCCAGACGCTGGCCATGGAGTGGGCGCCGGCGATGCGGGTCAACGCCGTGTCGGCCGGGATGGTCCGCACCGAGCTGTTCGACGAGTACTACGGCGGCCCCGAGGGGGCGGCGGCGGCCGAGGCCACCGTGCCCATGGGGCGGGCGGCCACGCCGGCCGAGGTCGGTGACGCCGTCGTCTTCCTCGCCTCCCCCCTCGCCTCCTACGTCACCGGCGCCAACCTGGCCGTCCACGGCGGGGGCGAGGCCATCGCCCTCCACCGCGTCCTGGGCCACTGAGGCGCGACAGCGGCGCCCAGTGTGGTGGGCGCCGCTGGCTGTGGCCCGGGCTCGCCGGAGCGTCACCCGAGCCCCTCGCCCATCCCTGCGCGAGGCGGGCCCCCACTCGCCCCCGTCAGATGGACGAAACAGAACCGGTTCTGCCGCCTGGCCAGGACCGACGCGCCCGCAGCGCCCCGGCCACGGAGGGGCGGGACGGCACGGGGGCCCGCGCTCGGTCCGCGCTCGACGAGGCGTCGCGCGGGCGAGGTCGGTGGCGCCGCCGGTCCCGCTCGACCGGCCCGGGGGCCGGGTGCGAGAGCGTCGGCGACGGAGGGGACCGTACCGAACACACGTTCGCGCCGCAAGGGGTCGGCGCGCACCTGCGACGACGGCGGACCTGCGACGGCCAGCCCGGACCTCCTGGCCGGTGTCGCCCGTCGGGAGGGGGTGCCGGGCCCCTACGCTTCACCCGGTGAGCAGCCCGGGCGACCGTCACCGTCGAGGCCCCGGCGGGCCCAGCCGCCCGGCCCGCAGCGGCCGGGTCACGCCCTCGCAGGGACGCCGCCACCGGCCGCAGGTGTCGGGCCTGCTCGACCCCACCGTCGACCACATGGTCACCGCCCTGCTCGACACGGCCATCACGTCCGCACCCCCGGACCACCCGGCCCGCGGCGTCTCGTTCGAGCTGTGGGCGGCCGAGCTGGCGGCCTCGTCGTTCGCCGACGAGGCCATGCCCCGCGCGTTCTACGTCGACCTCGGTGACCGCCTCGCCGCCTCGGCCCGGCCCGAGGCGCCTCCGGCCCTCGCTGCGCTGGCCCTGGCGGTGGAGCACCGCGACGCCACCCCGCTCCGCCGCGCCCGCGACGCCTGGCTGGCGCGGGTCGGCGACGGGGCCGACGCCGACCTCGGCATCGGACGCGAGGTCCCGTCGGGGGCCGTCACCATCGGCCACCCCGACGAGGCCCAGACCAGCGTCGTCGTCGGGCTGGAGGCCGCCGGCGGGGCCCACTCCTTCGGCCTGCTGGTCGACGACGCCCTCGACGGCCTGGGCCGCGACCTCTTCGTCGGGCCGCCGCTGGAGGTCATCGCCGCCGACGCCGCCGACGACCCGGAGCTGGTGGTGACGCCGATCGCGCTCGACGAGGCCCGGCGCCGCATCGAGGACGCCCTCGCCGTCACCCTGGCCGAGGACTGGGACGACCCCCAGGACCTCCGGACCCTGCCGCTGGTCACCCGCCGGCTGGGGCTCCTGCCGCCCGGCTGAGGACCTCGTCGCCCACGGCCACGACGCCGGGCTGGTCGATGGTGGCCCCGACGGCGAGGGTGCCGCCGCAGTCGCCGATGATCGTGCGGAGGATCGACCGATCGGCCTCCACCCCCGGCAGCGGGCGGTTGACCATCACGCAGCGGCTGAGGGGCTTGGTGACCGAGAGCGTGGTGGAGCCGAGGCCGATCGTCCCGCCGACGTGGTCCTCCTCGCCGGACCCCCGCAGCAGGACGTTGCTGCGGAACCGGCGCGGGTCCCACCCGCCCACCGTGGCGTGCGAGACGAGCGACACCCGGGCGCGGGGTGAGTCGTGCCACGCCCCGTCGGCGGCGTCGTAGGCGGCCCAGTCCCGCTCGTCGGGGTCGGGGACCTCGAAGGTGACCCGGGCATCGGTCGACGCCACCAGCGCGACCGGGCGGCCCAACCAGTCCGACAGGTCGGCGTCGGACGACGGCGTGGACCCGTCGGGCAGGGTGATCTCGACCTGTCCCGGACCCAGGTGACGGGCGGCGGCGAGCAGGAGGGCCGGCTCCCGGCGACCGGTCAGGACCCGGCCGGTGCTGGTGTCGCAGATGCCCCAGGTGCGGTCACCGTCGATCCCGAGCGGCCCGACGTGGGCCTCGGCCAGCTGCTCACCCCCCATGGACTTCACCGGGTAGCGCCACAGCTGGTCGACCACCAGGCCGGTCGGGGTGCCCGTCATCACCGACCCAGGATGCCTCAACGGGACGGCCCCGGCGTCCGATGGGACCGGATGGACAGCGAGAAGGACCGGCGGTTGGGCACCCGCCACGTGCTCGGGCCGATCGCCGTGCGCTGGCGGCTCGACGACGGGCTCGTGGCGCCCGTGGACCAGGACCGGGCCGACGCCGGCGCCGGCGCCGAGCGGGCCGGGCTCCTCGACCTGTCGGTGAGCGGCTGCCGGATCATGGCTCGCGCCAGCGACGACATCGCCGTCGGCGACTGGACGATGGTCTCGATCCGCGGCCGATCGGGGCCCGTGGTCGTGCGGCGCATCCTGCCGAGCCGGCAGGAGGGCTTCAGCCAGTACGGCCTCGAGTTCCTCGACCCCCTGTCGGAGCTGACCCAGCTGGTCCACGAGGAGATCGCCCTGCGCAAGGCCCGCGGCGCCGGCATCTTGGCCCCGGAGGCCTCCTCCGACTGAGTCGATCCCCGGCGGTCGGTCATCTCATGGCGGCGCCGAGCTGCGCCGTCGGTAGCGTCACGCCGTGAGCACCGGACCCGACCACGGCGACGCGCCGTCGGCGGCCGACCGGCGCACGGGGATCCTCGCCGGGGTGGGCGCCTACACGCTCTGGGGCGTCTTCCCCCTCGTGTTCCACCAGATCCGGGAGGTCCTCCCGGCCGAGGTCCTGATGCACCGGGTGGCGTGGTCGTTCGTCGTCGTCGCCGGGCTGCTCGGCCTGCGCCGGGAGACCCGGTGGTGGCAGGTGCTCCGCACGGCGACTCCCATGCGCACCCGCCTGGCCGCGGCGGCCGCGCTGATCACGGTGAACTGGCTCGTGTACGTGTGGGCCGTGAGCGAGGAGCACGTCGTGGAGGCGGCCCTCGGCTACTACATCAACCCGCTCATCACCGTGGCCCTGGGCGTCCTCGTGCTGCGGGAGGGCCTGACCCGACTCCAGGTGGTCGCCCTCGGGTTCGCGGCCGCGGCGGTCGCGGTGCTGACGGTCGCCTACGGCCGGGTCCCGTGGGTCGCCCTGGTGCTGGCGTTCTCCTTCGCCGGCTACGGCTTCCTCAAGAAGGCCGTCGTCCTGCCCGCCACCACCTCCCTGGCGGTCGAGACCGCGATCCTGCTGCCCTTCGCCCTCGTGGGCCTGGTCGTGGTGCAGGTGCGCGGCGACGCGGCCTTCCTGCACGGCTCGCTCGGCCGCGACCTCCTCCTCGTGGGGCTCGGCGTCGTGACCGCCGTCCCCCTGGTCCTCTTCGGCACCGCTGCCCGTCGGATCCCCCTCACCCTCCTCGGGCTCCTCCAGTACCTCACGCCGACGTTCCAGCTCCTGTGCGGCGTGCTCGTCCTCGACGAGGACCTCCCACCCGAGCGGCTGGCCGGGTTCGTCCTGGTGTGGGTGGCGCTGGCGCTGCTCGGCGTCGATGCGGTGCGGACCTCGCGCCGGCGCGACGAGCTGGTGCCGGTGGCCGAGGCCGTCTGAGACGACCTCGGGGTGGGCCCCTCACCCGATCGCGGGTGGGGTGCGCGCCCGTCGTAGCCTCCCCGCGGTGAGCGAGACCCGCTTCCAGGTGCTGCGCCGCCGGTTGGTGAACGAGGCCATCCAGCAGGGCTGGCGGCGGGTGCGCAAGGCGGGCGGCATCGCCCCCGGGACGATGGCGGCCGACCGCTTCGGCACCTTCGGCGACGGCAGCATCGTGGGCTTCCCCACCGCCACGCTCTACGGCGAGAAGCAGATGCACATCGGCGAGGAGACCCTCATCGGGTGCTGGGCGACGCTGGCCGCCGGGTACACGCCGGAGCAGACGACCGTGCCGCCCCGAGCCCTCGTCATCGGCGACCGCTGCGTGATCGGGCTGAGGTGCGGGATCGTCGCCCACGAGTCGATCGAGATCGACGACGACGTGTGGTTCGGCCAGGACGTGTTCATCACCGATGCCAACCACGGCTTCGACGACCTCGACATCCCGATCGGCCAGCAGCTCGGACCCCACCAGCCCGTCCGCATCGGTTCGGGGTCGTGGATCGGCCACGGCGCCGTGATCCTCCCCGGGTCCCAGATCGGCCGGCACGTCATCGTCGCCGCCGGGTCCGTCGTGCGGGGCGAGGTGCCCGACTACTCCGTCGTCGGCGGCGTGCCCGCCAAGGTCATCCGGACCCGCACCCGCGACGACGATCGCACCCGCCCCGACGCCCACCCGGAGCTCCGGCCCCGGGGCGAGTACGCCTTCAGCCGGAGCAAGCTCACCGGGCGGTAGCCCCCCGGAGCGGCTCTAGGGTCGGCGGGTGGCCTACGACTTCGACCGCTTCCTCCGGTACGACGAGCTGACCGCCTGGCTCCGGGACCTCGTCGCCGCCCACCCGGACCTGCTCGCCCTCGAGTCCTACGGCACCAGCCACGAGGGCCGCGACCTGTGGCTCGTCACCGCCACCGACACCAGCACCGGCAGCCACGACACCAAGCCGGCCCACTGGGTCGACGCCAGCATCCACGCCATCGAGCTCTCCGGCACGGTGGCCGCCTGCCACCTGCTGCAGCACCTCGTCGAGGGGCACGCCTCCGGCGAGGCCGCCGTCGTCGAGGCCCTGCGGACCCGGACGTTCTACGTCGTGCCCCGGGTCAACCCCGACGGCGCCGAGTGGGTCCTGGCCGACCGGCCCCGCCACCGCCGGTCGAGCACCCGGGCCTGGCCGTGGGCCGACGCCCACGAGTTCCCCGGCGCCCACGTGGAGGACGTCGACGGCGACGGACGGATCCTCCAGATGCGGATCCCCGACCCCGACGGGGCCTGGCGCCCCCACCCCGACGACGAGCGCCTCCTGGTGCCGGTCCCGCTCGACGCCCCTGCCGACGACGCCCCCCGGTACCGGCTGCTCACCGAGTCCCGGGTGGTCGACCACGACGGCTTCACCGTCCCCACCCCCCGGCCGCCCGAGGGCCTCGACCTCAACCGCAACTTCCCCGCCGGGTGGGCCACCAAGGTCACCGGCAGCGGTGACCACCCGCTGTCGGAGCCCGAGATCCACGCCCTCGTCCGCGCCATCGCGGCCCGGCCCAACGTCTGCGGCTACAACGCCTTCCACACCAGCGGCGGGGTGCTGCTGCGCCCGTCGTCGACGACCGCCGACGCCGAGCTCCCACCCGACGACGTGTGGGCCTACACCGAGCTCGGGCGCCGGGGCACCGAGCTCACCGGGTACCCGGTGCACTCCGTGTACGAGGACTTCACCTGGGACCGCAGCGACACCATGAGCGGCGCGGCCGACGACTGGGCCTACGAGCACCTCGGCGTGTTCGGCTGGACGACCGAGCTCTGGGATGTCATCGCCGCCGCCACCGACCACCGGTCCCCGACCAAGATCTGGTACCTCGGGCCGACCGACGACGACGCCCTGGCCGTCCTCCGCTGGTGCGACGAGCACGCCCCCGAGGGCCACGTCGACTGGTACCCGTTCGACCACCCCGACCTCGGCCCGGTCGAGCTGGGCGGGTGGGCCGACGTGGGCGTCTGGGTCAACCCCCCGGCCGACCGGCTGAAGGCCGAGGTCGCACCGCACGCCGCCTTCGCCGTCGCCCACGCCCTGGCGTCGCCGTGCCTGGCCGTCCGCCGGGCCCGGGCCGTCGCCCTCGGCGGGCGGAGCTGGCGGGTCGAGCTGGGGGTGGCGAACACCGGCTGGCTCCCCACCGAGGTGAGCGCCCGGGCCCGCAAGGCCGACATGGTGCGGCCGCTGCTGGCCGAGGCCACCGGCGACGGGGTCACCGTCATCGGCGGGCCCGCCCGCCAGACGCTCGGCCAGCTCGACGGCCGGGCCGCGCTGCGCTTCACCGGCGGCCACGACGGCACGCCCGACCGGGCGCTGGTGACGTGGCTGGTCGAGGCCGACCCCGGCACCGAGGTGCACCTCGCCGCCTGGCACCCCCGTGCCGGCCGGGCCGAGGCCACCGTCGTGCTGGAGGCCTGACACCGCCGCGCCCGCGGTCGGAGGCCCACGGCGGGGCGACTCGGCCGGGCGCGGCCGTCAGCCCGGGCGGGCGAGGTCGAGGATGCGGTCGTCGCCGCGGCGCTGGAACCCGACGTCGGACAGGTAGGCGTCGGCCTTGCGCATGGCCCGGGGGGCGACGACGGACCGGAAGCCGCGGTCGGTGAACAGCCCGCTGCGGCGGTACACGAACTCCCCCGGGGTGAAGTCCCGGAACCGGGGCGAGACGTAGTCGAGGGCGATCTCGGCCACGCCGTCGCCGGCGTCGTGGGCCAGCACGACGCCCACGGTCTCGTCGTCGCGCAGGACCAGGAAGGCCAGCGCCCCGGGCCGACTCCCGTCCCAGGAGAACCCCGGGTTGAAGCGGGCGATGTCGGCCCCGTGGTGGGCGAGGACGTGGGCCAGGTAGCCGTCGGTGGGGACGACCTCGACCACGGCGTAGCTGTCGGGGTCGTGCCGGCTGCGCAGGAGGCGGGTCAGGTGCCACACGTTGATGGCCACGATGGCGACGTTCATGGCGACCATCGGCCACACGCCGATGAGCAGGTTGTAGGTGACCAGCAGGAGGCTGGCCACGAGGTTCAGCTGGCGCAGCCGGAGCAGGCGCGACTGCAGGAGGGAGGTGATGAGGATGGCCGAACCGACCCAGCCCACCACCTCGAGGGCGACCGAGGACATGACGGGAGTCTGTCGCGGCCGACAGCGGGCCCGGCTGTCCGCACCGCCGGACCCCGCCCTCAGCGCGGGCCGCACACCTCCAGGGCGAGCAGCGCCAGGACCCGTGCCGTGACCTCGACCTCGGCCAGGGGGACGGCCTCGTCGGGGGCGTGGGCCAGGTCGACGTCGCCCGGGCCGTAGTGGACGGTGGGTATGCCGCCCAGACCGGTGAGCAGCCGGAGGTCGCTCCCGAAGGGACCGGCCCACGTCGCCGCCGGGGCCCCGGTGACCTCGTGGTGGTGGGCCGCCACCCGCTCGCCCAGGTCGCTCTCGGACGGGAGGCGACCGGAGGCGAACTGGCCGCCCCACCACTCGACCTCGACGGGGTGCTGGCGCAGCCACGGGTCGGCGGCGCAGGCCTCGGCCACCGCCGCCTCGAGGGCGGCCTGGGCCACGGCCGGGTCCTCGTCCAGGGCGACGCCGAGGCGGCCCTCGGCCTCGAGCAGGTCCGGCACCGTCGAGGCCCAGTCGCCCGCCCGCACCACCCCCAGCGACAGGGGGTAGGCGATGCCCCACCGGTCGAGGAGGGGGTCGGCCCCGACGTTGCGCTCGGTCTCCAGGGCGGCGAGGGCGGCGAGCACCGGCACCAGCTTCTCGATGGCGCTCACGCCCTCGGTCCGCCGCGAGGCGTGGGCGGCGCGACCCCGGATGCGGAGCCGGAAGGTGAGGGCGCCGGCGCAGGCCGGCACCAGGTCGAGCGCGGTCGGCTCGGGGACGACGCAGACGTCGGCGGTCCAGCCCCGCCGCAGCAGCCCGAAGGTGCCCAACCCACCATCCTCCTCGCCCTCGACGCTGGCCAGGAGCACGTCGCCGGCCAGGGGCACCCCGGTGGCGGCCAGCGCCCGGACGGCCCAGCGCGCCGCCAGCAGCCCACCCTTCATGTCGCAGGCGCCGCGCCCCCGGACCTCGGTGGCGGTGAGCTCGCCGCTGTAGGGGTCGGGGTGGGTCCACGTGGCCGGGTCGCCGGGCGGGACGACGTCGATGTGCCCGTCGAGCAAGAGCGTCCGCCCACCGTCGGAGCCGGAGCCCGATCCGGGCAGCCGGCCGACGACGCCCCACCCCTCGGTGCGCGGTGCCTCGGTGCCGGGGAAGTCGGGGTCGGACCGCAGCTCGGCGAGGGGCAGCTCCCAGTGGTCGACCTCGAGCCCGTCGGCCGCCAGCGCCGAGGCCATGGCGGCCTGGGCCTCGTGCTCGGCCGCCGTGCCGGTCTGGCTCGGCGTGCGGATGAGGTCCGCCAGCGCCGTCACCATGGCCGGGCGCTGGGCGCCGACCTCGTCGAGGACGCGGGAACGCCAGTCGATGGCCACGACCGGCGACGCTACCCGGGCCCACGATCGGTCATCCCCCGAGGTCGTCGCCGGACGAGAACAGGCTGTCGATGCGACCGAGGGCATCGGCCAGCTCCGGCACGGGCGTCCCTGACGCGGGGCGGGCGGTCGCGGGCCGGGACCGGGGTCGCGTCGTCGAGCCGCGGCCCGACGGGCGCGCCGGCCGGGCCGACCCGGCCGGGCGGCGAGCGCCGGCGGCGGGGTGGCGAGCCTTGGCCACGTCGTCGCGCGAGGGGCCGAGGTGCCGGGGGATGACGGCGTCGTAGCGCCAGCCCGGCGTGATGCGGCCGCCGACCTCCCACCGGGCCGACCAGCCGTGGCCCTCGAGGCTCTCGACCGGAGGCGGGTACCCGTACTCGCCCTCGAGCCACCGGGTGATGCGCTCGCGCGCGGTGGCCTCCGACGGCGGGTCGTCCGGGGCGGTGGGGATGGTGACGGTGAGCCGGTTGGCGGCGATGAGGGCCATGCACCGGATGATGGCGGTGGGGTGTGACAGCGAAGCCCGAGGGCGACGGAACCCCTGGTGAGAGCCTCGCGGGGCGCGGTCAGCCGGTGCGGGCGATGAAGTCGACCAGGACCCGGCCGAGCTCGGCCCCCCGGTCCTCCTGGAGGAAGTGGCCCCCGCCCTCGATGGTGACGTGGTCTTGGTCGGCGGCCCCCGGGACCCGCTCCCGGAAGACGGCGTCGCCGCCGCCCGTGATGGGGTCGGCGTCGCTGAATGCGAGGAGGAACGGCTTCTCGAACCTCTCCAGCACCGCCCACGCCGCCTGGTTGTCCGGGGCGGCGGGGTCGTCGGGGCTGGTGGGGACGAGGGCGGGGAAGATCCGGGCCCCGGCCTTGGCCGCCTCGTCGGGGAACGGGGCGTCGTAGGCGGCGATCACCTCGGGGGCGAGGTCGGTCGTGCAGCCGCCGTTGATGATCTGGCCGACGGGGAACGTCTCGGTCTCCTGGGAGAACCGCTGCCAGGCGAGGAAGGCCTCGCTCGGTGCGCCGTGGCCGGTCGGCAGACCGGTGTTGCCGATGGCGACCCGGGCGAAGCGGTCCGGCTCGGCCGCCACCAGTCGCAGGCCGACGAGCCCGCCCCAGTCCTGGCCGAAGAAGGTGATGGCGCGCAGGTCGAGCCGGTCGAACAGGGCCTGGCGCATCCACTCCACGTGGCGGGCGTAGGTGTAGTCGTCGACGGAGGTGGGCTTGTCGCTCCGCCCGAACCCGACGAGGTCGGGGGCGATCACCCGGTGCCCGGCGGCGACCAGCGGCGGGATCACGTGGCGGTACAGGAACGACCACGAGGGCTCGCCGTGCATCAGGAGGACGGGCGCGGCGTCGGCCGGGCCCTCGTCGAGGTGGTGCACGCGCAGCGTCCCGCCGTCGCCGTCGTCGACCTCCACGTAGTGGGGTGCGAACGGGAAGTCGGGCAGGTCGGCGAAGGCGGCATCGGGGGTGCGGGATGTGTCCATCAGGATCCGATCATGGCGGCGATGCCCACGGCATCGGTGCGCTGGTAGGTGCTCTGCATCTCGTCCGAGACTTCTGTCGCTCAGTCTGTCACGATCGGCGCGGAGGGGTCGTCGAGGCGCTTCTCGAACCAGTGGTGGGCGTAGGGCTCGTCGTTGAAGGGCGCGACCTCGACGAAGCCCGACGACCGGTAGAGGGCGATGGCCTCGACGAGCGCGCGGTTGGTGTCGAGGCGCAACACCGGGGCCCCGACGGCCCGGGCCTCGCGCTCCAGGGCCTCGAGCAACCGCCGGGCCACACCCATGCCCCGCGCCGAGGGCGCCACCCACATGCGCTTCACCTCGGCCCCGGGTCCGGGGCGGAACCGGAGGGCGGCGCAGCCCACGGGCTCGGCGCGCACCCGGGCCAGCAGGAACGTCCCCGCCGGCGGGCGCATCCCCTCGGGGGCGGTGGGTCAGCTGCGACCCGGGTCGAACCCGGTGGGGAACCGGACGGCCAGCTCGGCGGCGTAGCGGTCGAGGCAGACCTGGGCCTCGGGCGACTCCGGGTCGACCGCGACCACCTCGACGAGGGCCATCGTGACCAGCCGCTCGACCTCGGCCATGGCGGCGACCAGACGCTCCCGCTGGGCGGGGCTGAGCGGCTCGACCAGCGAGCGGGCCAGGTCGTCGCTCCGTCGGTCGAGCACCGCCCGCTCGGCCCGGCCGCGCGCGGTGAGGGTGGCCCGCCGCACCCGCCGGTCGGGCTCGCCGGGGCCGACGGCGACCAGGCCGTCGGCCTCCAGGGCGCGCAGCAGCCGGCTGACGTAGCCGGAGTCCAGGCCGAGGCGGGCGCGCAGCTCCCGGACGTCGCACCCGGCCTCGCCCACCTCCCACAGGAGGCGCGCCTGGCCGAGGGGCCGGTCGCGGGCGAGGTAGCGGTCGTCGAGGGCCCCCACCCGCTGGGTGACGGTGCGGTGGAACCGCCGGACCTGCTCGATGGCGGTGGCGTCCATGCCGGCGACCCTAGCCCGATGCCTGACCTCGGTCAGACATCGCTCCCGGCGAGCGGCACGGCAGACTGCCGGGGTGACCGACGGCCTCCAGGACGTGCTGCTCGCCGTGGGGCCGCGCCTGCGGGCCCTGCGCCAGGAGGCGGGCGCCACCCTCGCCCAGGTGGCCGAGACGACCGGCATCTCGGTGAGCACCCTGTCGCGCCTGGAGTCGGGCCAGCGCCGGCCCACCCTCGAGCTCCTGCTGCCGCTCTCGCAGACCTACCAGGTGCCCCTCGACGACCTGGTCGGGGCCCCGCCGGTGGGCGACCCCCGGGTCGAGGCCCGCCCCTTCGACCGCCACGGCTCGACGTGGGTGCCGCTCAGCCAGCAGGCCGGGGGCCCGCAGGCGTTCAAGCAGACGATGCCCGTCGGGTACGGCGCCGGGCCCGTCGAGCTCAAGGTCCACGAGGGCTACGACTGGGTGTACGTCCTCTCCGGCCGGGTGCGCCTGGTCCTCGGCGACCACGACCTGGTCCTGACGCCGGGTGAGGCGGCCGAGTTCGACACCCGGGTGCCCCACGCCTTCGGCAACGCCGGCGACGAGCCGGCCGAGCTGATCTGCCTCTACGGCCCCCAGGGCGAGCGGATGCACGTCCGCGCCAGCCCCCGTCGTCGCGACCAGGCCTGACGCCCGATCCGTCCTGTCGCGGTCAGCGCTCCTCGATGGGCGGCCAGCGCGACAGAACAGCGTCGGCCGGCGACCGGATCGGTTCTGTCGCGGCCAGCGCTCGCGGATGAGCGGTCAGCGCGACAGAACGTCCTGGCAGCCCTTCGCCGCCGCCGGCTGGCGTCGGCCGCCAGCACCGCGTCGGCGACGGTCTGGACGCCCTTGATGACGAGGGGCCCGTCCCAGACCGAGCGGAGCCAGTCGACGTCGGCCCAGGAGAGCCCGGGTCGAACTGGGTGCCGATGCAGTCCGACAGGTTCACCGGCGAGGCGCCGTCGTCGACGTCACGACCGGCCGCGTTGGCGAAGCGGACCGAGCCGACCGCCCGCAGCACCCGGGGCCGGAAGGTCGTGCGGGCGAAGGCGGCGGCGTTGGCGGCGAGGGTGCGCTCGTCCTCGGCCCCGCCGTCGATGGAGTCGTAGACCCCGCCGGGCAGGCGGCGCCGGGCGATGGCGCGCAGGTCCGCCACCGAGGCGGCCCGTCGGAGGCGTCGCTCGACCGGGTCGGTCTCGGGCCGGGCGAACCGCACGACCGACCGCAGCGCAGCCGGCACCCGGCGCAGCGAGGGCTGGGGGCTCACGGGGCCTCCCCGCCGCGCCCGATCAGGGACCGGAGAACTGGAAGCCCATGCCGGCGTGCTTGCCGACGGCGGGGGCGCTGTCCTCGGCGTAGCGGGCCAGCTCGGCCCGACCGACGACGTGCCAGTGGACCTCGTCGGGCCCGTCGGCCAGGCGCAGCGTGCGCTGGGCGGCGTACATGCGGGCCAGCGGCGTCCACTGGGACACGCCGGTGGCCCCGTGGATCTGGATGGCCTCGTCGATGATCTCGCACACCCGGACCGGCACCATGGCCTTCACCGCGCTGACCCACACCCGGGCCTCGGCGTTGCCGAGGGTGTCCATGGCCTTGGCGGCCCGGAGCACCATCAGCCGCATGGCCTCGATCTCGATGCGGGCCTTGGCGATGACCTCGACGTTCTTGCCCAGCCGGGCCAGGGGCTTGCCGAAGGCCTCGCGGTTCAGGCCCCGGCGGACCATCAGCTCGAGGGCCCGCTCGGCGGCACCGATGGAGCGCATGCAGTGGTGGATGCGACCCGGCCCCAGGCGCACCTGGGAGATCTCGAAGCCGCGGCCCTCGCCCAGCAGCATGTTCTCGGCCGGCACGCGGACGTCGGAGAACCGCAGGTGCATGTGCCCGTGGGGGGCGTCGTCCTCGCCGAAGACGTGCATGGCGCCGAGGATCTCGACCCCGGGGGTGTCCATGGGGACCAGGATCTGCGACTGCCGGCGGTGGGGCGGCCCGTCCGGGTTCGTCTCCACCATCACGATCATGATCTTGCAGCGGGGGTCGCCGGCGCCGGAGATGTAGTACTTCTCGCCGTTGATGAGCCACTCGTCGCCGTCGAGCACGGCCGAGCAGGCGATGTTCTTGGCGTCGGAGCTGGCCACGTCGGGCTCGGTCATGGCGAAGGCGGAGCGGATGTCCCCGGCGAGCAGGGGCTTCAGCCACCGCTCCTTCTGCTCGGGGGTGCCGACCCGCTCGAGCACCTCCATGTTCCCGGTGTCGGGGGCCGAGCAGTTCAGGCACTCCGAGGCGAGCGGGTTCTTGCCCAGCTCGTTGGCGATGTAGGCGTAGTCGAGGTTCGAGAGGCCCTCGCCCGTCTCGGCGTCGGGGAGGAAGAAGTTCCACAGCCCGTTGGCCTTGGCCTTGGCCTTCACCGAGTCGAGCAGCTCGAGCTGGCCCTCGCCGTAGCCCCAGTGCTCGGCCCGGCCCTCCCCGAGCCGGAAGAACTCCTCGGTGATGGGATCGACCTCGGTGGCGATGAAGGCCTTCACGGCCTCGAACAGCGGCACGGCGTGCTCGGACATGGCCAGGTTCATGGCGTCGTCGGTCGGCAGACCGGAGTGCATCCCGGGGGCGGGCATGGCGGGTCCCTTCGGAGCCGGGCGGGGTCTCGGGACCCTACCGCTCGGTCACTGGTGCGGCGGCTCGACCTCGGCGGCGTCGTCGGAGGGCCGCAGCAGGAAGGCGACGGCGCCGGCCCGGTTGCGCACGCCGAGCTTGGCGTAGGCCCGGCTGAGGTGAGTCTTGACCGTCTCCCGCCCGAGGAACAGGGCGGCGCCGATCTCGGCGTTGGTCAGGCCCTCGGAGGCCAGCACCAGGACCTGGCTCTCCCGCTCGGTCAGACCGGCCTCCTTCCCCGGCCATCCGGGTCCGTCGTCGCCGGCCGGGTCGCTCGGCCGGCGACCGAGGGCGCTCGGGAGCTGGCGGCGGCTCCGCACCAGCAGGGCGGCGGCCTCGCACACCGGGATGTCGCGCGCCCGGGAGAGGTGCTCGAGCACGTCGAGGGCCTTGGTGTCGTCGATGGCGTGCCGCTCCATGAGGATGCCCTTGGCCTGCCCGAGGATGTCTCGCGCGTCGGGCACGGAGGACCGGCGATCGGTGTCCTTGTCGGCGTCCTGCGGGGGGTGTGCGGTCATGGGGTGGGGTCGGGGAGCCGCTCGTGATCGGACCTGCGGCGCGGCGGTCGACATCGCTCCTCCACTGGTTCGGTGCCGGGCAACCTCCGGCGTGTGTGTCGGGTGGTACGTCCGAACCGGCCGTGTGGCGACCGGCACAGGCGACGCTTCCCACGGCGAGCCCACAGATGCATCCCCCGATCGGGGGAGCGGGGACGGCGCAGGGGACGCCACCCCGCCACCCGGCAGGGAACCTTCGGGGGCCGGGTCCGCTCTCACGGCCACACCCACGGAGCCGGACCGCCGGCAGAAGGAAGGCAGTGCCATGAGCGAGTCCGGATTCGACGACGCCAACCTCGACGCCACGGTGACCGACACCGACGGCGACGGCTTCTTCGACACCGTCGAGGCCGACACCGACGGCGACGGCTACATCGACACCGTCGGCTACGACACCGACGCCGACGGGGTCGTCGACATCGCCGAGGTCGACACCGACGGCGACGGGTTCGTCGACACGATCGTCGACGACGCCGACTACGACGGCATCGTCGACACCGTCTCGTCCGACACCGACGGCGACGGCTTCATCGACACCGTCGGCTACGACACCGACCTCGACGGCGTGGTCGACATCGCCGACGTCGACACCGACGGCGACGGCGTGGTCGACACGGTCGTCGACGACGCCGACTACGACGGCGTGTTCGAGACCGTCTCCACCGACACCGACGGCGACGGCTACATCGAGACCACCGTGGTCGACACCGACGCCGACGGCGTGTTCGACACGGCCGAGGCCGACCTCGACGCCGACGGCTACATCGACACCGTGGCCACCGACACCGACGGCGACGGGGTCATCGACACCGCGGTCGTCGACACCGACGGCGAGGGCGTCGAGGACGTCGCCGTGGTCGACCTCGGCACCGGCCCGTTCCAGGGCTCCTGACCCACCGACCCGACGGCGACCCCGGGTGAGCGCGGCTCACCCGGGGTCGCACCGTCGCGACCGGGACACGGTCACCGGACGACGTCGTAGACCTTCTTCACGACGCCGTTGGAGTAGACGTCGTGCTCGACGAGCGCCAGCTTGGTGGCGTCCTTGTCGGTCTCGCTGAACAGCCGCTGGCCCGCACCCAGCAGGACCGGGAACTCGAGCAGGTGGTAGCGGTCGACCAGCCCGGCGTCGGCCAGGGCGGCGCCGAGCACGGCGCTCCCGTGGACGAGGATCGGGGCGCCGTCGGTCTGCTTGAGGGCGGCGACCTCGTCGATCGAGCGCAGCACGGTCGCCGGCCAGCGCGGATCGCCCTCGGCCAGGGTGGTCGACACGACGTAGCGGGGCATGGCATTGTACTCGGTGAACTCGTCCATCGTCGGCCAGACGGGGGCGAACTCCTCGTAGCTGCGGCGGCCCAGCAGCAGGGCGCCCGCCTCCTGCTGCTCTCGGCCCTTGATCTCGTAGGCCTCCTCGACGAACTCGACCTCCTTGAACGTCCACCCGGCGCTGCGGTGGTCGCCGCCGCCGGGCGCCTCCATCACGCCGTCGGTGGACACGAACGCGGTCACGATCAGGGTGCGCATGGGGATCTCCTTGGTCTCGGGGAGGACGGTCGTCGTCCTCTGATGGTCCTACGAACCGGAGCCGGCGCGATCGACACCCCGCCGGGACGATGCTCGGCCGGTGTCCGGGGTCCGGCGTGAGCGGAGCGGCCCCGGGATCCGTCAGAGGCCGATGGGGTCGTCCACGACGCCGAGCCACACCTGGGCGGAGTCGACGGCGACCTTCTCGCCGATGAAGGCGTGCTGGGTGCCGGTGTAGAGGTCCCGGAAGGCCCGCTCGAGGCGGCTGCCCTCCCGGATGGCGGTCGTCCCCGCAGCCAGGTGCGCCCACTGGGCGATCTCCCGGGACGCGTCGGTCGCGTAGACGGCGGCGGCCCGACCGTCGGCGCGCAGCGTGGGCGTCAGCTCCTCGCCGGCGCCGACCGCGGCCTCGATCCGGTCGAAGGCGTCGCCGACCAGGAGTCGCGCCGCCCGCCACATGCTCTCGTGGCGCGCCAGACCGACCTGGAAGCTGGGCTTGTGGGCCAGCGGCGCCGGGTCGCCCATGCGCACCTTGCTCAGGGCCAGCTCGGTGAGGTCGTCGAGCATGCTGCGGGCGACCCCGAGCGCCCAGCTGGCGTGGCCGGCGGCGACGAGCGGCATCAGCCCCATGCGGAACGTGGGCGCCGAGCCCCGGCCCGGGGTACGGGTGAAGAGCTCGAAGGTCCGGTGGGCGGGGACGACGACGTCGGCGACCTCGTAGTCGTAGGACCCGGTGCCCTTGAGGCCCTGGACGTGCCAGCCGTCGGTGAAGCGCACCTCGTCGCGGGGCATGACCGCCACGCGCAGCTCGGGGATGCCCTCGGACGCGTAGACGAGCTCGCCGTCGACCAACGGCATGAAGCCGGCGGCGACGTACTCGCTGTGGCCGGTCCCGGACCCGAAGCTCCACGAGCCGGTCAGCCGGTAGCCCCCGTCGACGGTCTCACCGGTGCCGTTGGGGAACAGCTGGCCGCCCATGGTGATGCGATCGTCGTGGGCGGTGAAGACCTCGGCGAACCCGGCGTCGGGCAGGTAGGCGGCGACGGCCGCCGTCGTCGGGAGGTTGGCGATCCCGATCCACCCGAACGACCCGTCGAGGCGGGCCATGGCGATCCACGTCTCGATCATCTCGGCGAACGTCGGCTCGCCGCCGCCGGCCTCGGACGGGTTGAACCGCCCCATCAGGCCGGTGTCCCACATGGCGGCGACGACCTCCGGGGTCGTGGTGCGACGCTGCTCGCAGGCGGCCGCCTCGGCCTCGACCAGGGCGGCCATCGCCGCGACCATGGCCGGCCCGTCGGTGGCGGGGTCCGGCAGGGGCTGGGGTGCGGCCATCGGTGGGGTCCGTTCGGTCGGGCGCCGGGGCGCGCGTCGGCGGATCATCGCGCGGGACGCCCGCCCGCGGTCAGACCACCGGCATCGACGAGGCGGAGCTGGCCGGGGTCACGAGGTCCTCGTCGCGCCCGGCCCGGCGGGCGCCCACCAGCAGGAGGACGTGGGCGATCACGATGATGGGCCACGGCGTGAACGGGTTGATCACGGCGTCGACGAGGGTGAGGGTCCCCAGGATCCACGCGATGAACGGGGGCGGGGTGATGCCGTGGCGGTCCATCCACAGCACGGTCAGCCCGATCACGAACAGGGGCGGTCCGAAGCTGGCCAGGCTCAGCCACAGGGCGCTGCCGGCCTCGGTCATGTCGGAGAAGTCCTCGTCCCAGAGCCCGCCGGTGAACCACTCGTCGGCGTGCCCGGCCGCGCCCTCGAAGGTGAGGGCGGCCACGGTGTGCGCCGTCGCGTAGAGGGCCATGATCCACCCCGCGGCCCTGATCACGTGGGCGCTCCCGCCTCGGTGCGGACGAGGTGGGCCCGCTCGCGCCAGGCCCGCTCCCACTGGCGGGTCAGGGCGGGGTACACGATCAGGTACCGGAAGGGCTTGATGGCTGCCATGTAGACCCGCCCGAGGACGCCGTTCGGCCGGACCAGGGCGGCCATCCGCAGCTCGTGCTCGCCGTGGTCGGTCGGCACCCAGCCCAGGTGGCAGACGGCGTGGACGGTCGAGTTGGCCATCTCGAGGGCGCACTCGTCGGGCAGCTCGTACACCAGGGTGAACGGGACGCCCTCCTCCGCGGCGCCGGTGGCGTCCTGGCGCAGGTCGACCGGCAGGCGGTCGCCCAGCGTCTCGGTCCGGCGGGCGAGGCCCTGCTCGGGCTCGTCCCAGCCGAGCAGGGCACCGAGGCGCCACCGCACGGCGAACAGGAACCGGACCACCGGCGGGTTGTCGTCGAGCCCGCCGCCCGCTCGCAGCGCGGCGAGCATCACGGGGAAGTCGTCGGGCCCGGCGCCGGGGGTGCGGAACCGCCAGACGTCCTCGACCTCGAAGTCGGGAGCGATCTCGTGGATGCGCCACGGACGCTCGGTGTGCTCGGTCTCGGGGAGTCGGATCGCCATGGGGGTCTCCCGGGGGTTGTACGGTGGCGTATGAGAGGGACCGTACGCCATTGTGCGGTTCCGTACAACCGGCACGAGGAAGCGAAGAGGGAGTCAGGTGGGAGCGCTACGGACCCCCCGCGAGGGGTGGATCGAGGAGGGGCTGCGGGCGCTGGCCGAGGGGGGCGTGGACGCGGTGCGCGTCGAGGTCCTGGCCAAGGCGCTCGGCGTCACCAAGGGCGGGTTCTACGGCTACTTCGCCGACCGCGCCGCCCTCCTCACCGAGATGCTCGACACCTGGGAGCGCGAGAGCGTCGACGACGTCTTCGAGCGGATCGAGCGCGAGGGCGGGGACGCCCTCGACAAGGTCAGGCTCGCCGGGCAGCTCACCTTCTCCAGCGATCGGTTGCGCCCCATCGACCACGCGGTCCGGGAGTGGGCGCGCCGCGACCCGGACGTCGCCGAGCGCCTCCGCCGGGTCGACAACCGGCGCATGCAGCTGTGCCGCGACGCGATCAGCACGTTCTGCTCCGACCCCGACGAGGTCGAGGCCCGCAGCCTGCTCGCCTTCTGCATGGCGATCGGGAGCCACCTGCTCGCCGCCGACCACCCCGGCCGCACCCGCGCCGAGGTGATGACCCGCGCCGCCGACCTCATCCTCAGCCCCTCGCCCGGGACCGCCGCCCCCTGACCGTCGGCGAGGGCGGCCCGGCGACGGGGTGTGCGAGAGTTCGCCGGTGAGCGACCTGCGCCAGCGCCGCCATCGCGAGACGCGGCGCCAGCTCGTCGATGCCGCGCTCGACCTGTTCGACGAGCGGGGGTACGCGGCGGTGACGATGGGCGACATCGCCGGTGCGGCCGGTGTGTCCCGGCGGACGCTCTACCGCCACTTCCCGACCAAGGACCGGGTCGTCCTCGACCTGCCGGTCGAGTGGACGGAGGTCTGGGACGAGACGCTGGCGGCGCTGCCCCCCGACACCTCGGCCCGCGACGCCGTCGAGCAGATCACCCGCACCATCGCCGGGCGGCTGGACGAGGAGCGGGAGCGGATGCAGCGCGTCTGGCGCATCGTCGAGTCCACCCCCGCCCTCGAGCCCGCCTTCCTCGCCAACCGGGCGTGGACCGAGCGGATCCTGGCCCTGCTGGCGGACGCCCGGCGAGGCCCGGTCGTCGCCGGCCCCGAGGCCCTCACCATCGCCGGGGCGTACCTCGGCGCCATCGACGTGGCCATGGCGGACTGGGCGGCCGGCGCCGACGACCGCACCGTGACCGACACGGTGGACGCCCTGCTCGCCCACCTGCGGCCGCTGTGGCCGGCCGACACCGCCGAGGCATGAGGACCCCGGCACCTCGGCGCCGACCACGCCTGACCCGTTGACGCATGTTGGCACATTGCGCGATCCTGGCGCGATGACGCATCAGCGAGTCGCCCCTGCCCGCCCCGCCCGGGCGACCCGAGGGGCCCTGGACCGACCCCTCGTGGGGCGCTCGCTCGTGGTCATCGCCGCCGTCCACACCGCCGTCGCACCGGCCGTGTACCCGGACTCGCTGCGCAGCACCTGGGAGGCGGGGGTGATCGACGCCGTCGAGGGCGACCCCGCCTCGATCGACCTCCGGGGCATCGGCTTCTGGTACCTGACCGCCGGTCTCGCCGTCGGTCTGCTGGGCGGCGTCGTCCACCGCGCCGAGCAGCGCCCCGACGGGCTGCCGCCGTGGTTCGGGTGGGGGCTGCTGGGGTTCACCGCCTGGGGCGCGACCCTGATGCCGCGGTCGGGGTTCTGGGCCTTCGCCGTGCCCGGCATCCTCGCCCTGCGGAGCCGCCACCCCCGCTCCTGAGCGGACCTCGTCGGCCCCCGGCTCAGGGCCGGTAGGCCCGCAGGAAGGCGGCGACGCCGTCGTCGGCGTGGCGGTCGATGTCGGCGGCCGCCATGCCGTGGTCGGCGCCGAGGAGCATCGCCCGGTTCAGCGGGCCCGACAGGATCAGCCAGTTCAGGTGCTCGGCCGCGGTCGAGACGTCGGGGGCGCGGACGACGCCGCGCCGGTCGAGGTCGGCGACGATGGCGGCCAGCCGCTCGACCGTCCGCGCCAGGCCCAGCTCGTAGAAGCGACGACCGAGCCCCGGGAAGCGGACGGCCTCGGCGATCACCAGCCGCCGGAGGTCGAGCACCTCCGGCTGCATCACCCCGTGGGCGAGCGCCCGGGCGTAGACCGACAGGTCGGCGGCGACATCGTCACCGATGGTCTGGTCGAGGGCGGCGGATGCGCTCGCCGCGCCCTCGACGGTGACGGTGACCAGCTCGAAGAACAGCGACTCCTTGTCGCCGAAGTGCTTGTACACCGTCTGCTTGGAGACCCGGGCTCGGGCGGCGACCTCGTCCATGCTCGCCCCCACGAACCCGTTGGCCATGAACACCCCCGCCGCCGCGTCGAGGATCGTCTGCCGTCGAGTGGGGGGCGATGGCGTGTCCTCGTCGCCGTGCATGGAGGCGATGGTAACCGACCGCATTGGACCTATAGAGTACTGGACCGTCTAGTTCCATCAGTTGTGTGGAGTTGTGCCCCGTGGGGTCCTTGGTCGTGGTCGAGTTCGTCACGCTCGATGGTGTGATGCAGGGGTTCGGATCGCCGGACGAAGATCGCGACGGCGGGTTCGAGCACGGGGGCTGGGGCGCGCCGTACCGCGACCCCTCGCCGCCGAGCGCGTCGACGTTCGCCACCACCTCGGCGTACCTGTTCGGGCGGGGCACCTACGACAAGATGATCCAGTTCTGGCCCCACCAGGGCGACGAGAACCCGATGGCCGCCCACCTGAGGTCGGCGCCCAAGCACGTCGTCACCAGCTCCCCGATCGACGACACGTGGACCAACGCCCACGTCCTCGGCGGCGATGACGTCGAGCAGGCTGTCCGGCGCCTCAAGGACGAGACCGACGGCGACGTCGTCGTCCTGGGGAGCTGGACGCTCCTCGAGTCGCTCATCGCCTGGGACCTGGTCGACGAGTACCGCCTCTTCCTCCACCCGCTCGTCCTCGGCACGGGCAAGCGGCTCTTCCGGCCGCTGGCGCAGCCCCGACCGATGACCCTGGTCGAGGCCACCCCCACGCCGACGGGCGTGGTCGTCCTCCGCTACCGCGCCGGCGGCGATCCCGGAGGCGCCCCGGCGTCCAGCCACCCGAGGAGCTGACCGACCTCGACGCCGCCCGCCGTACCCTGGCGCCGGCCCGGCGAGATCGACGGGCCCGGCGCCATCGCCGGACGACGGACGGACGTGCACCCGTGTTCGAAGAGCTCGATCGCCGGTCGACCGCGCAGGGCGAGATCAGCCTGCGGCGCCGGTTCGACCCGTCGCTGCGGGTCGAGGTCCACGAGGTGCGCCTCGCCGACGCCTTCCTCATGTCGAGCCTGTTCACCGTGGCCGAGGAGGAGCTGGCCCGCCTGACGCTCGCGGCGATCGGCGGAGGCGGACCGCTCGATGTCGTCGTCGGGGGCCTGGGTCTGGGCTGCACCGCCCGGGCCGCCCTGGAGGACCGGCGCGTCCGGAGCGTCCGCGTCATCGAGGCCGCCGAGCCCGTGATCGAATGGCACCGAGCGGGGCTGGTCCCGCTCGGGGCCGAGCTGACCGCCTCGGGCCGGTGCCGCTTCGTCCCCGGCGACTTCTTCCGGGCGGTGCGCTCCGACGCCAGCGACGACGACGCCGTCGGGGACGCCGACGCCGTGCTGCTGGACATCGACCACTCGCCCCGGGACCACCTCCACCCGGACCACGCCGCCTTCTACACCGAGGCGGGGCTGGTCGACGTGCGCCGGCGCCTGCGACCGGGCGGGGCCTTCGGCCTCTGGTCCGACGACCCGCCCGAGGCGGGCTTCACCGGCATCCTCGAGCGGGTGTTCGCCGGCGTCGCCGCCCACGTCGTGGAGTTCCCGAACCCCTACACCGGCGAGACGTCCGCCAACACGGTCTACGTGGCCACGACCCCGGGCTGACCGACAGGTCCGCCGGAGCGTCGTCGCCGCCCGGTCGGGTGCGGCCGCTCAGGCGTCACGCCGGTACGCGCCGGCCTGGGCCGCGGCCACCGCGGCCCGCGCCGCGACGAGGGCCGTCCGGCGCGCCACCGGCGCGGTGCGCGTCAGGTGCTCGTAGTACAGCGGCGCCGAGACGGCGCGGATGACGGCCTCGGCGTCGGTCCCCGGGTCCAGCTCCCCTCGCGCCACCGCATCGTCCACGCACGGGGCCCACTCGGCGATCCGCACGTCGTAGAACCGCTCGAGCGCCTCCGCCGCCGGCGCGTCGGTCATGGCCGCGGCGATGAGGGCGGCGAAGAGCCGGCCCTGGCGCCGGTCGCCCAGGGTGCGGTGCACCAGGAGGGCCAGGGCCTCGAGGTCGCCGGCCAGCGACCCGGTGGCGGCCCGGGGCGTCGACTCCTCGGCCATCTCCTCGAGGAGGTCGGCCACCAGCGCCGCCGGTGTCCCCCACCGCCGGTAGACGGTGGTCCGGCCCACGTCCGCCCGCCGGGCGACCTCGGTGAGGTCGACCCCTCCGAGCCCGTGCTCGGCCAGGACGTCACCCGTGGCGGCGAGGACCGCCGCCCGCACCCGGGCCGTCCGACCGCCGGGTCGCGGGGTCGGGCCGGCGTTCACGTGCCCGACGTTAACGGACCTGTTGTCCCGTTTGGCGGGAACGGGGTACATTAACGGGATATTCGTACCGTTTAGGAGGACCGATGGAGCACCGACAGCTGGGACGATCAGGCCTGCGGGTGCCGGAGCTGAGCTTCGGCGCCGGGACCTTCGGCGGCCGGGGCGAGCTCTTCGGCGCCTGGGGCACCACCGACGTGGACGAGGCGAGGGCGATCGTCGACCGCTGCCTCGAGGCGGGCGTGACGATGTTCGACACTGCCGACGTCTACTCCGCCGGTGCCTCCGAGGAGGTGCTGGGGGCGGCCCTCGAGGGTCGGCGGGACGAGGCCCTCATCTCGACCAAGGCCGGGCTCCCCATGGGCCCCGGGCCCCACGACGCCGGGACGTCCCGCTCCCGGTTGCTCACCGCGGTGGACGACGCCCTGCGCCGGCTGCGCACCGACCGCATCGACCTGTTCCAGCTGCACGCCTTCGACGCCACGACCCCCATCGAGGAGGTCGTCGGGACCCTCGACGGCCTCGTCACCGCCGGGAAGGTCCGCTACGTCGGCGTGTCCAACTTCTCCGGGTGGCAGCTCAAGGCCTCGCTCGACGTCGCCGACCGCAACGGCTGGCCCCGCTACGTCGCCCACCAGGTGTACTACTCCCTGGTCGGGAGGGACTACGAGTGGGACCTGATGCCGCTCGGCGCCGCCGAGGGCGTCGGAGCCCTCGTGTGGAGCCCCCTGGGGTGGGGCCGCCTGACCGGGCGTCTGCGCCGGGGCGCCCCGATCCCCGCCGGCAGCCGCCTCCACCAGACCGCGGAGTACGGCCCGCCGGTCGACGACGAGCTCCTCTACGACGTCGTCGACGTGCTCGACGCCATCGCCCGCGACACCGGCCGGACGGTGCCGCAGATCGCGCTCAACTGGCTGCTGACCCGTCCCACCGTGGCGTCGGTCATCGTCGGGGCCCGGGACATCACCCAGCTCGAGGAGAACCTCGGCGCCACCGGCTGGCGGCTCACCGACGAGCAGGTCGCCCGGCTCGACGCCGCCAGCGCCCGCCCGGCGCCGTACCCCCACTTCCCCTACCAGCGCCAGGAGGGCTTCGCCCGCCTGAACCCGCCGCTCGTCCCGGGGTGATCCCCCGTCGGGAGCACCGGGGCGAGGGACCCCCACGGGATGCCAACCCGTGCCGCCACCTCGAGGGCGTGGCCCAGGTTCGATGAGGCCGTTCGCGACAGCCGGCGGTCGGAGGACGCTCGCGACGACGGCTACGGACGTCCAGGCCGCGGCCCTCGTGGCCCACGGTCTCCCGTCCCAGGCCCCGACGCGGCTGGTCCGGGCGGGACGACCGATCCGTTCCGCATCGGCCAGTGGGGGCTCGCCTGGAACGCGGGGATCGCCGGGCCCTCTTGGGGCAGGAGCTCGGACCGGCGACGGCCCGACGACCTGTCGTCACCGGCACGTCGGTGCAGCCAGGCCTGGACGGCGTTGAGGGCGAGGTAGCCGAGGGCCAGGCTGGCGACGACGTCGGACGTCCAGTGGACGCCGAGCCAGACCCGGCTCCAGGCGACCAGCGCGACGACGGTCCCGGCGAGGCCCACGGACGCCCACCACAGGGTGCGGCGGTGGGTGTGCAGGGCGACGACAGCAGGAAGGAACGCCCAGGTCGCGGTGGCGGCCAGGACGTGGCCGCTCGGGAAGGAGAAGCCGGTGCCGGCGACCAGACGGGCGCCGTCGGGGCGGGGGCGCCCGACGATCTCCTTGAGGAGCCACTCGACCGCAGGGCGGGCGGCGACGGTGGCGACGATCACCCAGGCCAGGCGGGGCGAGCGGCGCGCTGCGGCCAGCGCCAGCGCGGCGCCGAGCGGGTAGACGACGGGCCAGGCGCCGAGACGGGACACGGCACGCGAGAGGTCGTCGATCGCGGTGCTGCGGTGGTCGACGGCGGCCGCGGTGAGCGGGGCGTCCCAGACCAGGAGGCGTCCACCGTCGATCATGGCCAGCGCTCCGAGCACCAGGGGCACGAGCACGGCGAGGGGGATCAGCGATGGCCAGCGCCGGCGCACGGTACGGAACGTGAGCGGCGTCCCGGTCGTCGCGAGGGGGGCTCGGGCGGTCGAGACGGTCGCCGCGGTCGGTGAGGTGATGGGGCGGTCCGCCATGGCACCGCGAGGGTCGCGCCCGGGCGCTGACAGAACGCTGAACGACCCTGAACACCCCCTGAACCGGGGGGTGGGGAGACGTGGTCCCCACGTGACCGTGGTCGGGCTGTGGGCGAAGCCCGGCGATCAGGTCCGGGCCGGGAGGGTCACCTCGACGCGGGCGCCGCCGAGGGTGGCGTCGCCGATCGTGACGGCGCCGTCGTGGGCGGTCACCAGCTCGGCCACGATGGCGAGGCCCAACCCACTGCCCCCGTGGTCGCGCCCGCGGGCGTCGTCGAGCCGCACGAACCGCTCGAAGACGCGATGCCGGTCTTCGGGCGGCACCCCGGGGCCGTCGTCCTCGACGACGAGGTGCACCGTCCCCGACCGCTCGGCGAGCGACACCGTCATCCGCCGGGCCGCGTGGCGGATGGCGTTGTCGAAGAGGTTGCGGACCACTCGCCCCAGCGCGTCGGGATCCCCGTCGACGGCGCCGGCGGACACGCCCGTGGCATCGATCTCGACCTCGGTCGTCGCCTGTCGGTGCCGGACCTCGTCCAGCACGATGTCGTCGAGGTCGACCGGTCGTCGACGCGAGGCCACCGTGTGCTCGTCGGCCCGGGCCAGCACGAGCAGGTCGTCGACCAGTCGTTGGAGGCGCAGCGCCTCGGTCCGCACGGTCTGGGCGAGGGCGTCGCCGGGTATCCGCCGTGGGTGCTCGGACGCGACCTCGGCGTGCTGGCGGAGGGTGGCGATCGGCGAGCGCAGCTCGTGGGAGGCGTCCGACACGAACCGCCGTTGGCGACGCTGGGCCTGTTGCAGGCGATCGAGCATGGTGTTCATGGTGAGGCCGAGCCGGGCCACCTCGTCGCCGGTCGCCGGGACCGGGACCCGGCCGCTCAGGTCGGCGGCCGAGACGCCTTCGACCGTCGTGCGATCACCTCGACCGGCGCCAACGCCCGCCCGACCACCCGCCACGTCGTGAACGCGACCACCGCCAGCACCAGCGGCACGCCGACCATCAACAGCCCGCTCAAGGTGTAGACCGCGTCGGTCGCCTCGTCGAGCGAGCCGGCGACGATGACGCTCCGGGGCCCCTCGGGGGTGCGGGCCGGCGCGGCGACGGCCAGGAAGCCGTGCTCTCGACCGGGCACCTCCACCGTGGCGTGGCTCCCCGCCGCCGGATCGTCCAGCAGGGGCTCACGGCGAGCCTCCCCCACCAGGCCCGGGCTGGCCGCGACCACCCGGCCACCCCGATCGAGGACCTGGGCCACCGTGTCCTCGTCGTCCTCGGCGAGCAGGCCCGGCGCGCCCCCGTTGGCCAGCACCTCGGCGGCGGCCTCGGCCTGGCGGCGGGTCGAGCGCTCGACGCCGTCGGTCAGCGCGACCCGCAGCCCGATCACCAACGCCACCCCGAACACCAACAGGGTCACACCCACCACCAGGGTGGCCAGCGCCGTGGTGCGGACCCGCACGGATCGCGACCACGCCCGGCGGGGCGGCCGCTCGGGCGGGCTCGCCGGCTCGCCTCGTCCGTCCGACGCCGATCCCGCCATGGCGTCAGCCACCCCTCGCGTCCAGGCGGTAGCCGACCCCGCGGCGGGTCGCGATCGCCTCCCGGCCGAAGGGCCGGTCGATCTTGTTGCGCAGGCGCCGCACGTACACCTCGACGATGTTCGGGTCGCCCGCGAAGTCGTCGTCCCACACGTGGCGCAGCACCTCGCGCTTGGTCACGACCTCGCCGCGGCGCCGCATCAAGATCTCCAGCACCGCCAGCTCGCGCGGGGTGAGCTCGATCTCGTCGTCACCCCGCCACACCCGGTGCTCGGCGGGGTCGACCCGCAGGTCCCCGGCGACGAGGACCGCCGGCCGCTCCCGGGGCTGGCGACGCAGCAGCGCCCGCAGCCGGGCCAGCAGGACCGCGTGCGAGAACGGCTTGGTCAGGAAGTCGTCGGCGCCGGTGTCCAGCGCCTCGACCTCGTCCCACTCACCGTCCTTGGCCGTCAGCACCAGGACCGGAGACGCCACACCCTGGTCCCGCAGCCGGGCGCACACCTCGAAGCCGCTCATGCCCGGCAACATCAGGTCGAGCACGATCACGTCGTAGGCGCACTCGCCGGCCCGCCACAGCCCCTCCGGCCCGTCGAACGCGACGTCGACCGCGAACCCCTCGGCCTCCAACCCGGCGCGCAGGCCCTCCGCCAGGCCCCGTTCATCCTCGACGACCAGAACGCGCACACCACCGACGCTACGACCGCGACGGCGCCGTGATCGCTGCGGCGCGGCGGTTCGCCGGCAAGGCCGGGGACTGGACAGCCAGCTCTGCGTCCATCCCCGCCCGAGAACTACGAAAGCCCCTGGTCGGAGGGCATCGCTGCCTTCCTTCCAGGGGCTTGGTGCTGAGCACCCCCAACGGGATTCGAACCCGTGCCGCCACCTTGAGAGGGTGGTGATCTGAGCGGCATCAGCCGCCAAGTTGCGGGTCACAAAGTCCCTGGTCAACCCGCCTGCCGACGGCCCTAGCGGTTGACCGTCAGACCCCCCAGGGACACAATCGGGACACATTCCTGCTCGAAGCCCGCAGGGCGTCGGCGAGCCGACGCACGAGAGCTTCCTCACCCCACCAGGGCCTAGTGCCCGCGGAGAGGAAGCCTCATGCCGCGCCGGATCTACAGCAAGCCCATCGCCTCGTTCGAGTACGGGACCCGCGTCTACGCGCCGTCCGAGTCCAGGCCCACCTACCGGGTCATAGCCAAGGACCCCAACGGGAAGCGGATCTTCCTGCGCTTCCCGACCGAGGACGAGGCCCGCCAGCGCGCCCGCGAGATCGAGACGTCACTCGCCTCGTCGGTCACCCTCCCAGGGAGGGGCAACGCGCCGACCACCGTCGGGCAGCTCATGGACCGCTACCTCGCCAGCCTCGGGTCCCGGTCGACGCGGTACGCCGAGCGTCAGGAGTACCTCCTGCGCTGCTGGGTCCGCCCTGCGCTCGACGATCACCCGCTTCGGGCCTGGACACCCGCCGACTCCGACCAGGTGCTCGACCACGCTCGTGCCTCGCTGGCGCCGGCGACGGTGCAGAACCTCGGAGCCGCGATGCGAGCGCTCGTCACCTTCGCCTTCAAGAACCGCTGGCTGCCTCGCGAGGCGGACCCCATGTGGCTCGTGAAGTACACGCAGACGGCAGAGCACCAAGGCGAGGCGACCGGCTTCATCCCTCGCGACGACCTTCCGACCGACGAGCAGTGCGCCGCCCTCTTCGAGGCGCTGTCCGACCAGGGGCATCCCGACTGGGCGATGGCCATGAGGCTGAAGCACCGCAGCGGACTCCGCTGGGGCGAGCTCATCGCACTCCGCCCCTGCGACCTGAGCTTCTCGGCGAAGCGGACCGTCGCCGTGGTCCGAGCGGTCGAGCAGTCGCGGAAGGGCTTCGCCATCAAGACGACCAAGAACCGTCAGCGCCGGCAGACGATCTTCCCCGCCAGCCTGCGCGACGACCTCGCCGCCTGGTGCGATCAGCGCCCCTCCGACGCCCTGCTCTTCACCGGCACCGACGACGGCTTCGCCAATCGCCGGACCATCCAGCGCTACTGGGCCCGAGCTGCCAAGGCCGCCGGCTGGCCGATGCAGGGACCCATGTCCTCGATCTGGCACCCCCACGACATGCGCCACGTCGCCGCCTGCTGGATGCTGTTCGATGTCGGCCTCGAGGCACCGGCCGTGAGCGCCATGCTCGGCCACGCCAACACCGCCTTCACCCTCAGCCGCTACGTCAGCGTCCGAGGCGACCTCGCCGCCACCGCCACCGCCGCCACCGATGGGTGGTGACGCCCTCACGCATTTTGCGAGTGTCGATCCCGTCCAGGACGTCCACTGGGAACCGACATGCGTCGGCTTCTCTCGAACATCGTGGAGACGTCCCTGTCCACCCATCAGTAGACCGCTCTACCACTCAGTCATCGCCCTTGATGTTGATGGGTTGGACTGTGACGCCTCGGCTCGTGCCCTGAACTGCTCGCAGCCGCTCGAGGTCAGCGGACGCTGCCTTCCAGTTGGGTTTGTGCACGTCGACGGCATAGAGCGGGAAGCCCCAGCATTCAAGGACGAGGTGTCGGTCGCGTTCGCTCGCCTTGCCAGCCAAGCCTGCGGCATCCAGCTCGCCCAGGGTGGCTTGGACCCGGTCGGCGATCTCTTTCCACTGGGTCGACGTGTTGCGGGCGCGGATCAGGCGCGCCTGCTCCTCTCGTGGCAAGCCCTCAAGTCCCTCGAAGAGTTGCTCGTCCGTCGGACCGAGGTCCGGCTCCAGGCTCTCCCAGTGCGTGACCGTCGCATCGATGCCTGCTGTGGTACCAACCCCGAGGCGGACGAGCGCGCCCACGAGTTCGACCGCTGCCGACGGACCGGTCGAGCGACCGACGACATCGAACCGCTTCGGTGACCACCACCCGATCCCATCGTCGCTCTCGACTAGGTCGACGTACATCTGCTCCTCTCGAGCCGACTCGATCTCGTTTCGGAAGATCCAGTCGTCGTCGTTCGGCCCGTCGAGGTAGTAGGCGCGCCGAAGCAGGTCGACGTACGCAGTCAGTTCGCGCAGGTCGGCAGGACGAATGTCGACCACACGGGCGTAAATGCCCTTGGCCACGTGGTCGGTGCAACGCTTGAGCTGATCGACCTGCTCGCTGTGCGGTCGACTCAGGCAACGCGCTGCGTCCAGGAGGGACAGAAACTTGCCGGCCTCCTCCGTCGCGACCATCTCAAGCACGAACCCCCCGCGGGGGCCAAGGTCGGACGTACTCGCATCAGAGGCGAGCGTCGTGACGTGCTCGCCGATCGTCGCAAGACCGTCGGCGAGGCGCAGACGCTGCTCCTCGGGCGACATCTCGGCGATCAGCTTGAAAGCCCTGGGTCTCACAGCGCCAGCGTTGCGCTCGCCTCAGGGAACGGTCCAGCAAAATTCACCTGCGGTCCGGCAACCACTGGGCATCGACCGCCGTCGCCGGCGTCGCGGCGGCCCCCACGACACCGGGCCAGGCGGCAACGTCAGCCGACGAGTAGCCCTACATGAACATCCGATAGGGGTAGGCAGCTCTCGGCAGATCAGGCACTTGAGCGATCGTGTTGGCCAGCCGCTGTGAGTATCGGATGGTCACCGGCGCCGGGTCGTAGAGAGCGTCGTTGTTCCAGTCCATCTTCGAGAGCGCCAGCATCTCCACTGCGGCGAGATCGAGTGACCCGCTGCCCGCTTGGCGCTCGAAGAGGACAGGAGCGGGAATGCTCTTACCTCCCTGGAAGTAGTTGCCGCGTGTGCTGACGCCTCCGACGCTGCCGGCGATCCACAAGAGTCCTTGGGTTCCGGACATCGGCACCATGGTCCCGCGCCGCACGGGATAGCCGTCCGGCTCGCTCTTCTGCGACGGATCCTTCGAGGCCCTGAGCCAGACTCCTCGCCACGAGACGTGCGGCGTGATGTTGATGCACTCGACCTCTGGGACGGCCGCGAGGGCGTCGAGCGCGCCTTCCAATTCGCCGTCGGTGAAGGCAGTCGTCTTGTGAAGGACCATGCGCAGCGGAAGCCGGCCCCCGTTTCGTCGTTGGTAGAGCTCAAGGCTCTGAGCCATCACAGCGCGCATGTCGTCGCGACTCAGGTACGGGTTCCGGCGCACAGCATCGAGGTCATCAATGTCGCGAGCGTCGTAGGCGACGAACTGCATTCCGCCGCCGTCCGCGTCGAACACCTGCGAGCAGCAGGTCACGAACTCCGCGTTCCTCGGGTTCCCTCGAAAGCCGTAGGCGAGGCCGACGTATGCACTCTCAGCGGGCACTCCATCTAGCGGAGCGAGTTTCCATGGAACTCCACCTGCCTTGACGTACGCGGCGATCCCGAGCCGCCAGGCGCGAGCGGCTGCCTGCTCGACGGCGAACGTCCGGTCGTTCAAGACCTGGGTCGGGATCCCGAGAGGTGCTGCGAGGCCCTTCAGGAGGTGGTGTGCGTCGAACTCATTGGTGCGTGTTCCGTGGCTCCAAGCGTCGGGGAGGTGGAAAACAGCGAGGTCGAACTGGTCGCGCATCGCCGCCAATGTGGCGAGAGCCGCCCGGAGTGCTTGGGCGACCTCCTCAGCGGGGTCAGCGCCGTCCGACAGGGATTCGGGCAGGGTCAACTGCGTCGGAGCAGCGGCGGGAACGAACTCCGCCCCGAAGACGGCTTCGAAGCCCGGGAAGTCCGGAACGTAGCCCGATCGATCCTGAGTCTTCTGCTCCGACCGGAGGCTCTGGAGCAGGATCCGACGCTGGTCCCTAGCGGAACTCGGTCCGACGATCGCTACCCGCACCTTCGGCGTGAACCGACCCATCGTCTCCGAGGTGAACGGGCCGAATTGACGCAGCCCTAAGAGAGGATGCGTCTGCAAGGCACGAGGGTCTGAAGCCGAGAACGCAAGGAGCGGCTCAGGGAGCGAGCTGAACGGAGCGAGGCGTCCGACCTTGGTCATGTCCGCACCGCCGAAGACGCTGGTCGGCTCCACGCCGTTGATCGCCCGACGACGAAGGTGCCTGCCGCGCCGTCGCTACTCGCCCACGGGTAGGCGTGGATCTCCTGACTCTGGCCATCCACGAGCAGGTGGGCCCATGCGTCGATGATCGCTGCCCACGTCTTGTTGTAGCGGCGGGCCCACCGCTCCTTGGTCCAACCCCCATCCGCATCCTCACGGGAGCGCTGGTGTGCGGCACCGTCAACTGAACCCGTCCTTGGGCGATCGAGGTAGGTGGCGGGTCTGAGCACGCACCACCACTGATCATCGAAGGCGTCGAGCCGAAGGTGAACGGCTTCCGCGTAGGGCCAGCCGAGGTTCGGGACCCGTCCGGTCAGGCTCCCGCCGTAGGCGTTCCGGAGTTGAGCGAGGGCTCGATCGTCCTCCCGCTGCAGGTCACGAGGTCGACCGCCATCCGGTCGGCGGACCCGGATCACATGGCCGCGCCGCTTGAGCAGCGGTTGGAGCGGCCGCCCGCGCGTAAGTGCTCGGGCGAGGGCCTCGTACACGAGCCCCCGGTGCATGGCGTCGTTCATCGGGTCCAGGGGCACGTCCCCCTGAAGGTCGGCTCCCAGGTCGCCGAAGGCTGCAAGCAGGTCGGCGTCCGAACCGAAGGCATGCAGGGCGGTCCCCCGCGCTGCGACCGTGAGTTTGACTCCCCGTTCTCTTGCGACAGCCCTTGCCTCCTGAGTGTTCAGCGGCTTGTCGAGAAGGACGAGCCGAGCGGTCTGTGGCATCTGAACGATGGGCAGCGCGCTGCAGCGAAGAGCCGGGAACTTCTTTCCCACAGGGCGTCTGAACTCGACAGGGACGAGTCGTGGCCGTGGATGACTTGAGCGCAGATGATCAACGATCTCGGCGGGCATGGTCGCTTGCCGTTCGAGCGCTCCGGCCAACTCGTCGAAGGTAGCGACCTCAAGCACCTCGGCATCGACGCCCGCAGACTCGGCGGCGTCGATCAGATCCCCAACTGCCGGAAGGAGAGCATCACCGCTCCGCGCGACCCATCGGATCCCAGCAGGGAAGGCGCCCGGATGCTCCAGTGCAGCGTGCAAGGCGTCCATTACCGATCGGTCTCGGCCGCTATAGCCCACGACGAGAAGCCCGAACCGGCCGAGGCACGTCACCATGGCGTTGCGCAGGACCTCGTCCTGCCGCTGGAGCTCCTCGGTCGTGTTCTTGAGACGACTTTCCTTGAAGTCACCGTGAAGCTTGACGAGCAGCGGCCAGTCGGACTCCGCGACGCTCCGCGCAGCTCGCTCGCCGCTGTCGATCGAGGCCACTGTGAGCGACGTCGAACCCCTTGGATGCAGGTCGCGAGCAACTGCAACAGCGTTCTCGACCAACGAGTCGAAGTTCGTGGTGATCACACAGCTCGCCTGGCCGGTGGCCACTAGAGAAGCGAGCAGGCGATGCCCATAGGACGGACGGGCATCGGCCACCTTGCGATCGATGTACGTTCGCCTGTCGACTTCGCTCGGGTAGGCCGCCTCAAAAGCGGCCGCATACTCCTCGGGAGCACCCTTTGGCGGAAGCGTGCCGGCCATGGCGAAGTGCTCTTCGATTCGCCGAACCCAGAGTGGGTCACCGATATCGATCTCTCGCAGAGGGAGTTGCAGAGCATCGCTGAAGAGTCGCGCCTTGAACTCGCGAATCATGTGGGTCCCGGTTGGGACGTTGGCTGCAGCGGAAGCTCCCGCCCCCAGCAACCAGGCCCACCGCGACGGGCTCAGCGCGAAGGATCTAGCGAACGTCGCAACATCTGTGCTCGATCGCACTGCCATGGCTCCTCTCGACCGCGGAGCCGTCTGTCCCCCGGCGAACCATCTGGACTAACGATGGTCGCGCGTCTAGCTGATCTTGAGCCGGATCCGCGCCAGACGAACGCAATCGAAGGCTCGAGGCGACGCAAGCGGCGCCTCATTCAGGCGATGGGCGGCGGGCTCAACAATCGCCCGCCTTCCCGGCCGGCCCTCGGTTTCGTCGCATTGCCGTGCCCTCGCGGGTGACCTCGGCCAACGTGCTCCGCCACGGCGAAGTCTTTCTGCGAACCGCGCCGCTTGCCGCTCGCATCATCCGAGCCCAGGTGCGCTGATCGAAGGAGCCGTGCGGCTCTGCTCCGGCGCCGGGGCAGCGGGGTCCTCGGGCGTGAGGGCCTCGGTGATCTCGTGTTGGCGACGGCGTAAGGCCCTCAGGTCGTCGGTCTGGTCCCAAGTGCGGCCGAGGCGCTCCCCTGCTCGGGCCGCTTCGCTGCGGGCTGCGTCTCGCTCGGCCCTGAGCCGGTCGAGCTCGCCTGGCAGACGCTGGAGGTGACGCTCGAGGCGGCCAACGACGGATGCCGGGTCGACGTCCCGCCACTCGGATACCAGGTACACCAGGTCGATTGGGGTGCCGGGCACGAACAGTCGCACCTCAGAATCGGCGCCGAAGGCGAGGCGACGGCCTCGCACGTCGTGGCCCCCGAGGTGACCCACGGGCCAGTCCGTCCGTTCGTCGGGAGGCGTCGAGCCCGGCACAAGCCGACCGGCCACGAGTCGACGCAGGTGCTCGCCGGCATCGGGCCGCTTCCGGTGGATGTGGCCGTCAACGGTCATGGCGAAGCGATCAGCCCGGGTGTCTTCGAGGCGAGCCACCGCCGGCTCTAGGTCAGCGATGCGTCCGTCGAGGTGGTCGGCCCTCGCCGTGGCCGAGTCGTAGGTGCGGCGGAGGTTCCGCTGATCGTCGCCGTGGGCGCGTTCGAGCCGGGTCAACCGCGCCACCTCGGCGTCGACCTTGGCCTTCTCCAAGATGAGGGGGTCGCCGGTGGCGAGGGCCTTGACCTCTTGGAACGACAGGGTCTGGTCGCCGATGTCCTCGACCTCACGCTCGCCGAGGTCGCCGCGTGTCACCTGGCCGATGAACGCTGCCTTCCGTTCGAGTGTCTGCCACAGGTAGGTGTCGAACGATCGCTCGGTGACGTAGCGGGTGATGTGGATCTCGGGGTTCTGGTTGCCCTGACGGACGCCCCGGCCGTCTCGCTGCTCGACGTCCGCCGGCCGCCACGGCGCGTCGAGGTGGTGCACGGCCACCACCCGGTTCTGGACATTGGTACCGACACCCATCGTCTCGGTGGAACCGACGAGCACCGAGACCGAGCCGTCTCGGCAGGCGGCGAAGAGGGCCGCCTTGGCATCGTCGGACTTGGCTTCTTGGATGAAGCGGATCGACTCGGCCGGCACCCCGCGCCGCACGAGCTGGGCGCGTAGGTCGTGGTAGGCGTTCCACCCTGCCGCTGCGGGCGTGGACACGTCGCAGAACACCAGCTGGAGAGCACCGGGGCGCATGGTCAGCTGCCCGCCGGCGCCCTCGTAGGTCCGGTCGGCGGTGGCGTGATGAAGCGCCGCGACACGCTGGGCGGCAGCGGCAACCTTGCCCCCGTAGGGCTGGTCGAGGGCCACGAGGCGAAGGTCGAGAGCCGCCCGTCGGCCGTCCCCGGTGACCTTGAGCATGTTGTCCTTCGTGGGATCGACCGCTGCGGCCCGGACCTTCTCGGCCCTGGCGGCGAGATCGGCCACGTACTCGATCAGCTCGTCGCTGGGCTCGACGACGACCGTCTCAGGCTTGCCACCGACCAAGAGGGGCACCGGTAGGCCGAGGTCTTCGGCGGTCCGCACGTCGGCCACCTGCCGGTAGAGGCCCAGCAGCTCCGGCACGTTCTGGAACCGTGCGAACCGGGTCTGCATCCGGTAGCTGCTGCCGTCGGGGGACAACTCGAGCGCGGTATGCGTCCGGCCGAACGTGGCGGCCCACGCATCGAACGCCCGCAATCCCACTGCCTCCAGCAGGTCGGGATGCAGGTAGGACTGCATGACCCACAGCTCGGCCATGGAGTTGGCGACGGGGGTTGCGGTCGAGAGCGTCACGACCTTCGGCCCGTGGTCTCGGCGCAGCGCCCACAGCTTGGCGGTGAGGTCCTGCGCACGCTGGGAGCCAGTGGTGGCGACGCCGTCGATGCTGGAGTCGACGCGCCGGTTCTTGTGGGCGTGTGCCTCGTCGACGTAGAGGTAGTCGATCCCGGTCTCCTCGAACCGGACGCCGTCATCCTTCGACTCCTCTGCGAGCAGCCGCTTGTAGACCTCCTCCATCTTCGCGATGCGCCGTTCGAGCTTCTTGACCGAGAGGCCCTTGCCGTCCTTGGACTGGCCGAGCGCCTCACGCGCCGTGTCGATCTCCTCTCCCAGGTACGCCCGGAGGAGGTCGGTGCCGAGCGGGATGCGGGCGAAGCCGGAGTGGCTGAAGATCACGGCGTCCCAGTCACCCGTGGCCGCTCGGGCGACGAACTCCTTGCGTCGATCCTTCGACAGGTGCTCGCGGTCGGCGATCAGGAGTCGGGCCGTCGGGTAGAGCTGGAGCCACTCGCGGCTGAACTGCTCCAGCATGTGGTTCGGGACCACGACGGCCGGCTTGTTGGCGAGTCCGAGCCGGCGCTGCTCCATCGCCGCCATGACGATGGTGGCGGTCTTGCCGGCCCCGACTGCGTGGGCGAGGAGGGCGCGCCCGTCGGTGAGGATGCGGGCGACTGCGTCACGCTGGTGTTGCCTTGGCGTGAAAGTCCCCGCCAAGCCAGGGAAGGTGAGGTGCGATCCGTCGTGGTGGGGCAGGACGGTGCTGGCGAACAGCTTGTTGTACCGGTCTGCGAGTCGGGCGGACCTCGTTGGGTCCTCCCAGATCCACGTCGAGAAGCGACTGGCCAGCAGCTCTTGCTTGTCCCGTGCCGCCAGCGTCTCGGCGTCGTTGCGGACGCGCCTTCCGCCCTCCACCGCGTCCGTGACCGTGTGGAGCCTCTGGTTCAGCGCGGCATCGAGCAGGACGAGCGCATCAGCGCGTGAGGTCCCCCACTCGGAGGTGAGGGCCACGCCCCGCCGGGAGCCGTCGCGGAGGCGGACGGTCCACGAGCCGAGCTCGGCGAGCCGCTCGACATCGACTCCGACGTCGAGCACCTCGCGGCAGAACGCCTCGACATCGGTGGAAGGGATCCAGGTTGCGCCCGGCCGGGCGGTGATCTCGGATGGGTCGAGCTGGCGGGGCAGGCTCGCTTCGAGGGCGGCGACGTTGACGGCGAACCGTTGATCGCTCTCAGCGGCTGCACGGGCGGCGTCGAGGCGCTCCCGGATGTTCCCCGATAGGTACTGGGCTGCGGGGAGGAGGCCACCAGTGCCGGGATCGTCGTAGACCAGCTCGCCGAGGCGCTCCCGCGCCTTGGCGTCCTCGACACCGAGGAGATGTGCGACCCGTCCCAGGGTCACGGTGCCCGTCTCGTCCAGGCAGACGGACACGGCTTCCGCTGGCGTCTCGACTCCCTCGCGCTGGCTTGGAGGGGCGATCACGCGCTCGGTGAAGATCGCAGCCGGCCGGGCCTCTTGGGTCGCCTGGTCGAAGTCCTCCAGCGCAGCGACGAGGGGCCAGTCCGGGTCCATTCGGAACCCGCCCATGCGCGGGCGCACGCGACGGAGCACCTCGGCGCCCGTCTCCGGGTCGCGCCGACCGGTGCGGGCCTGGCTGGAGCGGTTGAGTGGCCCGTGCTGGCGGACGTAGGCGCGGTAGCGGTCCGTGAGGATCGCTTGGGCCTCGGCCAAGGCAAGGTCGGAGCCGCCCTCGACCTGCACTTCGAGGACGGCTCTCGCCGCATCCCGAAGACTGACGAGGCGGACGAGCTCGCCCCGATCCTTGGCGAACCGAGGCGTGTAGAGGTGAGCCTGCCCGTCGGTGACCTGGGCGACTCGACCGCGCGGGTTCACCACCAGGCTTCCGTCCTGGGCCCATCGAGTGTCGAAGTCGCCGCCCCCCGCCGTGTCGGGCGTTCGAGGCGAAGCCGGGGCGACGGCGACGTTGTCGCTACTGAAGCCTCGGCGCTGGGCGAGCGCATCGGCGACGAGCGGGCCGAGCGCTGCGCTGAGTTGCTCGTCGACGGACCCCGTGGCGGTGACCGTGATCTCGTTCTCGCGGTACATCCCTCGCGTGGTCGAGAGCTGGCCCAGGATCCGATCGGGGTGCGACGCGAAGTAGGAGTTGATGCGGAGGTCACCAGTCGCCTCGTCGTCCACCAGGTTCGCCGGGACGGTCTCCACCCACTCCCTGCTGCCGGGCTCGTCGCCTTCGCGTCGGCGGCGCAGAACTAGGAGATCGACGACGACTTCGGTGCCCGACGACTCGGCGAACGCCCTGGCCGGCAGGCGCGCGGCCCCCACGAGGTCAGCGAGCGCGGCCATCTCCTCCCGGGCGGAAGGGCCTTGGGCATCGAGCGTGTAGCGGGACGTCAGCGCGACCACGAACCCGCCGGGCCGCACCAGGTGAAGACTCTTCAGCAGGAAGTAGTTGTGCAACGACCGGCGGCCCCGGTTGTGCTTGGGGTCGTGCGGGCGGACCTGTGCGAACGGCACGTTCCCGATCACCAGGTCGAAGGCGCCGTCGTCGCACCGGAAGTCCTCGAAGCCGGAGTGGTGGACGGTGGCCCGGGCTCCGTAGAGGTGTCGTGTGATCTCAGCCGTCGTGGGGTCCAGCTCGACGCCGACGAGCGAGGCATCGCTCGGCGCGAGACCGAGGAAGGTGCCCGAGCCGCATCCGGGTTCGAGCACCGTCCCTCCGCTGAAGCCGAGGTCGGTCGCGGCGCGCCACATGGCCTGAGCCACCTCGGCCGATGTGTAGTGGGCGTTCAACGTGCTCCGCCGGGCCTGTGCCCACGCCTCGTCGGTTCCGAGCAGCGACCGCAGCTCGGCCCGTGCTCCGCTGTCACGGTCGGAGCCCTCGTCGAAGATGTGCGGCACCGCGCCCCAACCCGACCAGCGGGCCAGGACAGCCTGCTCTGGCTGGGTCGCCCAGCGTCCCTCGGCGCGGCAGGCGGTGAGGACACGCAGCGCTGCGAGGTTGGCGTCCAGCTTGGCTCGCTCGCCCGGTGGAGCGAGGTCAGCTTGGCTGTGGGGCCTGAAGACGGGTGGCCGACCCCGGGTCGGCTGCGCCGTCTCTAGATCGGATCGCTCAGGGCGTTGATCTCCGCCAGCCGCCGGTAGTAGCGGTCGAGGTCCGGATCGTCGGTCCAGTCCTCGGTGTCCGGGTCCGCCGCCTCCTGCTGGAAGAGGGGGTGCTGGCTCACCACCACCTCCGTCGCTGCCGCCAGTGCCTGGGAGCTGCGGATGCGGAGAACGTCCGGTCCTTCGCCTGCCCTGACCGGACCGAGGATCTCGTCCCGGCACCGGTTCACTTCGGTGGCGATCTCCTCGCCGATCCGTGTGAAGTACACCTCGGGATCCGGGATCGCCGCCAACGCCGTCGGGCGGTGCTGCTGGTGGAACTCGAGGGCGAGTCGCCCGTAGTGGTTCATGGCCGGGGGCCTCCTCTGCCGATGCCGGCTCGGTGGGAGGGAGCACATCGTCGAACAGCGAGAGCTGTTCGACCGGACCATGGCGAGCGCTCCGATCGCGGCTCACAGCCTATGCCTGCCGCGCACGACGTCGGTGGCATCGTCCGCCCCTGGGCCACCTCACCGGCCGAGCCCCACGACGCGTCTCGGAGGGGGGTGTTCCTGCGCTTTGTCGAGGGCCGCACGAGCGGCTGCGACTCGGTCACGCACCCACAGCTCTTGCTCCCCGGCGGTGGCGACCCGGCGAAAGCCGGCGGTGCCGAGCGCGACGCGGGTCCGATCACCGATGTCGGAGTCGGTCCTGACGAGCTGGTGGCGACGCGGGTCGTAGACCACCTCGACCTGGTTGCCGCCCCAGAGTCCCGCCGGCTCTGCCACCCAGCCGACCGGAGCTAGCTGGCCCCCGTCGATGGGCCGCATGAAGGGCTTCACTGGCTCCGCTCCCCCCGCCCCGGCAGCGGCAGATCTGCCCGGCGCGCAAGGTGCCGGGAGCGGTGGAACGGGCGCGTTCGCACGTGGGCAGGCGGGAGCGTTCCGTGCACCAGCAGGGCGTCACCGGGTCGCATCTGCCGCAGGACGTGGGGAGGCGCGAGAGGCGTCCGGGCGGTCGAGAGCTGCATCGAGCCCCGACCACCGCCGTCGCCTACCGACCGGGAGCGCGAGTCGACCTCGGCGTCGCCGAGGATCTGACTCACGTACTTCAACGAGGCGCCGTCCGACAGCCCGGCGTAGAAGAGCTTGCTCAGGTGGTTCGTGAGGATCGTGTCCGCCGCCCGACCATGCGACGACTCGATCTGGGCGAGCGACTGCCAGATGGTCACCAACAGAACGCCGAGTCCCGCCAAAGTCGACGCGTACTCGGCCAACGACCGCAGCGGCGTGTTGCCCGCCTCGTCGATGACGATCAGCAGAGGCGGATCGAGCGGCTTCCCGGTGGCGGCGACGTGGCGATACACCTGGGCCACGAGGTCGTTCAGCAGGCCACCGAACGCCGGGGCGAGGCGTCGTTGATCCTCGATCGGCGAGCAGAGGTACAGGCTGTTCACCCCGCTGAGGAGCCAAGCCAGATCGACCCCGGCCGCATCGGCCTCACTCCGGCGGGACGATGCCGCGACGTTCGGATCGGACCACGGCCACACCACGGTCTGCGCCGTGGCGTAGACGCTGGAGCGGGTCCGCTCGTCCATCTCCCAGACCGCCACCAGTCCCTGAGAAGCGTCCGTTGCGCCCAGCGCCACCTCGTCGTCCTCGTCGACCATGAAGGCGTCGAGCGCGGCACGGACCTCGCCGGGCCCGAGCTCCCCCGGCTGGTCCTGGCGGAGGACCCATTCGCACACCGTTCCCATGTCCCGCTGGGCGTGGTGCGCGACCCACAGCAGGCCCGAGAGGAGGATCTCCGACTGCGACAGCCAGAAGTCCAGACCGCCCTCGACGCCACCCCGGGGCGCGGCGTCGCAGAGGGCACGCGCGGCTCGCTGCGCGCCCGAGATGGTGCCGGCGCCATCCACGGGCGACCACCGGGCCTCGCCCCCGACCTGCCGGGTCGACCCCGTCGGGTCGTAGACCCGCACCTCACCGAGGGTCAACCGCCAGCTGGCGGTGGAATCGAGCAGGTCCGCCTTCACCGAGCTGAGGACCGCGGGGCCGTCCCACTCGAGGATTCCCGACACGGCTGCGCTCGTCTTGCCAGACCTCGACGGGCCGACGAGCGCGACCGCCCCTCGGTCGCCCGCCCGTCGTGTCGACCTCCTCGAGCGGCCCTGACGACGGACCTCCGTGGCGACGAGCGAGCGACCGAACCGGGCGAGGATGAACCGGCCCGACACGGGCCCTCGCACGAGCACCGGGGCCAGGTCCCGCCGCCGGGCGAAGGCGGGTCGAGCATCGACGCCCAGAGGCCGGCGCTTCGACGTCCCCACTCGCGACCAGGGCGACCAGTGGAGGACGACCGCGCCGAGCACGACGAAGACCACGGCGACGAGCGCCGTGCAGGTCCAGTAGATGACCGGGCCCGGCAGCTCGTCGGCCAAAGGCGGCCCCCACGCCCGGGCCGGGTCACCCATCCGGCTGGGCATCCGCCCAACGGCCCGGCCGGCCTCATCGATCCCCACCAGCTGCGGCGCACCGGCGATGGCCAGCGCCAGGACCGCGCCGGCCCAGACCACGCCGACTGACGAGAGGACTGCGCCCGCGCCAAGGAAGACCAGGACGTCGAACCCGCTCAAGCCGTCGTGCTGCACGCCCCTCTAGGCCGCGATGACCTCCGAAACATCACGCGCGACGTCGTTTGACCCTCGACGCCCGCTTCACTGTCACACCCTCCTCGTACCATCGGCTGCAGGCCGCAGCGCGCGGTCTGATCTCGCAGAGGAGGCATCTCATGCCCCGACCCGATTCTCCCGGCCGCCCGGACGACACACCCGGACAGGGGCCGCCGTCCGATCCGCCCGGTCGGCCCGACGTCCCTCCGGGTCCGCCGCCCGACCGGCCCGGCCCGCCGCCGGATCGGCCTCGCCCGCCGTCGCCGCCGCGCCCTCCGGATCATCGACCCGTCGGGTGACCTTCGACCCATGGTGGGTCCGATTCCCTGAGGTGCTCGAGGCCGAGGAACGCGACCTCGAGCGCCTCGGGGGTCGACCGCCGATCGTCGACGCAGATCTGCTGAACGCCCGCGGCATTCGGCGGTACCAAGTGCCGTACACCGACGCCGGAGGGACCCGGCACGACCTGGAGGTGACCTATAGCGACCTGCACCCCTACTTCCAGGTGTCGGTGCGAAGCAATGATGTCTTTCGGGTGCACCAGGCCCCCTTCACGGGCCGGCTCTGCCTCCTCCATGGTCAGGGGGCGTGGGACGTCGCCGACACGGCCGCGTCCGTGATCGCAGAACAGATGCCCAAGCTGCTCGCTGACGCGGCCGCAGCAGACGGCGGGGAAACGCCCACATCCTCCCCGGACCGCATGCCGAACGTCGACCCGATCACCAACTACTACGACCCAGCCGTACACACCGTGATGCGCATCGACGGCGGCTGGGCCAACGTGATGGAGACGCGGAGCGGTCGGCTGCGGGTCGCTCTGGATGCACAGAGCGCGCAGGGCGCGCTGCGCGGCACCGTGTTCGAGGTCCAAGACGAAGAAGGTGCCGTCCTGCGATCCGCTGATGCCGCTCTGGCCGCCCTGTACGTGAACGACCAGCTGATCGACGGCCGGTGGGTCCGGCTGGACAGCGCGCCCGCCGAGGGTTCGGCTGAGGCCGTCCTGTCCGCGGCCGTGGACGCAGACAGGACGCTGGCGGCGCCTGCCTACGAGCGCGTCGGCGACCAGGAGGTCGACCTGATCGGCGTGGTACTCGAAGACGATGTCCGCGCCGACCTGGACTCGAGCACGCTGGTGCGCGGCGACAGCTGGCTCTTCGTCGCCCGGGTTCGAACCCGGGCGCGCCCGCCCGCCAAGCCGCAACGAGGGCGAGTGACAGAGCCTTCCGTCAAAGTGAGTCCTCCAAATCTGCTTCGCACCGATCGTGCTGGACCCACGGACCTTCGAGAGCGGGTGCCCTCGCTTCGGCCCCTGGGTGCTGCAACCATCGCCCTCATCGGTCTCGGCGGCGTCGGCGCGCCGAGCGCCGTCGAGTTCGCCAAGGCCGGTGCCGGGCGCCTACGGATGATCGAGTCCGACGCGCTCAGCACCGGCAACGGGGCCCGCTGGCCGCTCGGATTCTTGAGCGCCGGGCACCCGAAGCTCGTCGCGCTCCTATCGCACCTCAAGCAGAACTGGCCCTACACCGACATCGAGCTGCTGCCGTGCCGCCTAGGGCAACCGAGGGAAAGCGGCGACTCGGTCGAAGAGCGTGACGCAGCACCCTCGGATCTCGACACGCTCGACAAGTGGCTCGATGGTGCCGCCCTGATCTACGACGCCACCGCAGACCGAGGCGTCAACTACTTCTTATCCGAGCTGGCCAAGGACCGGGGAATTCCATACGTCGTCGTGTCAGCCACCGAGGGCGGGTTCGGCGGGATGGTCGCCCGGTTCGATCCGAGACCTGAGACCGCCTGCTGGACGTGTCTCATGCATCACTTCGAGGCGGGGACCTTGACCCCGCCACCTCGCGACCAGAACGCCGCGACCGCCAACACCTGGCCGGCCGGCTGCATCGACCCGACGTTCACCGGCGCCGGGTTCGACATCGCGGCGATCGCGCTGGCTGGGGTCCGGCTGGCATGCGCAACGATGTGCGCGGGGACGGACGGCTCCTACCCCGCAGCGACCTGGGACTACGCACGATACGAGTTCCGGACGGCCGATCTCGCCCTGCCCGGGTTCGCGGAAACCTTCACCATCGAGCCCCATCCGGACTGCCACCCATGCGCCAACCGACGGTCTTCGTAGCCAGTACGGCCGTCGACGCCATGACGGCCGAGGCACGCCGTTGCCACCCGGTTGAGACCGGCGGCATGCTCATCGGCTGGGACGACTTCGAGGCCGGGCATCTGGTCGTCGCCACGATCATCGGCCCGGGCCCGAACGCTGAGCACCACACGTGGGGATTCACCCCCGACGGCGCGTGGCAGCAGGAGCAACTGGATCGGATCTACGTCGCGACAGGGGGACGGCTGACCTTCGTGGGGGACTGGCACGTCCACCCTGCCGGTGGCTTCGGGATGAGCCGCCGAGATCGCCGTACGATGGCAGCCACCGCCGACGAACCCGAAAGCCGTTTGGAGGTAGCGCTGATGGGGCTCCTCGCCAAAGACGGCGAGCGCTATCGCCTGGGCATGTGGACGCTGGGAGACCGGCGATGGCCTCTTGGGCCGCCAACCGCGCTCCCTCTTCCGACGGCAACCTGGACGCCCACCCCCGGCGAGGCCTTCTGGGGGCCCCTGGACGTCGCCTGACCCCGAGGAACGCAAGGAGGCGCGAAGTCCGCCTTCGGAGGGTGGATCGGGGTCACGTGACCTCTCGTTACCTCCCGGTGGCCGAGCCGGCGAGGCCAGGGACCAAGCCCGCCATCCCGGGCCGCACTATCGGGAGAGCATGCGGCCGACTGCGCCCATCAGCTCCTGGACCTGTTCGTCGGGGTCAGTGGGGCCGCCGTGGCCGCCGGCGAGGCAGTGGCGGGCATGGTCGTCGAGGAGGCCGAGGGCGACCTTGTCGAGGGCGACGCGGACGGCGTTGATCTGGGTGAGGACATCGATGCAGTAGCGGTCCTCGTCGATCATGCGGCTGATGCCCCGCACCTGGCCCTCCACTCGGGAGAGGCGGGTCTGCAACTGCTCCTTGGTGGCGGTGTAGCCGCGGTCGGTCATGAGCGTTCTCCGGTTCTTCTGGGTCTGAGGTTGACGATCATACCCCCTAGGGGTATACATTTCTATACCCCCCGGGGGTACTCTCCCCAGAACGCTCGAAGGAGCCCGCCATGACCACCACCACCGTCAACGTCTCCGGCATGACCTGCGGCCATTGCGTCCAGTCCGTCAAGAACGAGCTGGCCAAGGTGCCCGGCGTCGACGCCGTCGAGGTCGACCTGGCCGGTGGCAAGGTCGAGATCTCCAGCTCCTCGCCCATCGACGATGCGGCGATCGCTGCCGCCGTCGACGAGGCGGGATACGAGGTCTCGTCGTGAACGTCCCCACCAAGCTCGGCGCCTACGGCGCGGGCCTCGCCGTGGTGTTCGCCGCCGCCCTGGGAGCAGGCGCGGCGGCGGGCCCCTTCGGTGAGCCGGACGAGCCCGACCACGGCTCTGAGCACACCACATCGGACGCCGGTGACGGCGCCCAGCAGGAGAACGACATGCAGACCACGGACCCCACCGCTCTCACCCCCGGCGGCCTCGAGGTCTCGAGCGGCGGCTACTCCTTCGTCCCCGCCGCCACGACCTACCGGACCGGCGACACCGTCCCCTTCGAGTTCACGATCGAGGGCTCCGACGGCGCTCCCGTCACCGAGTTCCGGACCGAGCACGACAAGGACCTCCACCTCATCGTGGTGGGCCGGGACCTGTCCGGCTACCAGCACGTCCACCCCGTCCGCGACGAGACCGGCACGTGGTCGGTGGAGCTCGACCTGTCGGCTCCCGGCACCTACCGGGCCCTCGCCGACTTCGCCCCTGAAGATGCCGAGGCACTCACGCTCGGGATCGACCTCCAGGTGCCCGGTGATGCCCAGCCCGTCCCGGGCCCCGCGCCTAATGGGACTCGACCGTCGGGTCCTTCGGGGTGACGATGGTCCCGAGCCGCTGGTCGGTCAGCACTCATCTCGCCTGGACCGCGAGTCCTACGGCTAGATCGTGCGCCGGCCGGTCGGTGAGGACGACCTTGATGGCTGGTGCGATGACGTGCCGTGGAGCACTGAACCATTAGGACGCCGGTGGTCGCCTCGGGCTCGATCCGAACCTGTTGCAGGAGGCGCTGATGGCGAAGGTGTTCGTAGGTCACGACTGGGCTGAGGCCCATCACGACGTGTTGGTCCTCGACGAGCATGGGGAGCGCGTCGGGGGCGGTCGGCTGCCCGAGGGCGTTGCCGGTGTCGCCCGGTTCCACGAGTTGGTCGCCGATCACGTCGAGGACTCGGCCGAGGTGGTGGTGGCGACCGAGACCGACAGGGGGTTGTTCGTCGGGTCGTTGGTGGCGGCTGGCTACACGGTGTTGGCGATCAACCCGCTGTCGACGTCGCGGTATCGGGAACGTCACTCGACCTCGGGGGCGAAGTCCGACCCCGGCGACGCCCGGGTGTTGGCCGAGCTGGCCCGGACCGATGGCCACAACCACCGGCCGATTGCCGGTGACAGCGAGCTGGTCGAGGCCATCAAGGTCCTGGCCCGGGCTCACCAGAGCCTGATCTGGACCCGGCAGCGCCAGTCCAACCAGCTCCGCTCGACGCTGCGCGAGTTCTATCCCGCCGCGCTCGACGCCTTTGGTGAGCTGGGCCACCCCGACGCGCTGGCCGTGTTGGCCATCGCCCCAACACCGGCCCAGGGGCGGCGGCTGTCGCGGTCGAAGATCGCCTCTGCGCTGCGCCGAGGGGGACGCCAGCGCCGCGTCGAGGAGCGGGCGATCGAGATCCAGACGGCGCTGCGCTCCACCCAGCTCACCGCCCCCGACCTCGTCGCTGATGCCATGGGCTCGGTCGTCGCCGCGCTGGTCGGCGTGATCGGTGAGCTGGTCGCCCAGATCGCCGTCCTCGAGACCGACCTGGCCGACCGTTTTGACCAGCACCCGGACGCCAAGATCATCCGCTCCCTGCCAGGACTGGGGATGACCCTCGGCGCCCGGGTGCTCGCAGAGTTCGGGGACGACCCGAACCGCTACCGCGATGCGAAGTCTCGCAAGAACTACGCCGGCACGTCACCCATCACCAGAGCCTCGGGCAAGAGCCACGTCGTGTTGGCCCGCTACGCCCGCAACCGACGCCTCGCCGATGCCTGCTACCTCTGGGCCTTCGCCGCCCTCGCAGCCAGCCCTGGCGCCCGAGCGTTCTACGACCACCGGCGCGCCCACGGCGACACCCACCACCGCGCCCTACGAGCCCTCGCCAACCGCCTCGTCGGCATCCTCCACGGCTGCCTCCGACACCAGACCCCTTACGACGAACACACCGCCTGGGCCCACCGCACCGACATCGCCGCTTGACGCCCTACAACCGTGCGATGTCTAGCCGGACCGCCGAGGTCGACGCCTACACCGTCACCCTCGACGGCGACCTGCGGGCCGGCAGCGAGTCTGCTCTGACCCTGTCGGTCTCCAAGGAGGGGCAGCCGATCACCGACCTCCAGCCCTACCTGGCGGCCTACGGCCACCTCGTGGCCCTGCGAGCCGGAGACCTCGGCTACCTCCACGTCCACCCCGAGGGAGCCCCCGGCGACGGCGAGACGCCCGCCGGGCCCGACATCGACTTCGCAGCTCACGTCCCGTCGGCCGGCAACTACCGGCTCTACCTCGACTTCCGCCACGGCGACGTGGTGCGCACCGCCGAGTTCACCGTCGAGGTCGGCCCCGATGACGGCTCGTCCGAGGCCGGCGCGGCGCACGAGGGAGGCCACTGATCATGAGCACGACCGACACCACCGCGAACCGGGTCGAGCTGTCCATCGGCGGCATGACCTGCGCCTCGTGCGCCATGCGCATCGAGAAACGCCTCAACAAGGTCGACGGCGTGACCGCCACGGTCAACTACGCCACCGAGAAGGCGACGGTCACCTTCGATGACAGCGTCGAGTCTGATCGCCTCGTCAGCGAGGTCGAGGCGGCCGGCTACACCGCCCAGCTGCCCCGGACCGCATCGTCGGCCGAGAGCGACGACGACACCGCCGAGGCGGATCCCACCCGGCCGCTCCGCCAACGGCTGATCATCTCGACCTTGCTGACCATCCCGGTGGTGGCGTTGTCGATGATCCCGGCATTGCAGTTCGACAACTGGCAGTGGCTCTCCCTCACCCTGGCTGCTCCAGTCGTGGTCTGGGGTGCCCTGCCGTTCCACCGGGCGGCGTGGGTGAACCTGCGCCACGGCACCGCCACCATGGACACGCTGATCTCGATCGGCACGCTCGCTGCGTTCCTGTGGTCGCTCTACAGCCTGTTCATCGGCGATGCCGGCATGGTCGGGATGAAGATGGCCTTCGAGCTCACCATCGAGCGCGGCTCGGGCCAGGACGAGATCTACCTGGAGGCCGCAGCCGCGGTGACCACGTTCATCCTCGCTGGCCGGTACTTCGAGGCGAAGGCCAAGCGCCGGACCGGAGCGGCCTTGCGGTCGCTGCTCGACCTCGGAGCCAAGGACGTCGTGGTCCTCCGCGACGGCCGTGAGGAGCGGGTCGGCATCGACCAGCTCGTCGTCGGTGACCGCTTCGTCGCTCGACCGGGCGAGAAGATCGCCACCGACGGCGTGGTCGAGGAGGGCACATCGGCGGTCGACGCCTCGCTGCTCACAGGCGAGAGCGTCCCCATCGAGGTCGGACCCGGCGACCCGGTCACCGGGGCCACGGTCAACGCCGGCGGACGGCTCATCATCCGTGCCACCCGGGTCGGTGCCGACACGCAGCTGGCCCAGATCGCACGGCTGGTGACCGACGCCCAGACGGGTAAGGCCGCCGTCCAGCGATTGGCCGACCGGGTCTCGGCGATCTTCGTCCCCGTGGTGATCGCCCTGTCGATCGGCACCCTGGGGTTCTGGCTCGGCACGGGTGACGGCGCCTCGGCGGCGTTCACCGCCGCAGTGGCCGTGCTGATCATCGCCTGCCCGTGCGCCCTCGGCCTGGCCACGCCCGTCGCCCTGATGGTCGGGACAGGACGAGGTGCGCAGCTCGGGATCCTCATCAAGGGGCCGGAGGTGCTGGAGTCCACCCGCAAGGTCGACACCGTCGTGCTGGACAAGACCGGCACGGTCACCACCGGGAAGATGAGCCTGGTCGACGCCGTCACGGCCGCCGGCACGGATCGCAATGAACTTCTGCGCCTCGTCGGTGCCCTCGAGCACGCGTCCGAGCACCCCATCGCCCAGGCCATCGCCGACGGAGCCCGGGACGAGGTCGGCGACCTGCCCGCCGTCGAGTCCTTCACCAACCGGGAGGGCCTCGGTGTGGAGGGCGTGGTCGAAGGTCAGGCCGTCATCGCCGGACGACCGGCTCTGCTCGCCGACTGGGGGCTCCACCTCGACGACGACCTGGCGGCCGCCAAGGCCGCGGCCGAGGCCAAGGGCCACACAGCCGTCGTCGCCGGATGGGACGGCGCTGTCCGCGGCGTCCTGGTCGTCTCCGACACGGTCAAGGACACCTCGCCCGAGGCCATCGCCCAGCTCCGCAAGCTGGGCCTCACACCGGTTCTGCTCACCGGCGACAACGAGGCTGCGGCGAAGACAGTGGCCGCACAGGTCGGCATCGACGAGGTCATCGCCGAGGTCCTGCCCTCGGAGAAGGTCGACGTCATCCAACGCCTCCAGTCCGACGGCAAGGTCGTCGCCATGGTCGGCGACGGCGTCAACGACGCAGCCGCCCTCGCCCAGGCCGACCTCGGTCTCTCCATGGGCACAGGCACCGACGCCGCCATCGAGGCCAGCGACCTCACCCTGGTCCGAGGCGACCTGCGAGCCGCACCCGACGCCATCCGCCTCGCCCGCAAGACCCTCGGCACAATCAAGAGCAACCTGTTCTGGGCCTTCGCCTACAACGTCGCCGCCATCCCCCTGGCGGCTGCCGGGTTCCTCAACCCAATGATCGCCGGCGCCGCCATGGCGCTGTCCTCGGTCTTCGTCATCACCAACAGCCTGCGCCTACGGCGCTTCGCCCCCCTGAGCTCGCACGCCGACTGACGCACCACCCTCTCGCCGGGGCCCGGGCACCTCCTCGCCCGGGTCCCGGCACACCCGACCCGGAGGCACATCGTGTCCACTCGCACCCGCACCCCGGCCCACACCGTCGCCAAGCCCACCCGGACCACGGATGGCAGGTTCGCGTTCGACGTGCTCCGCCAAGAGGGCCCCGTCCTGGTCGACTTCTACGCCTCCTGGTGCCCCAGCTGCCAGCACCTCGAACCGGTGCTCGACGAGCTGGCCAACGAATGGGCCGGTCTCGTGAGGATCGTGAAGCTCGACGTCGAGCGCAACCGCGCCACCGCCGACCGCTACGGCGTCCGCGGCATCCCGACGCTCATCCTCTTCGAGGGCGGCGTCGAGCAGCACCGCCTCGTCAACGTCGTCAAGCGGCAGCGGATCGAGGACGAGCTGGGCGACCACCTCGTCACCGCCCTCGGCCTGCGCGACTAGATCGCCGAACCCTCGAAGCGCAGCCCCTCGAGCACCGTCGCAACGAGCCGCCGGGCCGCCGCCTTGGACGGAAGGTGTCGTGCCCCACCGAGAGCGCCGATGCAGAAGACGGCCAGCTCCCGGGGGGCGACATCGTCTCGGACGGCGCCATGTCTCGCAGCGGCGTCGATCAGGTCGGTGAACAGTGACTCCACCTCGTCGGCCGAGCCCTGGGCATGGCCCCGACCGTGGAGGGCCCCTGCGGCCTCCGAGGGCTCGTGGGCCGTCAGCTCGGTGTACGCCCGGAGTCCTCGCACGAGTTGTTCGGCCGGGTCCGGCTGCCCTTCCACCTCGGCGCGCAGGGCCCGGACATGCTCTTCGAGCAACCGCTCGTGCCAGGCGACGAGCACTTCGTCCACCCCGGCGAAGTACTTGTAGAGGGTCGCCCGACCGATGCCGGCCTCCTGTGCAAGCCCGGCCATGGTCACCGAGTGCAGCCCCCCGGCTCCGACCATGCGAGCGGATGCGTCGAGGATGGCGTCGCGCACCTCTCGGCGGTGGCCGGCGATCGTTCCGGTTCGGACCCTCGGCATCAGGCCAGGGTAGCCAACCTTCCGGGATCGAGACACGCTGTCTTGATCAGAGACAGAGTGTCTCGTAACGTGCCGCGGTCACGCTCAACAACGGAGGACCTCGCATGGACCGCTCGACATCACCTCAAGACACCCCGGCCGCCTCCGTCTACCCCCGGCGCCCTCGGTGGGTCGTGTTGGGGCTCGCTCTTGCGGCCATCCTCGTGGTCGGCGTGGTCATCCTGTTGATGGTGGGAGGGCATGGCCCCGAGCGCCACTCGGGAGGCGGATCGACCCCGTCGCACTCCGCCCCGTCGCACGGCAACCCATGACGGCGTCCCTGCGGGTCCGGCGATTCGGGCTGACCCTCCACGTCCTCTCCTCGGTCGGCTGGCTCGGAGGAGTCGGCCTGGCCCTTGCCCTCGCCGGCACCGCCCTGCTGTCGGACGACGAGTCGACCGTGCGGTCCGCCCTCATCGCGCTCGACGCCAGCGGCTGGTGGTACCTGCTGCCGCTCAGCGTCGCGTCGCTGACGACCGGGATCGTCCAGTCGCTCATCACGAGGTGGGGCCTCTTCAACCACTACTGGATCGTCGCCAAGCTCGCGATCAACGCCTTCGCCGCCTTGATCCTCCTCCTCTACATGCAGTCGCTCGGGCACTACGCAGCCCTTGCGAAGAACACAGCGACGACCCTCGCCGAGCTCCGCGACCCGTCCCCGCTGATCCACACCATCGGCGCGCTGGTCCTCCTGGTGGGCGCCACAGCCCTCTCGATCTACAAGCCGCCCGGTCTCACCCGCCGCGGCTATCGGGCCCGTGAAAGGAGCCCCGGCCTCGATCCGCCCTCCTAGACGCGGCGGCCGACCCCGGGTCCGCGACCTCCCGTCGAGCGGCCGCCCGGACCGGCGAGCGCCTCGAGCGACGGGGTCAGAATTCGCTCGAGATCCTCGACATCGGCCGCTGCGAGCGCGGGGACCTCGAGGAGGTAGCGACCGATCGCTACGCCGAGCATCGTGGCGTTGAGGAGCGCAGCCCGAAGGGCAGCGTCCGACCCTCCGATCGTGTCGGCGACAGCGGCCTGCGCATCGGCCATCACCTGGTCCCGCATCACCTGCCCAGCCACAGGATGGGTGAGGCTGCTGCGCATCAGCGCCTCGATGGCCGGCCGTTGCTCGGGATCCTCGAAGGCATCAACGACGTGGTGAACCAGAGCGTGCGTCAGCTCCTCACGTCCCGCGCCGATCAGCCCTTCGACCGGGACGCTGCCCTGCGCCGCTGAGGCGAAGAGCCCGTCCTTCGATCCGAAGTGCTGCATCACCAGAGCCGGGTCCACCTCGGCCCGATCGGCGACCGTCCGTATCGAGGTGCGCTCGTAGCCCCGCTCGGCGAACAGCGCTTGCGCCGCAGAGAGGATCGCCTGCCGGCTGCGGGTCCGCCGCTCGGCTCGGGTCGGGGACTCGTCCGTCATCTTCGCTCCACAAGTGTTGACTGAATTCGATTTCACTCTACACTCGTTGAGCCATGGCCATGCACCGCAGGTCTTCCGTCAACCGTCCCGGCGCCCGCCGTGCCGCTGCACTCGTGGTCTTGGCGGGGAGCCAGCTGCTCATCGTCCTCGACGCCACCATCGTCAACGTCGCCCTCAGCGCGATCGCTCGCGACCTGAGGCTCTCGGCGGCCGACCTCCAGTGGGTGATCACCGGCTACGTCCTGGCCTTCGGCGGCTTCCTCCTCCTCGGTGGCCGGCTCGCCGACACCTACGGGCGGCGGCGGCTCTTCGTCGGCGGCGCCACGCTCTTCGCCATCGGCTCCGTCGCCTGCGCCCTGGCCTGGTCAGCGCCAAGCCTCCTGGTCGGTCGGGCGGTGCAGGGGCTCGGCGCCGCAGCGGTCGCCCCCTCAGCGATGTCGCTCTTGCTCACCGTCTTCCCCGAAGGCGACGGACGGGCGAAGGCACTGGCGGTGTGGGGCGGGGTCTCGTCCAGCGGGACCGCTCTCGGGTTGATCCTCGGCGGGGTCATCACCGACCTCCTGTCCTGGGAGTGGGTCTTCGCCCTGGCCGCCCCCATCGCCGGCGCCGCTGCGATCGCCGCGCTGCGCGTGTTGCCGGAGACGGCCGCCGCCCCACGGCGGTTCGACGTGGCCGGCGCCGCGCTGGCCACCGGCGGGCTGACGGCGCTCGTCTACGGGCTGGTACAGGGGCCCGAGGTGGGGTGGAGGTCGACGTCGACCGTGGTCACCCTGCTCGTCGCTGCCATCCTCGTCGGCGGCTTTGCCTGGACCCAGACCCATCGCTCGTTCGGGCTGCTCCCCCGTCGGCTGCTCCGCCACCGTGCGGTCGTCGGCGCCAACGTCGTCGGCCTCATCCTCGGCGCGGCGATCTACGGGCTGTTCTTCTTCATGAGCCTCTTCATGGGCGATCTCGCCGGATACGACGCGGTCGAGACGGGGCTGGCATTCCTGCCAATGGCAGCCGCGATCGCCGTGGGCTCCGCCGTCGCAGGCCGCCTGATCGGCCGGACTGGCCCGTTCTCTCTCCTCGTCGGCTCCACCGGAGCGGTGACGGTGGGCCTGGCGAGCCTGGCGCGCATCAGTCCGGCCACCACCTACCTCGCCGTGCAGCTGCCAGGGTTCCTCCTGACCGGCGTCGGCCTCGGCCTGGCCTTCGTCGCCCTCACCACCGCAGCAGTCGGCGCGGCGCCACCGGAAGATCGCGGCGTCGCGGCTGCCCTGTTCAACTCAGCCCAGCAGGTCGGCGGCGCGCTGGGGCTGGCGTTGATGACCGCCGTGAGCACCGCCCGCACAGCCGCCTTGACCGAGCCCGGGGCGATTCCGGCCGCCGGCGCCACCACGGCCGGCTGGTCCCTCGGCTTCGCCGTCTCCAGTGCGCTGATGGCATCGGGCCTGATCGTCATCCTGGTCATGGTCCGTCCTGCTCCGAGGAAGTCAGGTGCGGAGGAGTTGGCGGACGCCAGCCCCGCCTAATGGGACTCGACCGTCGGGTCCTTCGGGGTGACGATGGTCCCGAGCCGCTGGTCGGTCAGCACTCATCTCGCCTGGACCGCGAGTCCTACGGCTAGATCGTGCGCCGGCCGGTCGGTGAGGACGACCTTGATGGCTGGTGCGATGACGTGCCGTGGAGCACTGAACCATTAGGACGCCGGTGGTCGCCTCGGGCTCGATCCGAACCTGTTGCAGGAGGCGCTGATGGCGAAGGTGTTCGTAGGTCACGACTGGGCTGAGGCCCATCACGACGTGTTGGTCCTCGACGAGCATGGGGAGCGCGTCGGGGGCGGTCGGCTGCCCGAGGGCGTTGCCGGTGTCGCCCGGTTCCACGAGTTGGTCGCCGATCACGTCGAGGACTCGGCCGAGGTGGTGGTGGCGACCGAGACCGACAGGGGGTTGTTCGTCGGGTCGTTGGTGGCGGCTGGCTACACGGTGTTGGCGATCAACCCGCTGTCGACGTCGCGGTATCGGGAACGTCACTCGACCTCGGGGGCGAAGTCCGACCCCGGCGACGCCCGGGTGTTGGCCGAGCTGGCCCGGACCGATGGCCACAACCACCGGCCGATTGCCGGTGACAGCGAGCTGGTCGAGGCCATCAAGGTCCTGGCCCGGGCTCACCAGAGCCTGATCTGGACCCGGCAGCGCCAGTCCAACCAGCTCCGCTCGACGCTGCGCGAGTTCTATCCCGCCGCGCTCGACGCCTTTGGTGAGCTGGGCCACCCCGACGCGCTGGCCGTGTTGGCCATCGCCCCAACACCGGCCCAGGGGCGGCGGCTGTCGCGGTCGAAGATCGCCTCTGCGCTGCGCCGAGGGGGACGCCAGCGCCGCGTCGAGGAGCGGGCGATCGAGATCCAGACGGCGCTGCGCTCCACCCAGCTCACCGCCCCCGACCTCGTCGCTGATGCCATGGGCTCGGTCGTCGCCGCGCTGGTCGGCGTGATCGGTGAGCTGGTCGCCCAGATCGCCGTCCTCGAGACCGACCTGGCCGACCGTTTTGACCAGCACCCGGACGCCAAGATCATCCGCTCCCTGCCAGGACTGGGGATGACCCTCGGCGCCCGGGTGCTCGCAGAGTTCGGGGACGACCCGAACCGCTACCGCGATGCGAAGTCTCGCAAGAACTACGCCGGCACGTCACCCATCACCAGAGCCTCGGGCAAGAGCCACGTCGTGTTGGCCCGCTACGCCCGCAACCGACGCCTCGCCGATGCCTGCTACCTCTGGGCCTTCGCCGCCCTCGCAGCCAGCCCTGGCGCCCGAGCGTTCTACGACCACCGGCGCGCCCACGGCGACACCCACCACCGCGCCCTACGAGCCCTCGCCAACCGCCTCGTCGGCATCCTCCACGGCTGCCTCCGACACCAGACCCCTTACGACGAACACACCGCCTGGGCCCACCGCACCGACATCGCCGCTTGACGCCCTACAACCGTGCGATGTCTAGTCGCGGTCGGCCGGGCCCATCCGACCGAGGACCGCCACGCCGGAGAGTACGACCAACCCAACGAGAGGTAGGCCGACGACAGCATCGGTCAGCGCCTGGTCGAACAGATGCAGCTCGTCCCGGTGCCTGACGAGGTGGAGCACGGCAAGCCCCAGCCCGAGGACGACGAGAGACCGCCCGACCTGGCGCCGGCGTTCGCGACGAGCGAACGCGCAGCGCAGCTCCTCGGCGCGGCGGACCGCGTCCTGGTGGTCGATCTCGCGACAGGTCAGGCCGTCTGTGCGCTCCTGCAGCCGCCGGTCGTCGAGGACGGGACGGTACGGCCGATGGCGGCGTTTGCTCACAAGGCTCGCTCCGTTGGCGGTGGCTGGCCGTCCGACCCGTCCTGGGGCACCTCGTCGCCGGATGCAGGCGCATCCGCCTCGTCGTCAACCGCTTCGGGACGCGACGCCAACCACGCCAGGCCGGAGACGCCGATGGTCATGGCGACGATCCCGGCCCACTGGCTGCCCGTCAGGCCCAAGCGGCGATCGTCGGCACGGGCGAAGTCGAGCAGGAACCGGTTCAGCCCGTAGAGAACCACGAGCAACGCCCCCAGGGCGCCGCGTCGGCGCAGCCAGCGCCGTCGCGCCAGCAGCATGATCCCGAAGATGCCGAGGCTCAGAATCAGGTCGTAGGCAGCGGTCAGGTGCACGACCTCGCCCGGAGGACAGGGGGACCCCACGTTGCGGCCGACGTCGACGACATCGGGGCACCGGTAGCCCCAGGGGACGTCGGTGGTCTGCCCGAGGTGGTCGGCGATGATGATGTCGCCGATGCGGCCGACGGCGATCCCGAGCGGCAGCCACGGCGCAGCGAGATCGAGCCCGGCCCAGAAGTCGACCCCCCGCCGCCGCGCCGACCACCACGCGACCAACAGGGCGCCGGTGAGCCCGCCGAGCAGCGAGATCCCGCCCTCCCAGACCTTGAACCACTCGACGGGCGACTCGTAGCTCGAGAGGTGGTTGAGAACGTAGAAGAAGCGGGCGCCGACGATCCCCCCGATCCCCGCCCGGTAGAGGATGGCGACCAGATCGTCTTCGGGCAGACCTGCTCGCCGAGCGTCCCGCAGGAACCACCACGCTCCGAAGACGAACCCGACCGCGGTGAAGATCCCGTGCGGCGAGACCGACAGTGGCCCGATGTCGATGCGGACGATCGGTGAGTAGGAAATCTCGGCCAGGAGCACCGCCCCAATCTACGACACGCTGTCGTAGCTTCGGGGTCGCGATTGGTCGGCATTGGCTTCGGCCTGTGAGTGACCGCCGACCGATGGGCTCCCTGGAGCGCGCCGTGTTGGAGCAGCTCTGGGCGCAGGACGACGGGGCGACACCGGCCGAGATCCGCGAGGCCCTAGACGGCGACATCGGGTACACGACGGTCGCTACGATCCTCACCCGGTTGGCGCAGAAGGGTCAGGTTGAGCGCGAGCGCGCCGGCCGGGGGTTCCGGTACCGGGCGCTGAGCACCGAAGCCGAGCTGGCGGCCCGGCGCATGCAGGATGCGTTGAAGCCGGTGCAAGATCGCTCGCTGGTCCTGTCCCGGTTCGTCGACGGGCAGACCGACGGGGATAAACAAGCGCTGCGACAGATCCTCGACGAGCTCGACCGATGAGCCCTGTGCTCCTCGCGCCCCTGACCGTTGCGCTCCTCGCTGCCGGCCTCGGCGGCCTCTCCCAGCGCTACTTCCGGCCGGGTGCGGCCACGTGGAGCCTCACGATCAGCACCGTCCTTGCTGCGGTGGCCACGATCAGCGCTGCGGGTGATGACGATCTTCAGCTTCGTCCACGTGGCGCCCGTGACCGGGCAGCTCCTTGCGTGGTGCCTCGGACTCAACCACCACTCCGGACGGGTCCCCTGGGCCGAGGCAACCGTCGCCGCATTCTGGCTGGCTGTTGCCGCGTTACGGCTCCGCCGGTGTCGAGCGGGCGACCGGGCGCTGATCCCTCAGGGGACCGCGGGCGACGTCGAAGTGCTCGATGGTAACGAGCCGGTGGCGTACACGCTGCCTGGCCAATGCGGGCGAATCGTCGTCTCGAACGGGATGCTGCGGGCCCTCTCCGGCGGGGAGCAGGAGGTGCTCTTCTCCCACGAGAGGTCGCACCTGCGTCGACGGCACGACCGGTTCATCCACGCTGTCGACCTCGGGGTGGCAGTGATGCCGCTCCTCTTCCCGATGAAGCGTTTCGTCCGCTTTGCGACGGAGCGGTGGGCCGACGAGGACGCTGTCCGCTCGGTCGGCGATCGACGCCTCGTCGCACGGGCCCTCACCCGAGCGGCGTTGGTCCAGCACGGGTCGATCCAACCCGGCATGGCTCTCGCAGGTCTCGGCGTCCGGGCGCGTGTCGACCAGCTCCTCGCCGCTCCGGCCCGGCCCGCTGTGGTCCGAGCGACGCTGCTCATCACGGCCGGCCTCACGGCCACCGTGGCCGCCAGCTCGTCGCTGCAGGTTCACCACCTGGCCATGGTGGCCGAGCAGCTCTGCGGCTAGGCCAGACCAAGCGTCAGCAGGAGCCCTCGAACTCGGGAACGGGCCGGCGCTCGGCCTCCTGTTCGGACGTGACCTCGCCGTTCTCTGCGATGTCGTCGATGAGCCACTCCATCTCCTTGATCTCGCGACGCTGGGCCCGTTCGATCTCGCAGGCCAGCTCCTGGACCCGGACATCGTCGATGTCGGCCCGGTCGCTGGTCAGGATGGCGATCGAGTGGTGCGGAACCATGGCCTTCATGTACTCCCGATCGTCGACGAAGTGCTGCGATCGCGACAACCAGAGGGCGACTGCGCCGAAGGCGACGGCGAAGATCACGATCGCGACGTTCACCGTCGGCATGGCGTGCATCTTCCACATGAAGCCCATCATCACCACGGCCATCATCGATCCCATGAGGAGGGCCATGTAGACGCGCTCCTCGCTCCAACGCACGTGGCCCCATGCGAACGTGTTCGTGTACGTGAGGAGGAACATCAGTACCGTGGAGGTCAGGATCATCAACCCGAACCTGACGTAGGCCCTCCGGTCGTCGGACGAAGAACCTTCGTTTCGGTCCTCGTTCGACGAACGGCGAAGGCGGGCTGGGACAATGGGGGGCATGTAGTCCTCCTACTTGGTTGGTCGGGCGTGCGGGCTTCCCTCGAAGTGATCGAGGCGCGAGCCACTGCGTGTCACCTGCGGCCGCAGCGGCTGACTTCGCCGTTGGGAAAGGAACTTTTCGGGGATCGGACACGTCCGCATCGCGAACGATGTAGATCGGGATGTCGACGGCGTTGATGGCGGCTGGGCTCGCGCTCCTCGCTTGCCTGACGCTGCTGCGCCTGCCCGCTCAGGTCCGTCGCCCGATCGGCTGACCGCCCGTCAGTCGCCGAGCGCCGCCAGAACGGCCTCACAGGCCGCGGCGCACCGCTCGCACTGCTCGGCACACACACGGCAGTGGTCGTGCATCTCGGCGTGCTGACGGCACTCCTCGCCGCAAGTCCGACACGCCGTGAGGCATGCCTCGACGATGGCGCCGGTGATCGCCGGGTCGTAGGCGGTCTGCCGGGAGAGCACCCGCCCCGTCGTCTCGCAGATGTCGGCGCAGTCGAGGTCGGTCCGGATGCACTTGCGGAGCTCGGCGACCATGTCCTCAGCAAGGCAGGCATCAGCGCAGGAGGTGCAGGTCTGGGCGCACTCGAAACAGGCGTCGATGCATGCGGCGAGCACCTCTGGATCGATCCCGGTCTCGGCGGGCGTCGTCTTGATCATCGTCAGTGCTGGGCTCATGGGGCCTCCTGGGCTTGGGGACGGGAGCCGTCTACCCGACGGCTCAGCTACGACACGATGTCGCACAGGACCGTGACCGAGCCGTTACTTGGGCTGAGAGCTCGGCGCGGCCACCTCGGTCATCGGAGGTCTGCTCAGCAACCTTCGGCGTGAGCCATGGGAGCTGGACCTCATACAGGCCTGGTCGCACCACGGTTTGAAGCCGGCGGTCGCCTTAGCCGTCGTCCCGGAAGATGGGCTCCCACTTCTCACCATCCGGTGACCCGTAGATCGTGGTGATGCCGTCCGCATCTGCGGACGCGGTGTAGAAGGCGTCAGATGTGGCAAGGAAGGCGTGGGGTTCGCCCGCGAGCCGTCCTGCCGGTTCCCACCCGGGCTCGCCTCCTTGCCAGACCTGTCCCCCCGCGTCAATCCCCCACAAGCCTGCGTCTGCGTTCCAGCTGAGACTGACGAGGTCGGGGCCTTCGGCTGAGGTCCACGTTCGGCCGCCGTCGGTCGACTTCATGAGGCCGGTCGGCGACCCGAGGAGCACGTGGTCTGCGTCGGACGGGTCGACGGCGAACCCGAGCAGATCGACCGTCGAGCGGGTCTCCCAGGACCTGTGATCGGTGGTGGCCATCAGCCCGCCACTCGTCGAATCCCACCCGTACAAGGTCTCGTCGACCACGGCCAGCCCGTGGAAGTCGGCTTCGCCGGCCAGTGAGAGGGGCTGCCACGTCTCACCGCCGTCGGTCGACTCGATGAGACCGAGCAGCCCCGGCTGACCGGCCTCGAAGCCCGCCAAGTCCGGGTGCCCGGAGCCGAGGTAGTGGTTGGGCCCCGCGACGGTGAAGCCCATCGTGTCCTGGAACGAATCGCCCACGCGTGAGACTGCGCCGCCGCGTCCCTCGTCGATGCGGAAGAGGCCGCTGTGGGTCGCCACCATCAGCGCCCCGTCCGCAGGGTCGATGCCCAGGCCGTGGACGTGGGCGATCCCCGGATCCGCTCCGCCGGCGGTGCCGTCGGCACCATCTGGCCCACCGTCATCGGTGAGCAGCACCACGAGTACCCCAACGACGGCCAGAGCAGCGACGGCGACAACAGCCGGCGCGAGCAAACGCCGGGTGAGCGTGGGCTGGCGAGGTCGGGGTTCATCCATGCCGAGCGTCAGGCTGCGTCGAGGATGCCTTGCATCTCCTCGATCTCGGCCTGCTGGGCGTCGATGATCGTCTGCGCCAGCTCCTTGGCCTCGGCGTTCTGGCCGTCGTCGAGCTCGGTCTCGGCCTGCTCGATGGCGCCCTCGTGGTGCTCGATCATCATGGTCAGGAACATCTCGTCGAACTCCGGGCCCGAGACGTCCTCGAGCATCGTCATGTCGTCGTCGCTCATCATCCCGGCCATGCCGCTGTGGTCCATGCCCTCGGCGACCTCTTGACCCCAGTCCTCGAGCCAGCCCGTCATGAGCTCGATCTCGGGGTCCTGGGCGGCCTTGATGCGCTCGGCCAGGTCGATGACCTCAGGGCTCTCGGCCCGACCTTCGGCGTGGTCGGCCATCTGCACCGCCTGTTGGTGGTGGGGGATCATCCCCTGGGCGAAGTCCACGTCGGCGTCGTTGAAGTCGGCGTCGGCAGCAGCCGTGCCGGTGGTCTCGGAGGAGTCGTCACCGCTGTGGTCCATGCCCCCCATGTCGTCATCGTCGCCACAGGCGGCGAACAGCCCGGCCAGGCCGATGAGGGCGACAAGCCCTATGACGATGCGCTTCTTCATGTATTGGCCTCCTGGGCCGATCGCGTTCTACGACATGTTGTCGTACACCCTAGAGAGGCGGGACATCCCCAGCAATGCGGCCGAGCCTCCGGGCGATGATCGCCACCCGGAGGGGTGACTCGCAGGGCCCTATCCGAGCTCGTCGACCTGCTACTACATTGTGTCGGAGACAGACTGAGCACAGAAGAGCCAAGGACCCATCGCTGGGCTGGGCTGTGCAGTAGGGCCGGTCGGGCTGGACGGTCGAGAGGGTGGGAGTGGGCGGCGGGAGCCTCGTCCCCCCACCACGAACTGGCCGTCATCGACCAGTTCCACTTGGGCCCGACCCCTAGCTGACCGATGGGGCGCGATGAACGGACGAGGAATGACCAGCTTCGGTGCGGCGTGTGGCGTGTGCTGCGGGCTGCCGATGCTCATCGTCGCAGGTGCACTGTCGATCGGGACAGCGGCATTCGCTGGCGTCGCAGTCGGCGGCATCCTCGCGGTCGCCGCCACCACCTATCTGGTCGTCCGGAGGCGGACGCCCGACCTCCCTCCTGTCGCGGCGGTGGCGGTCTTCGCCGTCGGGGCCGCCCTGTCGGGGTTCGGGCTCGTCCGGATGGCGGACGACGCCGACCGGATCTCCACGGGGATGGTGGCAGCCGGGCTCGCTTTGCTTGCCTGCCTGACCCTGCTGCGCCTGCCCGATCAGGTCCGACGCACGATCAGCTGAACGGGCGTTGGCCGATCGCGGCGAGCACGACCTCCCGGGCCGACGCACCGCATCCACGGCTCGGCGCTGATCCGAAGATGGTCGTGGATCTCAGCGTGCCGACAGCAATCAGCACTGCGGGCCCGGCAAGCCGTGCGGCAGGCATCGACGAGGGTCCGGGTGATCGAGGGGCCGCAGGCGGTCTGGTGGGCTAGCCGGCCGTGGCGCTACGACGTCTTGTCGTAGTGTGCTGGCCATGATCGAGGGTGCTCTTCCCGGCCGAGTAGGGCTTCTCCCTGAAGACCGCGCGCCGTGGCTCACCGGCATCGTCGGAATCGGACTCATCGGGGCGCTGTACCTCAGGGCCTTCGGCTTGCCTGGAGCAGACCTCCACGGGCCCCTCCACCGTCAAGGCATCATGGATCCGTTGTGCGGGGGGACCCGGGCGACGTACGTCTTGGTGCGCGGGGACGTCGCTGCAGCCTGGTCTTGGAACCCCTTGGTGCCGCTGCTGGCCGCCGCTGCCGTGGTCCTCGTCGTGCGGTTCGTCGTCGGCTTGGTGGCCCACCGGTGGCTCGCGGTGCAGCTGCCCCGCAGAGTTTGGCTCGCATTGTCCGCTGCCGTGCTCGTCGTCATCGAGGTCAACCAGCAGCTCCAGGCCGAGCGTCTCATGGAGGCCGTGCCCGGCTGACCGTCGTGTCGGCGACCTACAGCACCAGGTCGCAGCCCGGAGCACACGTGCCGAAGCGGGTGCCATCTACTGCGGTTCAACATCGCGCCCGGCGGGCCGGGCCGAGGACCGGCTCTCGTTGGCGCGACGTTTCGCCGGGGGGGCAGGGGTCGTGGCGGCAGCCGAGCACCCGACGCATCTCGTCGCCGAGCCGGTCGGCCACTTCGTCGCGTGCAAGCCAGGCGGCGGCGCCGCAGCGCAGTGCCGCGGCGCGATAGGCGGGGTCGGGCTCGGGGCCGATCACGATGACCCGCTCCAGCGGGACGCGGGCGAGAGCCGTGACGCACGAAGCGGGGATGTCGGCGACGTCGATCACCACCAGGTCCGCGCCGACCTCATCGATCGTGCGTGAGAGCGAGCCGTCGGTGTGGGTCTCGGTGGCAACCCAGCAGCCACACTCCCGTTCGAGGAGCTCACGGGTGAACTGGAGCATCGACGGGTGTCGCATGGCCACCAGGACACGGGGTTGGCCGTCGCAGACCGGGCAGGTCTCGGCCCGGTCCGCATCGACTGGGCGCTGGTGGTGGGCCATGGGGTGACCTCCTCGGACGCGAGTCTGCGTGCGAGGCGCGACATCCGCATCCGCGACCGCTACGGATCCAGGTTCGGTCGCCTACTGAACGCCCGACAACCGCCTCGCATCGGCTCCGTAGTCGGCCGAGGGCTGCTTCCGTACCCGCGACGGATGGCAGCGGCCACGGATGCGCAGACGATGGGGGCATCAAGACGACCAAGGAGCCACAGATGAACCACTCGCAGATGCTCAAGCCGATGCTGATCGGGGCCGCGGTGCTGTTCGGGCTCAGCCTGTTCGGGGTGCCGGTGGGCAGCTTCCTGCCGTTCCTGATCTTGCTCGTGTGCCCGCTCATGATGATCTTCATGATGCGGGGGATGGATCACGGTGGCGGGCACGGTCCTCGGGACGAGGACGCCCACGCTGGCCATGGCCACCGCGAGCAGACGTGACCAGCCGTAGCGTCAGAGCCGGCGTGCTCGCTGCCGCAGGCCTGGCGCTCTTCTACGTCCTGATCGTCGCCGGAGCC